>CAXTNK010000006.1:72799-75813 GCA_964245665.1 uncultured Acidobacteriaceae bacterium
GCCTCTTCTGCCGTGCCGCCGATCTCGCCGATGAGGATGATCGCTTCTGTTTCCGGGTCCTCGTTCAGCATGCGCAACGCGTCGACGTGCGTAGTGCCAATGATCGGGTCACCACCGATGCCGATTGCCGTCGACTGCCCAATACCACGCTGCGTCAGCTGATAAACCGCTTCATAGGTCAGCGTGCCGGAACGCGAAATGATGCCGACCGAACCTTCCTTGTGAATGCGGCCCGGCATGATGCCGATCTTGGCTTTACCTGGGGAAATGACCCCCGGGCAGTTCGGCCCGATCAGCACGGACTTCGAGTGCTTCAGCCTGGCCCACACCTTCACCATGTCATTGGTCGGAATGCCTTCGGTGATGCAGATGATCAGCGGCAGACCCGCGTCTTCAGCTTCAAGAATCGCATCCGCAGCGAATGGCGGCGGTACGAAGATCACGGTTGCATTGGCGCCTGCTTCGCTCACTGCTTCGGCTACGGTATTGAATACCGGCCAGCCTTCGTGCGTTGTGCCACCCTTGCCCGGCGTCACACCGCCAACAACTTTTGTTCCGTATTCCGCGCAGCCCTTCGCATGGAAGGTGCCTTCTTTACCCGTGATGCCCTGCACGATGAGGCGCGTATTTTTATCAACCAGAACTGCCATTAGTTTGCCGCTCCCTTCGCGGCCGCCACTACCTTTTCCGCTGCGTCCTGCATGGTTTCGCCCACGATGAACTTGAAGCCGGAGTTCTTCAGAATCTCCCGACCCTCTTCAACGTTCGTCCCTTCCAATCGTAGGACGACAGGCACCTGGATGTTCAGCTTTTTCGCCGCGCCAACAACGCCCTGCGCGAGCGTATCGACACGCAGAATACCGCCGAAGATGTTGATGAACACAGCCTGGACATTCTTGTCCGACAGCAGGATTTCAAACGCGTGCTCGATCTGTTGCTGGTTCGCGCCGCCGCCTACGTCGAGAAAGTTTGCAGGCGAGCCGCCGGCATACTGGATGATGTCCATCGGCGCCATCGCGAGGCCCGCACCATTCACCATGCAGGCAATGTTGCCATCGAGCTTGATGTAGTTCAGCGCATACTTTGACGCTTCCACTTCGAGCGGATCTTCTTCTGCTACATCGCGCAGTTCCTTCAGGGTCTTGTGGCGGAACATCGCGTTGTCATCGAAATTGATCTTGCAATCGAGCGCCACCAGCTTGTCGTCCTTGGTGGTGATGAAGGGATTGATTTCCAGGAGCGATGCGTCGGTGTCGATGTAGACGTCATACAGGCCGGTCATGAACTTGACTGCATCGTTGATCTGCGTCGGCTTGAGGCCCAGCTTGAATGCCAGCTTGCGTGCCTGGTAGGGCTGAAAGCCTACTGCCGGATCAATGTATTCCTTGAAGATGGCGTCAGGGTTTTCCGCAGCCACTTCTTCAATCTCCATGCCACCCGATTTCGACGCCATAAAGACCAGCTGCGCCGCAGCACGGTCGAGTACGATGCCCAAATAAAGTTCGCGATCGATGGCCGACATCTCTTCGACAAGAAGCCGCGAGACCTTCTGGCCCTGGGGGCCGGTCTGATGCGTGATCAGCTGCATGCCAAGGATTTTCTTGGCTGCCTCTTCGGCATCGGCCAGCGTTTTAGCAACCTTGACGCCGCCACCCTTGCCGCGTCCACCAGCATGGATCTGTGCCTTGACAACAACGCCTGAAGCTCCCGAACCGAGGAGCCGCTTCGCCACGTCCAACGCCTCATCGAGCGTGTTGGCCACCTCACCCCGCGGTACGGCAACTCCGTGTTTCGCCAGGATGTCTTTTGCTTGATACTCGTGAATTTTCATAAGTGGTCTAGGCCTTCATAGTAATGGACGAAAGCGAAGACTGTCAGGTGAGGGCAGGAAAGTGATCCACTTCGGTCGGAAGTCTTAGCGAGGCCTGAAGCCATCAGTTCTTGAAACTTAAAGTCGGTCCGCATCCTCGCAATCCTGCATGGCGCCCGTCGCTGGCCATGTCCCTTCCCCACCTGGTCGGTGCGGCGAACGGAAGCATGCCATTACGCCGGAGGAGTGCCCGCCCGGGATGGCAACTCCCGGTACGATAGAGCATACGTATGGACGCCCTGCATCACGCCCTTCAACTCATTACTCAGCAACGGGCCACGCTTTCGGAAGAAGAAGCTCGGCAGACCTTGCATAGTTTGCTCGACACGACGGTAGCCGTCACGCATGAGCGCGATCAGCAGATTGCTGCGCTGCTCGGCGCCTTGTCGGCCCGCGGCGAGACCGTCGATGAACTCACCGGCTTCGTCCGTGGCATGCGCGAGCGCGCGGCAACCATCGCGCTCACCGACGAAGAACGCGGCCGGTTAGTCGATACCTGTGGCACCGGCGGCGATGGCAGCGGCACTTTCAACATCTCGACCGGCGCGGCCCTGGTGGCCGCGGCAGCAGGAGCATGGGTGGCCAAGCATGGCAACCGCAGTGTCACCTCGCGGTGCGGATCGGCAGACGTGCTCGAAGCGCTCGGTATCCCTGTCACACTGGGCCCGGAAGCGGCTGCAGCATGCCTGCGTGCTACAGGGTTCGTCTTCCTTTACGCGCCGACCTGGCATCCAGCGATGGCCCGGGTAAAGGACGCGCGCCGCATCCTGGGCTTCCGGACAATCTTCAACCTGGCTGGCCCGCTGACCAACCCTGCCGGGGCCCGCTCGCAGGTCATGGGCGTTTACAGCCGCGATCGCGTCCCGCTGGTGGCGGAGACGATGACACGCCTCGGCATCCGCCATGCCTTCGTCGTCCACGGGTGGGATGGGCTTGATGAAATCTCGACCACGGGCGAAACCGACATCGCAACGGTCAACGCAGGCATGGATAGTGGCCGCCCCTGCATCCGCCACTTCCATCCACGCGAAGTCGGCCTGCCCGTGTCGAAGCTCGAAGACCTGCAGGGCGGCGATGCGCGGGAGAATGCGGTCATCCTTGAAGCCATCTTCACCGGGCAAGATACCAGCCCACGACGCGATAT
>CAXTNK010000006.1:75823-88146 GCA_964245665.1 uncultured Acidobacteriaceae bacterium
ACGCGATATCGTGCTGCTGAACGCCGCCGCCGCCCTGGTAGCAGCGGGTCTGGCCGGCAATCTGAACGAAGGTCTGGAACTCGGACGAAGAGCCATCACCAGCCTCGCCGTCGGTAGCGTTCTCGACCGGCTCCGCTCTTTCGGCAAAGCGCAAGCTTGAACCTTCTGGCACAATTCGCTGAACGCGGTGTCTAAGGCATGTAGCAGCACCGGAGGTTCACGGATGACTTCGCTTGCACATTTGATCGTGGTTTTGGTCGCAGCAGTTTCGCTGCCGGCAGGCGCGCAACAGATTCAGGTCAGCAAGGACAATCGCACCATCGCGATTACCACGACCGACACAGCCAAGGCAGATGCCGATCGGGCGCTCGTACATATCGGCTTCATGACTTACGGCGTAGACGCCAGGACAGCCTATACGCATGCTTCGGATCTTTCGAATGCGATTAGCGCGGCGCTCAGCAAAGCGGGTGTTCCAAAGGCTGCCATCGAGAGTGATACCCAGTCAATCCAGGAACAGCCTGTCTGGCAGATGCAGCAGATGACGCCTGCGGAACGTGAACAGCATCGCTTCCTGGTGAACCAGACGTGGACCGTCTCCACTACAGCGAAGGATGGAGCCGATGTCATGAACATAGCCATCAATGCGGGCGCAAACAACAGCGGCCAGATTGACTGGCTCTTGAAGGCAGAGGATGCTCTGCAGTCCGAGGCAGCCGCGAAGGCACTTGAACGGGGCCGCCAGATCGCCGCGCAGATGGCGAAAGGCCTGAACGCTACACTTGGCTCGCTCATCTATGCCAGCAATGAAGCACCCGCAGTTGAAGGCAATGCAGGCGGTGCCATCGGTGGAATTGCGGGTATATTGTCGCCGATTTTGAAGGCCGGGCCACCCGGGCCGCTCAGTATTTCCCCTCGACAGGTCACGAAATCGGCCACGGTCTACGCGGTCTTCGCCTTACAATAAGGGGCTGCCTGTACTGGAAACGCGGCGATTGCAGCACGGCTCGGCGACTTCCGGAAACCATTCGCATCCAATCAGCGTCCCGTACCTGCAAAGGAACCTAAAAACGCAATGCCTGAATACCCTTATCGCGATCTGAAACCTACTCCCGAGGCCGAGGAAACCTACCGCCGCTGGCTGCGCTACATGGACAGCGAAATTGGTCGCCACAAGGAACCGCGTCTGCGCAACGAGCTCGTCCGCGACACGCTGCACCAGATGCTCTTCGCGCGCCCACATGGCGGCAAGCTGAACCTGGGACTGCAAAGTGAACTTGCGTTCAACACGGCCGAAATGTGCATCGATCCATCAAACGTGACACTGGAGGCGGAGTACTATGGCGACGTTGACGAAGAAAAATACGCCGAACGCAAGCCATTGATTTATTTCTGGCAGATGTTCGACCGGTCACCGCTCGCGATCAATCACTGGCTGGGTTTCCGCTTCCGCTACATGCTGGGCAAACACATTTTCAAGCAGCTGGGCAAGAACGTGAAGATCTTCCACGGCGTCGAATTTAGCTACGGTTACAATCTCACGATTGAAGATGACTGCACCATCCACAAGTATGTGATGCTGGACGACCGCGGCGAAGTCATTATCAAGAAGGGCACGTCGCTGAGCGATTACGCTGCCGTCTATTCGCACGCGCACCACCCCAAGAATCAGGCCGATGTACAGAACCGCCAGACGGTCATCGGTCCGGGCTCACGCATCACGTATCACGCGTCGGTGATGGCCGGCGTCGAAGTCGGTGAGAACGCGATCCTTGGCGCCATGGCGGTCGCGACGAAAGACGTCGCAGCCAACAGCATCTCTGGCGGCGTTCCGGCGAAGCAGATCAAGACGAAAGACGATGTCAAAGGTGACGGCTGGGAAGAGAATATCAATGAGGAGTCGGGGCAGCAGCAGGACAATCCTCGCTAGGAAGAACAATTTTTGCTCCTTGTCAGAAAGAGACTGCACCCAATTCACGATGGGGCGAACATCCCTGTGGATTCGAACGACTACTACAGAGGACAAAGGCGTAACCTGAAGTGTGCTGAAGCGAATTCTTCTTTCTACAACTCTTCTTGTCTGTGCCGTTGTCGCCGCCGAGGCCCAGTCAGGGCCGGAGCAGCCCCTTGGTTCCTCTGCGCAGCAGACGCCCGCGTACCTGGCGCATGCTGGCATTGATCAGAATCTGAATAGCCAACTGCCGCTGCGCGATCACTACATCGATGACACGGGCAAAGACGTTGCGCTGAGCACTTATTTTGGCCCTCGTCCTGTGATGATGGCGCTGGTTTATTTCAGGTGCGCGATGCTCTGTCCCCAGGTGCTGCATGGCATGGCGACAGCACTGGCGCAGACCGGCTTCACGCCCGGCAAGGACTACGAAGTCGTTGTCACCAGCATCGAGCCGACTGACAGGCCGGCTGATGCAGCGAACGCGCGCCAGAAATTCCTGAGCACGCTGGGCGTCACTGGAGAAGCCGCGACCCACGTGCATTTTCTCGTCGGCCAGCCTGCGTCCATCACTGACCTCGCGCACGCCACCGGTTTCCATTACGTGAAGGTGCCCGGCCCTGACGGCAAAATGGACCAATACGCGCATTCGAGCGTCATCATGATCGCGACACCCGATGGCCGGATGTCGAAATACCTGGCCGGCGTCGACTATCCCGCGCGTGATGTGCGTCTCGCACTGGTCGAAGCGAGCGGCCACAAGATCGGTTCGCTGACGGACATGGTCCTGCTTTATTGCTGCAGTTATGTGCCGACAGAGGGTCGCTATACCGTCACCGTTCTGCATGTACTTGCGCTCGCTGCCATCGGCGCAATCGGGGCCATGGGTTTCATGTTTTACCTGCTGATGAAGAAGCCGCGCCGGCTGGCTTGAGAGCTCACTCCGCGTCCCGACACGCCCGCGCAGGATGCTAACATCAAGCGTTAGCTGCCCACATGACCCCAGACATTGCCATCAAGGTTTTTCAGTTTTTCGTCCTGCTCTTTACGCTCTCACTCAAAGAGTTCGCCCATGGCTGGATGGCTTCGCGCCTCGGCGACCCGACGGCCCGCATGCTCGGCCGCGTCACGCTCAATCCGGCCAAACACATTGACCCGCTCGGCACCATCATCATGCCGCTGGTGCAGTTGATCGGACCGCTGCTCGGCTTCCGGCTGTTTGGCGGTAATGGTTTCTTTCTTTTCGGATGGGCCAAGCCGACGCCGATCACCACGCGCAACTTCGCGAAGCCGGTTCGCGATGACGTTCTATCCACGCTCGCCGGTCCAGCCGCCAATATTCTGTTCGCTGTCTTCTCGCTGATCGTGCTGGTGTGCCTGGCGAAGTTCGCGCCGCTCGGGGCCGAGAACGTGCACATGATGGCCATGGGCATGATCTCGACAGAACTGATGCAGCGCAGCAGTTTCGTCTTTCCACTCGTCGTGATTTTTTATAGTGCGATCACCATCAACCTGTTCATCGCCATCTTCAATCTCATCCCGCTGCCGCCGCTCGATGGCGCGCGCATCCTGCGCCACTTCCTGCCCTACAACGCGCTTGCGACGTACGATCGTCTCGGCATGTTCAGCCTGCTGCTCATCTTTTTCCTGGGCGGCCCCATCACGAGTATCGCGCTCTCACCGGCATTGGCGATTTTCAACGGAATTCTGCAGAACATCTAGTCTCTGTGGCCACGAGGACGGCCGCAGCGTTAGCATAAAGCGCATCAGGGAAACACCATGCGTGAAGTCGGCCGCCTCGTCTCCATTATCGTCAGCGTCATCTCGCTCTATGCGCTGCTCGGCAGTGCCTTCTTCATCCTCGGCAGTCACTGGCAGCTGCGGCTGGAGCGCTCCATTTTCACGCTCGGCCTGGCCACCTGCGTCTGCTTCGCGGGCGGCATCGTGTTTACACTGACAGAATCACAGGCAAGACAACCATCTCTGCACCGCACACTGCCGGTCCAGTTGTATTTCTGGGGGGTGGGCGCGACTGCCCTGCTCTTCCTGTTATCGCTGTACCTCGAAACCTACTACGTGCCGTACCTCTACAAAAACCAGCTCTGGTAAGCGCCCGCGGCCGAAGTGGAAGCCTGTGATCAAACCAGAGGCTTTTACTGGATATGCAGAGCCTTCACCGGATCAAGTGAAGCTGCAATACGCGCCGGGATAATTGCCGCCAGTAGTGCGCAGCCAACCAGCAGCACCACCGCGATCACAAGCGGGCGCGGATCCCAGAAGGTGACGTGGAACAGCTGCGCACTTAGCAGCTTCGCGCAGCCCAGTGCGGCCGGGATACCGATCGCCATACCAATAGCCGTCTGCATCAGTGCACCGCGCAGGACCAGCTTGACGACGTTAAGACGGTCCGCGCCCAGCGCCATGCGGACGCCGATTTCATTGGTCCGCCGCGCAACAGAATACGCCGTCACGCCATACAGTCCGACTGCCGCGAGAACCAGTGCCAGCGTACTGAACAGGCCAGCCAGTTTCGCGACGCTCCGCTGCTGATCGAAATTGCCGGCGACACGATCCTGCAGCATGTGAATGTCTGTAATCGGAAGATCCGGATCAACTTCGGCAAACGCCTTGCGGATCTGCGGCTCCAGTTGTTTCAGATTGCCGTGGTAGACGAGCGCCGCGCTATGGATGAAGTGCGAACGCGTATCGACTTCCTGCATCATCGATTCCTTGTAGGCCACCGACTGCGTCAGCGGCAGAAAGAACATTGCCCGCGTCTTCTCCTGGACGTCGGTGTACTTCGCGTCGCGCACCACGCCAACGATGGTGAAGCTGCTCGCATACGCCTGCTCATCCATACCGAAGTGGCGGCCCAGCGGGTCTTCGCCCTTGAAGAATTTGTTGGCGAAAGTCTGGTTCACGACAGCGACTTTCTCGGTCGCCGGCGTATCGCCACGCTCGATGCCGCGACCACGCAGGATCGGCTGCCCCACGGTCTCAAAGTAGCCGGCGCCGACGCGGTCCCACGATGCCCCGCCATCGTCGCCGAAGCTGGCCGGGTCTTTACCCTCCACCACAATCCCCTCACCCCAGTTATCGGTGAACGGTGTATAGATTGCGAGGCTTGCGCGCTCGACACCCGGGATCTGCTCCAGCTTGTTTTGCAGCTGAAGGTAGAGTGTCTGCAGGTGGTCCGGAGTATAGCTCGCTGGCGCAGAGTTCATCTCGACCATCACTTTGTTCTGCGTATCGAAGCCGAGATCCATGTGTTCGAGATTGCGCAGACTATGCACCAGCATGCCCGCGCCCGTCAGCAGCACGACCGACAACATCACCTGCACCACTACGAGCGCTTTCTGCGGCAGCGACGAAGAGTCACGCGTACTGCGGTTGGCGCCGCGCAGTGCTTCGACAGGATTGGCATGCGTCGCCATCCATGCTGGCGCTGTGCCGAAGAGCACGCCGGTCACGAAGGACAAGGCCAGCGCGAATCCGAGAACGGGCAGAGACGGCGTCGGGCTGATCGGCAGAAAATGTGCATCGCCAAAAGTCATGGTCAGGATCATCCGCGTCCCGATATACGCGAGCAGCACACCGGCCACACCGCCGAGTGTCGCCATCACCACGCTCTCGGTCAGCGCCTGGCGTACCAGCCGCGAACGCGAGGCACCCATGGCCATCTGCAGACTGGTCTGATGACGCCGCACCTGCGCCCGGGCCAGCAGCAGGTTCGCGATATTCGCGCAGGCAATCAGCATCACTGATCCGCAAATCAGCAACAGCACCTTCAGGCTGCTGCCATACTGCTCCTTCATCACTCCGACGCCGCCGCCCGCTGCCACTACGTTGATCTTCTGTTTCTTCAGTTCCTGATCGAAGCGTGAGCGCTGCGTCGGCGCAATCAACGGCATGATGCCGCTCTCCGGTATCCACTGCCGCAGGATGATCGACAAGCGTTCGGGCATACCAGTCACGGTGGCGCCCGGCTTCAGACGGCCAATTGCCCGCAGCCAGTTCGGCATCGTCTCAGCCAGCAGCGAACTCGTTCCCATCAGGAGCGGCTCCTGCTGCAGCGGCATCCAGAACGAGGGCGGCGAATCTGTAACCGTGTCTCCGAAAAATCCGGGTGGCGCAATACCGACGACGGTCACCGGATGGCCCTGGATATACAGGGTCGCTCCGACCATCGATCGCGATGCGCCAAACTCCTGCTGCCATGTGCGATAACTCATCACCACCACAGGAGGGGCGGATCGCTGGTCGTCACTCTCGGCAAGGACGCGTCCGGCAAAAGAGTTGATCCCGAACATGGAAAAATAATTGCCGGTGACAAATTCGCCGTGCAGCGCCTTGGCCGGCGAGGTAGCGCCCTCCAGCCGCACACTGTAGACATTCGCATTTGCCTGGAAGCCAGCCAGTTCTTCGAACTCAGGCGTGGACGCCTTCAGCCGCCTGAACAGTTCATACGAGAACATGCTCCACCGGCCATCCTCCGTAAAACCGCCGCGCACGCAGCATTCCTGCGTATCGCCGAGCCGGTACAAGCGCGCTGGATCACCCACAGGCAGCGACCGCAGCATGACCGCGTGCACCAGCGTAAAAATGGCCGTGGTTGCGCCGATACCCAGCGCCAAGGTCAGCACGACCGTCGTCGTAAATCCCGGAGCCAGGCTTAACTGGCGGAATGCATAGCGAACGTCCTGCAGGAACAGGTTCATGCCATCCGATACGCACTTAGTCGCCAATGGTTCCATAAATCTTGGAATCACGACGGATCGAGGAGTTTCCGCGCCATCTCTCGTACAATCGAGAATTGACGATGTCACAGACACCACGCGAAATCATCCAGAGTTCCACCTCAGCCACGGGATCACCGAAACGCGTGCTGAGTGGCATGCGCCCGACCGGCAAACTGCACCTCGGCAATTACATGGGCGCCCTCTATAACTGGGTGCGCCTGCAGAATGAGCGCGAGACCAGCGGTCCGGCCAGATACGACTGCTTCTTCTTTATCGCCGACTGGCACGCCCTCACCACCGACTACGCCGATACGTCCAACCTGCGCCAGAATACCTTCGACGTCGCCATGGACTGGCTCGCCGCCGGTATCGACCCGGAGCAGTCTGTGATGTTTATTCAAAGCCACGTCCCGCAACATGCTGAACTGCACCTGCTGCTCTCGATGATCACCCCGCTCAGCTGGCTCGAACGCGTGCCCACTTACAAAGAGCAGCAGGAAAACCTCAGCATGAAAGACCTCAGCACCTACGGCTTTCTTGGGTATCCACTGCTGCAGTCGGCCGACATCCTGATCTACCAGGCAGATTTCGTGCCCGTCGGCCAGGACCAGGTAGCGCATGTCGAACTTACGCGCGAAGTCGCCCGGCGCTTCAACCAGTTCTACCCAGGCGCCGGCGGCCAGCACATCCTGCCCGAGCCGCAGTCGTTGCTCACGCCTTCGCCCAAACTGCCCGGCACCGACGGTCGCAAAATGTCGAAGAGCTACGGCAATACCATCCTGCTCACTGATCCTGAACCGATCGTCCGGCAGAAGTTGAAGACCATGGTCACGGACCCGGCCCGCATCCGCCGCACCGATCCCGGCGATCCGGATAAGTGCCCGGTCGGCGACCTGCACAAAGTTTTCTCGACACCGGAGACCATTTCCAAGGTCTATGACGGCTGCTGCACTGCGGCTATCGGCTGCATCGAGTGCAAGGGATGGGCCGCTGACTCCATCGTCCGCGCCCTCGCGCCGATCCAGGAGCGCCGCGTCGCCTTCGAAAAAGATCCGTCGCTTGTGACCGATATTCTGCTCGACGGCAAGGCACGCGCGATTAACCGCGCCGAACGCACCATGCACCAGGTCCGCACCGCACTTCACCTGGCAGACGATCTTCAATGACGGGGCTGCAATGACTGACCTGAAGCCCGATACCAAATCCGACGTGAAGCCAGCCCCGGAGAAACCCAACCGTCAGAACAAGAAAGAGGCGGAAAATGTTTATCCGTTCTCTGTCAACATCGGCCAGGTTTATGATGGCCCGCTCGACCTGCTGCTCGACCTGATCCGCAAGCAGGACATCGACATCTATGACATTCCGATCGCGAAGATCACGGCGCAATTTCTTGGTTACGTAGAGCAACTGAAGCAGACCGATATCGATGCTGCCGGCGAATTTATCTACACCGCATCCCTGCTCATTCACATCAAAAGCCGTATGCTGCTGCCGCGCGCGCCCGTCGACTCCATCGATGCAGAAGCAGAAGATCCACGCCGCGAACTAGTGGAGCGGCTGCTCGAACACGAGCGCTTCAAGAATGCCGCGCAGATGCTCCGGACCAAGCAGCAGATTGAAGAAGCCACGTGGACCAATCCCGGCCTGCGCTACTTCCGCGCCGAAATTGCTACCGCGGGCATCGATGCAGACACTGATCCATCGATGGCGCAGGAGATTGCGGCTGACGTGCCTGACCTCGTCCGCGTCTTTCGCGAGATCCTCGAACGCGCGAAGGCCCGGCCAGTGCTCAATGTCGACGAGGATGCCGTCACTGTCGGCCAGATGATCGAGTTCGTCCGCCGCCGACTCACGATGGAAGAAAAGCCCATCGCCCTGCGCCAGCTACTGCGCAACTCGAAGACCGAGCGCGCCGTCATCGCCATGTTCCTGGCATTGCTTGAACTGGTGCGGCTGCAGGCCATTCTTCTTCGGCAGGACCACAACTTCGCCGAAATCTACGTCAAGAAGCACGCTGACTTTGAACAGGTCACCAACGAAGCACTGCAGGCACGCGATGACTGGCGATAAACTTTTCTGGAATGAACGTCCACGGCGTATCAGCCACAATGCCGAGCCCAAGGCTCCCACACCCCGCGTGGACCTGGTTGGCGTCGGCCTGAATGCAACCGACACTGTTATCCCGCTCGAGAACTTTCCCGAGCGCGGCTCAAAGACTGAATACAGCACAGTTACTGTTTTGCCTGGCGGCCAGGTGGCCACGACCGTCGTAGCCTGCCAGCAGTGGGGCCTGAAGACACGCTACGTCGGTAAACTGGGCGATGACGCAGCAGCTACGCTCCACCGCAAAGAGTTTTCGCACGCCGGCGTCGATGCCCAGCTGATCACTGTGCAGGGGGGAGCCAGTCCGCAATCGCTGATCCTGGTCGATGCGAGCGGCGAACGCACAGTGCTCGGGCGGCGCGATGAACGCCTCATCCTGCAGCCGCACGACCTGAAGCGAGAGTGGATCATCAACGCGCGCGCGTTGCACATTGACGGACACGACACCGACGCTGCGACACAATCCGCCCGCTGGGCGCGCGAAGCTGGAGTTACCGTGGTCGCTGATGTCGACGAGGTTTATCCCGGCATCGACGAACTGCTGGCGCTGGTCGATTACCTGATTGTCAGCCGTGATTTTCCGACCCGACTGACCGGCGAAACAGACCTCGGCCACGCGCTGCGCCTGATGCATCACCGCTACAATTCGACGCTCACTGCTGCGACCCTTGGTCCCGATGGCGTCATCGCATGGGATGGTGAGCGGCTGCATTACGCGCCGGCTTATCGCGTGCCTGTCGTCGACACTACAGGCGCCGGCGATATCTTCCATGCCGGCTTTATCTTTGGATTACTGCAAGGCCGGCCACTCACGCAGCAACTGGATTTCGCCTGTGCCGCCGCAGCTCTTAATTGCAAATCGGTCGGCGCGCGCGGCGGTATTCAGTCAGAGGAGACGATCGAAATTTTCATGGCCACCGGAAGCCGTTATCGCGCGCCGGACTTCGCAGCGCACTGGGACGCGCCGACCGCCACTTCTGTTCGCGCCACCAAGCGTAGTTAGGCCGCCCGTAGAAGCCGTGCAGGCAGCAAAATAACTGCTGACACCAGCGAAAGTGCGCCATCGACTGCGATGCCGACCACCCGGAACGGCAGCAACAGCAGCCAGACGATCGGGTAAACAACGAGTGCCACCAACGCCAGCGGCCAGCAGACCACCAGCAACACACACCAGATCAGAAATTTCATCACGCACGAACTCCCGGTGCCGCGCTCTAAGAACACCTGGAGAAAGATACGCTTCCCGGCTCTTTTCAGTTCCCGGTCAGCCATCTTGACCCGGTACTGCAAACCCGGCGACCATCAAGCGTGCCTATTTCCGCCGCGCCCGAACACGCGCTGATCTTCATCTCCATCGCCTCCTATCGCGACCAGCAACTGGAGCCGACCATCCGCGACTGCATCATGAAAGCGCGCCATCCGCAGCGGCTCCGCTTCGGCATCTGCTGGCAGCATGGCGATGACGAGCAGCCGCTCCCCTTCGCACACCATCCCCACGTCCGCATCCTCGATGTGGATTGGGGCGAAAGTAGAGGAGCCTGCTGGGCGCGCGCGAAAATCATGAAGCTCTGGCAGGGTGAAGATTACTTCATGCAGATCGATTCGCACTGCCGCTTCGCCACGGCGTGGGATGAGCGCATGATTGCGACCATGATCCGGGCCGGCAGCGAAAAGCCACTGCTGACTACCTACGCCTCCGGCTTCACCCCTTCGCTCGACGGAACGATCGAGACGCTCGGCGGCTACCCGCAACTCATGGCCATCCAGACTTTCACGCCCGACGGCCTGCCGCAGCTCAAGCCTGTCGATATTCCTGACTGGCAGACACGCACGACGCCGATGCGAGCCCGCTTTCTCGCAGCAGGATTTCTTTTCACGCTCGGCAGATTTGTCGAAGAAGTCCCCTACGATCCGGAACTGTACTTCTTCGGTGAAGAAATCGCCATGACCCTGCGCGCTTTCACCCACGGCTATGACCTCTTTCATCCCAGTGAAGTACTGGTCTGGCATGATTACGTGCGCGCCTACGCGAAACGGCATTGGGACGATCATACGGAAGCACAGCAGCCAGCCCGCGACTGGTCAAAACTCGATGCTCCAAGCCGCGAGAAGATCAAGCGCCTGCTGAGCGGCGAAGCAGTCGAAAGCTATGGCCTCGGTACGGTTCGCTCGCTGGCAGACTACGAGACCTTCGCGGGTCTCTCCTTCCGCGAACGCAAGGTGCAGGACTACACGCGCCGCCTGTTCGAGCCGCCCAATCCTCCGATCGATCCCGGATGGACCAACGAAATCTATACCTGGATGGTCCGCATCCTGATCGATCCGCAGCAACTGCCGCCGGCGGCTTTTGATCAGCCGGCCTTCTGGTACGTCACCCTGCATGACGAGGAAGGCCGCGAAATCTATCGCCGCGATTTCCCCGGCTCTGAATTCGCTACCGTCACAGGTACAGAATCAAAGATTGCGCTCGTCTGCGAATTCGAATCCGGCATCCTGCCCGCATCGTGGACCATCTGGCCGGTCAGCACCGCATCGCAATGGCTCAGCAAGGTAAAGGGCACACTCGCCGAGGACGACTACGCCATCATTCGCGACGATGAAGATGCTTCTGACTCCTGAGTTCAGGGCTTGGCCGCTGGATGAGAAACCGCAAATCCTTCGACTTCGCTGCGCTCCGTATCGCCGGATTGTGGGCTGACTCTCAATGAAAGACTTGATTGAGGATGGAGGCTGACACTCAGAAGTTTCCCGGCCAAGGAAGCATGCGACCAACGGGAGCATAAGCGCGAAGCGTGTCCGCCCGTGTGGCATACACAAAAATGTGGGTCCCGGCTTGCGCGCGGGACCCATGCCTAGGGCCTCTCGTTGCTTAGGTTGATGGATACAACCTACACCCTGGTCACCACATAGGGTATTACCCTTTCCGGCTATTACCTTACGTTGGTCATGGGAAGCCTTTGCCAACTCGCTAAGCTGTCAAAATTCATCGGGCATTCACATGGCATTGATACATCACTCTCTACAACTTAAGTAGCGTTGACTGAACCAGACGAGAGCAAAGACATCAAGCGTCTCCGGAGCATTCACCATGGCTACAGCTTTTCCCAAGATTTCCAGTCCTCTCCTCGCTCCTGAAAAGACGAAGCGCAGTGCCGCCCAGTGGGGCATCATCGCCGCCGGCGTTATGTTTGTCGTGGGCATCGGGTATGTTGCCTCACGCATCGCGCATGACCTTTCCGGTGTTCATAACGCTTCAGCGTGGCCTTTCCTTCTCCTCGGACTGGCGCTTACGATCGCGCTCGGGTTTGAGTTTGTTAACGGCTTCCACGATACGGCGAATGCTGTTGCTACGGTCATTTATACCCACTCGCTCGAGCCGCACATGGCCGTTCTATGGAGTGGCACCTGGAACTTCATCGGCGTCCTGTTGTCGAGTGGCGGCGTCGCGTACACGATCATCACACTGCTGCCGGTCGAGTTGATCCTGCAGGTTGGCTACGGGGCCGGTTTTGCCATGGTCTTCGCGCTGC
>CAXTNK010000006.1:88156-91745 GCA_964245665.1 uncultured Acidobacteriaceae bacterium
GGATGCTCGGCTTGCCGGCCTCCAGTTCGCACACCATGATCGGTTCGATTATCGGCGTCGGTCTGGCAAACCAATATCTGTCGCAGTCCGCAACGCACACTTCCGGCGTGGATTGGTCGCAGGTCACCAACGTCTTCAAGGTGCTGCTGATCTCGCCGATCGTAGGATTTGTCTTCTCCGGCCTGCTTCTGCTATTGATGAAATTTGTCATCAAGGACCCAGCACTCTACGAAGCGCCCAAAGGCACCGAGCCGCCGCCATTCTGGATCCGTTGCATGCTGATCCTTACCTGCACCGGCGTCAGCTTCGGGCACGGGTCGAATGACGGACAGAAGGGTATGGGCCTGATCATGCTCATCCTTATCGGCACGGTTCCGACGGCGTATGCACTCAACCATGCCGTCGGCCCGAACCAGCTGCCGGACTTCGTCGCCTCGTCTGAACGCGCCATCAGCATCATGCAGCATGCCCAGGTCTCCGGCGGTGCTACCGAAAATCCGGCGCCCCAGGCAGTTGCTCCTGTTCAGGGCGATACAAACGGCAAGGATGGCGGCGAGGTCGAACGCTTCATCAGCGATCGCAAAATTTCTCCCGCAACCCCGGCGGCAGTCGCTGACCTAATGCAGAAAGTGCAGCAGGAAGTGACCCAGTACAAGGCGCTCAAGAATGTCCCGCCCGACCAGCAGCGCAACGTCCGTAACGATATGTATCTGGAGAGCGAAGCTCTGCGGGTGATGACGAAGATCAAGAACCCCTCGTTCAACGAGAGCGACCAGGCTGCGCTCAACTCCTACCGGGCCAAGCTGGATACGGCGACCAAATTCATCCCCACCTGGGTCAAGGTGGCGGTCGCGCTGGCGCTGGGCATGGGCACCATGATCGGGTGGAAGCGGATTGTCGTCACAGTCGGCGAAAAGATCGGCAAAACGCACCTGACCTATGCCCAGGGCATGTCGGCCGAGATCGTCGCTGCCTGCACCATCATCATGGCGGACCAGTTCAAGATGCCGGTTTCAACGACGCATGTACTCTCGTCGGGCGTTGCCGGTACCATGGCGGCAAACAAGAGCGGATTGCAGTGGAGTACGCTGCGCAACATCGCCATGGCCTGGGTGCTGACGCTCCCGGTCGCGGCCCTGCTCTCGGCCAGCCTCTTCTGGGTCTTCCGTCACATCTTCTAACCTGGATGAACCTGGATACTGAAGCGCCCTGCCTGCCGGCCGGGCGTTTCTGCGTCCGGGATACTGCGCGGTACCATTTACGGCCCTCACGTAGCGTGCTACCTGTCGTTCCGCTTACGATAAGGACAAAGTGGTCCCCAGGGAGTCACCATTCCGTTCATCGAACCTCGATCTATAACTCCTCTACCGCCTCCTGAAACAGGCCAGAGGAATGTTACCGAATGGATATTTCTCGGCCCTGACGGCCTCCGTGCCGGGTGGAGCATCCTGGTCTTTACCGCAATCGTAGTCCTGAGCCAGATTCTCATTCGCTGGATGATGCACCCGTTGATCGATCAGCTGGCCCGCGCCGCCGGCTTTATTGACGGTGCCAATCCGCCGATGCCGTTGAACTTCATCCTGATCATCGAAGCGACCCTGACGGCTAGTGTGCTGCTGGCGACAGTCTTTATGGCGTTCGTCGAACAACGACCCGCATTTGCCTATGGCTTCGGAGGGCGGAAGCCTATCGTCCGTTTCGTTAGCGGCTTTTTCTTCGGATTTATAGCGATTTCGGCGTTCGTCGGCACGCTGGCCAAAGCTGGCCTGCTCCATCTGGACGGACGTCTGCTGCATGGACCTACAATCTGGCTGAATGGCCTGGGCTGGGCGCTCTTCTTTGTGATAGTCGCGCTTTTCGAAGAGGGATTCTACCGTGGCTACCTGCAGTTCACGCTGACGCGTGGCATCGGCTTCTGGCGGGGAGCCCTGCTCATCAATTTTCTCTTCGGCTTTAGCCATGGCAGCAACGCGGGGGAGACGCCAGTCGGGCTGTTCTCCGCGGGAGCCATCGGCCTGATCCTCTGCCTGACGCTCTGGTATACCGGTTCACTCTGGTGGGCGCTTGGCTTCCATGCCGCATGGGACTGGGGCGAGTCGTTCTTCTATGGCACATCCGACAGCGGCCTGCTGGTAAAAGGCCGCCTGTTCGCAGAACATCCTATTGGCAATGTCCTGTGGAATGGCGGTGCGACCGGTCCGGAAGGCAGTCTGCTTGTACTACCACTGCTGGCGATCATCGCCCTGTGCGTGTGGCTGTGGTGGCGCAACCGCTCGGATCTGCCATTCAAACGCGCCGGCTGGAAGCCAGCAAATCCAAATGGCGATTCGTGAACTGATTCAACGAGAATCCATGCGACCATCCGAGCATAAATCGCGAAGCGTGATTCGCCGTACGCGCAGTATTAGGCGGCCTTGATGTCTGCCATGTCTTCGCCTTCTTTGCCGTTGTCCGCAATGCCGATCAGGTTCAGCAGCGGCGTCGTGATCATCGTCGTCACCAGTGCCATCACTACCAGCATGGTGAACAGCGTCGGCGAGAAGACGTGCGCGTTGTAGGCAATATTCAGCACGATCAACTCGACCAGGCCGCGCGTGTTCAACAACGCGCCCAGCGCTGCAGCATTTTTCCAGGACTGGCCGGTCCAACGGGCTGCCAGTACCGCGCCACCCATCTTGCCGGCAACGGCGACGAGCAGCACTATCCCTGTCCATAGCCAGATACGCGAGCCACTCAGCAGGTCAAGGCGCGTCCGCATACCAGTCAGAGCAAAGAACAAGGGCAGCAGCAGCACGGATACAAGCATGTCAAGCCGTGTGCGCACGGCAGCCTGCCAGTGCTCGATCCGGGGGAAGCAAAGCCCGGCCATAAACGCGCCGAATAGTGGGTGCACGCCGATCGCCTCAGTTGCTGCCGCCGATGCCAGCACTACTGCGATGATGATGCCCAGCAGTTCATAGGACAGACCGATGCTGTTCTGTTTACGTACAAACCATGCGCCCAGAGGCCGGATCACGCCCAGCATCACACCCAGGTAAAGCCCTAGCCAGAGCAGCCGGATCGGCATCGTCATCGTGTGCTCCCCACCCCCGAGCAGCGTGAGTGCAAACGCCAGCAATGTCCAAGCCGCGACGTCATCGACTGCTGCGCACATCAGCGCGGTCGCGCCCAGCGGGGTCGATTGCAGCTTACGTTCTTCGAGGATGCGGGCCAGTACTGGAAAGGCCGTGATGCTCATCGAAATGCCCAGGAAGAGCACAAATGGGACACGGCCAATCCCGTCCGGCGCGAACCGCACGCGCAGCGCATGCGCAACCATCGCAGCCATCGCAAATGGGAAGAAAATACTCATACCGCTGGCAAAAACCGCTGTTTTTCTCTGCCGTCGCAGGTGGGCGTAATCCAGTTCGCTGCCGATCAGAAACAGGAAAAGGATGAGTCCGATATTGCTCAGAATCTCGAACGATCCCAGTGAACTTATTGGGAAAAGGCTATGAGAGGCAGCAGGCGCAAATCGACCGAAAACCGATGGTCCGATCAGAATGCCGCCGAGAATTTCTCCGATGACACGCGACTGACCCAGTTTGCG
>CAXTNK010000006.1:91755-94434 GCA_964245665.1 uncultured Acidobacteriaceae bacterium
ATCCGCAGAGCAGGGCTACGAGCAAAACGGTCATCATCTGCAGCAGGAGCAGCGTCATGTGGATCTCCCTGAACAAAAAGTCGCTTTGGAATTCGACCTTGGCGGTACCATTCCCATTCCTTTTGCCGTGGCCGCCTGTGCCCTTCAGTTGTAATAGAGCATACAGACTTCGGCCCGATTCTCATTTTCCGTCTCTTTGCCGCTCCCGTCGACTGCAAAAGCCAGGAGCCGTCAAGCCGGGCGTCCGATAGTATGAACAAGGCAGCTTTCCTGTGCCACCCCTGCAACCATGAGCCTGAAAGCCAAGATCGAAGCCGTCATCTACGCGGCAGAAGAGCCCGTTACCCTCGCGCAGCTTGCTGCCATTTTTGCGGGCGAAGTTCCACCGCCGGCCCCACCCGCAGCCGAGCAGCTCGACGTTCCGTTCGCCGAGTTGTCGCAGGATCAGGATTCCTCGCCTGACACTGCTTTGGCCGAGTCTGCATCCGCCTCCGAGATCACCGTCATCGATGACGCCGGCACCATGAGCGACTTCTTCAGCGAAACCGCAAATGGCCATCAGGCCGCGCACGAAGCAGCCCACTCTGCCGCCATCGACACAGCGCCGCTGGTTGCCGAGTCATCGGAAACAGCTGACTCCAGCGAGCCGCAAGCTGTCTTCGCTCTCAAGCCTGATCCCAATGCATTTGTTGAGGACGAAGCGGCGGCAAAGCGCCTGGCCCGCCAGCGCGATCGCGAGATTCGCGACCACATCCGTGTGATTGTCGATGAATTGATCGCCGACTACGTGGTCCAGGATCGCGGTATCGAAATCCGCGAGATCGCAGGCGGCTACCGCATGGCCACCAAGCCTGAATATCACGACGCTGTCCGCGCGTTCGTCAAAAGCTTGAAGCCGGTGATGAAGCTTTCACTCCAGGCGCTCGAAACACTAGCCGTCATCGCTTACAAGCAGCCTGTAACCGCACCTGAAGTTGCCGAAATTCGTGGCGTCGATTCAGGCGGCGTGCTGGCCAGCCTCATCAGCCGCAAACTCGTCACCACCGCTGGCCGCAAACAGGTCATCGGCCGCCCCATTCTTTACAAGACGACCAAGGAATTTCTTCTCCGCTTCGGACTGAAGGATGTCGCCGAACTGCCGTCGATGGAAGAATTCGAGAAGATGGCCGGGGAGCTCGCCGAAAGCGATGCGATTGAAGCCGAAGCCATGCACGAAAAAGCCGGCATCGAGCCGGAACACGAAGGCAGCGAGCCGCTTCCTTTCGAGCATTCGAGTCAGGAGATTGCTGCTGGGGGCGAATCATTAAATCCGGAGGAGACGGTCAGGTCATCATCCCGCCCGGAAGAAGCGTCCGACCCGTCATCTTCCAACTCGGAATTGTCATCCCGCCCGGAGCGAAGCTCAGTGGAGGGTCCTGCATCTCCTTTGCAGGACTCAGTCAATCACGACGTCGCCGCTGCCACAAACGAAACCGAGTCCCCTACAGAAGAAGTTCCCCAGGAACAGGAGAGCTGATGCCCAAAGACGAAACCACGCAGCGGCTCCAGAAAATCATTGCGCAGGCGGGCATCGCCTCCCGTCGCAAGTCGGAAGAACTGATCCTCGAAGGCCGCGTGCAGCTCAATGGCAAAATCGTAACCGAGCTGGGCACGAAAGCCGATCCGCACAAGGACCACATCCGCGTCGACGGCAAACTGCTCCACGGCCCGGAGAAGCATCGCTACTTCATGCTGAACAAGCCGAAGGGCTTTGTCACGACCGCGTCGGATCCGCAGCATCGTCCGACTGTGATGCAGTTCTTTGAGCGCGCGCGTGTCCGCGTCTTTCCTGTCGGTCGGCTTGACTATGAGAGCGAAGGCCTCATCCTTGTGACCAATGACGGCGACCTGACCAACGGCCTCACGCGCGCTTCCGCCAAGGTCGAGAAGACCTACCTGGTGAAAGTCGCTGGCATCCCGCCTGAGAACAAGCTCGAACAGATCCGCCGCGGCATCATGATCGAGCGCGGCAAGCCAGGCACGCGCGAGGGTCGTGTTCTGTCTGAGCCGGTGCGCGTGACGCTGGTCCGCGAAGCCGACAATCCCTGGTACGAAGTGATCCTGACCGAAGGCCGTAACCGGCAGATCCGCAAGTTGTTCGAAGAGATCGGCCACCATGTCGAAAAGATCCGCCGCGTCGGCTATGGCCCACTGGTGCTCGATGTCGAACCAGGTCAGTTCCGCGAACTCAACGAGCGCGAAATCTTCCTCCTCACCAAGGTGTCCAAGCGCAAAGCGCCGGAGCCGGGAGCACCCGCACCCAAGCCGGCATCGCTCGTCAGCCGCCCGAAAAAGCTGCTCGAAAAGATGGAGTCGAAGGTACTGCCGGCACCGAAGAAAAAGTTTACCGTCCGGAAGAAGAAGGTCCGTCCTGGCATCAAGTCCACACCCAAGAAACAAGGCCCGAAATTCGGCAGCGCCTTCAAGAAGACGAAGCCTAAAGGCCGCTGACTTCCCGTGACCCTGTAAGAGACATTCAAATCAAACCACTATACTGGTGTGCGCAGCTCTGTAACGAAAGGCGGCCTTTCATGACCATTGATATTCATCGGCCTGAACTCGAAGCCCTGATCGCAGAGCGTATGGAAAGCGGTGTCTTCGATAATGTCGAGGAAGCATTGCTGCATGCGCTCAAAACTG
>CAXTNK010000007.1:0-404 GCA_964245665.1 uncultured Acidobacteriaceae bacterium
GTGATGCAAGGTCCGTCACGCGATTCACATGGGATCGATTTCCCCCAGGCGTGGACTCGACCGGAATGAGAAGCCCATTTTTCTCATCGGTCGCGGGCGTCCCGATCTTGATAACACTGTTGGTTTCGACATCCGCTGATCGTGCGGCACAGCCATAAGCAAATGTGCTGTCGGTCCCGATCGACCTGACGGCACCGCGAGTGTTGGCACTTCTAAACTCGCCTTCAAGATCCACTTGCTACCTCGTTCCAGCGATCGTCAGCATCAAAACTGCTTTGACGACTTATCGGCAGTCTTTTCGCCGCTTCCATCCCTCGATGGTGGGACGTCAAAATGCTAGGCAACAGTCGGCAGGGACCAGCACATTTGCTTTTATCCCGCCAGAAACCATGTTGTCCACGCAC
>CAXTNK010000007.1:414-6445 GCA_964245665.1 uncultured Acidobacteriaceae bacterium
CACTTACGAAAGCTCTATAACCAACCATCTTTGGCGTTCCTCACATAAAAAGTGCTCCGGATTAACGCGTGTATTCGCAGAATAGACACCTATTACGTTGTAATAAATCCTACCTTCGTGGTCGCAGGTACCAAAGAGATGTACGAATCCAATACCGAAAGCTTGCTCGAACTTGCAGTTGACCAGAATGACGCAGCCCGGACGCTTAGTTTTATGTGGATGGTATTGAGATGGCTTCCGCTCATGGCGAATGAAGATGAACCGGGTGGAGTCAATACAAAGAAAGTGTTATCAGCCGCCAGAACGTGTGATGTCAGTTTCTTTTCTGAAGCTGCTATAGATAACATGACGGAGCGGGGCGCTTTGCTACCGGAAAATGCCGGCTCTCGGAACTATGCTCTTTCCTGACATCGGTAGCCACTTAGTTGCAAGAGTACGATATACACGAACAGCGACATGAACCGACGACGCTGCTGAGCGAAGCGCAAAAGAAGTCAACATGACAATATGTACCAATGGGCTAACCAATGGGAAGTAGCATCGATCTAGAGCCACATTCAGAAGTCCCAGTATCCACGACGGCATTAATCATTAGCGAAAGTTCGAATGTACGGCGGCGCGTACGCGACCATATGTTCCATCTGCCTTGGCGTTTTCTAGAGGCACAGAATGGGGCAGAGGCATTAGAAGTTCTTCAGCGGGAGGACGGAACCGATGTTGTTCTGTCTGAAGCCGCGCTGCCCGATTTGCTTCTGGAAGAATTCCGTATCCTTATCCAGGACCGCTTCCCTGAAACAGAGATGTTGATTATCAACATGCATGGTGATCAACTTCACTTCGACTCTCAATGGGCGAACAAGTACGCTACGGAACTGAGTGCGATAAGGCCTGCTGGGAAGCGAGTGACGCCTTTCGTGTCGGGCGCCTATTTGGACGAGGCAAAGGAAGTTAGCGGCATGCTTGGCGATTCCCTGCCTATGCGTAATGCACATGCGCTGATCCACATGGTTGCCAAGCGCCATACGACAGTTCTGGTGACCGGTGAGAGCGGCACTGGTAAAGATCTGGCGGCGCAGGCAGTTCACGCACTCAGTGACCGGCGCAAACAGCCATTCGTCGTTGTCAACTGCGCTGCGCTGCCGGAATCTCTCCTTGAATCTGAATTGTTCGGCTACAGCAAAGGTGCGTTTACTGGAGCCATGCAGTCCAGGCTCGGGAGGATACAAGCAGCGCATGGCGGGACACTCTTCTTAGACGAGATCGGGGATATGCCTTTACTGCTGCAGAGCAAACTACTGCGCTTCCTTGAACAGGGAGAGGTGCAGAGATTGGGCAGTAATGACAACCTCAAGGTGGATGTGCGTGTGGTTGCTGCAACGAACGTGAACCTCAAGGAGATGGTTGCCCGGAAACTCTTCCGCGAGGACCTTCTCTATCGATTGGCGGTCTTTCTCATTGATCTTCCCCCCCTCCGGGATCGACTCGAGGACATACCTGCTCTGGCAGCGAAGTTTATGCAGAAGTTTAGCCCCAGTGCGTCGATCACTTCAGATGCCATCAATCGGCTTTATTCGCATCGTTGGCCCGGTAATGTGAGAGAGTTGCGAAATGTGATGGAGCGAGCAAGCATCCTCCTGAATCACGACAGCGAATTGCGAGCAGAGCATATCGTGTTCTGACTGATGGAAGAGAAAACCGATTGCTTCCATCCAATGACTCACAAAGTCACGTTGTCCTGGCGCCGCTGGCAAGGAATTTAAGAGAAGCTCTCCTAAGAGCGGGACGTTGACGACTCTATCTCCGCGTACGTAGAGATGGATGAAAGTCTGATCTGATGCCCATATATTTGCTGGTCAAAATCGTCTATTTGACCCTTGAAGAGTCTGCGCTCGGGATCTTGATCATTGTGTCTCACCGTTACTCAACCTGATCGGAAATGGCTCTGCCGATCGAATGAACTTCGGAGGCAGGGGCAGTGAATACAAGAATGCTGCGGGGCACACTGGGTTGATTGAGAGTGTGCTGCGGAGTATCGAAATTCCATGAAGATGAATAGGTTTTGCTAAATTGCTTAAGCGTATCTGGATGTGAGATGGCACCGATGCGATGCAGTGTGCCGCTTCGTCAAATTGATTGTGCCGATTGACGGTACAATCGTAGAAGCCAGATCACCAGCATCTGTCGTCCCGCAAACCATATGTCAAGAATACTTCTCCGCCGCCGGCGCTTTCCATGGAGTGTGTCGTATGCACTCCCATCACTCGTGTTCTTCGTGTTGCCAACGCTCGCAGGCTGTTCAAAGCCGGCAGCGGCGCCAGTGGCAGCGCAGCCGCAGGCGATGCCGGTGCAGGTCAGCACCGTGACGCTTCAGCCTGTTCCTGCCTCCGATATGTACATCGCCACAATCAAGAGTCGCCGCTCGGCAACGATGCAGTCGCAGGTGGAAGGGAAGGTCATTCGCATCCTTGTCCATTCTGGCCAACGTGTCACTGCAGACCAGATGCTGCTGGAGGTTGATCCACTGCGCCAGACGTCAATCGTCAGACAGCAGGAGGGTGCGGAGGCACAGCAGAAAGCAGTCTTCCAATATAACCAGGCGGAAGTCGAGCGGCAGCGCCAGCTGTTTGAGAGTGGCCTCATTTCCCGCCAGGCCTATGACCAGGCAGTGCAGTCGTTTCAGAACGCAAGCGGGGCCTACAATGCCTCAACCGCTCAGACTGCGTCCGAACGGCGCCAGCTTGCTTATTACCAGATCCGCGCACCATTCGCCGGATTAGTCGGCGACATCCCTGTACATGTTGGTGACTATGTGACGGGCTCGACAGTTCTGACGACAGTCGATGAAAGCGGGGAGCTCGAAGCGTATATCTATATTCCCACCGAGCGGGCTAGCGAGATTCGCATGGGATTACCAGTAGAACTGTTAGGTAATGATGGTAAGATGCTTGCGCGTTCAACAATTAACTTCATTTCCCCCCAGGTGGACAATGGGCTGCAAAGCATCCTGGTGAAAGCAGCACTTCCTCGCACCGCTGAAGTACTGCGTAATGCGCAACTGGTAAAGGCGCGCGTCACATGGTCGAGCAATCCAACGCCAACAGTTCCGGTTCTGGCGATTACGCGTGTCAGCGGGCAGGCATTTGTTTTTGTTGCTGTTCGTAGCGGCAGCAATTACGTCGCGCACCAGGTACCAGTGACACTGGGCGACACCATAGGCAATGACTACCCAGTGCTAAGTGGACTCAAGCAGGGCGACAAAGTCATCCTGTCTGGTATCCAGTTCCTGCAGGAAGGTATGCCTGTGGGCCCGACTGGCTAAGTAGATAAGCCATCCGTTCATTCAGGTGAGCATCACCGTGCAACCATGATTTTTCCGAGGCGTAACCAGTGTTCGTAGACTTTTTCATCCGTCGGCCTGTTTTTGCGACGGTTTGTGCGCTGCTCATTATCCTCGCCGGCGCCGTCGTCATTCCTGGACTTCCTGTCTCGCTCTATCCCGAACTCGCGCCTCCGCAGGTCTCCGTGGATAGCGCTTACATCGGCGCCAATGCGCAGACCGTTGAACACGACGTGACGACTCCGCTTGAGGAATCAATCAACGGCGTG
The DNA here is from genome assembly GCA_964245665.1 of uncultured Acidobacteriaceae bacterium. GTDB lineage: Bacteria > Acidobacteriota > Terriglobia > Terriglobales > Acidobacteriaceae. The sequence continues at coordinate 4,021 of CAXTNK010000007.1, forward strand.
GAAGGTATGCGCTACATCACCTCATCGAGTGGCAACGATGGCAGCAGCAACATCACTGTAACTTTCAAGACTGGCTACGACCTGAACATAGCGGCCGTCGACGTACAGAACCGCGTGCAGTCTGCGCAAGGTGTGTTGCCGCAAACCGTCAAGAATACCGGCGTCACCATTACAAAGGCGAACTCGAACTTTGTTTTCGCCGCCGGTTTCTATGCGGACAACGATCGTTATTCCCAGGAATTCATTTCCAACTATATCGACCTGTATGTGAAAGACCCGCTCAAACGCATCAAGGGCGTGGGTGATGCGCAGGTCTTCGGTGTGCGCAAGTACGCGATGCGTCTATGGCTTGACCCGGTGCGACTCGCGGCGCGACAGTTGACAGCAACCGATGTGCTGAATGCTTTGCAGGAACAAAACGTCGAAGTAGCGGCCGGCGCTGTCGGTCAGCCACCGTCTGATTCTACGCAGAACTTCCAAATCTCAGTGCGCGCTGTCGGACGGCTAACGACGCCGGCAGAGTTTGAGAACATCATTCTCAAGAACACTTCGTCAGGAGTCATCCAACTCAAGGATGTTGGCCGAGCCGAGGTTGGTGCCGAGTCCTATTCCAGTACATTGAAGTTTTCCGGCAAGCCTGCGATCGGTATCGGCGTTCAACAGTTATCAAACGCTAACGCCCTCGATGTCGATCGCCAGGGCAAGGCAGTGCTGGCCGAGTTGTCGAAGTCGTTCCCTCCGGGTCTTCATTACGCTGTGGCCTTCGATACGACAACTGTAGTCGGTGACTCGATCCATGAAGTGCTGACCACGCTGCTTGAAGCAGTCATAATCGTGATCGTCGTCATCTTTCTTTTTCTACTTGACTGGCGTGCAACCATCATCCCAGCAGTCACGATTCCTGTTTCGCTCATCGGCACCTTCGCCTTCATCAAGCTGTTCGGCTTCTCTATAAATTCACTGACTCTGTTCGGCATCACGCTGGCAACGGGCCTCGTTGTCGATGACGCGATTGTTGTGATCGAGAATGTTCAGCGCCACATCTCGGAAGGGGACAGCGACGCTCATCACGCCACTTCGATTGCGATGGGCGAGGTGACGAGCGCCGTCATTGCAACTTCACTGGTGTTGATAAGTGTCTTCATCCCGGTCAGCTTCTTTCCTGGCACTACCGGGATTCTGTACAAACAGTTCTCGTTGACGATTGCGTTTTCCATAGCGATTTCTGCATTCAATGCGCTAACACTTTCGCCCGCACTCGCCGCATTACTTCTACGCGGCGAAGAAGCGAAGTACCGCCAGCTCGACTGGACGCACAGCCGTTTTCTCTCCAACCTGTGGTCAAAGACTGCACATGGAATCGAGTATGCGCTTGAACGTATCTCGTATGGATATGGGCGTCTGATCCACTTCCTCTTACGCATCCGCTATGTGGTTCTGATCGTGTTTGTGGCGCTGCTCGGACTAACTGGATTTATCTATCGCACTGTACCGACTGCGTTCGTTCCGCAGGAAGATCAGGGCTTCTTTTTCATTCAGGTGCAGGCTCCACAGGGCGCTTCACTTGGCTACACGAGCAATCTTGCGGACCAGGCAAACGTAATCTTGTCGCAGGATCATGACATTGCCGGCGCTTTTTCCGTCATGGGCTTCGGCTTCTCCGGCAATGCTCCCAATCAGGGATTGATTTTCGTCAACATGCAGCCCCAGGATCAGCGAAAAGGCGCGGGCCACAGCGCTGCAGAAGTGGTCGCGAGACTCTCCCCTAAATTTCTTGGTATTCCCGGTGGTATTGTCGCTGCCTTCGAACCACCAGCCATTAACGGTATCGGCAGCTTCGGGGGTTTTCAGTTTGAGCTGCAGGATGAAGGCCGCAACACGCTCACCGATATCGATCGAGTTGCTCATCAGATCGTCAATCAAAGCCTGCTTCCTGGCTCAGGCGTGACAGGCCTCTTCACTTCTTTCACTGCGAACGATCCTCAGTTGCTGGTGAAAATAGATCGAGAAAAAGCCAAAGCGATCGGAGTTCCGTTTACAGAGATTTCGAATGCGCTCGGTATCTACATGGGCTCGTCCTACGTAAATGATTTCGACTTCAACAACCGTTCGTACCGGGTCTACATTCAGGCTGACGCGCCCTTTCGCCAGACGGCACGCGACATTCGGCAGTTCTATGTGCGGACAAATGCGGGCCAGATGATCAGCCTGGATAATCTCGTGACCGTCGAACAGAGCGCAGGTCCGCAGACGATCGCGCACTTCAACCTGTTCCGATCCGCTGAGATTGTTGGTTCTGCCGCGCCTGGACTATCTTCCTCTGAGGGCCTTGTTCGAATGGAAGCATTGGCAAAGAAAAACATGATGCCGGGAATGCGGTTTGAATGGGCCGGACTCGCACTTGAAGAACTTGAATCTTCGGGAC
>CAXTNK010000007.1:6483-19256 GCA_964245665.1 uncultured Acidobacteriaceae bacterium
ATCCATCATCATTTTCGGGCTTGGTCTGCTGGTTGTTTTCCTGACGCTCTCTGCGCAGTATGAGTCTTTCGCTTTGCCTTTCATTATCCTGCTGGCTGTTCCAATGGCAGTGCTGGGTGCGCTCGGCGCGATTGCCGTACGAGGACTAGCGAACGATGTCTATGTGCAGATCGGCCTCGTGATGCTGATCGGTCTTTCTGCAAAAAACTCGATTCTCATTGTCGAGTTTGCCGAACAGATCAGAGCCAAAGGTGTGTCGATTGAAGAATCAGCGATCCAGGCAGGTGAGCTTCGTCTGCGACCTATTCTGATGACCAGCTTCGCTTTCATACTTGGCGTAATGCCGCTGGTGTTTGCCACCGGCGCAGGCAAGCTTGGGCGGCACTCGGTAGGCACGGCAATCGTCGGAGGTATGGTGCTCTCAACGATACTCAACCTGCTCTTCATCCCTGTTCTCTATGTGATATTGAAGGGCGTTCTCGGAATCTTCTCCAAAGAAAAGCAGTCGGCTGCCGTGGCTGCTCAACCTGGATTGCCGCCTGCACGGTAAGTTGTTCAGCCTGCTTCGTGGTTGAAGACAGAGCAGGCTGAACGCAGCTATTGCGTGTTGGTTGTGTAGACGCGTACCGGACCAAGCAGTCCTGATGGCAGCAATTGCGACTTGGCGTTATACGGCTTTACATCTGCGTATGTGTATTTTGTCGCGCCTGGCTGTTGATCGCCGATGAGCCGATTCACCCAGGCATTCGTCACCTTGATGGTTACCTCGTTAGGTCCGGGCTTAAGTGCATCTGTGACGTCTACTCGGTAAGGCGCATGCCAGACTAGCCCAAGGTCTTCCCCGTTGACAGTAACTGCCGCAAGGTTCTTGACGTCACCCAGATCAAGCCATAGATGACCACTCTTGCCGAACCAGTCAGCAGGCGCTGTAATCGTCTTTGTGTACGTGCCTGTGCCAGAGTAATACTTCACGCCCGCATCCGAGTTATCACTCCACGAGGCAAGTTTCTCCAGCGTAATTGTCGGCGGAGCACCAAGGTCCGGTTCGAACTTCACACTCCAGGATCCTTCGATCGGGCCCTTGTCACTCTCGACCTTTTTAGGCAGGGTGAGCGTTGCCTCGTTGGTCGATTCGCGGAAAACCACAAAAACTGTTCCCCACGGTTCGAGGTGTAGAGGCACGGTAGTGTGACCATCGGCAATTTTGTAAGACACTGGTTCAGACTTACCGGTTTCCGCGTACCAGAGCTCAGGCTTCTTGCCAGTCACGCGGAAGTCTGCATCGATAGTTTCGTCATGGGTGCTGCGGTTGTCGACGAAGTATAAGTCGCCGTCAGAAAGCTTCCGGTGAGCGAACTGAACATTCGCATCTGCTTCCGGTTTGTTGTAATCGAAGTCCGGTGCCACATTGATTGCTTTGAATACATCATTCAGATCCTGGCCCGCATAAACAGTCCCCTTGCCGACATGATGCAAACCTTTACCATCCCCGAAAAGCTCATCGTTGAGCTTCTTGAATTCGGCCTGGTCATCGGCCTGGCTCGGATCATCCATCGGTTTCGGACCAGCGATGACAGCTCCATCCTGCACCAGTTTGTAAATCGCGCGTAGCACCGGCAAAGACATGTGCTCGCTGTACGGATCAAGTCCGAGCAAGCTATAGCTCATCCCGCTCTTCGTCGTGATGTGCCCGTTGCTTACGCTCAGTTCGTGGATCAAGCCATCCGCATTGATGTAGTCGAAGCCGTGACCTGCGGGCACATCAGGCGACTTCGTATGAAAGATCGCGGTAAGGTTCGAGTCCTCACCATAGAAATAGAGCAGGTCTGCGTCGAAGCGGCCCTGTTGCAAGAGATAACTCGTACGAGCGAGATAGTTAATCCACGGACCAGCTTCGTTCGCCCAGGTTTCATTGCGATTGAACCACTGGCCGAAAGGTCCAAGTGTCAGGCCAGGCGCGGTGCCTTTGCCGACCATTGGCTGGTGTGCTGATTCGTGAATGACAAATCGATTGATGCCGTTTAGAAATTCCTGGTCGGCTGTAGGCTTGAGTGTAGATGGCGACCACGCCCAGGCGGCCGCTCCGGCAGTCATCGATTCAGCAGCGGCTATGTTCTGGCCATAGATATGCGCGACGGATGCAGATTCGCGATCATCCGCATTGAAGTCGTACTGGACATTGTTGACTCCGGGACTTTGTGTCCACATGGCGCTCATTGGTATATCGTCCAGCTTCTTGACTTCCATGCCATCTGCTACGAAGGCGCGACTATCTTCATGTGACTCACCATAGTGGCCGATGCCCCGTTCTTTCAAGGAAGCCTGTACCTGCCCATAATGCTCATCGGCAATCAGGTCAGCAATCGTCTTACGGAAATCCCATAGGAAACGATCGCTCGCGGCTGCGCTTTCGACGACCGCGCCAGACAGTACCGGCATCCAGGGCGTGGCATCATAACCGCGCCGCTTCTTGAACTCAGACAGCATGTTGTCAGTCCAATTTTGAGAGCCAGCTTCCCAGCTATCGGTAATTACGTAGCGGATTCCGCGTCTCCCCATCATGTCGGCGCCAACGGTTTCCTTGTAACTATCGAGATACTTGTCCATGTAGTTCTTTACAAAGCCTGCGTTCAACTTATCGACTTCAAGGCCGGTAGCTTCGGCAGTGGCTGGGTGGTTCGTGATTCCGAGCAGCGAATAACCGAAGCGAAGGACGACCCAGTCTCCGGCCGGCGGCGTCCAGTCAAGAGTGCCATCGGGATGCATTTTGCTGGTCAGATCGATGATGTCGCTCTTATGGATGGCGTCTTCGGGTGCGACCTTCGGCGACGCAAATTCATACAGGTCAGGAACAGGCACGAAGGCTGCCTTCTCTTCAAAGTGGTTGGTGCGCGCGCCCGGGTGAAGATTCAGTTCAGCAACTTCATAGGTAGTCGGTTTGTCGCCCATCTTGATGCCCAGCGAAGCAGGATCAAGATCGCTGATCCATGGTGGAAGTGGCGGCGGGGGCGTCCGCTTGAAAAGTACCCGGAAATATTTAGCTCTTTCAGCAGGGAATGCGAAGGTATTTTCAGGCGAGCTACTGTCTGGAAGCTTGATGACTTCGTGGAAGGTCTGCCCGTCGTTGCTGGCTGTGAGAGACACTTCGGGCGCTGCCAGACCCGCGATCATGGCGACAATGCCGTTCGGTTTATCCGTCGAAACCGTGATCGATTGCATCGTCACCGGCTCAGGAAATGCGTATTGGATCCACGAGCTATCTCCAACCTTCTCCGGGATAGGCACGCCCGTAGTTTTTTCGAGGAGTCCGTCCGTGAGCATAGCGGCATCGACTGTGCCAGAGCTCGCTGTGATCGTGGGATGGAGCGACTCGACCGGCACGTCATCTGCAGGCCTGCGGTAGGCGATCACTGCGGCATCTGCATAAAACTGCGGCGCAGTTTTGGCGCCGTCGGGCGAAGGCATAAGGTCGCGAATACTCAAATCCTGAAAAGCGCCGGTCTTCGATGGCGGGTGCGCCAGTGTCCCGGTAAAGGGTTTACCGCCGGTGACGTAGGTTTCACTCCACACATACTTCTTCATGCCCTGCGATGCGGGAACCCACGGACCGCCCGTCTCGCTCCAGCCTGGAGAGCCTGCGATAGCTTCTTCAAATCCATACTGATCGGCAAGACTGGTCGCGTATTTAAAAGCGTCTTTCCACTCCGGCGTCATGTAGGCGAGCCGCTTCTTCACTACTTGCGGCGTTGCGAGTGCGGCATCGAAATTTTGAAAACCGGCCAGCCCAATGTTGTGCATCCAGTCCAGGTCAAGCTTGATGCCTTCCTGGCTGATATTGCCATTCATCCAATGCCACCAGACCCGCGGCCGTGCGCTGCTTGGCGGATTGTGAAAGCCGCTCATTAGGGCATCCGAAGTTGTCTGTGCAGGTGCTCCGCCGGTGCTGAGCGAGAGCAACATGCCTGCGATGATGAGCTTTGCACTCCTGGAGTTCTTGCTATTTTGCTTTCTTACGTTCATGTCCGCCAATTCTCCTGTTCAAGCCCTGGTATTGCAGTAACGAGCAGTCATATCGGAATTCACTTGGGAGCGTCTCTATTCCCGTAACTATGCTCATTAATCATTGAATGAATTTATCGCTGCCTCATGCCAGATTCTGGTCAGTTCGACGCGGCTTCCACCGATAAGCGGCTTTCGAGTTTTTCCAATAGAACTTTTCGGAAGCTACTTTGCCTCTAGTCGATATATATTGTCGAACGATACCGAAGGTCTCGGCATAACTTGCAATATGGTCACTATTCGGCCAGTCACTGCCAAAAAGAAGATGATCTTCGCCAAAGATGTCCCACATCGCGTCCAGTTTGTCTTTATAAAATGAAAGCGCTGTCGGTACTCGATCACCCTGCTTCACCGGTATTTCGGAAAGCTTGATAAAGACACCGGCATTCTGGCTCAGCGATTTCAGGTGTGAGACATATTCTTTGTGCGCATCGGGTTCTGCGGGCACGACAGCGTTGGGAAGATGGTCAATGACGATCCTAAGCTCAGGGATTTTCTGCGAAAGATCAAGCAGGGCCCTGATCAACTTCGGGTCGGGATTTGCGCTGTCGAGTTCAAGGCCGGCCGAAGCAAGTTCGCGCAGATCATCAACAAAGCCCGGCTTGTTCATATCAATGGAAAGGTCGTGATCCCAGAGGTTTCCATAGCGTATTCCGACAAAGATGGGATTCTGGTGCAGCCTCTCCATCTGCTGGCCAAAGGTCGGCGAGCCGGGAACCAGGTCACCGACAAAGCCGACAATGATCGGGTGATTCGCAGCCTGCTGCAGCACCCAGTCGTTGTCGCCTGCAAGCGGGCTTGCTTCGACAGCGATGGCACCCACCACCCCGAAAGGTTGCGCAATCATTTCGTAACGAGAGGGGATGGCCGGCTTGTATATGGCAGTGTCGGTTTTCAGCGGCCAGGGCACACCACCCGGGCGGCTCGGATCGAAAAGATGGATATGGCTATCTATAACCGGCAATTGCTGGGCCGCTACGGCGAAAGGATCAACAATATTGGCGACGGCAAAGGCACTGCCCAGTTTCAATACATCACGCCGGTCCATTTGTTCTCCGCGCCGGCGAAGTGACATCTAAACGCAGGCATGTTTCCATAGGGAAATAGTTTCGTGCATCGCTACGCTAGCGAGCGACACTGATCATTGTCAACTGGCAATTTCCGCGAGCGTCCATTAGATGGATCGGCGTAGTCTTTGGTGGTCATGACGTTACATCCGGCCCGGCCAACGCGAGCACCTTGTAAAGAGAAAACCCCGGCAGCGTCAGTAGCCGGAGAAGACCCTACTGCCCTCGTGACGCCGATGGCTGCTCACGACATCACGCTCGACCGGGCGATCGCGCGGGCACGCAGGCGCCTTGTGCCATTTCTGCTGCTGATGTACGTCATCTCCTTTCTTGATCGGGCGAACATTGGCTTCGCGAAGCAGGCATTACAACAGCATGCCGGCATTTCTCCCGAGGCCTATGCCCTGGCAGCCGGGCTCTTCTTCGTCAGCTATGCACTGTTTGAACTGCCGAGCAACCTGATCCTCCATCGCATCGGCGCGAAGGTATGGATGGCGCGCATCATGGTGACATGGGGTGTCATCTCCATGGCGACCATGCTGGTGGTGGGCAGCCGTTCGTTTTATCTGCTGCGGCTTTTGCTGGGAGCAGCAGAGGCAGGGTTCTTTCCCGGTGTCATCCTCTATCTCACCTACTGGTTTCCAAGCCGCGTACGCGCAGAGATTTTTGGCCTGTTTTACCTGGGAGCGCCGCTCGCGTTCATCTTCGGTGGTCCCGTATCAGGGCTGCTGTTGCAGATGCACCCTGCAAGCCCTCTGCAGGGCTGGCAATGGATGTTCCTCGTTGAAGGCGGACTTGCTGTGCTCGTCGGTATATGGGCTTACTGGTATCTGGACAATCGTCCATCAGAGGCTAAGTGGCTGTCGTATGAAGAAAGGCAGGCACTCGCCCATGCGCTTGCAAGCGAAGAGGTTCAGCGCGATGCGCGCCACTCCACAAATATCGTATCCGTCCTGAAAGATGTGCGCATGCTCCAGTGTGTTGGGACTTATTTCCTGATACAAATGAGCGTCTATGGCGTCGTCTTTTATCTGCCGAGTGAAATTGCGGAGATTCTTCCCAAATCGACGGGCGTCGAGGTCGGTCTAGTCTCTTCGATCCCGTGGATCTGCGCGTTGACAGGCACGCTGTGGCTGCCGAGACTCGCGACGCGGCTGAAGCAGAATGGATTCATGGCGGCCCTGATTCTGCTGGCTGCCGGCATAGCCAGTTCTCTTTTCCCCTTGCTCGGGCCACGCGCATCGTTCGCAGCTCTATGCGTTGCAGCAACAGGATTTATTGCTGTCCAGCCCCTGTTCTGGACCTTTCCTGCGAGCTATCTTTCGCAAAAAACAGCTGCCGGGGGCCTGGCCCTAATCAATGCCCTTGGTTCTGTCGGCGGTTTCGTTGCACCGAACATTAAGACCTGGGCAGATATTTATTACGGATCGCAACGGGCCGGCTTATTCGTTCTTGCAGCGGCCACCCTGCTCAGCGCAGGCATGCTCGCAATGCTTGGCAGAGAAAAGCAGAAGAAGGTAAATCTTTAGGAACTTAGCAAGCGATTCAGGAGAAATTTAAAGCATGTCCCACGCCAAAATCCGGCACGTGCGCGCCTTCTATGTCAGAGGTGGTGGCGCCGATTATCACGACCAGGCGCAGGGCCACTGGATTGATGATCACGTATCCACGCCGATGGCGAAGTATCCCGCCTACCGTGCCAGCCGTCAGTCATTTGGCCTGAATGTCCTGGGCACACTTGTCGTTGAAATCGAAGCCGACAACGGCATCACCGGTTTCGCGGTCAGTACCGGTGGTGAACCAGCCGCCTGGATCGTGCAGCACCATCTCACTCGCTTCTTGATTGGCGCTAACGTAACAGATGTTGAATTACTATGGGACCAGATGTATCTCTCCAGCATTTTTTACGGGCGGAAAGGTCTTGTCCTGAATGCCATCAGCTGCGTCGACCTGGCCTTGTGGGACCTGCTTGGCAAACTGCGTCAGGAGCCGGTCTATCATCTGCTGGGCGGAGCAGTCCGCGATGAATTGATTTTTTATGCTACAGGCGCCCGGCCCGATCTGGCGCAAAAAATGGGCTTCATCGGCGGAAAGCTGCCGCTTCATCATGGTCCAGCAGAAGGCGAAGCCGGCTTGCGGAAGAATATCGAACTACTGGCCGAGATGCGTTCACGAACCGGTGAAGACTTCTGGTTGATGTACGACTGCTGGATGAGCCTCAATCTGGACTACGCAGTGCGCTTTACCCATGCTGCTGCTAAGTACAATCTGAAGTGGATAGAGGAAGCGCTACTGCCTGATGACTACTGGGGATATGCCGAGTTGAAAAAGAAGCTGCCCGTCGGCATGCTGGCCAGCACGGGCGAGCATGAGGCGACCCGCTGGGGCTTTCGCCTGCTGCTCGAAATGGAATGTGCCGATATCCTGCAGCCGGATGTGAACTGGTGCGGCGGCCTGACAGAGTTGATCAAAATCTCTGCCATGGCGGATGCGCGCAGCGTGCTCGTTGTTCCGCATGGCTCCAGTGTGTACAGCTATCACTTCAACATCACGCGCCATAACAGTCCGTTCTCCGAGTTTCTGATGATGGCTCCGAAGGCATATGTTGTTGTCCCGATGTTTTCGCCGCTCTTATTAGATGAACCAGTACCGGTCAATGGGCGCATGCGCTTGTCGGATGCGCCCGGCTTTGGTGTACGACTGAATCCGGAGTGCCAGCTTCACTCGATCCCGTGACACTGATATCTAGGGCGACGACAACTAGTTAACCAACGGATAATTGCCGCACTTAAGGCGCTAAGCTGAGGACTAACACTTTGCCGACCCTGGACATTGATGATGTCTCTCTTTACTACGAGTTTGACAGCTCCGACAGCCGGCCCGTACTGATGCTGTCGCATTCTCTCGGGACCAGTCTCGAGCTGTGGTCGCAACAACTCCAGGCTCTTTCGGATGAATTCTCTGTGCTGCGGTGCGACCTGCGCGGTCAGGGAAAATCATCTACGCCTGTTGGTCCGTACAGCATCGAGCAGATGGCGAAAGACGCGCTGAAGCTACTGGATGCGCTCCAACTTCATCGTGTCCACTTCTGCGGCATATCGATGAGTGGCCTGATCGGGCAATGGCTCGGCATACACGCGCCGCACCGTCTGGATAAGCTGGTCCTCAGCAACACTGCGGCGAAGATCGGCTCGGAGGCGAATTGGGAGCAGCGGATCGCGATAGTGCAAAGGGACGGCCTCGAGTCTATCGTATCGTCTGTGCTCAAGGGCTGGTTTACCGAACCATTTCATCGCGACCATCCAGAAATGATTACAATCATGCAGCGCATCCTTCGCGCCAACAATCCTGAAGGATACGCCGCCTGCTGTGCTGCTGTGCGTGATGCGGATCTACGCGATGCCTTAACTGCAATGACAACGCCGACGCTCGTGGTCTACGGTACGGAAGATCGCTCGACTACTCCGGACGACGCAAAATTCCTGCTCCATCAAATTGCAGATTCACAAGCGCTTGAACTTCAAGCAGCGCACCTATCCAACATCGAAGCCGCGGACGCATTTAACGCAGGCGTTGCGCAGTTTTTACGGGGAACCCGCGTCTAGCAGTCGTATACGCACCGAAGTTTGCAGGAATCCATCTCACAGTAATCGAAAACTCGTCACAGATCTATTCCACAGAGTAGACTCCGCTTGTTTGCTCTACTAAGCCTCATACGCTCTTCTTCAGGCGTCATGAATAGAAATTGGTTTCAGAATCGGATTGAAAGTTGCTGACGGAATATCAAGGCCGGCCAGCCAGAAGGATAACTATTCATGATCAACTTCAAGTTGAAGCAATATCTCGCTTCCATCTGCCTGTTTGCAGTCGCTCCCATAGCCGCCCTCCCCCAGGCCATTACGCCGGACGAAGCAGATGAGGCCCGTGTTGATCGTCTGTTGAAACAGTTGACGCTCGAAGAAAAAATGGACTTGATCCGCGGCGGTATCGAGCAAGCGGAAGTGTACCAGGGCCAGGCCGGCTATCTGCCAGGTGTGCCGCGTCTGCACATTCCCTCCCTGCGATTTGCCGATGGACCGCCGGGCCTTCTGACCCGTGTTCCATCGCAGGCCGAGACTGCAACCATGGGTGTTGCCGCTACATTCAGCGCGCACGATGCCGAACAGAATGGCGTGGTTATTGGTCGTGAGGCTCGCTCGCTTGGCATCGATGTTGTACTTCAGCCGTTTATCAATATCGACCGCGACATTACCTTCGCGCGCGGCTACAACACCTTCGGCGAAGATCCTCTGCTGAGTGGCAAAATGGGAGCCGGCGAAATCCGCGGCGCGCAGGCCCAGGGCGTCATGGCGCAGGCTAAACACTACATCGGCTATGACACCGACTCATATAACGTCTTTATTGATCCGCAGACCTTGCACGAAGTGTATCTAGCCCCGTTCGTCGATGCAGTGAAGGCTGGCGTCTCTTCGATCATGTGTTCGTATAACAAGCTTAACGGCGCCTTCGCCTGCGACAACACTGACACTCTCAAGACTATTCTGCGTGGTGAGCTGGGCTTCAAAGGATTTGTCACCTCCGACTGGGGCGCAGTGCACAGTGTCCAGTTCATCAACCATGGTCTTGATATGGAGATGCCAGGCATCATTCCTGCCGACAGTCCATTCGCAGCGATGATGCATACCTTCTACACCACCTCACCGGCATCAAGTGCCATGCCTACAAAGCTGAACGAGGCAGCGCTGGCCGGCATGCTCGGCGGTACCATCCCCGAAGAGCCCAAAGGAGGCGGTATGGACCTGTCAGCCTTTCCGCGCGATGCTGATCCTAAGGTGATGCGTGACGCGCTTGCCGACGGTTCGATAACCGAGGCGACCATTACGCAGGCTGCGCGCCGCGTGCTCTATGAGATCGATCGCTTCGGCTACCTTGATGGCAAGCAGAAACACAACATCACTCCGCAGGACATAGAGGCTAATGCCACCATCATCGAGAAGACCGCGGAAGATGCCGCGGTTCTGCTCAAGAATGATGACCATATCCTTCCACTGAAAGCCGATGCCCTCGCGGATCTTGCGCTGATTGGCCCAACAGCCGGCCAGGTCGCTGCTATTGGTACTTTCGGCGAACGATCTCCCGGTATTCCTGACCGCCAGGTGGGCCCGCTCGCAGCCCTGCGCAAACTTGCGCCCAACGCAAAAGTTACGTTTGCTGTGGATGACGATATGACCGGCACGCCCATTCCAGCAGGCCAGTTTACACATGATGGCAAGCCCGGCCTGCTCCGTGTGGAAGCCGGTGGCAAGCAGGTTGTTGATCCCGCGTTAGACTTCACGAACACGAAGCATTCTGCATTACCGCCCAATACAGAAGCCACATGGAAAGGTGAACTGTCGGTTCCAAATGATGGCTCGTACTGGCTCTATCTGCAGGTACTGGGAGCACGCGGTGTCCTGCACATAGATGGTAAAGAACTCGGCCGCACCGGTGCGGTAAAGGGTACCGTACACGGCGACATTCAACATGCCTCGCAGGACAACGGCCTGCCCACGACCGATGGACTGGATAACGTTCGACGCGCGGTGCAACTGACCAAAGGTAAGCATGCACTTTCCGTGGACATTTCCAGTGATACTTCGAACGCTCCTGTACAGGTGCGGCTGAACTGGATGACGCCTGAACAGCGGCAGGCAGATCACGCGGCTGCAATCTCTGCGGCAAAATCAGCCAAGGTAGCCGTCGTATTCCTGTGGACGCGCGGCAAGCCGAACTTCGGATTGCCCGGCGATCAGGATCGGCTTGTTGAAGAAGTCGCCGCCGCCAATCCGAATACAGTTGTTGTACTGAATACCAGCCAGCCGATTGCAATGCCATGGCTGCCGAAAGTTAAAGGCGTGCTTGAGATGTGGTGGCCCGGTGACGAAGGTGGATGGGCAACGGCCAAGACTCTCATCGGTCAGAATAATCCTGCCGGAAGACTGCCGCTCACATGGGCAAAGCAGCTTACGGATTATCCCGCCACTGACCCGGCTCATCCGGAGCGTTCGGCAAAAGGGATCGATGGAAAAACGACTTACTCTGAAGGCGTGCTCGTTGGCTATCGCTGGTTTGATCATGAGAACATTCAGCCGCTCTACGCTTTCGGCCACGGTCTTTCCTATACGAACTTCGCATACTCGGATTTCAAGGTGAACAAGACTGCGGATGGGGGCGCCGATGTCTCGGTGAGCATCAAGAACACGGGTGACGTTGCCGGTGACGAAGTACCGCAGGTCTACGTGGACGCGCCGAAGGATCAACCGACGGGCGCGCAATTCGCAGTTCGCACTCTCGTTGGATTCGACCGAGTCAGCCTGCGCGCTGGTGAATCGAATACAGTCAATCTGCACGTCAATCCGCGCCAGTTTCAGTATTGGTCGACGACTCAGAATGCCTGGGTCGCTCCTAAAGGCAGTCGTGAACTGAAGGTCGGCCCATCGTCACGCGAGCTTCTACTATCGGCAACTATGGATTGATAAACAGCAGCTTCAAGTTGATCCGTCCTCGAACAGTGCACCTGCAGACAACACCCGTATACCGAATGCTGCGCACTCGCAGCTAAGATGAGAGTGTCATTCAACCTTTCACGGATACGGGAGCAGCCTTTGAGTTATCGCAGCGCGGAGGGCCAGGCGCATACGCACGGATATCGATGGCTCTTCGCCGGAATACTCCTGTTGTACTGTGCCTGGGTTCTTTCTCTGCCGCTTTTTCCGACCCAGGACGGGCCCGTCCACCTTTATCTTGCGTCGATATTCAAGGTCCTTCTCAGCGGTGAGTCGAATCGTTATTCCACTTACTATTTAATACGACACTATCTTCCGCCTTATAGCTTTCACTACTATCTTTTGGTAGCCCTGACGCATTTCATATCGCCTTTGCTGTCGGAGAAGCTGTTCGTCTGTCTTATCCTTGTCTCCTTTGCGTGCGGCTTTAGATACCTCGCGATATCGATCGGTCCCAACGGTCCGGCATTCTCAATTTTTGCGCTCTGCCTGCTGCTCAACTGGTCGCTGGCCATGGGGTTCGAGAATTACGTCTTCTCGCTTAGCATGGCATTCTGGGCCCTCGGCCTGTGGATGCGCATGCGCCGCAATCCGTCCACCCGTCTGCGAGTCGGTTTTCTGTTGGTCCTTTACGTCATGGCTCTGACGCATCCCGTGCCCTTGGCCATTGTCCTTGGCTTTTCCGGGCTTGATCTCGTTATAACGCTTGTCGGTGAACGCTTCTCCGAGACAGTTAAAGCCTCGAGACGAACATTTGTACTCCGCGATCTACTTACTTTAATCGCAGCATCGTCAACGCTTCTCTATATCTACCATTTCACTCAGAAGCGCAGAACAGCTGACAACATCCGCAACACCATTCACCCGTTTGAGGAATTCCGCTTATTCTATGGCCACCTCGAAGGTGTGCGTTACTTTAGCGGTTCGGACACGCGCGTCCATCTCTATGGTCTTGCGATCTATCTTCTGCTCTTGATCGCTGCTGCAGTGGCGCTGCTGCGTACACGGCGTAGTTCACCGGGCGCTCTGTCCTGGCGTACCGCTTTCGTGCTTTTTCTCGTAGTCATGCCTGGTGTTCCAATGGATATGAACGGCTCCCACA
>CAXTNK010000007.1:19266-29980 GCA_964245665.1 uncultured Acidobacteriaceae bacterium
CTCGAAGACGGGCAGGAAGGTGTGTGGGTCGACGAGCACGATCAGACGGGTGTGATCGTCGAGTCCCCGTAGCTCGGGGTGGCTTTCGAGCTTCCACAGCAGGCGTCCATCACGCCGCTCGCGTCCCACCACTTCGACGCGCTCAGCGCCCTGCTCAGCGGCCTGACCTTCGGCCTGCTGATCATCGGGATTGACGGCTATGCGCATGGCGGCGGGGCAGTCGGTGCCCTAGTGGAACTCTGCGTCGCCGTAGTCTGTGGGGCACTGCTGGTGCGGCGGCAACTGGACCGATCGGCCCCGCTGCTGCCAGTGGATCTGCCCGCCTGCCGCGCATCGTGGAACTATGCCTCGTCTTCTTCGCATCGATGACGTCGATCGGCATACTCGGCCTTGCTCACAGTGAGGTTAGTCGAGAGGCACGTCAGATCGCGCAGTTGACGAATGCCCCGGTAACCCAGCACCAGAAACTCGGCCTTCTGCTGCCCGGTCTGGAACACCACATTTCACCAGGCTACGATCTCGTTGCCGACCCCTTTGTATGGGCTGGCGTTCATTATTTTCGCCAGGGTAACAATGTCCTGCTGAATACTCCGTGGACTGATATACCCATTATTCCCGTCAATGCAACATCAGCGATGAAACTGAAAGCTTTCGATCCGGCAACAATCGAATTCTTCTACGAGCTTCGCCAGCATATTGAAGACGGGGATCCTGCGTCGCTCGCTCTTCTGGCTCGCGCTGAATTCATCCTCTTTACCACTAGCGGAGAACCAGTCAACGGTGATGCTGTGAACCGTATCCTTCGCGCCCAGCCAATGTCGCAATGGTCGTGTGCGCCCACCACTTCGTGGACTGAACTCTGCGAGCGTCTAGCAGCTCGCAGTGGATAACAACAACTCGAGAGCTCTGCAATTCATAGGCTCGCAACTCCGCTGGACCTTGCAGCCTGCCAGCACAGGCCATCATTGAGACCAGCCTGCATCAGCCGGTCAGCCGCAATTTACCTGCTTCCCAGCCTTGTGGTATTTCCTCTGTCAGCGTTAGAAACATTTAAATCGATGTTGGATAGTCGCGCGTCTGGCGGCTCTAGTATCCTCAGACATTGTGGGAGTCGCCTTTGTTGAGTGCGTTTTATATCTCGGTCCTTTCTCTGCTCCTTGTTTCTGCTCCAGTTGTGTACGCGCAAGGTACTCCGCCACCACCTGCGCCCGGTCAGCAAGGGATGGCCGGCTCGAACACTGGTGGCAACTTCGCCCCTGTTCTTGATGCAGAAAAGCGTCCCATCACCGCGGGCGGTTTTGTTGATTCCGGTCCGGTCGTTTTTCAGGACATAGCCAGGGCTGCCGGACTTACCAGCTGGACCCACAAATCAGGCACGCCGGGCAAGGTGTATATCCTCGAAACAGTCGGCTCCGGTGTCGCGCTGTTTGATTACGATAATGACGGCTGGCTCGATATCTACCTTGTAAACGGGTCGACCTATGAAGCCATGCAGGGCAAAGCACCTGCGCCGCGTGCCGCTCTTTTTCATAACAATCATGACGGCACATTTACTGACGTCACGGCTAAAGCCGGCGTAGCGAACGAACGATGGGGTATCGGCGTAGCAGTCGGCGACTACGACAACGATGGCTGGCCTGACCTCTATGTCACCAGCTACGGCAAGAACCGCCTTTATCACAATAACCACGACGGCACCTTTACCGACGTTGCCGAGAAAGCCGGCCTCACCCTTGGCGGTTGGTCGTCCGGTCCCACCTTTGGTGACTACGACGGGGATGGCAAGCTGGACATTTTCATTCCCGGCTACGTCCATTACGACAACAATCAGCCGCCCATGCCTGGCACCACAACTGGCCCGGCAGCCACCTTCTGCCAGTTCCGCGGCGCACCGGTTATGTGCGGCCCG
Organism: uncultured Acidobacteriaceae bacterium; assembly: GCA_964245665.1. Taxonomy (GTDB): domain Bacteria; phylum Acidobacteriota; class Terriglobia; order Terriglobales; family Acidobacteriaceae. Next base: position 21,176 of record CAXTNK010000007.1, read on the forward strand.
CGCGGCCTGATAGGCGAGCACGATCACCTTTTTCACAACAATGGCGACGGCACGTTTACCGACGTCAGTCAGAAGGCCGGCGTCAGCGATCCCAATGGTTATTACGGACTTGCCAGTGTCTTCGTCGACCTGAACAATGATGGCAAAGTTGACCTGGTTGTAACGGATGATTCGACGCCGAACTACCTCTACATCAACAAGGGCAGCGGAAAATTCGAAGACGATAGCTACGCCTCGGGTTATGCGCTGAATGAGAACGGTCGTGAGACTGCTTCGATGGGCGTGGCTGTCGGAGATTATCAGAACAACGGGCTGCTCGACCTCTACAACACGACCTTCTCTGATGACTATGACGTGCTTTACCACAACGACGGCGACGCCAACTTTACTGACATCAGCTACCAGGCAGGCATTGCAGAAACCACCATCCCGTTCCTCGCCTGGGGTGACGGTTTTGTGGACTACGATAACGATGGCTGGAAGGATATTTTCGTGGCCAATGGCCATGTCTATCCGTCTGTTGATAAGAACGACTGGGGCACGACCTTTGCCGAACGCCCGCTGCTCTTTCATAATCTGATGGGCAAAAAGTTCGAGCCTGTCCCGGCAGTCAAAGGGACTGGGCTGGCCATCGTTGTCCCGGGCCGCGGCGCTGCTTTCGGCGACCTCTTCAACGACGGCAAAATCGATGTTGTGATGAACAACATGGACAGCGTGCCGGCCCTTCTCCGCAACGTCAATCCGGACAAGCACCACTGGGTGGAGTTGAAGCTGGTAGGCGGCCCGAAGAGTCCCCGCGACGCCATTGGCGCGACCGTCTACCTGAAAGCAGGAGCCACCCGCCATCGCGAAGATGTAATGAGCGGCGGCAGTTACGCATCGTCGAGCGATCAGCGTCTTCATTTCGGGATCGGCGACAACGCCAGCATTGATGGAATCGAAATTCACTGGCCTGGCGGCGCAGTCGAAAAACTCAACCTGCCGGCCGTCGATACGATCTATACGATAGAAGAAGGCAAAGGTGTCACCGCGAAGATGGCGTCCGCGGCGAAGAAATAGTTTTGCCGGGATTCTTTTTTGCACTTTTGACGCGGGGCGCCGTTGTGTCACGCACCACCAGTTCCGGCTGCACAATATATTCAGCGCCCCTCGAACCGGGCTCGCGGTTCGCCGAAAAAAGCGCATGAAACGCGCGGTCGGCAATATGCGCCCGGGAGAGCCGCACAGTCGTGAGGGGCGGATAAAGCGCTGCGCTGATCTCGATATCGTCGAAGCCGATCACCGAAATATCCTGCGGCACGCGCAAGCCATGCTGATGAATGGAGCCAATCGCGCCAATAGCAGTCAGATCGTTCGAGGCAAGAATAGCTGTCGGCAGCGAGGTCAGCTGCAACAGTTCCTCCATCGCCATGCGTCCGCCGTCGATGCGGTGATTGCCTTCGACAATTAAATCCTTCCTGAGCGAGACACCGGCCCGATGAAGAGACTTCAGGAAGGCTTCGCGGCGGGTGCGCGCAGAAGGCAGCGTCATGGGTCCGCTGATAAACCCGATCCGTTCGTGGCCCAGCGAGACCAGGTGATCCACGGCTTCATCGATACCTTTGGAGTAGTTCACCAGCACATTGCTGGTATCTTCTCCAACTGTGCCAGTGTCAAGAAAAACCAGCGGGATACCATTACTCTTCAGTCGCTCCAGCAGCTGCGGCTCCAACTCGGAGGTCATGATGGCAACGCCATCTACCTTCCGCTCCAGCATGCGCTGTACGCAAAGCTCGGCGCGGTCGGCCTTGTAGCTCGTATTGCTCACGATCACTTCGAGGCCATGCAGGACCGCCGTGTCTTCAAAGCTTTTTACCAGCTCCGGAAAGAACGGGTTGGTAATGTCCGAGATGATAAGACCGTATAGCCGGCTGCGGCCCGAGCCGAGCGCGCGCGCATTCGTATTCGGGAAATAGTTGAGCGCTTCAATGGCGCGCCGTACACGCTCGGCGGTCTTCGCCTTTACCTTGTCGGAGCCATTGATTGTCCGCGATACCGTCGCGGTTGACACCTGGGCGCGCCTGGCGACTTCCTGGATATTCATGCTGAAAGGTTAATGTGCATCCCTGCTGATTCGGGTGACCTGAGAATACACGGAAATATTGCCCGGTTGATTCCTGGACTGTCAGAGATAAGCTTCTATTGACGAGCATGGGTCGCAGTTGTTACACGTGTAATCGATTACAATTATGCTCGAGGTTTCTCCGCATCCATGACGTCGCCTGCCTTGTCTTTTCCCCATCGCCGCTTCAATCCGCTCCGGGGCGATTGGGTGCTGGTTTCGCCGCATCGCACGCAGCGGCCCTGGCAGGGCGAGGTCTCTAAGACAGATACGGCTATGGCGCTTCATTACGATCCAGCCTGCTATCTATGTCCGGGTAACACGCGTGCCGGCGGCCATCACACGGCGCCTTACACAGGCGTCTATGTCTTTGACAACGACTACGCCGCATTGCTGCCTGATTCCCCCGCGCCGCCCCAGCAGGATGCGAATCCGCTGCTGCTGGCCGAGCGCGAGCGCGGTACCTGCCGGGTGTTGTGTTTCCATCCCGACCACAGTCTTACCCTGCCGCGCATGCACCTGGCCGACATCGAACGAGTCGTCGAAGAATGGTCTGTGCAATCGCTTGAACTGGGCGCTAAGCCGGAAGTCGGCTATGTCCAGATCTTCGAAAATCGCGGCGCCATGATGGGCGCAAGCAATCCTCATCCTCACTGCCAGATCTGGGCCACCGAACACGTTCCGGATGAACCGGCGAAGGAGTCGGTTAATCTCGCGGCATATCACGCTGAGCACCATAGCTGCCTGCTGTGCGATTACCTGAAGACAGAGGTGCAGCAGAAGCAGCGCATCGTCTGTGAGAATGAAGAATTCGTCGCACTCGTGCCTTTCTGGGCCGTATGGCCATTTGAAACGCTCCTGCTCAGCCGTCAGCATATTGCTTCGTTTGACACTTTCACGTCTGCGCAGACACGCGGCCTGGCTGACATTCTCAAGCAGGTGACGACTCGCTACGACAACCTTTTCTCGATCAGCTTTCCCTACACCATGGGATTTCACCATCGGCCGTCTGACAATAAGCCTCATCCCGAATGGCATTTCCACGGCCACTTCTATCCTCCGTTGCTGCGCTCTGCAACAGTACGCAAATTCATGGTCGGCTTTGAAATGCTGGGTATGCCGCAGCGTGATATCACGCCCGAATCCGCAGCTGAAAGACTCGCTGCGTTGCCGGCCGAGCACTACACTTTAACGGCTGCGGATGGTCATGACTGACACACCAATCATAGGCACGCACGACAGCGATCTGGCCCTGGCCATTCCACCTGGTGAAGGGTTAACGCTTGAGAACGACAGCCTGCGTGTAACAGTTTGGCCGAAGCAGGGCGGTAAAGTGGTGTCCATTGTTGCGCAGACTTCCGCCAGCCCGGTTGAGCTGCTGCATCCGCCGTTGCATTCGTATGGCACGGCAACCGCATCGTCGGGTTTTCAATTTTCTGACGCGGGGGGCTGGGATGAATGCTTTCCGTCTGTCGCGGCATGCGCCATGGGCGGCATCCAGATCCCGGACCACGGCGATGTGTGGCGCAAGCTATGGACGGCTGACTTTGACGGCTCTATTTTGAACGCTTCAGTCGATGCCTTCAGCGTTCCCGTTCGCTTCTCTAAGCATTTATCGCTTGATGACGCCAAACTCCAGACGGAATACACAGCAGAAAATATCAGTCAGCAAACCACAGAGTTTCTCTGGTCTGCGCATCCTCTCTTCCAGGTAGAAGAAGGCGATCGCATCCTTCTGCCCGGCAGCGTCGCCGATGTGCATGTGGAAGGCTCGACCATCGATGGTCTCGTCGGGCTCGACAGTCGCTGCGCGTGGCCAATGGCTGAGATCTCCGGTGGCGAGTGCATTGACTTGAGCAAGGTGGGACCGCCCGACAGCACGACTGCTCACAAGCTTTTTGCGGGGCGGCTTTCCAGTGGTTGGTGCGGCCTCTACCGCAGCAAACTTCAGCTCGGCATACTGATGCAGTTCGATCCTGCGCTCACACCCTACGCTGGACTGTGGATCAGCCAGGTCCAATGGCCCGCAGGCAGTGCACGCCGCCAGTACACGGTCGCGCTTGAACCTACCTTCGCCCCCTGCGACGCCCTTGATCGGGCTTCTGCAATGGGCTGCTCGATGATTTTAAAGCCTGGGGACAGCTTTTCGTGGCCGCTGGTCTTGTCAGTAGCTGTATCTGTGACGTATGAGAATTTCCTTGCCGAGGCTAATGTCTCTGCTGACTCTTTTACTGCTGAAAACCAAGGTTAGGTACTGTCGCGATGCACACTCCCAGATCGGCGCACGCAGCCAACATGGATCCAAGAGAACTGGTCATCAAACACCAGCAGCGCTGCGGCGCAGCCGGGAATGTCTTCCGCGCTCCCGGCCGCGTTAACCTGATCGGCGAGCATACAGATTACAGCGGAGGCCTCATTCTTCCCGCTGCCATCGACTTCTCGACGCTCGCTGTTATCAGCGCTCGGGATGACCGGCAATGCGTTATCTACTCCGACAATTTTTCGAAGCAGGTCGTCGCGAATCTGGATCAATTCCCCGTACTGGGCACCGGCGATTGGAGTGACTACCCGCTCGGCGTAGCCTCTGTTCTTCGTGGAAAAGGCATCGAACTGCCGGGCTTCGACATCACCATCGCCGGTGATGTGCCGCTCGGCGCTGGCCTTAGTTCCTCTGCGTCGATTGAAGTCGCAACTGCATTCGCACTACTGGCACTGACAAAGCGACATATGTCCCTCGAAGAGATCGCGCTGCTCTGTCAGCGTGCCGAAAATACATTTGTCGGCGCGAACTGCGGCATCATGGACCAGTTCATCGCCTGTTTCGGCGAAAAAGACCACGCCGTCCTGGTCGATACACGCTCGCTGGGCCACACGCCTGTTCCGATTCCGCCCGATGTACAGATCGTCATCTGCAATTCCATGGTGAAGCATTCCCATGCAGGTGGCGAGTACAACACGCGCCGTGCCGAAGTCGACGAAGGCAGCCGTATCCTGCGCGAACACAACGCGAAGTTCAGCGAACTGCGCGATGTTACCGTGGCCGATCTCGAAGACATCCGCAGCCTCATGCCGGACAACGTGTACCGACGCTGCCGGCACATCATCACGGAGAACGATCGCGTCGAGCAGACAGTCGCAGCTTTCAAGGCTGGCGACCTGGCGAAGGTCGGCCGCATGATGGCGGCATCTCACGCAAGCTATCGCGATGACTTTGAAGCCAGCGTTCCCGAAGTTGATGCGCTGATTGAAATTGCCTCAGCACTTCCCGGCCTGATCGGCGCGCGTCTTACCGGCGGCGGCTTCGGCGGCTGTACTGTCAACCTGGTCGAAGCAAGCTACGCTGAGTCCTTCAGTACCGCGATTCACGACCAATATAAAGAACGGCTGAAGATTGACGCGGAAGTGTATCGGTGTCACGCTTCAGCCGGTGCAGGGCCGGTCAACCAGCCCTTCCAGATTTAACTACCGCTACTCCGACGGGATCGGATGCAGCATGATCGTCCGGCCTGTTTTTGCAGACTCACGCGCAGCATCGAGGATCTGCACCACCACCACATTCGTGTCGATTCCACCAAGGGAATGGTCCACATTCTTGTGGCCAGTTACGACCGATACCAGGTAATGGATTGGATCATCGTCCGGCGCCTCGAGCGGTGGCGCTGCTATGTCCTTGTCCTGCTCGTCGCCCGCGTAACGAACCCGCAGATGGTCTTTCTTCAACGTGTAGGCGTAGCCGGTCCTGCCGTAAATCTGAAAATCCTTGATGTCGAAGGGCCAGTTCCATGAACCTTCGAGAATCGCCTGAGCATGCGGATATTGCACGATGACAGTCGCGTCGTCTTCGACACGCGGGTAGACATCGGGCTTCACCTGCTGCGTTTTTGCCGTGACACTCAGCGGCGATTGGCCATGCATCAACACGGTCATCAGGTCCGCGCCATAGCAGCCGAAATCAAACAGGGAGCCGCCCCCATTCTGCTGCGGATCAGAGAGCCACTTGAGAAACTCCGGCTGCACGCCAATCTCTTTTGGCCCCTTGTGGCCATCGTGCACAACGACCTTCCATACGTCGCCCAGCTTGCCCTCTTCTGCTTCTTTCAGTGCTTCGTTGTTGCTCGCATACCATGTCGTCTCATAGTTCACCAGTACCTGGATATGGTGATCGCGAGCTACTTTGCGAATGGCAAGTGCATCGTCCAGCGTTGTCGCCAGGGGCTTTTCCACCATCACGTTTACGCCGTACGCGGCAGCATCCTGGATGATCCGCCGATGTTCCGCCGTCGCCGTGTAAACCCATAACGCCGCCGGGTGCTGCTTCTCGATGACCTCATTGATGGTCGAGTAAAACGGAGTACTGTCAAGGTGATACTGCGCCTTGTACTTCGCGACCAGTGAGGCGTCCGGCTCCACAATGCCCACGAGTTGAATCTCACGGTGCGAAGGAACCTGCGGCAGAAATCCCGCGACGTGGCCATGTGTCAATCCAACTACGGCAACCCGCAGTGGCTGGCTATTTTGTGCATGCAGAGTGGTTGTGGCCATGAAGGCAGCGCACACTGTAAGGAGCAGCGTTCGAACATTTCGCATCAGTTATCGGGTCTCCGGGAACAACCAGAAAATACTACGTGAAAGGTCATCAACTTTGTGACCTGGCGCCTCTCTGAGCGCGCTTTCCTTAGACCTCTTACAATGGACGCCTATGCTGGCAGACCGGGTTAAGCAACCTCAACACACGCGCACGGGCTGCTTGTCGGCCTGTTTTCTTTTCCTGCTGATCATTCTCACGAGTGCTGCATCCGCGCTCGCCCAGCAGATCGCGCCGGTAATTGCAGTGGATCATGGTCCCAATGCTGCGACCCAGGAAGCAAAGCACTACGTCGTTCTTGTCTCGCTCGACGGCTTTCGGTATGACTATGCGAAAAAGTATGCTGCGAAGCATCTGCTCGCGCTCGCCAAGGCTGGTGCTTCCGTCCCGGATGGCATGATTCCTTCTTATCCCTCGGTCACCTTTCCCAATCACTACACGCTCGTCACCGGCCTCTACCCGGAGCATCACGGCATTGTCGCCATGAGCTTCTATGATCCGGTTCGCAAGCAGAAGTACGCGTACAACGATCCTGCGTCTGCGACCGATGGTTCGTGGTATGGCGGCACTCCTCTATGGTCGCTCGCCGAGAAGCAGGGCATGCGTTCCGCATGTTTTTTCTGGCCCGGCTCCGAAGCAGAGATTGCCGGCGAACGGCCGAGTTTCTACCTGAAATATGATGATGGCTTTCCGGATGAGAAGCGTATCGACCAGGTGCTCGCCTGGCTTGCGCTTCCCGAAGCACAGCGGCCCCATTTCATCACGCTCTACTACCCGAATGTTGACCACGCCGGTCATAAGTTTGGTCCCGATGCAGCAGAGACGCGCGAAGCCGTTCGCCATGTGGATGCACTCATGGGCGAGCTCAGCCTGCGCCTCAAGAAAACGCATCTGCCCATCGATCTCATCGTCGTCTCCGACCACGGAATGGAAGCAGAAAAAGGTAACTGGGTCGATCTCGACAAGTTCGCCGAGCTTAAAGATTTCACTACCTCCGGCCCGCTGCTGTATGGGCCATCCGAGAGTGCAACCGAGAAGGCATACCAGCAACTGAAGAGCGCCAGCGGGGATTTCAAAGTCTACCGTCGAGCGCATGTGCCCGCTGTGCTCGATTACGATCAGAACCCGCGCGAAGGCGATCCGATCGTTGTGCCGACCGGCCCTTACGCCATCCGCGCACATGCTCCAACTGACCCCGCTAAAGACTTTCCACCCAACAAAGGCTCGCATGGTTTTGATCCACGCGAAATGCCGAGTATGCGTGCCATCTTCTACGCCGAAGGGCCGGACATCCGTAAAGGCACAACGCTGCGGCCGTTTGAAAATGTGAACCTGTACCCATTCATCGCTCAATTGCTTCAACTCGACGCGCCGCCGAGTGATGGCAAGCTCAGCGTGCTTGAAGGTGTACTAAAATCGGCCCCGGCAGAGGCTGCACCCTAGCCGGTATCATCAGGAAATGGCTTATTACCTCGGCTTCGACGCTGGCGGAACACGCACCGACGGCGTGCTCGCGAATGAGACGACCATCCTCGCCCGCGCAAGCAGTGGCAGTGTCAAGTTGCTGCGCGTCTCGCCTGAACACGCAGAAGCAAACCTTCGTTTCGTCATCGACACGCTCTTTCAAAAAACGGGCATCCTGCCAGAGCAGGTGAAGGCTGTCTGCATCGGCATTGCCGGCTATACCGTGCCGGCGGTTTCGGATTGGGTCGAGCGCACCCTCGCGAAAGTCCTTGGTGGCATGCAGACGATCTGCGTCGCTGGTGATGTCGAGATTGCGCTCGATGCTGCATTTCCCAATGCGCCGGGCGTACTGATTATCGCCGGGACTGGTTCCAATTTTCTGGGACGCACATCATCCGGTGCACTCATCAACGTTGGCGGATGGGGACCCTTGCTTGGCGACGAGGGCTCGGGCTACTGGATTGGCAGCGCTGGCATTCGTGCGGCATTGCGAGCGAGAGATCGCGGCGAGCCGACTTACCTTCTCGACAAAATCTGCGCTCACTGGGGCTGCCGCGACTTGAATCACCTGATCGAAATCGCCCACGCCAATCCTGCGCCGGACTTCGCCAATCTTGCGCCGGTCGTCGCCGCTGCTGAAGAAGCAGGTGATACC
>CAXTNK010000007.1:29990-30565 GCA_964245665.1 uncultured Acidobacteriaceae bacterium
GGTGATACCATCGCCGCTGCCGTGCTGCAGGCTGCCGGCCGCATGCTGGGCCAGGATGCGATCCTTATTTTCCGACGCATTCGTGCTTCCGAGCCAGACGGAGCGCCGCTCCCCGGCATAGCTTTCACCGGCAGCATTCTTCGTCATATCGCACCTGTGAGGACGGCGATGATTGAAGAGATCCATCGTGAGCTGCCGCCCGTGGAAGTTGTCCCGGAAGCAGTCGATCCACTCGAAGGTGCACTGTGGCGCGCGCGCCGCTGCAAGCCCGGAGATCTGTAGATGGCGGGTACACCCAAGGCTGCTTCAACAAAGAAATCAATTGCAGAGACCACCATAAAGAATCCTCCGAAAAACTCCCGCACCATCGGCGTGCACCTGGGCATTGCCGGTGGGACCTTCAAGGCTGCTGAGCGCGCGCACGATATCGGTGCGAATACTTTTCAAATTTTCTCGTCGAGCCCGCGCATGTGGCGCGCCACGACGCCATCGTCCGACCACTGCACCCAGATGCGCACACTGCGCGCCCTGTTCGGCATCAAGCCCGCTGTCATCCATACCAGCTTCCTGGTCAC
>CAXTNK010000007.1:30575-43368 GCA_964245665.1 uncultured Acidobacteriaceae bacterium
GTCAACCTGGCGAGCGTGACAGACGAGTTTCGTGAGAAATCCATCGTTGCATTTCGCGGCGAAGTCGAGCGGGCGCTCGCCCTTGGCGCAGAGTACCTGGTTCTCCATCCTGGCTCATGGAAAGGCTTGACCCGCGAGCAGGGCCTGGAGCGAGCGGCCAACGGTATTCAGCGCGCACTGGAAGGGCTCGCTTGGGACGCCTGCGATTTCAAGATCCTCATTGAGAACACGGCCGGTAGCGAATACTCGCTCGGCGGCAGTTTCGAGCAGGTAGGCGAGTTGATCGAAACATTGCGCCCCCACGCTCCAGTTGGCGCCACCCTCGACACCTGCCACACGCATGTCGCCGGCTATGACATCGTCACTCCGGAAGGCTATGCCGCGACTATCCAGCAGGTCGAAGAAACTATCGGCACCAAGCACGTACACGTCTGGCACATGAACGATGCGAAGGCCCCGTGCGGCTCAAAACTTGACCGGCATGAGTATATCGGCCAGGGAACGATCGGCACCGCGCCCTTCAAGCGCCTGCTGGCCGACAAACGCTTCGCCCACTGCGCCTTCATCGCCGAGACGCCAGTCGATGAACCGGAAGACGACCGTCGGACGGTGGCTACATTGAAAAAGCTCGCGTCTTTGAGGAACTAACCTGGCTTTGATGGGCTGAGATATAAGGAACAAACGGAGGTTTGCCGCTATGTGGATGGATGCAATTGGTGTAGTGATTCTGGTCTCGCATCTATTTGCGATTGGCGGGGTCGTGCTCTGGTTCGGATTGGGCAAACCCTTATCCCGGGCTGTCTTCTGGGCTCGTTTCAAGGACGCGTTCTTCAAGCTTTAGCGCCGCGACGACCCATAAAAGCCCGATCTCTCCTCGCTCTCCCGGCCAAATTACAATAGAGAGACCATGGCATCGGAAACCCCTACAGAAATAAAGCGCGAGCAGCGCTACAATCCCGCCGAAATTGAGCCGCGCTGGGCTGAGCGCTGGGCTGCGCAGCAAGACCTGTACGCTGCCGAGCCGTCGCACACAGATGGCCAGCCCAACAGCAAGCCGAAATATTACGTGCTCGAAATGCTGCCCTATCCTTCAGGGCAACTGCACATGGGTCACGTCCGCAATTACGCCATTGGCGATGCACTGGCCCGCTATATGTGGATGCAGGGCTACAACGTGCTTCACCCCATGGGCTGGGACGCCTTCGGCCTGCCCGCGGAAAATGCTGCCATCAAGAACAACACGCCGCCGCGTGAATGGACGCTTTCGAACATCGCCGCGATGAAGCGGCAGATGCAGCGTCTCGGCCTGAGCTACGACTGGCAGACCGAAGTCACTACCTGCCTGCCCGACTACTACCGCTGGAATCAGTGGTTCTTTCTGCGCATGTACGAGCTGGGCCTCGCCTATCGCAAGAAGAGCAAGGTCAACTGGTGTCCGCAGTGCGCCACCGTGCTTGCGAATGAGCAGGTGATCAACGGCCGGTGCTGGCGGCATGAAGACACGATCGTTGAGCAGCGCGACCTGGAGCAGTGGTTCCTCCGCATCACGAAGTACGCCGATGCCTTGCTCGATGGCCTGAACAAACTCGAAGACTGGCCCGAAAAAGTGCGCACCATGCAGGCCAACTGGATTGGCCGCAGCAGCGGCGCAACCATTGCCTTTACCGTTGATCGCCTCGCCCACGAAGAAGAGGGCACGCGCGAAGAACGTCATGGCAAAGTCGTATTGCCTGCGCCAGAAGGCTGGAGCTCCGGTAAGAAGGTCGACGGCTCGTCAGAAAGTGGCCTCAACGAAGTAAAAGTCTTTACTACGCGTATCGACACGATCTTCGGCGCCACCAGTCTCCAGTTAGCACCTGCGCACCCGCTCGTCAGAGAGTTCGCGCAGGAAGACAACGGGTTGAGCAGGGAAGTGGACAAGCTCCTTGACGAGCAGAAGAAGGCGCGTGAGTCGGAAGACTTCGGCGCCATTGAGAAACACGGTGTCTTTGCGGGCCACTATGCGGTCAACCCGTTCAATGGCGAGCGCGTGCCCATCTGGGTCGCGAATTATGTGCTTACCGACTACGGCACGGGCGCCGTCATGTCGGTCCCCGCTCATGATGAACGCGACTTCGAGTTTGCGAAAAAATATGGCCTGGAAGTACGCGTAGTCGTGCTGCCTCGACGCATCGGCGAGCCGAAGGAAACCGGTGAGCAGGAAGAAGCCGTGCTGCCATACACCGAAGAAGATTCGCTTCTCATCAACTCCGGCAACTACAACACGCTCGGCTGCGAAGAAGCACAGCACCAGATGATTGCATTCGCTGCCAAGCAGGGCTTCGGCGAATCGACAACCACCTATCGCCTGAAAGACTGGGGCGTGAGTCGGCAGCGCTACTGGGGCACGCCGATCCCCATGCTCTACTGCGAAAAAGATGGCATTGTGCCAGTGCCGGACGACCAGTTGCCAGTGCTTTTGCCGGATAACGTCGACATCACGCAGCAGAACGGTTCGCCGCTCGGCCGTGTGCCATCGTTTGTCAACGCGACCTGCCCGAAGTGTGGTGGGCCGGCGCGGCGCGAGACCGATACCATGGACACTTTCGTCGATTCATCCTGGTATTTCTATCGCTACACTGATTCGAAAAACAGCAGCGCACCATTCGACATCAACAAAGTTTCGTATTGGTTTCCCATCGACCAATACATTGGCGGCGTCGAGCACGCTATCCTTCACCTCATCTATTCGCGCTTCTGGACCAAAGTGATGAAGGACCTCAACCTCATCACGAACGACGAGCCTGCGCAGAGACTTTTCACGCAGGGCATGGTGATCAAAGATGGCGCGAAGATGTCGAAGTCAAAGGGGAATGTCGTTTCGCCCGATGACATGATCGCCCGCTACGGCGCTGATGCCACGCGTGCCTACTCACTCTTCGCAGCGCCGCCGGATCGCGATCTCGACTGGCAGGAAGATGGCGTAGCCGGCATCAGCCGCTTTCTCGGCAAAGTCTATCGCCTGGTGATGAAGCATGCTGAAGCCGCAAAGTCTGGCAGTGGCATGGCATTCGACGCGTCCACGCTGAAAGCGCCGGCGACTGAACTGCTGCGCAAGCTTCACAAGACCATCGACAAGATCACGCATGACTTCTCCGGTCGCTGGCACTTCAACACCAGCATCGCCGCCATCATGGAGCTGGTCAACGAATTCACTGCAGCCGATGCTGCGATGACAGAAGGCAATGTTCCTTCTGCTGTCATCGCGTCACTGCTCGATAATCTTGTCCTGCTGCTCGCTCCGTTGGCGCCGTATATCACTGCCGAATTGTGGCAGGAACTTGGCCACACGGATTCGATCCTTCGTCACCCCTGGCCGGTTTACAACGCTGATCTTGCAAGGGAAGACGAGATCGAAATCCCGGTGCAGGTAAATGGCAAATTGAAAGCTGTCGTCACTGTACCGTCCGATGCAACGCGCGAGCAGATCGAGCACATCGTGCTCAGCAATGAGAAGGTGCAGAAAGCCATTGCCGGTAAGGAGATGGTCAAGCTCATCGTAGTGCCGGGCAAGCTGCTGAACATCCTGGTGAAGTAGCAGATGCCCACGAACCCAGCAGTCCCGGGTGCTGCCTACGGCACGACGCCGCTACGCGGAACGCAGTCACTTGTGCACTTGCTGGGACGATGTGTGCGCCGGCCGGAACTGCTGGCGATTGAACTCGCCTGGCGCTGGATCTTCGGCATTCCCGCACTCGCCGTGTGCTTCTACCAGGCAAAGGTTATCGTCGCCCGCACGCCGCTCGCGCCGGGCGGACTCAGCAAGTATGCGCTGACCGATCCTGACGCCGCCGCGCAGGCCTTTGCGAATACCAGCGCGGCCTTGCTGCCGCAACTGCAGCATCTCGCGTGGTGGTTGGGTCCTATCCTGGTTGTCGGCTGGGCTTTCTCGTCGGGCATCGGCCGCAGCATCCTTCTGAAACGCATGGTGCCTGGCTCCAACCCGGAACCTGGCACGCTCATCGGCCTGCAGTTCTTTCGAATCATCGCGCTCGTCGGCGCCGGTCTCGCCTGGTTTGGCGGCCTGCACTGGGCTGCGCGTGTCACCCTGCAACCAGGTAGCGCACAACCGGATTTCTCGCCTAACCTCGTCGGCTATTTCGCGTGGGTCATCGTCTTATCGCTCGCTACTTTTACCCTCTGGGCGCTCGTCAGCTGGATCTCGCTGCATCCGACTTCTTTCAGGTAGCCCGCCTCGCCGCCTTCATCGAGTTCTGGCAGGCCATCCGGCCCTGAACCGCAACCGAAACGATAAACTAATCTCGTGGACACTTCAGCAATCGTCATCCTCGATTTTGGTTCGCAGTACACGCAGCTCATCGCGCGCCGCATCCGCGAACAGAACGTCTTCTCCGCCGTGCTACCGTGCACTGCCTCGCTCGATGAAATCCGGGCCTACAAGCCACTCGGCATCATCCTCTCCGGCGGTCCCAGCTCGGTCTACGACGCCGATGCGCCGCCAGCCGATGCGCGTATTCTCGACAGCGGCCTGCCGATCCTCGGCATCTGCTACGGCCTGCAGTTCATCACGCATCATCTTGGCGGAAAAATTCGCCCGGCGGACAAACGCGAATATGGTTTCGCCGAAGTCACTATCCTCGATACGGAACTACCGCTCTTCGCAGGACTGCCGCCAACGATGGAAGTCTGGATGTCGCACGGCGACCACGCGCAGGAGCTCGCGCCCGGCTTTCACCTGACTGCGAAAACAGCAAATGCCCTCGCCGGCATTGCGAACCCCGCGCGCCGCATCTATGCCGTCCAGTTCCATCCTGAAGTGCACCACACGAAGATGGGCACGCAGTTGTTGAAGAATTTTGTATTCGATATCTGCAAAGCGAAGGCAGACTGGACGCCGGCCCATTTCATCGAGTCGACCGTCAACGCGATTCGCGACAAAGTCGGCAAAGGCCAGGCCATCTGCGCGCTCTCCGGTGGCGTAGATTCATCCGTCGCTGCGGTGCTCGTTCATCGCGCGATCGGTGATCAGCTCACCTGCATCTTCGTCAACAATGGCGTGCTACGCAAGAACGAGTTCTTCAAAGTGCAGGACACGATGCGCAACAAGCTCGGGCTGAAGCTCGATGCCGTCGATGCATCAGGACGCTTTCTATCAAAGCTCGCCGGCGTCACCGATCCTGAGACCAAACGCAAAATCATCGGCAACGAATTCATTGCAGTCTTTGAAGACGAAGCGCACCGTATTATGCAGACGCAGGGCGAAGTCGACTTCCTCGTCCAGGGCACGCTCTATCCGGACGTCATCGAATCATCCTCGGTCAAAGGCCCGTCGCAAACTATAAAGAGCCATCACAACGTCGGCGGCCTCCCCGAGAACATGAAGATGAAGCTGATCGAGCCGCTGCGCGATCTGTTCAAAGATGAAGTCCGTCGCATCGGCCGCGATCTCGGTATGCCCGAAGAGATACTCGAGCGTCAACCATTCCCCGGTCCCGGACTCGCTGTCCGCATCCTCGGCGAAGTGACGCCTGAGCGCGTTTCTCTCTTACAAGAGGCAGACGAAATCGTTGTGGCCGAGATCAAGAATGCCGGCCTCTACAAACAGATCTGGCAGTCCTTCGCCGTGCTGCTCCCCGTAAAAAGCGTCGGCGTCATGGGCGATCAGCGCACTTACGCCTACACCTGCGCCGTGCGGGCCGTTCACTCCGAAGACGGCATGACGGCAGACTGGGTTCCGCTGCCCTATGAAGTCCTGAAGACCATCTCCAACCGCATCGTGAATGAAATTCACGGCATCAATCGCGTCGTCTACGACATCACTTCCAAACCGCCCGGCACCATCGAATGGGAGTGAGTGCTGGCCGCACGCGCGTAGGCGCTCTTGACGCAAAAGCATGCTTCCGTTGGTCGCACTTTGCTGATGGCTAACTGAATCGTGTGGCCAAGCCAGCCTCTTGTAACTTGCGCGTGAACGCGGAGTCCAATGCACAGCCGCAAAGGGGGCAATCATGTCGATCCGAATCCTGTTGTCATGCATGACAGCTTTGCTGTTCTGCATGCCAGCACAGAGTGCACGCGCAGCCGATGATCTGAAACTCAACCCGCATCTCGATTACTCAAGCGACAGCATCGACGGCCCGCTGATTACAGGCGATAACCTGCAGGCCGGAATTGAACCGGGCAAGCCGAACTATGTCATCATCTACGGGGAAGGCTGTTATAACTCGAAGCATCAGGCGCGCCGGACAGTGAGCCTCTACGGAAAATACAAGGGCCGCGTCAACTTCGTGATCGTCGACCTGGACAAGCCGAAATCGCCTTCGCAACAACAGCTGATCGACACTTACTACGGTGGCTCTATTCCGGATCTTATCGTCCTTGATGCGCACGGGAAGCCGGTGTATAACCAGGCCGGCGAACAGGACGAACAGGTTCTCAGCAAAATCTTCGACCAGGCATTGCAGTAATACTATGGCGACAGTTCCGGAAGAACTCGATCAGATTGCGCGCATTCTTGCCGGCGAAAAAGAACTGTTCCACGCATTGATCCGGCCCTATCAAAGGGTCGTTTACATCACGGCATTCGCCATCCTGAAAGATGAGACTGAAGCAGAGGACGCCGCCCAGGAAGCCATGATCAAAGCCTATCGGGCCCTGGCCAGCTTCCGTGGCGATGCGAAATTCAGTACCTGGCTCATCTCGATCACGATGAATGAAGCGCGCAGCAAGCTTCGCAAGCTCGGCCGCGTGCACGTCGAGTCGCTCGATACCGGCGGCGGGACAGGGTCGCACGCAGAGGACGCTTTCACCCCCGCCATCATTGCTGACTGGCGCGAAATACCGAGCGAGATGCTGGAGCGTGAAGAACTGGCGCAGCACATCCGGCAGGCAGTCGACGATCTTCCGCCGGCTTACCGCGAAGTTTTCGTTCTGCGCGACAAGGACGAACTATCCATCAGCGACATTGCGCAGATGCTGGGTATCCAACCTAACCTGGTCAAGGTCCGGCTCTTCCGCGCGCGCATGCTTCTGCAGAAAAAACTGACACCTTACCTCAAATTGCAGCTGTCATCAGCGACGAAAAGCAAAGGCCGTTTTTCATGGATGGGAGGCACGCGATGAGACTCGATTGCAAACACGTGTGGCCCTATCTGTCCGACTATATCGATGGTTCGGTCTCTCGGGAAGAGCGCGAAGCCATCGAACTACACCTGGAGCACTGCGAAATTTGCTCGGCCATTCTCGACTCCGTGCACAACATCCTTGTGCTCACCGCGGACGACCGCGTCTTCCGCCTTCCCGTCGGCTATGGTGATCGCCTCCACGCGCGCATCGAAGAAGAACTGAATCGTGCCAGCGTTGAAAAATCTTCTAGTGGTGCAGATGATGAACCATCGGGTGGGTAAGCCACTCTGCGGCCAGCAGAAAGAATGTCAGTAGCGAGAGCGCGATCTGGATTCGCTCATAACGAAGCTTCTTCTTTGAGACCGGAATGATCCGCCACTGTGCCGCGGGTCTTGCGCGCAACCGGCGGATCTGCCAGATCACGAACAGGTTCAGCCCGGCGCCAGCCAGCGCGATGAACATCATCGGGATCCGGACCAGATCCTGGTGCCATCCTGTCGGCGCTGCATCCGTACCTGCTGCTGCCGCCAAAGCTCCCAGCCCATGGCCACGCGGACCGCACCGAAAGCAATAACAGCCGGGCACAGGGCCTGCAGAAGCGCCATCAGGAACGTCCCGAAGCCGAGATACCGAAGTCGCGTTTCCGTCGTCGGCATGCTGTGCGTCTCTATTAACAGAATTCTCTCCGATTAGTCACTGGCCATCTAGATTCATCGGCGATGCTTGATGAAACATGAACCCTGAGCCTGACTCAATTGTGCTATTACGCACTGTATCGGCTTCTGTCATGGTTTGAAACGTTGCCTGTTTGATTTACAGCGGGCCGGGAGAACAAATGCTTGACCAGCAGTTGGTACGTATTGAAATCGAACGCCTGGATCACGGCTATGAAGCCAATGTTCCCTCTATCAACGGCCTGCGGATTGTAGGACTGACTGAAAATGACACACTCGACAGGCTAAGCGCTGCTGCCGCTGCCCATTTCCAGGTACCCTCCGTTCGGCTCGAAGTCTTCAGAATCTGAGCGTATCGGCCGACAAGATCAGGTCAACGCTACCGGGCGCCTGGAAGAGAGAAGTCAACGCCAGCCGCGTCGTTTGCTGCTGCTGTCGCGTTCACGTCGAGGGCACTGATCGGGATATCCCGTTCTGTATTGTTATCCGTAACCAGGACCCTGGTCTGGGTCAGGGCATAGTTCTGTACCTGCAGCCTGCGGCCGTCTTTGAAAACGAGCGTCACAGCAGGGTGTTGCAGACCGTCCGAGCCTGATCCCAGGCCAGTCGCCTGGCCCTGCCCAGGCGGTACGTAGCCGCCGGGATTGTAAGGTGGTCTGGTGTCGCTTGGAGGCGGGAAACCGTATCCATTGCCCCCGGGGCCACCATAGGCCTCCTCCGGCCCCTGCTGAGGGCCATCCTGATACCCGTAATTTTGAGAAGCATTGCTCGTGACGCCATTTCCCAGGTAATTCTGGTCGGAACTCTCATCAAACCCGTCGTCATAGCCAAAGGCTGGGTAGCCGATCAACGGATAGCCATAGCCATAGCCGCCATATCCCACGCGGCCACCCCGCCGGCCGTATCGCGAATACGCCTGCCCCGGGTAAGAGGGCCGTTTGGCTGAACCCTGATGATAATGGGAACTCTGGGAGAAAGAACTATGTGAAGGAGCCGCGAAGCGTGGCGCAGCGTGGCTGAAACCCTGCGATGAAGCAGCGCCGCGGGAAAAGCCACCACCAAAACTGGCGTGGCCACCACCTCCACCAGCGTGGACGCCTCCGCCATGTTGCGCATTCAGAAGACTGGCAGAGATCAGAAGACTCGTAAATACAAAAAGTCGCCGCATATGTGAGCCCGTCCAGGGCTGAACCTGGGTCAGCAGTAGACTGCAGCGCCAGATACGGCAAGGTTACGCCCTAATGAATACAGATGCTTTTCAGGCGTGTCAGGACTCGTGAGCCGATCCTCGAAATATCTCAACCAGCGACGGTTTTTGATCATCCTACGAGCAACGAACGACAAAGTGAGGATTCCGTGGCCGATTCGAATGAAAAGAAGCAGGACGACAAAGGCGGGGAAAAACAGCCGGAAGTTGTCCTGATCGCTCACCTGCATGCGGTGCTGGTCTCCGGCGAAACCCTGGAGCTGCTGCCCATCCGCCATGAAAACGATGTGAAAAGCGACGTGACCAAGCTGCTCGAGGACTGGGCAAAGTCCGGCTTCCTGCTCCGCGGCAACATTGCCTATCCCTGGCACCAGGTGCGCCTCGTTGAGGTCACTCAGGTGGAGGAATTGGCGCCCCACGTGGTCCACCAGCGAATGCTGGAACTCGAAGGCGCCAGCCGCGCGCAGATGCAGCAGGGCTTCTGGAAGACGCGCGCGAACGCTGAAAGCAAGGACAAGAAAGACGGCGACGACAGCGAAGAAAAGAAGGACGGCGACAAAAAAGAAGGTGGAGACGAAAAGGGTGAAAAGAAGAGCGGATGAACCAGCTTCAACATAAAAAATAAAAGGCCGGGGCGTCCGCTCCGGCCTTTTATTTTCCTGCCTATCTTCCTCCTGCTGCCGTGTGGGTTGCGCTGAGCGAAGGCTGCGAAGCGATCCACCGGTCGAGTTTTGGCCCCTGCTCGGCACGCAGGTCGGCGCAGGAGTTGATGTTTTGCTGGGCCCGCGCCAGCGCTGTTTCTGTCGCCGGCAGTTTGTGCATAGCGAAGAAGCGCGTCACTTCTTCCCGTTTGTCCGCACTGCAGAAGCTCCCTGTTGCCCCCACCAGGTAGCCGCCGGAAGCCGTGGTCATCTGCGCCTTCACCTTGGCCCAGTTGTCCTGGATGTACTGCCAGGTCACGTCGCGGGTGCTGCTGTCGTGCAGGCCCAGCGCGAAAACTATGTCTGCATCCTGGTTGCGGACTTTGCCGGAGGTGGCGTAGTCGAGCATCCGCTTTTCGAGCGCCGGATCACGGAAGACCGACAATGCGTGCAGTGCACTTACCTTCTGCACCGGGTCATTGACCGTCTCGAAGCTGTTGAGCAGTTGATCGAACAGCGCCGAGTCACCATGGCGAGCCGCGATATAGAGAGCTGTGCCGGAGATGGTCGGATCGACCGATTCGATATTAGCCAGACGCTGCTGCGTAATTGCTTTCGCGTCCGCAATCACTGCAGGATCATCCGCATTGCCCAGCATGCTCATCAGCGTTGCGCGCAGTTCACGCTTCTCCAGCAGCTCGGTCTTCGACGCCGCGCCGAGCTTCGCGTAGGCCGGCCCATAGGTCTGACGGATCCATGCGTCCAGAGCCGTTCGGTCGTTGGGGGTTGTGGCAATCTCGGATCTCGTTGTGTTCAGTGCCTCCTGAACGGTGTCGAGAACAGTCGGTGTCGGGTCATTTTTGAGTGCGGCTGCCAGGTTCAGATAATCGCCAATGCTGCCCTGGCCGGCGCGTGTAAGCGCGAACTGCCCGCCTACGAAAGTAATCCGCTCCGTCGGCTTGAGGCCGGTTTCGATGTTGGCAAGAATCCGCTTGTAATCTGCCGGATCATACGCCGCGCGATAGTACCCGGTAGCTCCTGCATCGCCGTAGAAGAACGGAGTCGACGGTATAGGTAACTGCTGCTGTGCGCTTTGCAGGATCTCGCAGTGAGCGTTGTCGCTGCTGCCCGTTGAAGATTTGATGCAGACAGGCAATGTCCACGATTGATCGCCGCCTGTGTTGTCCTTCGGGTTCAGAAAGAACCGTTCCTGCGTGATGCTGACGCGGCCGTTATTGGCATGGTCAAAGGTCAGCAGCGGCTCGCCAGGCTGCGTCACGAAGCTGGTCATGATCTTGTCGACCGGCTTGTGGCTGACGCTGGTCTGCGTATTCCAGAAGTCTTCTGCTGTCGCATTGCCATAAATGTGTGCGGCCAGGTAGTCATGGACGCCCTTGCGGAAGGTTTCTTCTCCGACGTAATTCTCGACCATATCGAGCACGGCGCCAGCTTTTTCGTACGTGATGCCATCGAACATCTCGTTGATCTGGTCCGGCGTATCTGCCTCCGCGCGAATGGTGCGCGTGGCCTTGCCGGCATCCAGGTTCAGTACGCTGCTCAGGCTTTGCGCCACGGATTCAGGAACCTTCCATTCCGGCTTCCATGCATTGACGGGTTTCCGCTCCATCCACGTGGCGAAGCCTTCGTTCAGCCAGATATTGTTCCACCAGTCCATCGTGACCATGTCGCCGAACCACTGGTGTGCCATCTCATGTGCCACAACTGCGGCGACGTTCTCACGCGACTCGTCCGAAGCAGTTTTCTCGTCGATCAGCAGGTCAGTTTCGCGGTAAGTGATCGCGCCGAAATTCTCCATCGCCCCTGCTTCAAAGTCCGGCAGCGCAATCATGTCGAGCTTCGGCATTGGATACTTGATGCCAAAATAAGTGTCGTAATAGTGCAGGACAAATTCAGCGGCACTCAGCGCGTACTTACCTTCCTCCACCTTGTCCGGAGTAGCGCAGGAGCGGATCGGCACCCCATCAGCTTCGCCTGACGTGCAGGCAAAATCACCCACCAGGAAGGCAACAAGATACGTCGACATTTTTGGAGTGGTCGCAAAATGCACGGCATGTTTCGCGGGAGAAACAGGCGTATCCGCGATGATATTCGTGTTTGAAATAACGGTGTCGTTCTTGTCGGCGACAACAGTAATGTCGAAGGTCGCCTTCATCGCCGGCTCATCGAACGATGGGAACGCGCGTCGCGCATCAGTCGGTTCAAACTGCGTGACGGCATAATTGCGCTTTGCTGTTTTCGACAGGTAGAAGCCGCGCAATTCACCATTCAGAATGCCTGTGTAGGAAATGTTCAATTTCACATTCCCGGCGGGAAGCGCCTCGGAAAAAGTGAAGGCGGCCTGCTGTTTGGCCGGGTCCAGGCTCACCTGCGCCGGATAATTTTTAGATGAAATAGTTGCGGTAACAGTAGCGAACTGAATCTCTGCCGCGTTCAGCGTGATCGTATTCGCCGGCGCCGAGAGCGTCACGTCGATCGTCTCAGTGCCGGTGAATTTCGCGGCAACCAGGTCCGGAGTGAGGTTGAGGGTGTAATGTTCCGGGACTACATTCTGCGGAAGACGCTGTGCGGAAAGGTGTGAACAGAAGGGAGCGGTGAAAATTCCGCAGAGGATGCCAAGTTTTTGCAGCCGTGGGAAGAACGAAGTGTGTCTTTGCATGAGCCCTTTACAAATGTGTGTGAAATGACTGCCAGAAAGCGTCGTGCTGGTGCTGTTTTGTGTCGATGTACTGCTATTTTACGTTGTTAATCTTCGTATTTGAACGGAACGAAGGACAGCTGCGAGTTGCGCTCAACCTGGAGGACGACAGAGTCGCCGGGCTTGAGATTGAGCATGAAGTTTTTGAGTGTATCGAGTGAATCGAGCTTGGTGCGATCGGCGTAATAGACAATGTCGCCGACCTTTAAGTCGACCTCGGCTGCCGAGGCTCCGAAGGTGCGGGCGACAATCAGCAATCCGCCGGGTTCACGCTGCGTGCCGATGGACTGCGCGAGTTCGCCTTCGATGGCAACTGCCAGCACGCCGAGCCGGGGGACGACGTATTCGTCCGCCTTCGACGGATCGATCAGGCTGGCGGCATCGCGTTTGGATTCAGTAACTGTTATGGCAACATTAGTCGTCGTTGTAT
>CAXTNK010000007.1:43505-44918 GCA_964245665.1 uncultured Acidobacteriaceae bacterium
AAGCACGCCAAGATGTACGACCTCGCCGGGACGTTCGCGGAACATGCGCACCGCCAGTTCACGCGTGTCGCGCAGTGGTTTGTCATCGACCGTGGTCAGGATGTCGCCGATTTTCAGACCGGCGTGTGCTGCTGGTGAATCAGGCAGTATGTCCTGGATCATGACGCCAGTGTCGCGCTGCAGGCCGAGGCCTTTCGCAAGTGTTGGCGTCAGGTTCGTTGGGAAGATGCCGAGCGAACCGCGGCGGGCATGACCGTACTTGATGAGCTGTTCGTAGACGATCTTAGCCGTGTTGCTGGGGATGGAAAAGCCGACGCCTTCATTACCGCCGGACCGCGATTCGATCATGGAATTGATGCCGACCAGGTTGCCTTCCATGTCGACCAGAGGACCGCCGGAGTTGCCGGGGTTGATGGCTGCGTCGGTCTGGATGTAGACCATGGGACTGTCGGGATCGAGCTGCCGGTTGACCGCGCTGATGACGCCAAGCGAGACGCTGTCCTGCAGGCCAAGCGGACTGCCGAAGGCAAGCACAAGTTCACCGGGATGGGTGCGATCGGAATCGCCGAATTTGAGGGCGGCCAGTCCCGTTTTGTCGACCTTGATGACGGCGAGATCAGAGAGCGTATCCATGCCGATGATGCGAGCCGGGAGCGCGGTTGCGGGAGGCTCGCTGCGGCTGCTGTCGGGAGCAGTCTGAGCGCCGGAGACGTCAGAGACCAGCACGCTGAGCGAGCGCGCATGCTGCACGACATGCGCATTGGTGAGGATATAACCGTTCGCGTCCATGATGGCGCCGGAGCCAAGCATGCGCTGCTGGGCGAGGAAGGAGGTGTGATCGGAGTTATCGGAAACGGGGGCGAGGCCGGTCGCGTAAATTTTCACGACAGTGGGTTCGACGGAGTGCGAGAGGGTCTGCAGGTCGTCGCTTAGCCCATTCAGGACGGAGGCAGCGTGAACGCCGTGAGGCTCTGTGGCAACTGGAGCGGCCTGCTGTGCGTTGGCCGGGCAGGGTAGCGAAAGGATGACAGCGAAAAAAGAGGCAAGACAGCAAAAACGAGTGTTTCGGAAAGACAAGGAGATCTCCATGGCCGGCAAGCCGCGCTTCAGGTTTCTATGGGTTGGACCCGTTTCAGAAAGCGTCTTTGTATTGACTGATGCGTCGAAACGATTGATCGGCGGCTATCTTTCACGATAATCCAGCAGGACCAGTCCGACCAGCATGAGCGCAATTGGCCATACCGTGCCGGCGATCCGCTCCTGGCGAGCGCTTTCGCTGTTGCCATCGAGGCGAAGTTCAAGCCAGCGCGCCCAGGCAGCAGTAGCGCCGAGGACAGCGATGGCCGTGTGACTGGCTTCAGCCAGCGCCTCGGAGGGCATGTCGGTGAAACCGTGGCTGTGGGTCAGCAGCAG
>CAXTNK010000007.1:44928-78378 GCA_964245665.1 uncultured Acidobacteriaceae bacterium
CGCGCCCAGGGCGCAAATGAGCGGGAAGACATACCTGGCCCAGGCAACGCGTAATCTACCTGACTGAACGGCGGATTCGAAGGCGGCAAAACCGGTGATGAGCAGGGCTTCAAGGCGATGCTCGAGGACATCAGGATAGGAAAAACTGGCCCAGAATGGCCTTGGGCCGAGTGGCCATGCTTCGGGATCGGCGCGCAGGACGATGAAAACAGCCAGGCCGATGAACGAGATTGGCCAGTAACGCGCCCAGCGCAGGGATCGCTTGCCGGTTGAGGCGAGAAGGGCGAGGAAGCCGGCGAGAAGGACCATGATGCCGGCCCAATGGTGATTGTATTCCGACCACGCGTCGTCCATGACATCGTTGAGGCTGCCGGCGCCGAACTGGTGCTGTTCCAGCCCTGCGCGCAACGAGGTGGGCGGTTTGAGGGCACTGAACGATGGGCTGGTAAGTCGCGGCCAGCGGGGCTCCATGCGGACGCGGTAAGCATGCGCCGAGAGCAGCTGGTCGGGCTGCAGGTCAGAGGCGGGCGACTGCGCGGTGAGCGACGCGGCCACCAGCAGGACGGTGAAGCCCAGTCCGATTTCGGCTTCGCTGAAGCGGCGCAGACGGAGCATGAACGCTGCTGGGAGCATGCCTGAAGTCCGCAGCAGGTACCAGTTGCCAGCGCCAAGGGCGATCATGAGCAGCAGGAGGTAGATTTTCGCCAGCAGCATCAGTCCGTAAGACGAACCGTACAGGCCGGGCAGCATCTTCATGCCAGCGCCGACGTAGAACCAGGCCATGCCGAAGCCTGCGGCGATCAGCACGGGAACGCTGACTAGAACCATGGCGGAGTAGCGGCGGACCAGCCTGGAAGCTTGTCTGGTGCTGTCACTCCCGACTCCGGAATTGATAGGCGCGAGAGTAATGAGCAGGTATGGCATCGCGCCGATCCATGCAGCCGTGCCGAGGTGGTGGAGTGTCGTGAGCGTGGCCAGGAGTGCGCGGTGCTCCATCTGGCTGAAGGAGTGGCTCAGGAAGACGATGGAGGCGAGGACACCGGCACCCAGAAAAATTACCGCGGCCTGTAGAGGCAGGGTCAACACTGGCATGAACCTGATCAGCAGGGCCAGCAGAATTGCGCAGACGATAGTCACAACTTCAGCTTGAAGGTAGGAGGCGCTGAGCAGGTCGTGAACCCCGAGGCTTGAACCGACAAGCATGGTCGCGCTGGTGACTGCGATGGTTGCGGCTTCGGCGCAGACGAGCACCCACGCGGAAGCCTGCATAATGCGGCGGCAGGCTCTCTCTATGGGTGCGCTCAAAGTGACGGTGGGGGCGGTGATCAGCAGAAAGAAGATTCCGCCCAGCAGCAGTGCTTCTGACGAAAGAATGACGGCGTGGAGCAGGACGGTGAGCAGGTCAAAGTCGCGGGAGAGCCAGATCAAGGAGCGCCCTCCGTCGCGATCGGCGTCACTCTACTTGACTTCGAATGGAATTTCGCCGCGCGAGATGTGGCCATCGCTCGCGACCGCCTGCCAGCGCAGGATGTAATGGCCGGGATGGAGCGATCCGGCTTCGCTGCGCAGCACGTTCGGCGCTGCCTTCGTATCGACCGGGAGAGATTCTGATTTTTCTCCCTGCAGCAGGCTGAGCGAGGAGTGGGCTGCGTCGACACGCGAGTTGTACAGCAGGACGAACAGATGTGAGCCTGGATGGAGGATGGTGTTTGGCGCAGGATCGGATTTCTGCAGAAGGGTGTGCGCCTCGGCCAGTTGCGGCATCGCAGCGAAGGCGGCAAGCATCAAGGATGCAACGATAGAAGTTTTGCGGATCGGCTGCGGGATGGATACCACCCGGCTTGAAGTTGCATTGCTCATTCTGGTTTTCTCAAAAGCCTGTTGGGCTCGTTCGGGATCAATAGGGTTTCGCCGTGAAGCCGACCGAGGCTGCGCGCGAGGAGTGGCCACCGAGTTCAGTAGCCCGTGCTTCTGCGTAGCTCGCTGCGCCGATCAAGGCTGCGCGGCTTTCGAGGATCACGTGGACGGGCGTCTGTTCAAGCAGGGCGCTCATGCGGCCCTTATCGGTGAAGGCTTTCATGAAGCTGCCGCGACGGATCATGCTGAGCACTTTCGGCGCGATGCCCCCGCCAATATAGATGCCGCCGACGGCGAGAATCTTGAGCGCCAGGTTGCCGGCTTCGGCGCCATAGGCCGAGATGACCAGGTCCATGGTGTGCGCGCAGAGTTCACTCTCGCCTGACTCCGCCAGTTCGCCGATGACAGCATTGGGATCTTCGGTCGCCATGCGGTCCTTGAGCCATGAGGGCTCGTCCATTTTCTTCTCGTCACGCAGGAAAGCGTAAACATTGGCGATGCCGAGGCCCGAAACGACACGCTCGTAGCTGACACGGCCTTTCAGCGTGCGCCAGAGGTACCGGAGAAGTTCAATTTCTTCTTCACTGCGCGGCGCGAAGTCGGTATGGCCGCCTTCAGAAGCCATCGGCATGTAGCGTTTCCCATCCCACACGAGGACAGCCTCACCCAGGCCGGTTCCCGCGGCGATGAGGCCGCGATTGCCGACGACGCTCGGGTCGCCGGGGCTTAGTGTGAAGATCTTGTCCGGCGGCAGTTCGGGTATACCGTAGCCATTGGCTTCAAGGTCATTGATGAGGAACAGGTGATCGATTTTGAGCCCGAGCGACAGTTCACGGGTATCGAGTGACCAGGGAAGGTTAGTAAGCTTCAACCTGCCGTTACGGACAGGGCCGGGCACGCCGAAGCAGGCTGCAGTGATGTCTTCAACCGGTTTCGCTTCTTCAAGAAATTCCCGCACGACTGCTTCAAGAGAAGTGTAGGATGGCGCGTGATATTTCTTTTCAGTAACAGGCCTGAGATTGCCCTGTTCGAAGTTGTAGAGCGCCAGATCGACCTTCGTGCCGCCTACGTCACCGGCGAGAATCATCGGGTGACCTCGAGCTGGCCGCCTGATTCAACGGTTGGTGGCAGTTCAGCGGCGGCAGCCTTGTCAAGCAGGATGGTGAGCTTGCCGGTCGCCGGCTGGATGAGCTGCGACGGCAGCGTCTCGGGGTCGTAATTGCCCAGCAGAACGCGCTTGAGCGGCGAGGCCTTGTCAGCACCCTGGATCAGGAAGATGACATTACGGGCCTGGTTAATCACGGGCGAGGTGAGGGTGATGCGCCAGGTATCCTTCTGCGGAACATGGTTGGCGATGACCAGGCGGCCGAATTCATGCAGGCCTTCGGTGTGCGGAAACAGGGAAGCCGTATGGCCATCATCGCCCATGCCGAGCGCGACCAGGTCGAAGGTCGGCAACTCCGCGCCTTCGAGCCGGAGGGTATTGCGGATGGCCGACTCATATTTCGCAGCGGCTTCTTCGGGCTTCAGATCGCCTTCCATACGGAAGATGTTTGCAGCCGGGATCGGCACCTTGTCGAGGAGCGCTTTTTTCGTCATGCCATAGTTGCTGTCCGGCTCATCGGGCGCGACCGAGCGCTCGTCCACCCAGAAAAGCTGGACCTTGGCCCAGGGGACGCTCGAAAGGTAAGGCTCGGCTGCGAGCAGGGCGAAAACGGGCTTGGGCGTGTTTCCGCCGGAGATGGCGATGCGCGCAACTCCGCGGGCGGCGACAGCGTCGGTGATCTGTTCACTGAAATAACGGGCGGCATGCTGCGCGAAAGCAGCTGCATCTTCGTAGACGAAGTACTCGACCTGGGTCTTTTTCTTTCCGGGCATGATCTTCTTGGATGTGCGCGGCCGCCCTGGTGGACTGCCGCGCGCAGAGCTTTCTATCGAGATTGATGGATGTTACAGCTTTCTCCAGGCACGTCCATCGCGGTCGAGCAGGTCATGTGCAGCCTCTGGTCCCCAGGTGCCAGCTTCGTAATTAGGGAAATCCTTCGGCTTGGTGCTCGCCCACTTCTCCAGAACCGGTGTCAGGAGTGACCATGTTGCCTCAACGCCATCGCGATGTGCAAACAGAGTGCCGTCGCCGAGCATGGCGTCGAGCAGCAGCCGTTCGTAGCCGTTGGCGGACGACTTGCCAAAAGCTTCGGCGTAATTGAAGTCCATGATTACCGGGCAGACTTCCATGTTCGGGCTGGGAACTTTCGAGCTGAAACGGAGCGAAATGCCCTCATCCGGCTGGATGCGCATGGTGATGACGTTCGGCTGCAGTTCACTGCACTTGCCCGCGCTCAGGTCTTTGAACAGGAGTTGCGGCGGCATCTTGAACTGGATGGAAATTTCGGTGGTCCGCTTGGCGAGACGCTTGCCGGCACGGATGTAGAAGGGGACGCCAGCCCAGCGCCAGTTTTCGATTTCCAGTTTCAAAGCGGCAAAGGTTTCGGTGCCGGACTGCGGATCAACGCGATCTTCTTCGCGGTAACCCTTCACGTCCTTTCCATCGACTTTGCCGGGACCATACTGGCCACGAACGATGTTGTCGTCTTCGACAGTCTGGATGGCCTGCCAGACCTTCAGCTTTTCGCGCCGCAAGGCTTCGGCTTCGAAGGAAATGGGCGGCTCCATGGCAACGAAGGAGAGCAACTCCATGACATGGTTCTGTACGACATCGCGCAGGGCTCCCGCCTTTTCGTAGAACGGGCCGCGACCCTCGATGCCGATCTCTTCAGCAGCCGTAATCTGCACGTGGTCGATATAGTTGCGGTTCCACAGCGGCTCGAAGATACCATTGGCAAAACGGAAGACAAGAATGTTCTGGACGGTCTCCTTGCCCAGATAATGGTCGATGCGGAAGATCTGGCCTTCGTCGAAGACGCGGTTGACGTCATCGTTCAACTCCTTCGCAGAGTCGAGATCGTGGCCGAAAGGCTTTTCGATGATGACGTGCACGGTGCCTTTTGCGGGCTTCGCCATCTTGTGATCGCCGAGCTGGTGGATGATGTCAGCGAAATATTCAGGCGCGGTCGAGAGATAGAAAAGACGGTTGCCGCTGGTGCCGATCTCCTTGTCGATGGAGGACAGAAGCTGGTCGAGCTTCGCGTAGCCTTCGTGGTCATCGAAGTTCATCGCGTGGTAGCGGACCTTTTTCATAAAGGGCGCAAGCTCCTCATCGCTCTCTTCGACGCCGCCGTACTTGGTGATGCCTTCCTGCATGTCTTTCGTGAACTCGTCCTGCAGCGGGCGACGGGCGACGCCGACTACGGCGAATTTTTCGGGCAGCAGGCCGGCTTGTTCGAGATGGAAGAGCGCAGGCAGCAGTTTGCGCTTGGTGAGGTCGCCGGAGGCACCGAAGATGACGACTACGGTTGGTTCGGGAATGCGCTCGACACTCTTTACAGCTTCGTTTGTCTGCGGTGTTACGTGGGTAGTCGCGGCCATCTTGGTTCTCCCTGTTCTCGTTGTTCATGAAGGCTGTCCCTGTCGGGATACCCGTGAGGTGCCGACGCTCTCGTGGCGCCTGGCCTGCGTTAAAAACCGTTAACAGCTAGATGTCCTGAAGGAAAACCTCGGCGCAACAATATTCGTGAAAACGGTGTTGAAACGGGTTCGAATTGCCCACTTGGAGATTGCAGGACCGGGACAGTTGGGGGGCTCGATTGCCCTGGTTTTGTTCAGTCGGCGGACGAAGCGCGGTTCCTGGCTCTGGAAGGTTGCTTTCAGATACGAATCGACGAGGTCGTAGGCCAGTGCGGGTCCGATGATCCTGGCACCCATTACCAGTACATTCATATCGTCATGTTCGTCGCCCTGGTGCGCGGAATAGGTGTCGTGACACATGCAGGCGCGGATGCCCGGCATCTTGTTGGCAGCGATGCAGACGCCCACACCACTGCCGCAGATCAATACGCCGCGTTCTGCCTTGCCAGCGATCAGTGCCTTGCCGACGGCTTCGGCAAAGTCAGGATAATCATCGTCAGCTTCGGCGTGATACGCGCCAAGATCGACGACTTCATGTCCTTCCTTCTCGAGGTACACGCGGACTTCCTCCCTGAGGGGGAAGCCCGCATGATCAGCGGCAATCACCAGCTTCATCGAGCTGCCGCCGTGACGACCTCCGCCCGATCGGGACTGGAGGCCTTGGCCTTTTCGATGAGGATTTTGGCATGCTTGACGACATTCTCGGTACTGAAGCCAAGCTCTTCAAGCGCCTTGGTGCCAGGAGCTGAAGCGCCGAAGCGATCGAGGCCGATGACTTCGCCGTGACGGCCGACCCATTTCCACCAGCCCAGGGTTGCGCCGGCTTCGATGGCCAGCTTGGGCAGGTGAGCGGGGAAGATCTCGTCCTTGTAGGCATCCGTCTGCTCTTCAAAGAGCCGCCAGCTCGGCATGGAAATGATGCGAGCCGTGATGCCCTGCTCCTTCAATGCTTTCGCGCCATTGAGGGCCGTCCAGACTTCAGCGCCAGTTGCGACGATGAGGATGTCAGGCTTGTCGCCACCACTTTCCAGGATGTAGGCGCCCTTTTTAACGCCCTCGAAGACCTTGTACTTGTCAGCATCGAGAATCGGAAGATCCTGACGTGAGAGTGCGAAGAACGACGGTGCCTTGGTCGACAGCGCGATCCCCCAGGCTGCAGAGGTTTCGTTGGCATCGGCCGGACGAAGATCGATCAGGTTCGGCACGGCGCGCAGCGCCATCAGGTGCTCGATCGGCTGGTGAGTCGGCCCGTCTTCGCCCAGTGCAACCGAGTCATGCGTGAAGACGAAGATGGAGTGCGACTTCATCAGCGAAGCCAGGCGGATGGCCGGCTTGCAGTAGTCGGAGAAGACGAAGAAGGTAGAGCCATAAGGAATGACGCCGCCGTGGACGGCCATGCCGTTGACCATGGCGCACATCGCGAACTCGCGAACGCCGAAGAACAGGTTGCGGCCGGTCGGTTCGACGTGGAAGTTGCCGCCGTCTTTCAGGATGGTCTTGGTCGAGGCAGTCAGATCCGCTGCGCCGCCGAAGACTTCCGGCAGCACCTTGGCGAAGGCCTGCATCACGGTATTGCCAGCGGTACGGGTAGCCTGGGGCTTGCTGTCCGCAGGAAAGATCGGCAGGCTCTTGTCCCAGCCGTCGGGCAACTTGCCGTCATAGGTGCGCTCGAACTGCGCGGCGAGTTCGGGGAACTCCTTCTTGTATTTCGCGAACAGTTCGTTCCATTCGGCTTCGTATTTTGCCCCGTCGGTGACGATCTGGCCCCAGTTTTTGGCAGCTTCTTCCGGCACGTAGAAGAATTGATCTTCCGGCCAGTTGAGCTTCTTCTTGGTGGCTTTCGCATCGGCTTCGTTCATAGCTTCGCCGTGAACTTTATTGGTGCCGGCGCCCGGGCTGCCATAACCGATGACAGTGCGGACGGCGATCAGCGAAGGCTTGTCAGTGATGGCCTTGGCATTTTCAATAGCGCGGCTGATGGCATCGAGATCGTTGCCGTCGTCCACGAACTGCGTATGCCAGTGGTAGGCTTCGAAGCGCTCAATCACATCTTCGGTGAAGGAGAGGTCGGTCGGTCCATCGAGCGAGATCAGGTTGTCGTCGTACAGACAGATGACCTTGCCCAGTTGCAGGGTGCCGGCAAGCGAGGCTGCTTCGTGCGAGACGCCTTCCATCAGATCACCATCACCGCAGATGACATAGGTGTAGTGGTCGACGATCTTGTAGTCAGGCTTGTTGTAGACGGCTGAAAGGTGCTTCTCGGCCGTTGCCATGCCGATGCTGGCAGCGAAACCCTGGCCGAGGGGGCCGGTGGTGACTTCAATGCCATCGGTGTGGTGATATTCGGGGTGTCCAGGAGTTTTTGAACCCCATTGGCGGAACTGCTTCAAATCTTCAAGCGAAACCTTGTAGCCGGAGAGGTGCAGCAGGCTGTAGAGCATCGCCGACGCGTGGCCATTCGACAGCACGAAGCGGTCCCGGTTTGCCCAGAGCGAGTTCTTGGGATTGTGCTTCATGTACTTGTGCCACAGCAGGTAGGCCATCGGAGCATCGCCGAGGGGCGCTCCGGGGTGTCCGCTCTTGGCTTTGTCTACTGCATCAACTGCGAGAAAGCGCAGTGTATTGATCGATAATTGATCGAGTTCGCTCATAATCGGTCTATCTCCCTTTTCAAATCTCTGGTTCGATCTGGCCGGGCTACGCACCGGCGGCTGCAGATCGGGTTCAAAATACGTCTACTGGGTTCCACGTGGCCCAAAACTTGATTTTTCCGTCCCTACGTATCGGCCCTTTCAAAGTCGGGCAGATTTGTTGCAAGTTTCGTGAATCGTTCGTTGTCGATGTTGAAATGTCGACGTGCTTGTTGAGTTGTGTAATTGCAGATCCCTCCACTACGCTTCGGTCGGGATGACAAGGTGCTGAGTCGATGCCAATGCAGATGCCTCCACCGCGCTTTGGTCGGATGACAAAATGATTTGGCGAAAATCGGGACCCAAGTTTCGTGGCATACTCACTGCATCGATTGGATGTCAGTCCTGTCAATCTTGTCACATCGTCTTCGCCGATTCCAATTCGAGGGTAAAATTGCGACCCGCCCAGCGCTGTTCTGCGGGAAAGAAAAAAGTCCATTCAAGCCGGCCGGTGTCATCTTTTTCGGTGGGGATGTCGGCATAATGGCCGGCAGAGCCGATGGGCCGACTATTGGTGTGCTGGGTGGTTGCCCAGTTGTCTCTCGTCCAGGTCATCTGGAAGTCCTGTTCCATCACCAGACGGAGCTTGCGGCCGGCCTGCATCTGGCCGGTTTGCCGAATCATCAACCAGATCTCGACTCCGTGGTTGGTGCGGGGATGGGCGTACCGCTCTTCAACGATGGACAAACGGTCAAAGACGCGACCGTCATGGACTGAACGCAGTAGTTTCAGGTACTCGGCGTGCGCCCAGACCAGGGGCATGGCTGAACCGGACGGCCGGGCATAGAGCATGCCCTTTTCCGAAAGGTCGGCATGGTCCCAGATCTGTTCCGGCAGCATGCCGCCGAGTGAACTGAAGCCTTCCATGGCTTTGATAAGGGGTTTCACGTCGTGGCCGGCTGCCAGTTCATAGTGAGCGCGCTCACCGGTCAGCAGCGGCCAGGCGCGACCCTGGCCCCAGACCTTGAAGGCCGTCCCATCTTTGCGCTGGCCGTAGCCGTCGTGGTTGTAGCGACGCCAGCAGGGGCCGTACTGGGTATCGATCTTCAGGATTGCGTCGACGACTTTGAGCGAATCGATAATCAGCGGGTCGTCGGCCTTGCGGATGCCGTAACGGACCAGTTCGAGGAACCCGCCATCGATCACCTCCGGCGCAGGAAATTCGGTGCGTTCGCCGGGTTCGCGGTTGTTAATGTGGACGGTCGCGGCTTCGCAGCCGGGTCGGGCGTACGGATCGCCGCAGGCTGCAGGCCGGATGCGCATGTAATGCCGTTTGACCTCGGGATGCAGAACCCCGTGGTCGGTGACGGTCCAGTCTTCGAGATGGCTTTCGATCCAGTCGGCGTATTCGCCCAGGAATGCAGCCTGCTCGGCGGAACCGTAGGCTGCGATGAGATCCGAGGCGCACACCAGGCCGCTGATCACGACTGCCAGGGTGGACGGCGAATAGCCGCTGTTCTCTTCCCATCGCTCCTGCTGTGTAACCGGGCCGTGGCGGACCAGGTAGCCGGCGGCGCGCTCGACGAAATCCACCAGGTTGAAGTCATGGATGGCGCTGAGCATCCACAGACGCCAGGCGAGGATGATTGGGAAAGCCACCTCGTCGAGCTGCATGCCGGTCCAGTAGGGACGGCCGTCGACCCAGAAGTTCTGCGCAAAGCCGCCGTCCGGCTTCTGCGTGCAGGCAAGATAGATAAGCGCGCGAAGGGAGGTCTGCGGTCGTTCCATGGCCAGCAGGGCGGTAGCCGATTGCACCATATCACGCGTCCAGACGAGATGGTAGCCGCCCAGGTCGTCGTCCGACGCAGCCTGGCCCCAGGGAATCGACGCCGAGGCGATAAATGCGCCGGGGAAGGTCTTGTCCTCGTGTGCCAGCAGCATGTTGTGGCTGGTGCGGAGAAGTTTGCCCCCGTCGCCGGAGAATTTTTCCAGTTCCTTCGCTCCGGACGAACGCTTCCATTGCTCGATGAAACGGTCTTTGTGTTCGTCAAAATCCGTATTGAGGGAGCCGATAGTGCGTGTCAGGGCGGCATGGTGGCCGCCGCCCAGCCCGATGGCCAGGATAAATTCATGATTTGGCCCAAGATCGATCTCCCCCATGACGGCCAGATTGCCATCAAGTGCCGAGCCGAACTCCCATTCCATCCGGTAATTGCGCATTAGGTCACGGTAGCCGTCGCTGGCGCCGACGAAGCCGCAGCTGGTGCGCCTGAAGCCTCGGTCAGTGGTCATGGCGAGTGAAGTGCCGCCCTTCCATGCCAGAATGACGCGGCGTCCCGCAATGTCGAGAGAACGCGCGGAGTTGCCGGCCCCGCCCACCTGGATATGGGGAGCGAGGAGTGCATAGATCTTCAGGCGATCGATCCAGTCTGCATGGCCCGTGAGCCGCACCCGCATCAGAACGACGGGGGCGTGCGGGTCGGAGATGATCTCCTTGGTGAGCGTGTAGCGCCCCTCGGGACAGTGGTTGACGATCAGCGGCGCCGGCGCGTGCGGGTCAATGTAGGCGAAGGTGGAGAGCAGGTCGCGCTTTTCTTCGTGAAGAAATGTTTCGCCGTCGGTGATGAGCAGGCCCAGATCGCGGGTTTGCGGCTTGTCGATGGTGGGATAGAAGATCTCGTTGAGGATGCCGTGAGAGGTGGTGAACCACAGGCGGCTTGAGGCTGAATACGCAGTGCAGACAGTGTTTTTTTCACTTGACGTCCATCGGGGCGCGATTCCAGGGGCTCCGAAAGCTTCTCCCTGACCTTCGATCCAGCGGTATTGCAGTTCAGGCTCGCTCATCCACTCCGTCTCCCACGTCTAGACCAATGCTAGTGCAAGGATGCGCCACGGGAGGTTGCGGTCTCGCAAATCTATCAACTGATTGTGTCGTATCGGGAATCCCGGTGGAGCGATGTGGCCGGTGGAGGGGACGCAGGTCCTTCGACTTCGTTCAGGATGAAACGTCTGTGGCGGGCAGGTAAATGCAGGTCCTCCGCTTCGCTCGTGGTGACGAAAGGAGCGGCTCGGGGTACAGAACAGTTACAGAACCTGGGTGTTCGCGTCGGGATCGGGGTGAAAGGCGACTTCGCGCATGGCGTGCTGGATCTCGCGGTTCTTCATGAAGCTTTCCCAGACGAAGCCGGAGCGCAGGTTTTCGGCCATCAGCAGGCCGATGCCGACATCGATGCCGATGACGTCTTCGGCAAACCAGTTGACTTTAGGCTGAATGGCGTCCACGAAACCGTAGCGCTGATAGCCTTTTTCCTTGAAACGATCCTTAATGCCGAGCAGGACGTGTGAGCACTCGGCGGGCAGGAAGACGAGCGAACCGGCCGTGGCGCAGGGCACAACTGTGCCGTCGAGCGGGCCCATATCCGGCGGCCCTCCCCAGACGCGATAGCCCTGGCGCGAGTCTGACGCTGAAATGCCCCATAGGCCCTGGTCGATCCAGTTGAACTTCTGGCCGAGGACCATGCACCACAGCTGGTGTGCGCGGGTGGCAGCGATGGAGTTGGTGAAGTAGTTCGCGTATTTGTCGCGTTTGTCGCGGTAGTCGACCCACGCCTGCGGGTACTGGTGGATGAAGAGAGGCGCGACGCCGCTGATGTAGTCGATGCCGCCGAACTGGATGATGGGGCGCTCCAACGCGTCCCATGTGGCAGCGGGGATCGGGTGCGTGGGCGAGCCGATGGCCATCAGGTACATGGTGGTCAGTTCGGCGTAGATGTCCCAGCGATGCTTGAGAAAGCCCTGGTCGGGCAGCCAGCCCATGGAAAGGGTAGTGCCGGCGTTGAGCATCCACTCCCAGTCGACGCGGCGGTAGAGAGTAGTGGCGAGAGCGGCGATGCGGGAGTTGCCCTCGAAGTACTGGCGGCAATGCAGGATGCCGCACATCAGCAGCGAAGTGTCGATGGACGACAGCTCGCTGCCGAACATGCGCTGGCCGCTTTCAATATCGATGAAGTGATAGAGGAAGCCGTGCTCATGCGGACACTGTTCCAGCAGGAAAGCCAGGGTCTTCTCGACGCGCGCTTCGCAGTCGCTGGGGCGAAGATAATTGCGTTTTGCCGCTATACACATGGCGCTGAGGCCGAAGCCGGTAGCAGCGATCGAGGCGACGCGGCTGAGGGAACGGCCTTCAGAGGGCGCACGGTCACGGACCAGGCCGGTCTTGGGGCTGGCTTCGTTGTAGAAGAAATCGCAGTTGCGGCCTTCCATATCATCGAGCATTGCGTCGGCAATCTTCGAGACCTGGGTAAGCGGCCGGTTGATGAAAACGCCTTCAGGATGGGCGTAGTCTTCCGCAGTTTCGCTTTGCGGCTTCGGGCCGGTCCCCTTGGTGGCGGGCGGCAAGGGCTGGTTCTGAAAACCTGCGGCAGCGGCCATCGCGGGGGCTCCCAGTGCAAGTGCACCCGAGGCTCCGGCCTCCATCAGCAACTGTCTGCGAGTTATGCGGGGGCGGGCCAATCGAGTGTGTCAGTTCCTCAAAAGCTGCAACTGCCTAATTCCGGGTTTCGTGGAATGCGCTGGTCTGAAGTGCCTATGAACAATCTACCCGATTGAGACTCACCTGCGGGCGTGTTGGTTTCAAGAACTGCAGATGCCCGGGTCAGGGGCCCTGTATTTTGGGTAGCTGTGGTTTGGCTCGGGATGCGGAAGTTCGCAGTGGATGACAGGTCAGGGGGCGAAACGCAGATTTCTCCGCTTCGGTCGGGATGGCAAAACTGTCTGCGCTCCGATGCAATGACAGATGTTCGCGCGACTGCTCCCGCCTGGTTGCTTATCCCGTGAAATTGGCCTCAAATAGCTGATTGCTGCACCGATTCATGCAGACTTCGCATCCATGGAAGAGAATGGTGCGATGAACGGCGCTGCACGAGCAGTGTAACGAAGCAGAGTTTCACGAAGCGAAGTGTGAACCACTTAGTTCGATCGACGAGGAGAACAACATGGCATTTGAATTACCCGCGTTGCCGTATGAGGACGGCGCTCTGGAGCCGCACATCGATGAAGCAACCATGAAGCTGCACCATGACAAGCATCACCAGGCATACATCGACAAGTTGAACGGAGCGATCGAAAAGCATCCCGATCTGAGCAAGCACTCGGCAGAAGATTTATTGAAGAATTTACAGACGCTGCCAGAAGATGTTCGCGGAGTCATCCGCAACAACGGTGGCGGCCATGTGAACCACACCATGTTCTGGGAGATCATGAAACCGGGCGGCGGCGGTGAGCCTTCAGGCAAGATCGGCGACCAGATCAAGAAAGATTTTGGCACCTTCGAAGATTTCAAAAAACAGTTCAACGAAAAGACCGCGGCACAATTCGGCGCGGGCTGGGGCTGGCTGATCTGGAATGGTTCGAAGCTCGAAATTGTGACGACGCCGAACCAGGACAGTCCGCTACACACGGGCAAGTATCCCATCCTTGGCAATGATGTATGGGAGCATGCCTATTACCTCAAATATCAGAACAAGCGTCCCGCTTACCTGGAAGCATGGTGGAACGTGGTGAACTGGCTCGAAGTGGACAAGCGATTTACGCAGGCTCAACTTAAATAGGTGCTGGCATGGCGTCCGTTGCCGGGCAGAATAGTTCCAGATTATCGGGGCTGTTCTGCCTCTCAAGGGCGGCCGTTGCGCCGGAATGACTCCCCTTCATTCCTTGCCTGTGAACGAGCCGCGCTTGCTGACAATCAGCATAAGTCGTAGCAATATAGAGACATGAGCCTTTGGCTGGACTTCCTGACAAATGATAAGCGACTGATCCACAAGTGGAAGCATTACTTTCCTGTGTACGAGCGGCATTTCGAGCGCTTCCGCAATACAGATGTTGTTCTGTTTGAGATCGGATGCGGTCAGGGCGGTTCGTTGCAAATGTGGAAGCGCTACCTTGGACCGCATGCCCGTATCGTAGGCATCGATATTAATCCGAAGGCAGCCCTGTTTATCGAAGACCAAGTTGAGGTCCGTATCGGCGATCAGTCAGATCAGAAATTTCTAGCTGCTTTAGTCGAAGAGTTTGGTTATCCCGATATTGTGATCGATGATGGCAGCCATGTCATGTCGCATATTGGAGTATCCTTCGCCGCACTTTACGGCAAGGTAAGCAAGAGCGGCGTTTATCTTGTAGAAGATCTACACACTGCTTACTGGAACGAGTATGAAGGTGGATTGCGGCGTACGGGCACTTTCATCGAACATTGTAAAGACATGATCGACGAATTGAATGCAGATCATTCGCGTGATGCCCTGGCGGCTACTGAATTTACCCGTTCCACGCTTTCCATGCACTTCTACGACAGTATGGTGGTGTTCGAAAAGGGACGCCATACAAACAAACATGCTCCGCAGATCGGTCATCCGGCTGAACCACAAGAGAAACAAGAGAAGAAGAGTCGCGGATTTTTTGGCCGGTGAGCTGAGTTGTAACCTGGAACCGCGGGAATTTTCCCGCTCCTCGAGCAGCCTAAAGCCATTCGTATAACGGTACATGGCGAAGGATGGCACGCGCATGACATGCCTGCGGTCGAAGTCTTCCATAAGGGTATGACCGCACTGAAAGGCAGCCCGCGGCTAATCCCTGATGACTCCAAGGTGTGCGAGCTTGCTTCTGAATTGCCGCGGCGACGATGCTGCTCCACATATTTATTCGACAGATGTGGCATTCTGAGGCATGGGCATTCGCAGGTTAAGTACGCGCGAGGTTTATCGCAACAAGTGGCTAACACTGCGCGAGGATCTGATTGAGCGCTATCACGGGAATGAGCCCGGGGTGGCCGGGATGTACAGTGTCGTCGACAAGGACGACTGCGCAGCCATTCTTGCGATCGAGCATGACGAGAAACTGGGTGACGTTATCTACCTGGTCGAGCAGTTCCGCTACACCATTCAGCAGCAGTGTCTCGAACTCCCGCAGGGTGGATGGGAAGAGGCTGGTGTTGATCCTGAAGAACTGGCGCGCGGTGAGTTGCGGGAGGAAACCGGGGTTGTTGCGGAGACAATGACTTGTCTTGGCACACTGCATATTGCGTATGGATTCGCGAATCAAAAACAATTCGTTTACCTTGCGCAGGGATTAACGATGGGCAAGGTTGATCGTGATGCGGAAGAGCATGATCTTGTGGTGCATCGCGTGCCGGTGGCGGAGTTTGAAGAGATGATGCGAAATGGGAAGATCCAGGACGCCAGTACGCTGGCGGCATGGGCGCTTTATAAATTGCGGCAGTGAGGGTTGTGGCTGGTTGAGGAGCACAGCTCCTCGACTTCGCTCAGGAGGACACAGCTTCCTGAGATGCTGGATGGGATGCTGGCGAGTTGCGGAGTAAACGCAGATCTCTCCACTGCGCGGCGATTCGGTCGAGATGACAAATGAAGCGCTGTGCTCCGGTCTAGACGACAAATCCTGTTGGCTTTGCTCAGAATGACACATTCATGCCGAAGCGTTTATGGACCAGCGCGAGGCCTTCTTCTCGGGAGTGAATCAGGCCTTCCAGTTGGGCGTCTTCGGCAGCGGCGAGCATCGTTTTAAAATGCGGTCCGGGTCTATATCCTGCGTCGATCAGGTCTTTGCCGGAGACCAGCAGCGCAGGGCGCACCTGCTCTGCCGGCATGTGTTCGTAACGGTCCTTCGCATATTCGTAGAGGTCTAGACCGCCGTGGCTGGACAGGCAATCCATGCGGTGCAGGGCAAGGTGTTCATCGAAGTGTGGCAGGCGAAAGAATCGCTTCAGGGTCGAGTCTTTCATCTTCATGACGTCGCCGAAACGCATGTGATTTTCAACGAGCAGAAGGATCTGCTGACACTCTTCATTCGAGAAGCGGAGGCGCTTGAGAATCGCCTCGGCCATACGGG
This sequence comes from uncultured Acidobacteriaceae bacterium, assembly GCA_964245665.1. Classification (GTDB taxonomy): domain Bacteria; phylum Acidobacteriota; class Terriglobia; order Terriglobales; family Acidobacteriaceae. Next base: position 60,843 of record CAXTNK010000007.1, read on the forward strand.
TGCCGACCTCGGCGTGGTCATCGAAACGGATGCGGTCAGCGGCTTCTCGATAAGTCGGCGGCTTGCCGACATCGTGCAGCAGCGTGCCCCACGCGAGGGTCGGTGAACAGTTGGCTTCAAGCTTCTGGATGAGCAGCAGGGTGTGCACCCAGACGTCGCCTTCGGGATGATATTCGGGCGGCTGTGCGACACCTTTCATCTTCGCAATCTCGGGCAGGAGTTGGGCCAGTAATCCTGATGCGTCGAGCAGCAGGAATGAAGAGCGGGCATGGCCCTCAGTAAGCATGCGGGTAAGTTCTTCGCGGATACGTTCGCGACTTACCTGGTCGATCTTCTTTGCGAGCTTCTGGATAGCGGTGAAGGTCGCGGGTTCGATGCTGAATTCAAAGCGCGCGGCAAAGCGGATAGCGCGCAGCATACGCAATTTGTCTTCCTCGAAGCGCCGCTCCGGGTCACCGATGGCGCGGACAATACCGGCCGCGAGATCGGCACGGCCGCCCACATAATCGAGGACGGCTGTGTCGAAATTTTCTGACAGCGGATCCAACAGCATTCCATTGATGGTGAAGTCGCGCCGCTGCACATCTTCTTCCGCGCTCTGCGAAAAACGGACTTCGTCGGGGTGGCGTCCATCGCTGTAGGCGCCGTCATTGCGAAAGGTTGCGACCTCGGTCAGGACTTCGGCTCCGTCGACATCGGACGCTACCAGGACTACGCCGAAATGTGCGCCGACGGCGAAGGTTCGGGGGAACAGGCTTAGGACTAGCTCCGGCAGGGCATTGGTGGCGACGTCGTAGTCTTTCGGATCGCGGCCGAGGAGAAAATCACGCACGCAGCCCCCGGCAAAGTACGCTGCGTAACCGGCATCGCGCAGACCTTTCACGATGTGGCCGGCGGCCTTCTGCTGTGCTCCAGATTTTGGTGTCGGCAATTCGCTCATGTTTTTTTATGCGCCCATCTGCTGGACCAGCCCCACGTATCAAATGCGAGAAGGGGGGCACTCGCTTTGCCTGTTCTCGACTACCTTCGCATTCCCACTATCATAGAGAAGTGCGGGCTCGCGGATTGATTCTCGGCATTGAAAGTTCCTGTGACGAAACGGCGGCGTCTGTCGTGGTCGAAGGGCGTCGCCAGTTGTCGAGCGTCGTGGCCTCGCAGATTGCGCTGCATGCGCCGTATGGCGGCGTTGTCCCTGAACTTGCGTCGCGCGAGCACCTGCGGAATATTGTGCCGGTCGTCCGTGCCGCGCTTGCAGAAGCACACATCACGCTGCAGGAGTTGGATGCGATTGCGGTCACGGAAGGCCCGGGCTTGGCTGGGGCGCTGCTGGTCGGCATCACGTATGCAAAGGGGCTGGCATTCGCGTTGAACAAGCCGCTGATTGCGGTCAATCATCTCGAGGGACACATCCACGCAGTGCTGTTGCAGCAGAGCGAAAACGATCAGCAGCGGCTGCCTCTTCCGGCGCTGGCGCTGGTGGTCTCCGGTGGCCACACGCACCTGTATTTAGCGCGGCAACAGGACGCGACCTGGCACTATCGCAACGTTGGCCGCACGGTGGATGATGCCGCCGGCGAAGCCTTTGATAAAGTTGCCAAGCTGTTGGGGCTGCCGTATCCCGGGGGGCCGTGGATGGACGCGCTCGCAGCGCATGGCAACCCGCATGCTGTGGCTTTTGCGTTCGCGCAGATCAAGCCGAAGGCGCATAAGCAGCAGGATCCAAAGACCTGGCAGCAGGCGCTTGCGGCCGACACGCTTTTTTCTTTCAGCGGCATCAAGACGGCGGTGCTGCGCTACGTGGAGACGCATAGCATGAAGCAGGCTGTCGAGGCGCGTCGATCGGCACTGGCTGCGATCGATAGCCCGCGTCCGGCTGATGCAATTGCATTGTGCGACCAGGAAACGCTCGATCTGATCGCCTCGTTTCAATACGCAGTCGTCGATAATCTGGCGCGCCGAACGTTTGCTGCGGCTGAGCATTATGGGGCTGCCAGTCTGTTGATTTCCGGAGGTGTGGCGGCCAACCGCGAACTCCGCGAACGCTTTACCGTGGAAGGGAAAGAGCGGGGACGGCCTGTGGCATTTCCGTCGCTCGCGCTCGCGACAGACAATGCTGCCATGATTGCGGCGGCGGCGTGGCCCAGGTATGTGGCGGGCGAGTTCGCGGCGGACGGTTTGTCAGCGCAACCGACAATGGCGCTCGGTATCTCAGCGCGCGGTTGAAACTTTAACAGAGCAGGGCAGACCAGCAAGCATGGTGTCGCGTCTTATACAATTGCGGCGTGCCATGCCGGTCCAAATTCCGGCGTCCAGACATTTAAAAAAGAAGCGACACGAAACCAGGAGAACTCATGAGCTCGAAGCTTACCCCGGGAAAACTAGCCGGATTGAAGGCAGTATCGAATGAGCGCGGCGTGATTGCCGCCGCAGCAATGGACCAGCGCGGATCGCTGCAGAAATCCATTGCAAAAGAAAAGGGAATTGCAGATGTTCCGGCAGAAGCGCTTGAAGAGTTCAAATCGCTGGTGACCTCGGTGCTGACCAAGCATGCATCGGCGATCCTGCTCGATCCGGAATTCGGGCTGCCGGCAACGCACCATCGCAATGGCAAGGGCCTGCTGCTCGCCTATGAAAAGACGGGCTATGACGCAACCGAGGCCGGACGTTTACCGGATCTGCTCAACCATTGGTCAGTGCAGCGTCTGAAAGAAGCCGGCGCGGATTGCATCAAGATCCTGCTGTATTACTCGCCGTACGAAACGTCGGACATTAACGACCAGAAGCATGCCTTCATCGAGCGTATTGGTGACGAGTGCATTGCGCACGACATCCCGTTCTTTCTTGAATTCGTTGGTTACGATGTGCATGGCAAGGGCGAAAAGACGCTCGATTACGCAAAGAAGAAGCCCGATATTGTCTCCGGGTCGATGGCTGAGTTTGGCAAGGCCAAGTACAACGTGGATGTGTTGAAAGTGGAAGTTCCGGTCGAGATGGCGTTTGTTTCTGGCACCAAGTCATACAAGGGTGAAGCAGCGTATACGCGGGAAGAAGCGCTGCAGCATTTCCGCGATGCCGCGACAAATACGCACAAGCCTTTCATCTACCTGTCGGCTGGTGTCACAAATGCAACTTTCATTGAGACACTTGCGCTGGCAGCGGAGAGCGGCACCACGTTTAACGGTGTTCTGTGCGGCCGCGCGACCTGGGCGGATGGTGTGCCGATCTATGCCAAGCAGGGTGCGAAGGCGTTTGAAGACTGGCTCAATGACCAGGGTGTGAAGAACATCGCCAATGTGAACAAGGCGCTTGAAGCAGCTCACCCGTGGTACGGCAAGGTCGGGATTACCGGTTAGCTTTCGGCTAATTATTTAATCAATATAAAAGCCCGGGGCGATTGCTCCGGGCTTTTATATTTTGGCGGGTGCAGCTCTGCGTTGAAAGGGCAGAAGGAGCTGGACCTTCTCATCGGTGACAAATTACCCGACCTGATGATGGGATGAGCAATCGACAGGATGATGTTGTTGAGGATATGAAGCACTTTTCAAGCACGGCGGAGCTATCGAAAGCTGAAACCATCGTTAAATGACAATCGTCTTACTTTTAGCTTGAGTAAGGAGACTTATGCAAAAGGTTTACAAGCTTCTAGTTATTTCCGCACTGTCGGCGAGCCTGACTGGTCCTATGTTATTTGCCCAGGATCGCCACGATGATCACCACGACGATCCTCACGCAGCTCACTATGTGCAGCACTCCGAGTGGAAGAAGGGCTATCACATGCAGAAGGCCGACTGGGCGCGGGCACAGCGTGTCGACTATCGGCAATATCATCTGAGTGCGCCGCCACGCGGCTACGAGTGGCGTTCTGTTGATGGGAATTATGTGCTGGCAGCAGTCGCGACCGGCGTGATTGCGTCTGTCGTAGTCGCGTCAGCAGTGCACTAGGAGCGGCGGCTAGCAATTTTTAAGGATTAGAAGGCACAGGACATGCGCGCTTGCCAGCGTGCTACCTGCGCCTGCGGCATCGCCTAAGGGGCCACGCAGGTCCTTCGAATTCGCTCCGGGTGCGAGATGTTTGGCGGGTGAGGATGACGAGGTGTCTCATTAAAGAAGATGCAGGTCGCCACGCCGCGCTTCGGTTATTACGACAAATGTGCGACTGCGGTTTGTCGGGGTAACAGTGGGTGGGATGGAAACGCAGATCTCTCCGCTTGGTCGAGATCCAAAAACGGGATTGCCAGAGAGACACGCTCGTACTTATGACTTCTCTAGAACCAGCCGAAGCGTTTCAACATCCAGAGCAGACCTGCAGTTGACGTAAGCATCATGGTGGCGACGGCTAAAAACCCGTAATCGGAGTTCAGGAAAGGAACGCCTTTGACATTCATGCCGAAGATGCTCGAAATGACGACTGCGGGCAGGGCGATGGTGCTCAGGACTGTTAAAACTTTCATGATTTGATTGGTGCGGTTGGCAACGCTCGACAGGTAGACATCGAGCGTGTTGTTGAGCAGGTCGCGCAGGCTTTCGACCAGGTCGAGCTGACGGTAGACGTGATCAGAAATATCGCGGAAGAAGAGCGACAAGTCGGAATCTATGAACTGACTATGTTCGCTGGTGAGGCGGGTCGAACCTTCACGCATGCCGACAAGGACGCGGCGAACACCAGTGAGCCTGCGCTTCTCTTCGAAGATTTGTCCCAGTAATTCAGGTGTCGGCTTTTCAAGAACAGCATCCTGCAGGTCGTCGATGCGGTCATCAATGTGGTCGATGTTAACGAAGTAGGAATCGACTACCGTGTCGAGGATGAGATAGAGAAGCTTTGATGGCCTGCTCTCCGCATTGCCGGCGTCGCATGCTTTGCGGGCGGAGTTGAGAACAACATCGGCGGGATAGGCTGCGTCGCGCACAGTGATGAAGAAATCGTGGCCGACGAACATGCATAGCTCAGACCAGTTCGGCTCGCCCTGCGGTGTTTTGTAGATGTACTTGACGAGCACGAAGAGGTAGTTGGGCATCTCTTCGCTCTTTGCGCGTTCGTTCTCACTGCGGCAATCCTCGATATGAAGTGGATGCAGATTAAACTGCTTCGCGAGTTCATCCAGGCGTGGGTCTTTGGGATCGTCAATGGTGTACCAGGCCATGGGCTGCGCTTATCCGATCGTGAGACGACGGTGAAATACTTCTAACATCAGGCCCTGGCATTGGAAGGCGAGAGCGGGATCGTAACGAGGGCCTTCGTCGCGGAGAAAGGCGTGCGCTCCGTTGACCTCTAACCACTGAAAGTTGACGCCGGCTTCGTCCAGACGCGCCTTGATTTTGTTGCGGCCTTCGAGTGGTACGTGCGGGTCCTGTCGTCCCCAGACATGGAGAAGTTCGCCCTTGATCTCGCCGGCGCGGGCCAAGGAGTCATCACTTTTTCCGGCGCCCAGGGAGGCCGAGTGCAGGTCGGTCGCGTAGAAGCATACCGCTGCTGCGACTGCGGGCTGCAGGGCGCAGCGGAAAGCGAGGTGACCGCCCAGGCAGATACCGAGCGCGCCAATTTTGCCGGTGCAGTCAGAGCGGGCCTGCAGGTGCTCGACAAGTACGCGGGCATCGTCGTCGTAGGAGGCAAGGTTCTTCGCATACTTGTCGATGTTGCCCTTGTCAGAGCCGGCCTGGTCATAGGCGAGCACAGTGCCGGCAGGCTCCAGTTCGTGATAGACCTCGGGCACAGCGACCAGGTAGCCGTGCCCGGCCAGGAAAGCGGCAAAGCGCCGGATGGGTCCGGTGATCTGGAAAATCTCAGAATAGAAGATCACAGCGGGATAGCGGCTGCTCTGTTTCGGGCGGAAGATGTAGGTGCGCATCGGCCCATTTGCCGTAGACAGATCAACGAAGGTCTCATCCTGAAGAATCATGGCTTGAGTTTACAGGCTCATAAAAGTGCGTCCTTTTGAGGCAAGGAATGGCAAATTGCGTCCAAAGCTGTCTTAAAAACGTCTGCAAAGCGATAATCCTAGTAGAGAGTCAGCCAGGTCAAACCAATTAAAGCAGGAATATCATCCGATTATTCGTATCGCACAAGGCTTTGAAACGTTCCACATTTCAGTTCGCTCACATTCTTCCATTGCTCTTCATCTTCGCACTGCTTCTTGGTGCAGAGGGGATGCCTTCTTATGCGCAGGCAGCAGAGGGCGGGACGCAGGTAGCTGCGAACATACTTCCCGATGCGCCTCTACCGACAGTAGAGTCGCTGCATGAGAGCTATGATTCTCACACGACGTCATCGTCATCGCAGAGCCCATCGTCCGGTCAGCAGACCACAATGCCTGATCCGCGGACCACTCCTGCAGCGCCGGGCAAGATGACAGAGGACCAAGTGAAGAAGCAGGAAAGCCAGCGCACGCTGGGTGTGATGCCTAGCTTCAACGTTGCGTATGACGCGCACGTGCCGCCCTTGCTGCCGAGCCAGAAGATCAAGATTGCCTTCCACAGCTCGACCGATCCTTTCGCGTTTGTGACGGCCGGTATTGTGTCACTGTATGGCCAGGCAACGGATGATCATGGTCCCGACTATGAAACGAAGACCAATAGTGCAGGCCAGAAATCTGTGGTGAGGTACGAAGGTTACGGCATGGGCTGGGAGGGTTATGGCAAGCGCTTCGCGGCAAACTATGCAGACAGCTTTGACGGTAATATGATCGGCAATGCGTTACTGCCGATCCTGCTGAAAGAAGATCCCCGCTACTTCCGCCAAGGTCATGGGCCGATCCGCCACCGCTTTCTGTTCGCTATCGAGAGCACGGTCTGGGCCAGGCGTGATAACGGTAACTGGGGGCCAAACTACGCAAACGTGCTGGGTAATATCGCAGCCGGTGGTATCTCTAATGCCTACTACCCATCGTATGAACGCGGGGCCGGGCTTACCTTCGAGCGTGGCCTGGTGGTGACAGCAGAGGGAACAATCGGAGCACTGCTGAACGAATTCCTGCCCGACCTCACAAAGCGGTATCTGCATCGCGACATTTCGGGAAAGCGTGAACCTACCCCGTAGTGGCTGATGCAGTAGGTACTCTTTGTAACTTGCACAAAGAAGACGCAGCATGGTCTATTGCTGAAATGCATATGGCCAATAGCGACGCCAGGAATGGCATGGAAGTGAAGCAGCGTTGTGCGCTACTGCGATTGGCATATCGTTTGCTGGCAATGATGTGCCTGCTGCTGCTTCTCCTGTTTTCCCGGCAAAGGTGTTCAGCGTATTCATTCCTGACGCATGAGCAATTGATCGATCTCACCTGGAAGAACTCGATCCGTCCTGTGCTGCTGGCGCGTTTCCCAAATGTGACGGAAGCAGAACTGAATGAGGCGCATGCCTATGCATATGGCGGCTGCGCGATCCAGGATCTGGGCTATTATCCGTTCGGCAATGAGTTTTTCAGCGAGCTTACGCATTATGTGCGTTCGGGAGATTTTGTCAGCAGCCTGCTGCGCAATGCCCGAAACCCTGATGAACTTGCCTTTGCTATCGGCGCGCTGTCTCATTATGTCGGCGATATTCAAGGACACACGAATGCTGTCAACCTGGCAGTCCCGGTCGAGTTCCCGAAGCTCGAACAGCTCTATGGACCATCGGTCGCGTATGACCAGGACCCGCATGCACATGTCCGCACAGAGTTCGCTTTTGACATCAACGGGATTGGCAAACGGCGGTTCGCTCCATCGGCGTATCTGCGGCATGTTGGATTGAAGGTTCCGGGTGATCTGCTGCGACGCTCGTTCTACGAAACGTACGGCCTAGATGAGTCGAGGATCATCGGGCGTCATCGCGAGGTGGAGCGAATCTATCGCTTTGCGGTACGCAGTTTTCTACCGCGGATTGCGTACGCGGAGACTCTGCTGCATAAGAAGAACATGCCGGATGATGAGCCTGGTGAACCGTTCGATGCATTCAGAGCGCAGCTTGCCCAGGCTGACTTTGAAAATGGCTGGGAGTCGTACCGGAAGAAGGCCGGCATCGGTACGCACATGCTCGCAGGCGTGATCGTGATTGTGCCGAAGTGGGGGCCGCTCTCCTATCTCGCGATCAAAGGGCCGACCACCGAAACAGAAGAGAATTATGTAGAGAGTGTGGTTCGCAGTACCACGGCTCTGCGTGAAACTTTGAGCCAGTTGGGAACTGCAGAGCAGTCAATTCCTAACCGCGACCTGGACACTGGCGCGAAGGTAAAACCCGGCGGTTATCGACTGACGGATCAGACCTATGCAGAACTGCTGGCAAAGATCACGAAGCATGCTGATGCGAAGATTCCCGCAGGCCTGAAAGAGGACATCAACGCATACTATGCTGATCCTAATGCCCCTATCAGCACGAAGAAGAAGCCGGAGCAATGGGCTAAGGTGCAGCGTGAACTAGGTGTGCTGGCGGGCATGCCGACCAAACCGCAGCTGTAGATCGCCGCTAGGTGGATCCTGCGAGATAGCGCAATGCATCGCGTGCCGCATTGTGGCCGCACATGCCGTGGACACCCCCGCCCGGTGGGGTGGATGCGGAGCATAGAAATATATCGGGCGCCGATGTTTTGTAGAAGCGCCGCGTGGGACGCAGCACGAATTGAGAAGCATTCATAGCGCCGCCATTGATGTCTCCGCCAACCAGGTTGGCATCCATCGATTGCAGGCGCGCCGGCGTCAGTACGCTCTTCGCGAGTATGCAATTGCGGAAGCCTGGGGCAAAGCGCTCCATCTGGGCTTCAATCGCCGGTACCATGTCAACCGTGCAGCCATTGGGGACGTGGCAGTAGATCCAGGCGACGTGCGAAGTGCTTCCAGTCGGCACGCGCGTGTCATCGAACAGGGACGGCTGCGCGACCAGGAGAAACGGCTTTTCTGCGACGCGGCCGCGGGCCATGGCGCTTTCAGATGCAGCCACTTCTTCCAGCGATCCGCCAACATGGACAGTTGCGGCTTGAAGGCACTCCTGCGCATTCCATGGAATGCGAACGCTGAGGGCGTAGTCGATCTTGAAGGCCGCGGGGCCGTAGCGGTACATCCGCATGTCGCGCCTGTAACTCGGCGTGAGACGTTCCCCTGCTATGTTAAGTAACTGTTGTGGTGTTATATCGCCAATGATGACGTCAGCGGGTGGTAGATCATCCAGGCGGTCGACCCGGTGGTCCAGGTGCAGAGTGCCGCCGAGTGATTCAAGATGCGCGACCAGTGCGCGGGTGATGGCCTGCGAGCCGCCGCGCGGAATGGGCCAGCCGACAGCGTGCGCGACCATCCCGAGTACCAGGCCGAAGGATGCACTCAGGGGTGCATCGAGCGACAGGAAGGAATGGGCTGCAAGACCGGCGAAGAGGCCGCGTGCGCGCTCGCCTTTGAAGAGGGTGCGCGCAAGCGTGGTGGCGGGCAGGAGCGCGGGAATACCGAAACGTGCCATGAGCAGCGGATGCTTCCAGACAGGCACGGAGAACGGCGAAAATGGGCGAAAGATGGCATCGCGAATGTCATGCCAGCGGGTAGTAAGTGGCTCGAAGATTCGGATCCAGGCGGGGCCATCTTCGCCGAGCGTCGCAGACTGTGCAAGCAGATTTTGCTCGAGTGTGACAGCAGTGCCGTCAGGGAATGGATGGGTCAGCGGTGCGGGTGAATGAATCCACTCGAGCCCGTACGTTTCTAGCGGCAGTGACTGAAAGAAGGGCGAACCGGCGCCCATGGGATGAACGGCTGAACCGAAGTCATGCAGAAAGCCGGGGAGTGTCAACTCGAGGGTGCGGCATGCTCCGCCGGGAATTGTTTCGGCCTCGTAAACGTCGACGGCAACGCCCGCCTGCGCAAGGACGATCGCTGCCGAAAGGCCGTTCGGTCCTGATCCGATGACGATGGCTCGGCGCTGTCGTTGCATACTTCATTATGGCCTCAATCCTAATGAGGGTTTGCGTGCTGCTAACATCTGAGCGTCGCGTTATTTTGCTTTGTTCGCTGTCGGTGCCGGTTCGTCGATTTTGAGTAACTGGTCGGCTTTCACGCTATGCAGTGTCTGATGAATGCCGCTTGGCCACGTGATCTCGACGTCAGCAGTTGTAGCGTCGCCCAAACCGAAGTGCGCGCGCTTGTCACTGGCGGAAAGATAACTGCTGGCCGTCGATACCGTGAGCCACTGCGAGAGTGCAGGTGTCGTGACTTTAATCTCGGCGCCTAAACCGTCGCGGTTACTCGTATGGCCAACCAATGCGAAAGTTAGCCAGTGATTCTTGGCCGTTGTTTCATTGTGCAGAATGTATGCCGGGCCATCGTTGGTGCTGATGACTGCGTCGATACGGCCATCGTTATCGATGTCGCCGAGGGCGACGCCGCGGCCGACCCAGGCCTGCTGAAAGACGGCGCCTGACTTCGCCGAGACGTCTGTGAATCCGTGGCCGTTGTTATGCAGCAGTAGTAATGGCTCGCGGTAGCGCAGCTGCGGAAAGTTTAGTTGAATATTGTCGATGTCATGGCCCTGGGCGACGATCAGGTCTTTCCATCCATCGTTGTCGTAGTCGAAGAATCGTGTACCCCATCCTGAATGCAGCAGCGTGGCGCCGGAGACACCTTCCATGTCGCTGTTGTAGGTAAAGCTGGCGTCGCCATTGTTTTTATAGAGTGCGTATTTCTGATTGGCGAGGTCGGTGACGACTAAGTCGGGATAGCTGTCGTTGTTATAGTCGGCGAAGTCTACGCCCATGCCGGCATAGGTGCGGCCATCGCCGTCGACGGCGACTTCAGAAGCCAGCGCTATCTCTTCGAAGGTCTTGTCGGGCTTCTGATGATAGAGGAATTCGAGCATCGAATCGTTGGCAACGAAGATATCGAGGTGGCCATCGCGATCGTAGTCGGCGATGGAGATACCGAGGCTCTTGCCGGGTTTGTCGAGACCGATCTTCGACGCAATCTCGGTGAATTTCCCATTGCCGTCATTATGAAATACGAGCGGCGCTATGGGTTTGAACAAGTCAGGATGGCAGTAGGCGCGATAGCCGTCGCGATGTTCGCCGCAAAAGATGTCGTCGAAATCCCAATTGAGGTAGCGAAGGACAACCAGGTCGAGCTTGCCGTCGTTATCAAGATCAACCCACGCGGCACTGGTCGACCAGCCGCTGCCGCCGGTGCCCGATAACTCGGTAACATCCGTGAACGTTCCGTTGCCGTTGTTGTGATAGAGACGATTGCCGCCGAGTGCCGTGACATACAAATCTTCGAAGCCGTCATTATCGAAGTCGGCCACAGCCACGCCCATTCCGTAGCCGACCCCCTGCAATCCAGCCTTTTGCGTAACGTCTTCAAATGTGCCGTCGGCTTTCTGGTGATAGAGACGATTCCAATAGGCAGGACCAGTCTTTTGCGGGATGGTGCCTGTCGGCGTGGGCGAAGAAAGCGGCGCGCCGTTCACCAGGAAGAGGTCGAGACGGCCGTCGTTGTCATAGTCGAAAAGTGCGACGCCGGAACCCATGGTTTCGGGTAAATATTTGTAAGTTGTATGGGAAGCTTTGCCCTCGAAGTGAACTCCTGAAGAAGGAGTGATGTCGATGAAATTTCCTGGTGTGTCGGGGAGGGTGATCGGCTTGCTTTGTGCCGAGGCTGATGACACTGCGCAGAATAGAACGAACAGGGGTGCTGCGAGAAACGTGACTCTTCGCATCGCGTGCTTGACATGGCTTGGTGCGAGGTTTGTTCTGTTGGATCGAAGGCGCGGTGGTGTCATTCCGGTGGAACCATCAGGGGAAGTATAGCTGGTGCGGTACTGCGCGTACGGCTCCAGGCGTCTGCCCTATTGAAGACTGGTCCGGTGCATCGTTGGATCAGGCAAAAATGCGGGTCCCTCCGCTTCGGTCCCGGCGTCAATTCAACAGACCCGGCGATGCTTGGAGTAGCGTTTTATGGAAAGAACGCGGTCCTTCGACTTCGCTCTGGATGACACATCTTCCGGGATGCGAAACCTCGTACGAACTGCGACAGGCCGCCACGTGAGATGGCGGCCCGTTGTCGAGTGTAGTTATTCGCCGTTCAGATTATTCTGAGTGGGACGAAGCGTCCTGTAGCTGGCGTTGCCCTTTGACCAGACCAGCAGCAGAAGGTCCTTGTCAGACGGGTTCTGGTGCACGTCGTTGACAAACTGCTCGGCCGAAATAGCCGGCTTGCGGTCGACTTCAAGGATCACGTCGCCAGGTTGAACGCCGGCATCTTCAGCCGGACTATCGGGCCGCACGCTTTTCACGAGGACGCCTTTCACGCCGTCCGGCGCGTTGATCTGCTGGCGCATGTCAGGCGTAAGGTCGGCGACGGCGAGCCCGAGCTTTCCGCCCTGTGGATGCGCCTCGGCACTGGCTTCTGCGACTTCGCCCTTGTTGTGGAAGCTGCCGACGGTGAGGTCGACGTTCATCTCCTTACCATTGCGAAGTACGCCGAGAGCGATCTTTGTGCCCGGCGTTTCTTCGCTCACGGCAACCTGCAGTGCGCTGCCATTGGCAATCTTTTGCCCGTTCAGTTTGCTGATCACATCACCCTGATGCAGGCCTGCGCTGCTCGCCGGCGAATCCGGCGTAACCTGTGCGACGATGGCTCCGGAGGCGTCCTGCAGATTGAAGAAGTGCGCATTGTCGGGTGTGACGTCGTTAAGGCTGATGCCGAGATAGCCGTGCTCAACTTTGCCGTGTGCGATCAACTGGGTCGCGGTTGCACGCGCCATCTGTGAGGGAATTGCAAAGCCTGCGCCAGCGAAGGAGCCGTTGTCCGAGATGATGAAGGTGTTGATGCCGACCAGTTCACCGTGTGCATTCACGAGCGCGCCACCAGAGTTGCCTGGATTGATCGCGGCATCTGTCTGAATGTAACCGCCGGGCTTACGTGCGTCGTCTCTATAGGGATTCTCGCGATTGACAGCACTGACAATGCCGCGTGTGACAGAGAACTGGAAGTAGCCGAAGGGACTGCCGAAAGCGAGCACAGTCGCGCCTGGTTCGAGCTTGCTGGAATCACCCCACGCGATAGCTGGAAGGTCGTTCGCGTTGACCTTGATGACGGCTAGATCGGTGAGTTTGTCGACGCCGATGAGCTTTGCCGGCAGTATGCGGCGGTCGTGCAGGGTGACGCGAATTTGCGTAGCGCCATTCACGACATGGTCATTGGTGATGATGTAGCCATCGGGCGAGATGATGACGCCGCTGCCGATGCCGTGCTGCATCTGTGGTGGCTGCTGCGCCTGCTGGCCGCCCTGACCTCCACCCTGACCAAAGAATTGTGCGAAGCCTGGAGGCAGGCCCTGCGGCATCTGTGACTGGTCGGCAGAGGTTTCTTCTTCCGACGCGCGGGACGTGACAGCGATGTTGACAACAGAAGGCGTGACGCGCGCGGCCACTGACTCCATTGCCTGATCGAGCGAGGTGAGGGCGGTGACGCTGTGGTCATCGAGTGGCGCGCCGTTCTCGATGCCGGCCGCGTGCACGCCATGGTGGTTTGCAATCATCACGGCGCCGAGTGCGAGCGTGCCCGCAAACGCGGTCGGTACACTCCAGCGCTTCATCTTGTCTGCTATGGATTGATTCGGTAAAGACATTTCTCGTTTGCTCCAGTGCGGTCGGCACAATTCAGATGGTCGGTCAGCGGTGCTTATGTAAGCGATAGCGTTTCAAATTAGAAACAGGTTCATCAAGGCGCATTGCGCCGTTTCTTTTTGACGATAACTCTCTCGCTGTCCAGTCGGGACGGGGGAGTCGGGGTGTTCAAATCGGCCTGCGAGTGTTGGACGAAAAGATGATTGAAGGGTGAGCAAAGTTTGTTGCGGACGTAGACGGAGAGGGACTGCAGAGTTATGCAGGCTCTCTTACTTTGACTTATCCGCGTACCGCTCTTTTTCGCTCCTGCGTAGAAACTCTTCAAGCTGCTTCTTACCTCCGTGAGCAGCCCAGTCTGCTGGTGTTGCATGCCACAACACATCTCTGAGGTCGAGTCGAGCGCCACGCTCTACCAGCAGACGCACCACGGCGTCGTGACCGCCTCCGGCCGCGTGGTGCAGGGGTGTTCCGTGGGAATGGCCGCCAGGAGGGCTATACCGATCAGGATCTTCACCTGCGTCCAGCAACAATCGAACAATTGCCGCATGGCCGAACTGTGCCGCCGCAGAGAGCGCCAGGTGACGATCGTCCGGGCTGGCGTTGGCAAGCATTTGGCCGCATTCAGATTCGCGGCCAAGGGCGGCCGCTGTGGGCAGATCCAGTTCTGCTCCATGATTGAGCAACGCATGCACAGACGCATGTTCGTTGAGGATGGCGGCCATGCGGACTGCACTGCCAGGGTCTGCTCCGAATGCACACAGCAGGTCAATTAACGGGAGCTGCACATTGCACTCGCGTGCGACACTGCCGGTTGCGACCAGGGCCAGTGCTTCATTCCGTGCCGCGAGGTCGGGGCCGGCCTCGAGGATCACGCGGGCTACTTCAACAATGTTCGGCGGCAGTCTGCTGTGCCGGACCGGATTCTCGGCTATAAAGTCGAGAAGTGTCGGCATGCGGAAGTAATTGCCGCCTTCGAAAACCAAGTGCTGATGCACTAGTGGAGGATGCTGCTTGAGCAGGGTGCGCAGGGCTTCTGTGTCGCCCGCGTCAATCAGGTCAACGGCGCGGCGGAAGGTGGGGTCTTCTATGCGTTCCTGGTGCGGCAGATGCAAAGAGCCGGCAAGCGTCGGTGTTTCGATATGTCGCTTCAATCTTGCCCAGGTAGAAAATCCACGTTCGCGGGCGATGGTGAGCTGCGCGTCGCCAAGCTTGAAGGGAGCGCTGAAAATATCGGCATCTGCGGACTGGCTGAAGCGGGGATGAAATTCACGGATGCGTTGAGCAGTGTGAGGAGAGCCTGCAGAGTGGTCCCTCAGCAGGTCTTTCGCTTGATGCTTCAGATGATCGAGGCTGGGATTGGAGGGGAGCGGTCTTACCGGCATAACGAACTTCCTTTCGCTTGCCCGAGGTCCGCATGCAATGGGCAGAAAGTGAGTTCGTAAAACTAAATAAGTAGTAACAACAGGTGGACGTCTGTCCTTCCCGCGGACCGGATGCGCCCTTGACGCGGACTCAGAATAACATGCGTGCGTGATCAGCAATTTGAACTGATAGGCGGAGGGTGTTTACCGTGGTGTGACCCTGATGGCATTGGCGCGGCAGGAGCGCACACCCTGGCAGGTTTCAGGCTGCAGGTTCTTGCTGAGGCAGACGCCGATGGCTGTCAGACGATTGTTGCCGCAGCTCAGGGCGAAGCTGCCAGCGGGGTAGCGCGGGTTTGCCTGCGCGAAACGGGCCAGCAGCTGTTCAGGGGTGACGCCGTCGGCATCCCTGCCTGATCCAATGCTGCCGGGGATCTTCACGCTCGCATAAGCGCGGCGTACGCCAGCAAAGAATGCATCGGGAGAAAGACCGGAGCAGGTGCCGTGGATCTGCCACTCGTGTTCGACCAGGCCCGTGGTCGGGATCATGTCAGTGTAAGCCTGGGGATTGCTCGGGCCGGGCGCGTCGCTGCAGTGTTCGGGATAGTCGCCGTTTTCGTATTGCGGCCATAAGCCGTGGACGATGAAACCTAGGTGGCGACCGCATTCGGGACTGTTTCCGTGGGTAGCGCAGAACTCGGGTGACCAGGACAGGTTGAGCAGGTAGAAGTCGAACGAACCCGGCGTGGCCTGTGCATCGGCTCGTCCACGGCGGGAGCGTCTACGGCCGGGGCGGTCGTCCTGATTGTAGGAGTACTCGTTGGCGGGACGCTGTGTTCTGGCTGATTCCTGGCGAAAGGGTGCGGGCGCTTGCGGTGCGTCCTGGCAGCCTGCTGCGAAAAGCACCAGCAGGAGCGCGCCTACGATGTTGAAGGTACGTTGCGCGCGTGTTCCTGCTGAGTTGTTCGTCAAGCTTATTCCTTCGCTGTCTGTGCTAGTAGAGTGTCGCGGGTAAGATCTATTCACCACTCTTCGCTTCGGTCGAGACGACAAGGCATTTTCGGTCGGCATGACAAGTCTTGCACCGTGCGGAGACGGGAACTTCTCGCGCTACTTTTTGGCTGCGACCATCGCGTGAGCGGACGGCGTCGTATGCGAAGCAGGAAGCGCCCACGCGAACAGAACGCTGCCGCCACTGGTCAGCAGGTATTGCTGGCCATCCAGCGTATAGGTGATGGGCGAACTCGCGATGCCTGCTCCTGCGCCGGCATGCCAGAGGGTCTTGCCATCGCTGCTGTCGAGGGCCAGGAAATTGCCGTGGGCATCGCCAGTGAAGGTGAGACCCGCATCAGTTGTCAGAACGCCGGCGCCGGAACCGCCGTCGCCCAGTTCGTGCTTCCAGCGAATTTTGCCGGTCTGGTAGTCGATGGCCTCGAGGACGCCCTTACCCCACAGGCCGTAATCGCCGCCTGCCCAGCCGTATTCGCCGTCTGCCGGTTTCGAGAAATAGAGACTGTAGGCCGGGTGCGCGCTCACGATGAACAGGCCGGTCTTCGGGTCAAAACTGGGTGACCGGTAGTTGGTCAGGCCGCCTTCATCAGGGGCGATCAAGCGGCCATCCGGCGCGGGATCTTTCTTAGGATCAGGCATGGGCTGGCCCTTGTCATCGAGACCGGTGGCCCAGTTCACGGGCCCGAAAGGAATGGTCAGCAGGTTCTTGCCATTCGTACGGTCCAGGACGAAGAAGTAGCCGTTGCGCGATGCCTGCATGAGCATCTTGCGCGGCTGGCCATGGAAGGTGCCGTCGACCAGCACCGGGATCTCGACTGCATCCCAGTCATGCGTGTCATGGGGCGATGGCTGGAAGGCCCATGCGAGTTTGCCGGTCTCCGGATCGAGCGCGACAATACTGCAGGTGTAAAGGTCATTGCCGGGCCGCGTGGTGGCGCTCAGGACGGGCGTGGGATTGCCGGTACCCCAGTAAATGAGGTGCAGGTCCGGATCATAAGTTCCGGCCATCCAGGTGGTGCCGCCGGTGGGCTGGTTGGGCGTTCCGGGGGGCGGGGTGGTATCAAACTGCCACTGGGTCTTGCCGGTATCGGGATCGACCGCGCGGACGAACATCTGGATATTGTCGAGGTCGCCGCCCACGCCAACGATGACGTGGTTGCCGACGATCAAGGGTGCCTCGGTGGCCCAGTAGCCTTTGTTTACGTCTGCCAGCTCGACCATCCATTTGACGGTGCCGTCCTTGGCGTTGAGAGCGATAAGGTGGGCGTCGGGCGAGACGAAGTAGACTGTGTCCTTGAAGATCGCGACCCCGCGCTGGCCGATATGGTCGCCCTTGTTCGGTGGATAGGTGTAATGCCAGAGCTGGTGGCCGGAGCGGGCGTCCACTGCCCAGACATTGTCCGGGACAGTGAAATAGATGATGCCGTCAACCAGGATGGGCGAAGACTTGATGGTTGCCGGCATATTGGTCTGAAAAGCCCAGGCAAGGGACAGACTGCTGACGTTTTGCCGCGTGATCTGGGTCAGAGGGCTGTGGCGTCTGCCGGAATAATCGCCGTGAAAGCCTGGCCAACTGTCGGATGGCGGCTTGAGCAT
>CAXTNK010000007.1:78388-89049 GCA_964245665.1 uncultured Acidobacteriaceae bacterium
CATTCTGTGCGAGAAGCCGGGCGGGAGCGGCGCTCAGAACAGACGCGCAGGCAAGCAGGAAAATCACGGTTTTCAGCAACTTCATAGGGGTTCGCGGACCTTTGAGTCGAAGCATGGACACAGAATCTCCCGAAGCGGCGTCGTGTAGAGCGCGCAAGTTGCCGTTCGAGGAGGACGCAGCCATGATAAATGCCCAGGCGGCTCACGCAAACCGTGCAGGGTGAGATTCAGGCGGCTTGCGGTGATCGCATCACCAGGAACCACCATTCTCTGCGTTCCGGCGGTCGTGGATTGAAGGCCGGCTCGGTTAAGGATTATCTGCTGAAATGCCGCCGCTCCCTCAGCGGCTGAAGCCGCTTTCGCAGGATGGGGCTATGGCGGGACTAAAGTCCCGCCCCTTCAACCTGGTAGCGCCTTTCAAGCTGAAGTCCCGCCCCTTCAAACTCAATCACGCCGCTCAAACTGAAGTCCTGCGGCTTTAATTTGGGGTCGCGCCGCTCGAGCTGAAGTCTGCCGCTTCAACCTGACTGGCCACCGCTTCAACCCTTGGAGCGCGGCTTTAATTTGGGGTCGCGCCGCTTTTAACGGAAGACCCTTGGGGCGTAGTTGTGTAACACTGAGTGATACCGATCAATCCGGCCCTCTTCCTTTCTGCCGATTGTGCAGCTCTGCTCGCTTGGACGAGTGGAACGCGTCTATGTCGTTCGTCTGACTGTTACTGACCTGTCCGGAGGTCCTTGTGGGTACCGTCGTGGCTCTTTCTGCTTTGCGTGATGTTGCCGAAGTCTGGAATTTTGCTGAGATCGTGTCTTCTCTTTTCTCCTCGAAATACCTGCCGCACCGTTACTGTTACATGGCGCAGCCGGGACTGGTGTGGACCAATGCGGTCACCGATGCGTTGATCGGTGTTTCGTACTGCGTCATCTTTATCTGCATGCTGATGGTTGTCCGGAAACTGCGGCCCATTCCGGAGATGCGGCCCTATTTGTGGATACTGCTCTCCTTCGGTGCCTTCATCATTGCCTGCGCCGGGACGCACATTATGGATGTCATCACTGTGTGGTGGCCGTTTTATCCGCTGTCGGCAGCCATCAAAGTCCTGTGCGCGGCGGTATCGATCCCAACCGCGCTGTACTTCGCAATCAGAAGTCCTTCGATCGAGCAGGGTATTCATGCTTTTCTGAATTCGCGTGTCGAAGCACTGCAGTCGAATGCCGCTAACCTGCGTGATGCGGAAGCCAAACTCCGCATCATCATGGAAAACGTCCTCGTCGGCATCATCATGATCGACTCGTCGGGGAGCATTCTCTCTGTCAATCCAGCGGCTGTGCGCATGTTCGAGTACACCCCCGAAGAAGTCGTCGGGGAGAACGTGAAGATGCTGATGCCTGAACAGGACAGAAGCAATCACGACGGCCATCTTGCAGGTTATACACCGACAGATGAAAGCCTTGTGATCGGCCACGGCCGCGAACTGGAAGGCCTGACGAAAACCGGTCGTACTTTTCCTATCGAATTGACTGTGACTGAGGCCACCTTCAAACACAATCGAATTTTTATCGGACTGGTGAGAGACATTTCCGAGCGGAAGAGGGCTAGCGAAGAAGCACAAAGCGCGCAGGCAGCATTACTGGCTGACCGGGCGGCGCTGCAGGACGCCAACACACGCGCATTGCTTGCAGCTGAGAGCGCCGATATCGGGATATGGCAACGAGATCTAACTACCCATGAGATCCGGTGCGACGAGTGGTTGTGCCGCCTTTATGGTCTCGATCCGGCAGATGCACGTGATGTTGGCCCGGAGTTTTGGGAGCAAAAACTGCACCCCGAAGATCGTCAGGGTGTGGGCGAAACCCTCCAATACGCTATCGATCATCTTCAGCCCTTCAGCCGCGAATTTCGCATTCTCCATAGCGACGGCAATGTTCGCTTTCTCAACGCCAGCGGGATCGTGCAATTTGATGCGGCAGGTAAGCCGCTGCGCCTGGTCGGCACAAGTCGTGACATTACGGCCCGTAAAGAATCGGAAGCTGAACGCAGCCAGCAGATGCTGGCACTGCGGCAGAGTGAAGAGTTGCTCGATCGAATAGGGCGCATGGCCGGAATCGGCGGATGGGAGATCGATCTCATCGATCGATCGGTGCATTGGACAGATGAAACAGCGCGTCTGCATGGATTGACGGCGGGTTATCAGCCGACGCTTGAAGAAGGTATCAACTTTTACGCGCCCGAGTTCCAGCCGGCGGTTTGGGCGGCGGTCGAAAAAGCCACTCTCGATGGTGAGCCGTGGGAGATGGAAGCACAGGTAATTCGGGCCGACGGAAGCCGGATGTGGGCGATGTTGAAAGGCCTTGTGGAGTTCTCAGAGGGAAAGCCGGTTCGCATGATTGGCGCCTTTCAGGATGTGACCGCTCGCAAGGATGCCGAACTGGCACTACTGAAAGCCGGCGCGCTGCAAAACGCCATCTTCCATAGCGCAAATTTTTCGAGTGTCGCGACTGATGCAAAAGGCGTGATCCAGATTTTCAATGTCGGTGCGGAAAAGATGCTTGGCTATTCAGCCGAAGAGGTGATGAACATATTCACACCCGCTGACATATCCGACCCGGAAGAACTGGTGGTCAGGGCGAAGACGCTGGGCGTGGAATTCGATATCACAATCGCGCCCGGCTTTGAAGCCCTCGTCTACAAAGCGTCGCGGGAATCGAAGATATTTACGAGTTGACCTATATCCGCAAAGACGGGACGCGCTTTCCCGCCGTTGTCTCCGTGACTGCTCTTCGCAACAGTGAAGGAGGTGTGATCGGTTACCTGTTGATCGGTACAGACAACACGGCGCGCCAGCGTGCGGAGGAGGTATCGCGCAAAGCGACAGTCGAAGCCGAGAAAGCCAACCTGGCCAAGTCAGAGTTTCTGGCCAACATGAGTCACGAAATCCGCACACCGATGAATGCCATCATGGGTATGACGCACCTGGCGCTGCGCGCAAACCCGACGCGGGAGCAAGGTGTCTATTTAAAGAAGATAGGAAGCGCCGCGGACTCGCTGCTGAACATCATCAATGACATCCTGGACTTCTCCAAAATGGAAGCCGGCAAGATGGAGTTGGAGAACATTCCCTTTTCCGTCGAGAAGGTTCTGCTGGATCTGAACGACATCGTGGGACATACGGCGAAGCGCAAGAATATCCAGTTGAAATTCTCGATCGGGAAAGAAGTGCCTGCATTCCTGATCGGCGATCCATTGCGACTGGGGCAGATCCTGATCAACCTGGTGAACAACGGGATCAAGTTCACAAAGCAAGGCAGTGTTCTCGTCACAGTAACTGCAGCGAATACTAAAGAAGTTGCGGCTGGGATCAGCTTCGAGGTTGCAGATACCGGTATCGGAATGAGTAAGGAACAGCTGGCGAAGCTTTTCCAGTCCTTCAACCAGGCTGACCCATCGGTGACGCGCAATTTCGGAGGCACCGGGCTGGGGCTAGCCATTTCAAAGCAACTTTGCGAATTAATGGGCCGCACGATCAGCGCGCGAAGCGAAGAGGGACAGGGCAGCTCTTTTACCCTGCAGGCACTGTTTGGCATCGCTACTACCGGCCAGCATAGCGCGGACGCAGTAGAGAAGCTGGACCGAAGCAGGAAGTCTGTATTGGTCGTGGATGACAGTGCAGATGCGCGCGATGTACTGGCAGCGATGCTGGCAGCAAACGGCTTTGATTCGAGAACCATCTCGTCCGGCGACGAAGTACTGGCAGCCCTTGATTTCGCATCGAGAAGCGGTCAGCCTTTCGATCTGGTGCTGATGGACTGGCGCATGCCCGGTATCAACGGACTGGAAGTTGTCCGCCAGATCAAGGCGCGGCTGGAGTTGTTCAGTATCCCTTCAATAATCATGGTGTCGGCGTTCGAAAGAGAAGAGGTCATGCACGGGGTGATTGATCCGGGGCTGGAAGGATTCCTGGTGAAGCCAGTGAAAGAGCTGGTCCTCATCGAAACGATCCGTGAACTCTTGAAGGGAAAGAACGGCACGAACGAAGAGCGCGCTCTCTACAACAGACTTCGCCGTGGGGCCGCTCGACCACAGGACATGATCGGGCGTCGTGTGCTGCTCGTGGAAGACAACGAAATCAACCAGGAACTCGCGACCGCACTGCTGAACGATCTCGGCATCCTGGTGACGGTTGCCGTCGATGGGCGTGACGGAGTGGACCAGATTGCAGCAGAGGCCTTCGATCTGGTGCTGATGGACATTCAGATGCCGGTCATGGATGGATTGACTGCGACACGATTGATCCGCTCCGATGCTCGTTTCCACAGGCTGCCGATCATTGCGATGACTGCTCATGCGATGAGTGGCGACCGTGAAAGAAGCCTGGCTGCAGGCATGGTTGACCATCTGAACAAACCGATCAATCCGGATAGTCTCACCGCGGCGCTGCTGCGCTGGATGCCAGAGCGGTTTGAAGTGTTCCCACCAAACACTGAACCAGCTATTGTGACGTCGCCTGACGATAGCTTGCCGGAGGAACTGCTGCCGTTCAACCTGCAGGCTGCCTTGTTGCATACGAATGGAAAGCCAAAGCTGTTGCGCAAGATGATGCTCAGCTTTCGACATCAGTATGCAGGTGCGGGGTCCGATCTGCGTCTGCTGCTGGACAAGGGGAAAGATGAAGAAGCGGAACGGCTTTCCCATTCACTCAAGAGCGTGGCGCGTACCCTCGAAGCCGGCGCTCTCGGTGATGCGGCCGAAGCGATTGAGCTGGCGCTGCGCACTGGATCTGTGAAGAATCTGGAGATGCTCATCGACACGATGGAACAGGCGCTCGCACCGGCCATTGCAGCGACGGCAAGGCTCGACAGAAGGACTCAGACCCTAGACTTTGTAGCGGCTCCGGCGGAAAGATCGGGGAGCACGATCCTGATTGTCGATGACGATCCAGCGTACCTCGAACTACTCCACGACATTTTTTCCATGGAGCATTCCGTACTTTCCGTAACTCACGGGAGAGACGTTGTTGCTCTTGCAACAGCCGTGCTTCCTGATGTGATCCTGATGGATGTGATGATGCCCGACCTTGACGGCTACGAAGTCTTCGAGCTGCTGAAAAAGGAGAGGCTCACGTGCGACATTCCGCTCATCTTCCTGACCGGCCTTGGGGATGAGGCCAACGAGAGCAAGGCACTCGCAATGGGCGCGGTGGATTATGTGACCAAGCCGATCAACCCTCTTGCTGTGCGGGCAAGGGTGAATCACCAGATAAGGCTCAAGCGCGCCCATGACCGGTTGATGCAGCATGCGACCGAAGACCTCCTGGTGCAGTTGAGGAAAGAAGCTGAGCGAGCGGCAGAGACAGAAAGAATCAACAAGCAGGAGCTGGAGTTGCGCGATCATTTTCTGTCGCACGTTTCGCATGAGCTTCGTTCGCCGCTGACGGCTATCTATCTTTTCAGTACGCTTATCGCTGACGGACTGGCAGGCGCTACCAGTCCGCAGCAGGATGAATACCTGGGGTTCATCGCCAAGAACATCAGCCAGCTGAAGGCAATGATCGAAGACCTGCTGTTGATCACGGCGGCGAAGACGGGAAAGCTCGAAGTCCATGCACAGATTGTCTCGTTGAGGACTGCTGTGGATGATGCAGTCCACACGCTCCAGGGATCGGCGAAATTGAAGAGCGTGGCCCTGTCTTCAAGTGTCAGCGCAGAGCTGGAAGCGTATGCCGACCCGGTCCGCCTGTTGCAGACATTGATCATTCTGTGTGACAACGCAATCAAGTTCACACCGGCCGGCGGCAGTGTAGGAATCGAAGCGCATCGGTTCGCATTGGATCCGGACTTCCTGGTGGTCGAGGTCTCGGATAATGGTTGTGGGATTGCGCCGGAAATGACGGAGCGGATCTTCGAACATCTCTACCAGATCTCCGACGTCAGTGATGCCGGAAGGAACGGTCTTGGCCTGGGACTCCATATTGCGAGGGAGCTGGTCACGCTGCAGGGCGGCAGGATCTGGGCGGAGCCTGTCGCTGCGGGCGGAAGCCGTTTCTCCTTTACGGTGCCGGTGTTTCGCAAGGACCATGAGATGCCTGGTGGCCCAATTACCGACATCAAGAAAAACCTTCCCCAGCCGATAGGATAGTTATCACGCATTTGGCGCTCTGGACAATTCGTTTTCAGGCTATGTGTGGCACCGCCGCAGCAGGTGAACGATCCGAGGGGGATAAAGCGTGAGCCAGAAAAAAATTCTGATTGTGGATGATGATCCATTCCTGCTGCTAGGCCTTTCCCGGCGACTGCGGGCAAACAGCTACGATGTCGATTGCGCAGGCGACGGGATGTCTGCGATTGCAGGTGCTAAACATGACAAGCCGGACCTGATCCTTCTGGATATTGGTATGCCCGGGCCGGATGGGTTCAAAGTACTTGAGCGGCTGAAGGCTGATAAAAGCCTGACCTCGATTCCTGTCATTCTGCTTTCCGCACGCGATCCGCGTTCGAATCGGGAACGCGCGCTCAAAGGGGGAGCGATGGATTACCTGCAGAAGCCGGTGGAAAATATCCAGTTGTTGTCGGCTGTACAGCAAGCCCTGGAAATCTGACGCGGCTGTTTCTGACTTCTGACCTCCACTGCTGAACTCCACTTTCGGACTCCACTTCCGGACTCCACTTCCGGACTGCCTTGTACATTGCTGGAAGCACCGGGGAGTGACGACTATCGACAGGGCGAGCCGAATTTCATGAATCCTGCCACGCAGCGCATCGTCATCAAAGCCCGGTTGATCAAGAAGCACGGTAATCGCGCTGTCCACAAGAACAAAGTCATCACGCAGTACGACGCGCGTACGCATGCCGCGAACGTTTCCAGGTCACGTACTGGATGGCCTATCGCCAAGCACGCGGAACACGACTTTCTCCGGAACTGGCCTTCTCCGGAACTGGCCTTCAACGATGCGCTGCCACCAAAGTCTTCGCCTGTTCCGGTGCAGACACACAAGAAGCTCGAAGAGTTGGCGAACTCGCTCGCTGCGAAGGATGCAGACCTGGCCAGGGCGCTGAAGGAAAACGAAACAGCTAGGGCAAACCTGGACGAAGAGCTACAGCAGCTGCGCGCTGTAGTGGCAGCAGCCCGGGGGCGCCAACGAGCAGCAGCCGGATACGCATGACTACAAGTAAGCCGAGACGCGCGCTAGGCACAACGACACGATGTTGAAGGAAGCTGGATTGCCGCTCGACCAGAAGCGCGATCGCGAGTTCCTGAGGCAGGGCATGCCCACACAAAAACGGCATGCGGGGCCGCAATACTTACCATCTGTTTGAGCTGGAGCATGGTATCCCGGAGCCGTCTGTCGCTCACGTCAATTCCTGACCGTCAATTTCATGCAACAGCCGGTGAGCAAGTGGTACTACTTCTTTGGCCGATACAGCCTTGCCAAAGAGATAGCCTTGCGCAGAATGGCATCCTGCCAGATGAATGTCCTCTAGTTCTTGCGCAGTCTCGATGCCTTCAGCTAACACAGACATACCAATGCCTGCCCCGAGTACTGCGATCGAGCGAACGATAGCTTTCTGTTTGCTGCTGTTGCCAATCAGAGATCGATCAATCTTAATGGTGTCGAAAGGCAATTTCGCCAGCTGGCTCAGCGAGGAGTAGCCTGTCCCGAAGTCATCCATGGCGAGCCGCACCCCACGGTTGTGCAGGTGATTGAGTATTTCAAGAACGGGCTGAGAATTCTTCAGTAACAGGCCTTCGGTGATTTCTATCTCGAGTCGGCTCGCAGCAAGTTTGGAAACGTCCAGGGCCCGCTCTACCGAAGTCACAAAGCTGGCGCCGGTAAACTGCAAGGGAGAAGCATTGACTGCGATCACCAGAGATTCCGGAAGGTTTGCGGCCTGGCGGCAAGCTGTTCGCAGTACCCAGTCTCCGATCGTAGCAATCATACCGTTCTCTTCTGCCAGTGTGATAAAGTCTCCCGGAGCGATCATGCCAAGTTGAGGATGCCGCCATCGAAGCAGCGCTTCAAAGCCGATCAGACGACGACTTTTTACGTCAACCTGTGGCTGATAGTGAACTTCCAGTTGACGAAGGAGAAGTGCCTTTCGAAGATCAGTTGCCAGCGTCTGGCGAGTAGCGATGTGACCTTCCATCGCGCCCTCAAAAAAATGGATCGTTCCTGCTCCCTGCGACTTGGCGGCGCGCAGAGCAATACTGGCACGCTTCAGAAGCGTCTCACTGGAAGTCCCGCTCTGAAAACTGTTTACCACGCCGATGCAGGCGCTTATGTTGAGCACCTTGCCACGAATAAAATAGGGCTGCTTCAACAGGCTGTTGATACGTTCTGTGACAGCGTGAATTTCATGTGGCGACTCGGTTGAGCGGAGCAGGAGCACGAATGCGTCGCCCGGGAGACTGACCAGTCTGTCTGTGTCGCGCAGCCCGGACTGCAGGCGATCCCGGCTGAGATCGAGCACCTCGTCCCCGACGTCATAACCGTACACTTCGTTGATCGACGCGAAGTGGTCAATCCCTATCATCACGACCGCAAAAGGACCGTTGAGCAATTGCAGGTTGATGTCTGAGACATACTGCTCAAAAAGCCTGCGACTGTTCAGCATAGTCACGGATCGGTTATCGTCTGAATGCAATCGCGGCCTCAATGCTTGGCTGCTGCTGCGAGATGCGTATACTGCAGCGAGAAACCTGAATAGCTCCCCAGAACTCTATAGTCAGCTGTATACTCCCGGCCTTAAGAGTGAGCTGTTTACAGAAGATTCCTGCAGAGCTCGATGCTATTGCTCTTCTGATTATCGACAAAGCTCCATCGAACTTGAATGACGGGAAATGTTATCCCCTAGGCTGCTGATGCCATATACAATTCTCGCTCTCGCTCATGTCTGGCTGTGAACTGTCGATAGGTCTTAATAGTATGGCGTGCAAACCAGTCTGCGGCAGCGCGCCCTCTCGATGGAGCGTAAGAGCGATGGAAAATTCTCGAGAGCATGCAGAGACAATCCAGCTTGCAGTGCCTGGCTTGATACCTCAGAGTTGTGGGCGGATGGGTCCTCGACAGGGATGCATCTTGTTTGACGAACTCGGGACTGTCATATACGAAACCGACACAGTAACTTTATTGCTGGGTCTTCCGGCAGACGCATTGACTCCCGGAAAGCAGATTATCGATGTTCTTCAGGCTGCCTTTTCTAATTCGGACTGGGATATTTCCAAAGCTGTGAACTGGATACAGCGATCTTCGATTGACATTCTCGGGGTGGCCCCGTGCGAAGTCGCGCCGGCCTTAATCGCCGGAAGCAACGGCCAGTCCATCGGGGTCACCCTCAATTGGATCAACGCGCGGTGCCGGATCGCAGTTTTCGATGACATGACCGCGAGAAGCCAGGCTGATCCTTTTGCAGCAGGTTCAGGGTTCAAGGATCCGTTGAC
This sequence comes from uncultured Acidobacteriaceae bacterium, assembly GCA_964245665.1. Lineage (GTDB taxonomy): Bacteria > Acidobacteriota > Terriglobia > Terriglobales > Acidobacteriaceae. Next base: position 87,824 of record CAXTNK010000007.1, read on the forward strand.
GGGCATCGGCAATCGATCGCTCCTGGAAGGTCGCCTGGATGAAGCCCTTTGCCGCATGCACAAAGGTGATGGCGATGGCGTAACCATGCTCTTTCTCGATCTTGATCGATTCAAGGTGATCAATGACACGCTGGGACACGCGACCGGAGACGCGTTGCTGCGACTCGTCACCGGACGACTCCAGAGCTCACTACGGCCAGCAGACACGTTGGCGAGGATGGGAGGGGATGAATTCGCCATGATCCTCGCCGGTCCTGTCGATCGAGGAGCGGTATCCGCGCTGGCGTCAAGAATCATCGATCTGGTCCAGCGGACCTATCTGATCGACGGTCAGATCATGAATGTAGGTGTCAGCATCGGTATTGCGGTTGCTCCGGTTCATGGTCGAACACGGGAAGAGATTCTCATAAGCGCTGACCTGGCTCTCTATCATTCCAAGGCCAGTGGCCGAGGCATGTTTAACTTTTTTGAACCCGCGATGGCGGAAACTGCGCTGCGCCGGCGGGTTCTCGAATGCGACCTGCGGAAGGCTCTCGTACTAAGGCAATTTGAACTTCATTATCAGCCTCAGATGGATTCCGAGAGTCAATCGCTTTGTGGTCTGGAAGCATTGTTACGCTGGCGTCATCCGCAGCGGGGGCTCCTGCTGCCCGCTGAGTTCATAGCGCTTGCAGAAGAGATAGGTCTTGCTATTCCGATTGGCGAATGGGTGCTTCAAAGCGCCTGCCGGGAAGCGATCCGTTGGCCTGCTTCGGTGACGATCGCTGTGAATGTCTCGCCTCTTCACTTCGAATCAGGGAAACTGACGGCTTCTGTGGAACGTGCGTTGAGGATTGCGGGTCTGCCAGGCAGCCGACTCGAAATCGAAGTAACAGAAGAAATCCTTTTAAAAACAGGCGCCTCCGTACTGACTACCCTCGATGCTCTTCGAGATCTCGGTGTGAGTGTCGCCATGGACAGCTTTGGAACCGGCATCGCCTCTCTCAGCCAGCTGGTGAAGTTTCCGTTCGACAAGATCAAGATAGACCAGTCGTTAATGGCAGCCCCGCAGGATGATGCCAAAAGCCGCGCGATCGTCCGTGCGATTTCAGCTCTTGGTCAAGGCCTTGGTATTTCGACTCTCGCCGCAGGCGTGGAAACCCTGGAGCAGTTGGAGCGTGTACGCGCCGAGGGTTGTAGTTCTGTACAGGGCTTCTACTACAGCAAAGCATTACCTGCCAGAGAAC
>CAXTNK010000008.1:0-15337 GCA_964245665.1 uncultured Acidobacteriaceae bacterium
CCCGTGTATCCCACCCGTGTAGAGATCACGCCGGGATAGCGGCGAAGAAGATCCTGCATTCCCCAAAAACATCCGCCAGCTAGAAGAGCGGTTTCCTGTGTCGAAGCCATATCGTTACCACTCCTTCAAGTCGAACAACTCCATCGCCAAAAGCTTTGTCCAGCTTTTCCAACATTATCTGCGCCAAGTGGCTTCGTGAAGCTTGGCCAGCCTCATTCGCCTGCGCCTCAAGAGTGCGTGCCTCCTTATAGCTTTCTACAGATTAAGGGAAAACGGCAAGCATTTGAGAACACGCTTCTCAGGAAGTCAACCCCGAAGCAGTTTAAAAAGTGAATTTGGATCCCACCTGGAACTGTCGGGGTGTATTCACATCGCTGGTTATCTGTCCGAAAACTGGCGCATAGGTTGTTGCATTGGTGAGTACATTAAAGATCGAAGGTACATTCGGTTCCGCTAACTGCACTCGGTTCGCGATGTTAAAAGCTGACACTTCGAAGCGAAGGTTCATCTCCCGCTTCAAAGTCAGGCTCTTGAACAGAGTGATATCAACATCATTGGCCCCCATGGTACGAACATGATCGAGATAGGCAGGAGAGGTTCCCGCTACAAAAGGACTCGCTGGCAGCGCGAAGCAGGTCGGAGTAAACCAGTGGTTAACTGTGTGCGGTGCGCCAACTCCCGGGTCACACGTCAGATTGGCGCGCTGGCTAATATATCCCTGCGAAATTCCAGGATCGCCCAGGATAGTCTCACCGAGAATATTGCCGCCCGAACCCGGAGACGCGATCGGAATACCCGTACTAAGATAAAAAATTCCATTAGCCGTCCAACCACCAAGAAAAGCATCGGTCGCCCGGTTCAGGTTGATGGCTCGGCCCTTACCTACCGGCAGATCGTATGATGCCTGCGCAGTAAACTGGTATTTCACATCCTGCGGGCTTATCGAATGTTCGAATTCCAGGTTCCGCCAGTCCTGCGCTGCGCCTGCATGCGATCCCACAAAACCAAGAGGCGGATTGCCATCGTCGGTCATCAGCTTAGCCCAAGTGAAAGATGCAAGTGAGGTGAAATGACTCGTAAGTCGCTTCTGGAGTTTAGTTTGCAGCGAACTATATTCCGAGTCGCCTGCCGGATAGCCGTTTACACCTACACCGTCACCATAATAGCCGTCACCGAATTGCGGGTAAGCTTCCACTGCCGTAAACAATGGAGCAGTCGCCGATCCATAGTTCGCGTTAGTAGAGGGCTGAAGACTCGCGAAACGATTCGGCACCTGTGTATCGATCAATGATGCCTGATACTTACCGATCGTCTGCAGGCTTAGTTGGTTGAGATCAACATTACCAAATGGCAGGAATAATCCCCTGCTGCCCACATAGCCTGCGCTGAAGACATACCCATGCGGTATCTCCCACTCCATGCCGAAGTTGAAGTTGTAAGTCGTTTGCGTGCGCTGCGAGTGCAGCATGGTGGCCAGGTTTACTCCGAGATTATTGCCGAGGCCGGTAGGATTGGAAATGAGCGGCACCAATCCTTGTGGAAAAGGATTGCTTACAGAATAAGGACCCGTTGTACTGGGTGCGTTGCTTCCGGCGCCTGCCCCCGCACACAAGCTTGATCCGTTTGTAGTCGTATTGCCTGCTGCGGTGTAGCAGGTGGCATTCCAATTGGTAGTCGACGAAAAACCGTCACTATCAAGACTTACGCCGCCTACCGTCTGTGCACTGGGACCATAGTAAATGCCGAAGCCGCCGCGAAAAACGACCGGCTTGGATGGCTGCCACGACATGGCAAGCCGCGGACCGAAGTTCTTCATATCTGTCGAAAATGGCGAACGGTGGCTTCCATTGGAATACACCTCTGCACCCGTGTAGCTGACGCCGTCGATCGTATTCGTCGCAGTCGGATCAAAATACTCGAGACGATTGTGTCGCTCCGTCTTGCCGCCAAATATATCCCAGCGGTGACCAGCAGTTATCGTTAACGTCGGCATAGGGTGATAGGTGTCTTCAATAAATGCTGCGTAGTAAGGACTGGCTTCGGCAACAAAAAGATCCTTGGTGAAATTGGTGCCCTCGTTACCAGGCGCTTCGCCTACACCAGTCAAAAATGAAGCGAAGTCACTACCGCCCACACCTGTACCTATCTGCTGTTCTGTCGCCGACAGATCGAACTGGTAATTGCCGGACGGCGCACCCGGCTGGCCCACATTCAGAAACCTTTTCATGTATTCTGCGCCAAAGCTGATCTCATGCTTGCCAAATGTCTTCGTTACTGTGCCGTTTACGTCACTGTTTTCACTGGCATACTGGAAGGTGTTGTAGTTGGCTGTACCGCCGACACCACCGCCCACATCGCTGAACGTGACATATGGCAAAGTCTTGTAAACTTCCTGCGCCGCCAGCGACGCCGGAAAGCCAAGCGTGGTGATGTCATAGCCATTCTGTCTTGCATCGCCGCCCTGATTTTCGTAATGACGCGTGAATGAATAACGCATCTGCAGGACGGTGGTGGGATTAAAGGTATAGTCATCGCCGATAAGAATGTTGCGGCCGTTCGTAATGTTCTGCGCGTAATTCAGGTCCCATTCGTTTCCGAACGCATTGAACGTCGAGTTATAGAGACGGTCGAATGAAAAGCGAGAAAAAATCCGTTGCTTCTCACTCATGTAATAGTCACCGCGGATATCAAACCTTTGCGCTGTCGTCGGATCGAGCCCGGGTAGATAGAAGTTGTTGGCTGCTCCCGTGGTGTTCGCATCGCACGTGGTGGGATTCGGAACATTACACTTCGGCATTTCAGACAGGAACTTGATTGCAGTTGGATTTGGATTGGCAATCCTGTTGCCTGGAAATTGCTGACGAGTTCCATCCGCATTTTCGGGAACCAGCGGGTTATAAATCTGGAAACTGTCAGCCGAAAAATTACCCGTCCTCTCAGCGGAGGTCGGGACGGTGAACGTGTTGGATCCATCGAATTGTTGTTGCTGCGTCGCTTCATAATCACCGAAGAAAAACAGCTTCTTGTGCAGGATTGGTCCACCGAACGATCCACCTTCCTGGTAGCGGTGGAAGGCGGGCGACTCGTTGGCCGCTCCACTCGACAATTGGCTTCGCTTGTTGAAGTAATCATTTGCCGCAAGCACATTAGGCCGGATATACACGAAGCCATCGCCATGAAACTGATCGCCGCCCGCCTTGGTGGCCAGGCTGATCACGCCAGCTCCCCCGCTCTGAAATGATGCCGGGGTGTTTTGCGTCTCGACGCGGAACTCATCAACCGCATCTTCGGGAATATCGAGCGCCGGAATGATCGCAGCTACGTTGTTCTCGGATATGCCGAGAGGACTTCCGTCGACCATGTAGTAGACAGAGCCGACGATCGCCCCATTGATGGTGTAAGACGAAACGTCAACGCCAGGCCGTCCGCTGGAAATGTTAGTGATAGCAAATGAACTGGAAGAGTTCGGCGAACCATTCGCAGGCGTGACACCGGCACTCAGCTGGACCAGGTCATACACATTGCGCGTGAGCAGTGGAACGCGATCAATGGTCGCCGCAGTGATCAGTTGGCCTACCGTCGAGCTGCTGGTATCAAGCAGATCGTTTGCGGCAGTAACCGTCACCACATCGCTGGCACTCCCAAGGTGGAGCGCGATGTTCACCTTGCTCACCTGGTCGACCGTCACGACCACATTATGCTCGACCACCGATTCAAACCCTTTAAGCGTCACGGTGAGGTCATACGTGCCGGGATTGAGCGATACAAACGAATACAGTCCCGATCCACTGGTAACGCTCTGCTGCGTGATGCCATTGGATTCGCTTAGCGCTGTGATCTTCGCCTTCGGAACGACTGCGCCTGAAGGATCGGTCACGGTGCCACTGATTCCACCCCGGCCAGCTTGCGCGAACACCGAGTTGACCCAAACTAAGGAAAAGAGAAAGGGACACATGAAGAATAAGACCGACGCTCGATAGCTATTGCAACGTTTCAATAGACCCTCGTTCAGATGTGAAGATGGCTGGGAAACTTGGAGTTCACATGAGCATAGGCGATGTTGACCGAGAGTCAAAGAATAAAATACGGCAAGCCTGTCGTTGACAGGACCGATCCTCATAACGGTGCAACGCGCGGAGGGCGACTATCCATTTTCCGGGGATTGCCGCATGGCACTTGGATGACAAGACTTGGGTTCTCTCCGGATGTTGAAATTCAACTCGATGGCATCCGCGACGCGATTTGCAAACGGAACACTCCTCTCCGCTTCCGGATCCGTTTCAATCCACGGATAAGCCTTCGCCTGCTGTTCGATTATGGAATTGCGAAACCGAATTACCCGCCCATGCCGATAGCTGGGATTGACCCCATCGGAGTAGGCATAGTACCTGACCAAAGCTGCTCTTTGAATCGCCAGATCACGAACACGGCAGTGCCAGGTAAATACCGACGAAAATAAGCAGGCAACTGCAATTCATCCAAGCACACCATAGAAGCGAATGTGCGTTTTGATTTTTGAGATATGCAACCTTAGAACCAAAGGATGATCCGTCATGAAGTGGATACTTTTGATGTTGGCTTTGTCCACGCCGATAATCGCGCAGGTACCAATGCCGGTGATCCCGCCGACTGGCTACGTAGATAGGGCCGATGCAAGGGTTGCGTACTGGGTCTATGGTCGGCAGAGCAAGGCGACACCGGTATTTGCGGTGAATGGCGGCCCAGGGCTTTCGCATAATTACATGGTGCAAAACGATGTATGGCTGCAGATCGCGAGCCATCGCCAGGTGGTGTTCTACGACCAGCGTGGAACGGGCAGGTCCTTGCTTAAACAGCCGGCTGCGGCGATGAGTATGGACGCGCAAGTAGCCGACCTGGACTCTGTACGCGCGGCGCTGCACCTTGACAAGATCGACCTGTGCGGCGACTCCTATGGCGGCTTTCTGGTCACAGCCTACACAGCAGCTCATCCGGAGCACGTCCGCAAACTAATCATCTCCGATGGCGTAGTCGGATGGAAAAGCATGGTGCATCTGTTTCCACAAGTGTTCCCGGACAAACTGGCGGCGCAGAATGCCGCAATGAATGCCTCAGCTGCAGACGTTGACCAGAAAGCGCAGCAGGGCCTCCGCGACCACTTCAGCATGATCTTCTACAGCCGCAAGAACCTGGATCACTACATGAGCCACATGAAAGACCTCGGCTTCTCGCCAGCCACGGGCGAAGCCGTGGAAGCTGCAACGAACGATCTGGACCTTACATCTGCGTTGTCGAAGTTCTCGGCTCCGACAATGGTCATCACAGGGCGCTATGACATGAATGTGGCTCCGGTCACAGCATGGCAGATATATAAGGAGATTCATGGAGCGACTTTTGAAGTCTTCGAAGAGAGCGGCCACCTGCCAAGCTACGAAGAACCAGAGAAGTACGTGCGAGTGGTGAATGCATTTCTCGCCAGCGAGTAGCGATCCGTGCTTTCACAAGTCGCACCGGACCCCGAGGTACACGCTCCCCTTCTTTGGGCCAGCGTCTCAATCGTTCGGAGGGCCTGGCAGGTCAGCTTCGGCAGTTTCAGATCGCGCGCGAGTTTATGGAGCACTCGCCTGCGGAACTTGTCCGCAGCCAGGAAGCCTCACGACTGCTTTGAATTAAAGGAACGCGTCGGGAGAAGGGTTAGGGCGACATGCGCCATTGCTGCACATCGCCCCGAATATTCCCCGGGCTGTGATGAACGCAGCGAAGCGCCACCGACCCTATTTTCTACAGATCAAACCGTAGGTGAGGACAGAACCAGCCATTCTGATTGGCCAGGCAGCTTCTTCAGTCTGAGGAGTTGGCTGCCCATGACGAGGTCGAAATCACCACCCGGCAGGATGCCACCATTCAGCGGGACTACGCTGTGGACGATCGTCTTTTTTTGCTGCAGTTTCTGGCCACCAACTGCATTATCTAGTACCTCGTGACTCATGGAAACACGCACACCAGTCTCCGGGTAGGTCTTGCCTGTGGGAATGAGTTTGCCGTCGCCCTCACTGATATTTGCCATGTCCATGACCTGCGAACCGTGAATTTGCCTGCTTTGAGTTCAGCGGCAGAAACGATCGTAGGATAAGAGCAAAATACTGGGAATGCGACTTCCTGGTCATGTTCACCATCCACACTATTTGACGAAGCTTCTCGAAGCCCCTTCTCTAGCGCCGAACAGGCATCTCCCGCCAAATGAAAAGCTTACATCAATCCGCATCTTTCCCGGCTCGAACAACCGGGATCGAGCATATGGCAGGGATACTAATCAACCAAAAAGAGTGGCACCCCTTGGGATGGCGATGCCACATTCTCAAATGTTCAGTATCTACAGGTTCGTGGATCAATCATCTGACTTGATATGTGGCAATACTGATCCTGGAGCTCGTTTTCAAAAGAAAGCGGCACCGCCTTTCCGGCGGTACCACGAGAACTGCTTCCTTTGATTCTTCGTCGTTCGAAGCATCTTCAGTATCTTTCCGGATTGATAAACCGTGTATGTATGCCCGCCTTGCCCGTCGCGTCGTAAGAGAGGAGACTGCGTTCATCAACGATTGAAGTAAGTTAAATCTATCCTGTTATGTAACTGTGTCTGCCATTAAGGTAGATAAACCACTACACAATCTGGCGGACTATTAAAGCGGATTTTGCCTCCGCCCCTAGTGACTGATTCCGCGAATCGGATATGGCTGGATGGTCCGCCTTGACAAAGGTGCGCTCAGTTCCTACCATCGGGCCCTGGAAACGATACCAGTTGTTTCTTCGCTCCGTTCCTGGAGACGTTTCTGGCATACTCAATTCAGCGCCCTCAAAGGTAGCGTTTCATTCCATCGACTAGAGGTTTTATGTCCCGGTTGCCAAAAGGCTTTCTCTTCACGGCTCTCGCCGCCTGTGCTCTCCAGTCGCCCGCGCAGACCATGACCGCGCCCGATATCACCAGGCAACCGACCCTCTACGTTGTGCCTTACGCACATCTCGATACGCAGTGGCGCTGGGAATTTCCGCAGGTCATCAGTGAATACCTCCTGAAGACGATGCGCGTCAATTTCGATTACATGGATAAGTATCCGCACTACGTCTTTAACTGGTCAGGCTCCAACCGCTATCGCCTGATGAAGGAATATTATCCGGCCGACTATGCTCGCCTCAAAGGCTACGTTGCCAAGGGTCAGTGGTTTCCCGCCGGCTCGTCCGTCGAAGAAGGGGATGTCAATCTCCCCAGCGCCGAGTCCATCTTTCGCCAGGTGCTCTATGGAAATACCTATTTCCGCCAGGAGTTCGGTAAGGCCAGCGCGGAGTACATGCTACCTGATTGCTTCGGCTTCCCTGCTTCGTTGCCGACCATTCTTGCGCACGCCGGGGTAAAAGGTTTCTCGACACAGAAATTAAGCGCAGCCTGGCAGCCTGCTCCCTTGATCGGCGGTCCGGATTCCCCGGAAAAAACTCCCGAGGGCATTCCCTTCAACGTGGGTGTATGGGAAGGTCCCGACGGCGAGAAGGTTCTTGCCGCGCTCAATCCCGGCGGCTACGGCAGTCAGATTTACACCGACCTCAGTAAGACGCCTCCACCCGCGCCCCTGCAGGAGCCAGGACAGCGTCGGCAGCAGGCGGAGACGGACTGGCCCGCTCGCATTGACATCGATGGCAAGGCTACCGGCGTCTTCGCGGACTACCACTACATCGGCACCGGTGATATCGGGGGCGCCACTAATGAAGAATCCGTGAAGTTACTGGAAGCAACTGTAACTCATGGTGAGGCTATACTTCCGTCTCCGGGCTCGGGAGTAGATTTTGGAAGAGGCGGGGCGACCGGTGACATCGTCAGCGCCGGCACGCCAGTCAGGATGGGCGACGGCCCTGTGCGCGTCATCTCTTCCGCAGCAGATCAGATGTTCCTCGACATCAAGCCGGATATGCAATCGAAAATGCCGAGTTACAAAGGTGACCTCGAGTTGATCAATCACTCGGCTGGTTCACTTACTTCGCAGGCATATCACAAACGTTGGAATCGTAAGAATGAACTGCTCGCAGATGCTGCTGAAAAAGCATCTGTCGCTGCTTCATGGATGGGCGGCCGAACCTATCCGCAGCAACGTCTGAACAGTGCTTGGACCCTGTTGATGGGCGGACAGTTTCATGACACCGGCGCAGGCACTGCAACTCCGCGCGCTTATGAGTTTGCACAGAACGATGATGTGATCGCCGCCAACCAGTTTTCAGATGTACTGACAAGCGCCACGCAGGCCGTCTCCTCGCAATTAGATACTCAGGTAAGCGGCACGCCCATCATCGTCTACAACCCGCTTAATGTTGCACGCGAAGATATGGTCGAAGCAGACCTTCCCGGCGGTAATAACTCGGCAAACGCCGTCAGCGTATCCGGACCGGATGGCAAGGAAGTTCCGGCCCAGGTAAACAACGGCAAAGTGCTGTTCCTCGCAAGCACGCCATCAGTAGGCTACACAGTCTACAACGTTAAGAAGGCTTCGGAGCCAATGGCATCGAACGAGCTGAAAGTGAGCCCATCGATGCTCGAGAATGCGCGCTATCGCGTCACGATCAGCCCTGAAGGAGACGTCACCAGTATCTTCGATAAATCCATCGGCAAAGAATTACTAAGTGGTCCGGTGCGTTTGGCTATCTCGAATGATGCACCGAAAAACTGGCCCGCCTGGAATATGGATTTTGATCAGGAGCAGGCCCCTCCGCGCTCGTATGTAAGCGGAGCGGCGAAGATACGCGTCGTTGAAAAGGGTCCAGCGCGCGTAGCTGTCGAAGTAAGTCGCGAAGGCGAAGGTTCTAAATTCAAGCAGACCGTCAGGCTCTCCGCAGGCGACGCAGGCAACCGGGTTGAGTTCAGCGAGTCCATTGACTGGCGAACTCTATCGGGTAACCTCAAAGCCGTCTTTCCTCTGGCAGCGACGAACAAACTCACAACTTACAACTGGGAAGTAGGAACCATTCAACGTCCGGCCGCGTTCGAAAGACAATTCGAGGTAGCCTCTCATCACTGGATCGACCAGACAGACGAGAGCGGTTCGTACGGAGCGACCATCCTTACAGACGTCAAGAACGGCTCCGACAAACGCGACGACAAAACTCTTCGACTTACTCTGTTGCGTTCGCCAGGCGAAGCTTCCAACATGAAGGGCGCCTATCTCGATGAACTCAATCAGGACTGGGGCCATCACGACATCCTCTTCGGTATCGCCGGTCATGCGGGCGACTGGCGTCAGGGCCAGACAGATTGGCAGGCATATCGTCTTAGTACGCCGCTGATAGCATTTACTACGGAGAAGCATGCAGGCACTCTCGGTCACACTTTCTCGCTCGTGAGCCTGGACCATCCGAACATTCGTGTCCTCGCTCTCAAGAAGGCAGAACTAAGTGATGAAGTCATCGTGAGATTGGTGGAACTCGACGGAAAAGAGACTCCGGATGTCCATGTCAAATTTGCTGCGCAGTTGAACGCGGCCCGCGAAGTTAATGGACAGGAAGAGCCAATCGGCACAGCCAGCCTCGTGGATGGTGCCTTGCAGACGTCGTTCAAGCCGTATCAGCCCCGCACCTTCGCGATAAGGCTCGGTAAATCATCAGTCAGTGATCCTGGAGTAAACTCGCAACCGATCGAGCTGAAGTACGACCTTGCAGCGGCCAGTGCCGATGATACTAAGTCCGCAGGAGGTTTCGACAGCAAGGGCGATGCACTTCCAGCAGAAATGCTCCCCCCGAGCCTCGCCATCGACGGGGTGAATTTCAAACTTGCACCGGGTGGTGCGGGAATGCCGGACGCACTTATTGCCAAGGGTCAGAAAATCGACCTGCCGGCGGGAAGCTTCAACAAGGTTTACTTAGTCGCGGCGTCGGCTAATGGTGATCAGCAAGCGACCTTTAAAGTAGGAGGTACAGCTAAGACTCTCACCATCGAGAACTGGGGTGGTTTTGTCGGCCAGTGGGACACGCGCCTATGGAAGCCCCGTCCCGAAGAAGTCACTGAGGGCGGTGGACGGAGTCACACTCCGGAGCACCAGGTCAAGCTGCGGAAGGATTGGTCCTTCTCTGCCAACCATTCCACCTGGGATTTGAAGTATTCAGGCTCGCCCGACTGGTCGCCGACGTACCCGGGTGACTATCTCGGCTTGCGGCCAGGCTATATCAAGCCGGCGACTCTGGCCTGGTATGCATCGCATCATCACAACGCGGACGGGCTCAATGAGCCATACCAATACAGCTATCTCTTTGTCTATGCCCTGAACATTCCGGAGGGCGCGAAAACTATCACTCTGCCTGATAATGCGGACATCCGCATCATGGCCATGTCGGTCGCCAAAGAAGAACCGGCAGTCATTCCTGCTCAGCCTCTTTCAGACAATCTGAGTATGACAATGATGAGTGACGCAATTGAGAAGCCCGGTTCACCGCTCCCGTAGATTTTACCCAATCTAGAGCAGTTATAGATAAGTGGCGGGCTCTCTGGTACTAGCTCTTGCCCAGCTTTGAAGCAGCGGCTGCTTTTTGATCGCCCTTCTTTTGGGCTGCTGTCTGCTTCGACTTGGGCTTGCAACTGCCTTTCTCGCCCTGCTTCTTTCCCGGGGTAGGCTCATAGCCAGGCCAGCAGGCATTGGCAGAAGAGGACTTCTTAGCCGATGGCTTCTTCGCGGAGCGTTTGCGCGACGTCTTGCTTGAGGCAGTCTTCTTCTGGACCATATCTTTCCTTCCGACGATAGCAGTGTATCGTCGCCGAATGCTTCGAGAACACCAGACCCGGCACGCCTTAGTCGCTGGTGCAGCCTTGATACGCAACCAAGTCGGCGCTTCACGGAGATAATGCCCATGAAGCGCCGAGCTGTTCAGCTATAAGTAACTAGCTCGTGACGATGTTGCCGTTCATTCCATTCGGATAGAAGCCGCCTTTGCTGACGCCCGTCTGACCTGCTGCTCCATACACTATCTGCAGAACCTGCGAAGGTGTACGGACAGCGTTCAGACCATTCTTGTCAGTGTTGAACACAGGCCCGGTCGATCCGGAGACTGCAATATCAAACGAATCAACAGCAGCCGAGGTGATGTTCTTCGCGATACAGAATTGGCGCAACGCTCCTTCATGCTGACCCTCTGTATCGTGGATCGTTGCCGCATACGCTAGGCCAGTCAGGTCGGACACGAAATACTGGATGCCACCTTCGTAAGCGCTGGTACCAACCGTCTCTAATTGCCGGGCCATGGCAAGAAAAGTCGCATCGCTGTTGACTGCTCCCAGGGCAGCCAGGTTAAGAGCAGGCATACCGACTGGTGTGCCGCCAGCGCCGGTAATCAGCGTACGAATGAACTCTACGTGTGCCTGTTCATCCGCCGCCAGTTGCTGCGCCAGTGCGGAAACGTTGGGGTCGGTAAAAGTGACCTTCGCGCCGCCAGTCACTGCACCCGGACTGGTCCCCATATCTGCAGTAGAAAGTCCGTTTCCTGTCGTGACGTAAAGGTAAAAAGTAGCTTCGAGATATTCGAGGTTGAGCGCAAAATTCAGCACGTCGACTTCGGTCGGCGCACCGGCAACTGGCGCTGTTGTCACAGGTGTGGTGGTTACTGGAGTAGACGAGTTGCTTCCGCAACCAGCGATGACCAGGGCTCCGGCTGCGCCCACACTCATGCCTGCGCCTGCAAGGAAATTCCGGCGGCTTAGTCTGTTAACTGCCCTCTGGTTCACCAGCAGCTTCATCTCCGTCGCCAACTGCTCGTCGGTAACTGTCTCGCCCGCCTGGAGCAAGGAATCGTTCGTATACTTCGACATTTAATTCTCCTGTAGATGTATCTTTTTTTTGCTTGTTGCATGCATGGCAGCTTGTTCGTCGCTGCCGTTGTTTGCAGGAGCTCATTTTTACGTCGAAATAATCGCCCCGTTTACTCCATTCGGGAAGAAACCGCCCTTAGTGATTCCAGTCGCCGGTGTAGTAGTCGACGCCTTGGTCACGCCGTACACAATGCCAAGTACCTGCGAAGTCGTCCGTAGGGGTCCAACGGCTGGACTGGTCGTGTCTGTAGCCGGCGTAATTGTTAAAATGTCGGACGGACCGGTCGGTGGGTAATCGAGTGTATCGATCTGCGGCGACATCACTCCCTGCAAAGCGCACAGATATCCCACGGCGCCAAGGTGTTGAGCTTCCGCGCCCAGAATCTGTGCTGCCGTCGTCAATGTCGGAATGCTGCTGACCAGAAATTGCGCCGCGCCCGCATATGCGCTGTTTCCGACTGCAGTAAACTGACGCGCCACTGCGAGGAACTGTGCTTGCGTAGTAATGGACATCGTTCCGCCAGCACTATAATCGATCTGTGGCTGTTCGATTGGCGTGCCGCCCATCTCGGTAATTGCACCACGCAGCAGTTCGATATGGTGTAACTCATCCATCGCAAGGCCAACCGCGGTCATCTGCGTCTGGGTATCAAGCGTCAGTTGAGAAGGCGCATTGAGCGGCGCCGGCCCACCACCGGTATCGGTCGTAGAAAGCGTAGATTGACCAGAGACAGCAATGTAAAGGTTTGCCTCAAGGTACTCCAGGTTAAGCGCGAAATTCAGCACATCCACGATAGAGGGCGCAGTCTGTGCATGCGCCTGGGTCGCAAAACCGAAGGAACCGATCGTGGCCGCCGTCGCTCCCGCTGCTGCTAAACCGCCCAGAAACCGCCGGCGATTGAGCGCGTTGATCTGCTTCTCCATGGCAAGGATGTTGATATCAGACTCGAGTTGCTCTTCTGTCACTTTCATCGAGGGACAGAGTACTGACGTAAAAAGTTTTTTAGGCACGTTCTACTACCTCCGGGTATGCAATGCGTTATCTTGCGTCGCAACTGCCATGCGTGGCGTGCGTGCACGGAAGCATTGACTCCAACTTAGTAGTGGAAGCGGACCCCGCAGTTGCATCCCTTCTGCATGGTAGCTAGTTTGAATTGCGCAGCGTCAATACTGCGGTCGTCTGCGCTTGCTGGCGCTAAGCTGTCAGTACTGGATCGTGGTGATTCGCACGGCTCAAATCTGTCTTCCACGCTTGAATGCACCGCATCCGACGCCACTTCCTCATTGAGACGCCACTTCCTCATTGAAAAAAGATCTGGCCCGGCTAGCCTCATTGAGGTTCGCGCGGGCCAGAGGCTCAAGTCTAGGTTCTGACGAGTACACACGTGCTGTTACTTTGACAGCTACTGATGTTTAACGATGTCAAAGCGATCAAGATTCATCACCTTGTTCCACGCGTTCACAAAGTCTTTCACAAACTTCTCCTTCGAGTCGCTTGCTGCATAAACTTCCGAGACCGCGCGAAGCTGTGAGTTGGAACCGAAGACCAGGTCAACCCGAGTGGCTGCCCATTTCTCCTGCCCGGTCGCGCGGTCCAGTCCTTCAAACGCGCCCTCTGTCGTCGACGATGCCTTCCACTCCGTAGCCATATCGAGCAGGTTCACGAAGAAGTCGTTCGTCAGCGTCTCTGGTTTGTCTGTGAAAACTCCACTCTTCGAACCGCGGAAGTTTGCGCCCAATACCCGCAGGCCGCCGACCAGTACAGTCATCTCCGGCGCCGTAAGAGTAAGTAATTGTGCGCGATCAACCAGCAGTGCCTCTGCTCGCTCAGTATGTCCGAGGCGAAGGTAATTGCGGAAGCCGTCTGCTGTCGGCTCCAGCGGAGCGAAGGCCGGCACATCAGTCAACTCCTGCGAGGCATCCGTGCGGCCCGGCGTGAAGGGAACCTTGACACTGTAGCCGCCCTTCTTTGCAGCCTCTTCTACCGCAGCGCAACCGCCCAGAATAATAAGATCCGCGATCGAGACTTTCTTGCCCGTTGCATTGAACTCCTGCTGAATGCCCTCAAGCGTACTGAGAACCTTCGTGAGCACAAGAGGCTGGTTGACCTCCCAGTCCTTCTGCGGCTCGAGTCGGATGCGTCCACCATTCGCGCCGCCACGCTTGTCGGAGCCACGGAACGACGACGCAGCAGCCCACGCTGTCGAGACAAGTTGCGAGATAGATAAGCCGGACGCAAGAATTTTTGCCTTAAGTGTTTCAATTTCCGCCTCGCCGATCAACTCATGATCGACGACAGGAACCGGGTCCTGCCAGAGCAACCGCTCTTTCGGAACCAATGGCCCGAGATACCGCTCGATCGGACCCATATCGCGATGCGTCAGCTTGAACCATGCGCGTGAAAACGCATCCGCAAACAGATCAGGCTGATCCAAAAAGCGCTTGCCGATCTCTGCATAAATAGGATCGAAACGCAGCGCCATGTCAGACGTAAACATCATCGGCCCATGCTTTTTATCTTTCAAATGTGCGTCAGGGAACGTGCCTGAGCCCGCGCCATCCTTGGCATACCACTGCCATGCGCCGCCGCTCCCCTTGCCAAGCTCCCATTCGTAACCGTAAAGGTTTTTCAGATACTCAATGTCCCAGGTAGTTGGCTTGGATGTCCAAGCGCCTTCGAGGCCACTCGAAATGGTGTCCTCTGCATTGCCCTTGCCCGCAGAGTTCTTCCAGCCAAATCCCTGCTGCTCAATCGGCGCACCTTCTGGTTCGGGACCAACAAATTTGCTGGGATCATGCGCACCGTGGCCCTTCCCAAACGTGTGTCCACCGGCAATGAGTGCAAACGTTTCTTCATCGTTCATCGCCATGCGGCCGAAGGTCTCGCGAATATCACGTGCAGATCCAAGCGGGTCGGGCTTGCCGTCTGGACCTTCAGGGTTCACGTAAATCAACCCCATCTGCACCGCAGCCAGCGGATGGGCTAGATCACGATCGCCCTGATAGCGGTCGCTGCCCAGCCACGTCTTCTCGGGACCCCAGAAGATGTCTTCCTGCGGCACCCACACATCGGCGCGCCCGCCCGCAAAGCCGAAGGTCTTCAGGCCCATCGAATCCAGCGCGACATTGCCGGTAAGGATCATCAGGTCGGCCCACGAAATCTTCTTGCCATACTTCTGTTTGATCGGCCATAGCAGACGGCGCGCCTTGTCCAGGCTCACGTTGTCAGGCCAGCTGTTCAGTGGAGCAAAACGCTGCGTGCCCATACCGGCGCCACCGCGTCCGTCAGCAGTCCTGTAGGTGCCGGCGCTGTGCCATGCCATGCGAATGAAGAATGGTCCATAATGGCCATAATCGGCCGGCCACCAGCTCTGTGAATCCGTCATGAGCGCATGCAGGTCCTTGACCACGGCATGCAGATCCAGGCTGTTGAACTCCTTCGTGTAGTCAAACTCCGGATCCATCGGATCCGCGAGCTTTGTGTTCTGGTGCAGAACTGCCAGATCTAGCCGATCAGGCCACCAC
>CAXTNK010000008.1:15347-26004 GCA_964245665.1 uncultured Acidobacteriaceae bacterium
ACTCCGAGTTATTCAAAATCTTGCGCGAGTTATGGGTCACCGCGCCATGCTTTGGCGATTCCGTTTCCGTCTTCGTTTCAGGGTGCTGGCCGTGCGGCACCGGGCATTTCATTGCTTCCGACATTGCTCCTGGTAGTTCTAACGACATACGTGCTCCTTGGTTTTAATAAGTGGATAGTTAGGAAATGCTTGAATTGCCACAGGCTGTATCGCTGAACAAATCCAGCTTCAAACAAAATCAAAACGGTTCAAGTGCAGGACGAACGACGTTCACCCTCGGGATTTACGGAATTGCGTTGCGCAGTGGCCATACAGTCTGGGCATAGCCCGCGGAGAATTACTTCGTACTCGCGAACGATTCGCTTCCCGACAAGGTTATGAGGCGGCTGAGCCACATCGAACCACTCCATGTCCTCTACTTCGCCACACCTGTCGCAGATGAAGTGATGGTGCTTCATCCCCTTCAGATCGAAGCGCGCAGCGCGGCCCTCGACCGCCACCTCGCGCACCAGCCCGGCCTCAACCAGGTCCCGCAGGTTGCGATACACAGTGGCCCTCGAAGAGCGCGGATCGAGGCGATTCACCCCATCAAATAGCTCCGCAGCCGTCGGATGGCCCGGATTCTCCATTAAAAACGCCATGACGCAATAGCGCTGGGTCGTGAATTTCACCCCGCTCGCATCGAGAAGGTGCCTGATCGTTTCGGTATCCGTCACCACTTCAGAATCTGTCTCATTTGAGAGAATGTCAAGTCTGGGCTGTGAATAGCCGGGCTGGCTCACGATCTCCGGACGCGCCCATCACCTCGCCACAGCGACTTTAGTCACGGTTGAGCTATCACGATGAGAGGAATAGGCTCATCTTCGTCGCAAATTCGCGAATAGCAGTGAATGCCCAATCAATATTTGAAGAGAATACGATTTCCATGAAAACCTCTACCAGCCGTCGAACCTTTATCCGGACGTCCGCGCTCTTCGCCTCTGCCCTCTCAGCACCGATCGCTGTGCCCATCTTTGCTGAAGGGCAGTCCCGGCCGACAGAAGCACTCGCACCGATCAAACTCGGGCTTGCGAGTTATACCTTTCGCAATTTCACCCGAGCCCAGTTGATCGGCTCCATGAAGCAACTGAACGTGACCGCACTGAACGCCAAGGATGTAAAAGATCATCTGCCGATGGATATCGCCGGAGAAACCGCGGCACTCGCCGACTACACAGCTGCCGGCATCAGGCTGCACGCTGCCGGCGCCATCTATTTTCCAAAAGATGAAGACGATGACATTCGCAGCAAGTTTGAATACTGCAAGCGGGCCGGCATTCAGACCATCGTCGCAGGCGACCCCGCACCCGAAACGCTTCCCCGCATCGAGAAATTTGTGAAGCAATACGACATCCGTATCGCCATCCATAATCACGGACCGGAAGATAAACTCTGGCACTCCCCGCTCGACATTTTGAAGGTCGTCAACACCATGGATCCGCGCATCGGCTGCTGCATCGATGTCGGCCATACTGTTCGCGCCGGAACAGATGTTGTCGACGCCATTCAAGCCGCCGGCCCACGCCTCTTCAACATACACATGAAAGATCTGACAGACTTTCATCAGAAAGAAAGTCAGGTCGCAGTCGGTGACGGCATCATGCCCGTTCGGCAGATATTCCAGGCCCTGATCGCCATGCGCTACCAGGGCTTCGTCGATCTTGAGTATGAGGTCCATGCAGATGATCCCATGCCAGGAGTCATCAGCAGCTTTGCCTACATGCGCGGTGTACTCGCAGGAATGGGTTATGCCGAGTCAATATCCAGAGCATAGCTGATAGCAGCATCTGGAATGCCGCCGTAAGTCTAAGCCAGTCGCCCTGACTTCGCGGCGCATCACCCCGGGAAATCTCAGCCCGTCCGAAGCCGGGCGCAGCGGAGGCACCTGTACTGACCAAGTCAGCCGTTTCGCGGTTTCAAGCCATAGTCCCGGAAGGAGCAGCGAAGAATAAGCGGCATTATTGTTAAATTGAGATGAACTGCACCCGCTGCGAGTCAACTCGGTAAATCACTGCTTCATGGAGCATGCAACACGATTAACATGAGGTGAAAGGGTGTTCGCCAATTGCGCTCGCCCGCCTGACCGCACTCGGGGTTTATCTAACAATGGCTGACAATTCCGTACGATGTGAACGATGCCACGTCTACCCGCCTTCTCTGCGGATCGATGCCATCCCCTATTTGCCCGCGAGCGTGAGAGCAGCAGTCAATAACAGGTTATATCCGCGACACGGTTACATTTGTCACGACTGCGGCGAGTTATTCAACTCACTTACCGTGTCAGACTTCTTTTATGTGACCGAATTGGATACTGTTGCTGCCTGATTTCCTTTAAGGCTTCGCAGTCTTTCTCGGACACAGCTCAAACATCCCTGTAGCGACATATCAACCGATTCCAGCTGGACCTGTCACCTCTCACCATCGACAGGGAATTCGGTGTCATTTTAAGAACTTGGCTTGCCATTACCTCTAGCCGAATGAGCCAGTCATCGTGCGTGCATCTGAATGCATCTCGTCATCATTCCGCAGGAACAAATCGGCCGATCCCGCGACCATTTCCTGATAAGAGCTCCTTCGGAACCTGCTTAGCTGTCTTCCTCGAAAAACAGGCAAAGTTTCATCGGGCCATTCTTCCTGATTCGCGGGTCGATGCCAGAAATATCTTTCCCCTGATGAGCCGGGCTTACCCGCAGATTACGCATTAGTAGTCAGGAAGCATAGATAGCCTGCTACTACGTTTCTTTCGAGGGGCCATCTTCGCCCGCAGCAAGAGAGGAATTATGACAATCTTTTATCCATCGCTTTTCCGGAATTCCCTTAGATCTCTGGACCTTTTGCCCCTTGGTCTTCTGCTTGCAGTGCTCGCTGTTGCGGCTCCGTCCTCTGCGCATGCCAGCTGGGCTGCAAAGTCAACTGGCACTGCGACCGGCATCGGCAACCCATCCTGCGCTGCTCAATCTACTGATCACATCGCATGCGCGGCACTCACTGAAACTTCCGCAATGATGGGCAAGGAATGCAATGGTGCAACCTGGAGCACATGGAAAACCCTTACCGGGGGGGTCGTATCCGGCGCCACCTGCACCAGCGACGGCGACGGAAAAGTATTCTGCGCGGCAACCGCGGCGACTGGCAGCATGGAAGTCGCCATCCTTACCGGCACTACCTGGAGCACGCCTCTAGAAGTCACAGCTGCTCTTTACTCAGCCCCGAGTTGCGCAGAATATCTGGCTGGCGAAGTTCTATGTATGAGCCGCAGCGCAGCGGGCGGCCTGGCATGGTCGCTCTATAGTGGCGGCAAGTGGAGTGCATTTGCCAGTCTTTCCACAACCACAATCTCTGCACCCAACTGCACCAGCGATCACAACAGCGGCGTTATCTGTTCCGTCTATACCATCAACGGCGAAACTCTCGTCAATCGCTTCGCAGGTGGATCGTGGAAAGGTTTCATCAACATTGGCGGACTTGCCGGTGGCGCCCCGGACTGCACCTTCTTTAAACCAACCGGCGAAGTTGCATGCTTTGCAAAAGCCACTAACGACGGCATTTACGTCAGCACATTTACGGGAGGAACGTGGACAGCGGGCAACTGGTCATCCTATGGCGCTCTCGGCGGCATTGAGAATGACAACGCCAGTTGCACCTCGCAATCAACAGGCGAACTTGTCTGCACCGTGGTCGGGCCCGATGTGAACAATGAACTTTTCTCGAATGTCTACAACGGCTCTGAATGGTCTGGATGGGATCCAATTGGCGGAAAATACCTTGGTTCCCCATCCTGCGCACCCCTCGCAACTGGCAAAGCACTTTGCCTTGTAACGGGGACCAACAACGAACTTACCAGTTATGTTGGACCGTAAAATGATCCGTCGGTTGTCTGGGCTAAACCAGGCCACCAACCATTCTCCTGACTGCCGGACTAAAGCAATCTAAAACACCACCTCTCAATAAAATCAATGCTTGCCCATCGTCGGTCCATCCGTATTGATCATGCGTGGAATGCGCTCCGATACCGGCGGAAGCGGCATCCTTGTTGTGTGCGAACCACTCTGATACCAGTACGCGACAGAGTAGAAGTTATCCGATCGATGATTGGCATGACCGTGCTCAAGGGTCATCTTGAATGACTTCGTGAAAGGCACAGGCGAGTCGGTGTGGAAGCGATAGACCATCCACTTCGCTCCACGATCATCGCCCCCGTTCACTGGATTTCCATAGCGCTGATAAGAAAATGTAGGATGCGTCGAGCCAAATGGATTAATCGCACAGTTGCCGTAACACCACGCCCCCAGGAAATAATCCTCTGCGCCGGTACCAGTAATCGCAGGCCTGGCGGCATCGTCGATGAACATCATGTCATCGCCCTCGCCCCACCAGTCACCCTGGTTCTGCAACACGCTCAAAGTCATGCCGACATAGTGGCCCGAACCTCTCGTATCCATCACCACATAGTTTGACTTGCCATCTTTATTCTTGACGTTGTAAACCGCCGGATCACCATTCAACTTCCAATCGTTTGTAAGTCCCGGAGCAGGTTGCGCCTGCCGGTATTCCGCGTAGAAATAAAGCATGTCATCCGGCAGGCTGGTATGCTTCTGCCAATCGATGTTGTAATAAAAAGCTGCAGTCGGCATACTGCCTTCATTGGTAATCGTAACCTTTGCAGCCTTCCGAAAAGGCATCGGGAAATATGAGTTCAGCGCCTTCTGGGATCCAACCGAAAGCGGACCAGACTCGTAGAGAAAATACTCACCCAGCCCCAGGCCAAAGAAATCACCGATAGGACTCTCGATCGCTGGCAGCGAATCATCGTCCCAATACACGCGCAGCACAAGCTTCTTCAAATGGTATTGTTCTGGCGAATCGATAGTGAACCACATATGCGTGATCACACCCGGACCTGCAACCTGCCCGATCACCCGCGTCTCTCCAGGCTTGATGGGATGAGCGCGATCTCCATCATCGTTTCCGCCTGATAGATCGGTCGAACTAATCCGCTGCTGCGTGTAATCCTTCTTTTGCGGCAAACTCGAAAAGTCCTGCGCCTGCACAATGCCCGCTATTGAAAAGCAACTCAACAGCACGACTAAAATCGGCAGAATAGCTCTTGCGTCTGTAGTTCTGCCGAACCACCGAGGAATAACCTTCATTACGAAACCTTTCATTCTTGCGACTGCTATACGATCCCGCAACAATAGTCCCGAACCCGCAAACGCACTATGGCTCCGCCACATGCGGATGCAATTGCGAGGGACCATGGTAGAACTCCCACGGCTGTAATTGTGTCAAGCCAAAGATAAAACTCTGGCCTGGAATATATCGCTCGCGAACTTCAAAATTCTCAAACGCAATGCCGCCAAACACAGGAGCCTTCGATTGCCAGTAGACCCTCCGCGCATTGACGCGCACACGTAGATCAGGCTGCACATCGCCAGTCGGAACGCGCCAGTACTGTGTATACCGGGGGAGCGGATAAACCCAGTGTGCCGTCTCGTTGCCCGGCGTCTGTCGCGGCGAAGTCTCACTCGGCGTACAAAAAACAATCGCATCCCCGCGCTCGTTTCGCAGCAAATCGTTGAGTGGATAATTGTCCTTTTCCACGAAATCTGTTCCGCCGTAACCTGCAAACAACTTACGGCTATCGATAACTCCCCTCTTTAACCACAGCAGTCGCAGACGCTCGAAGTTACCCATCGTCGCGGTCGTCGTCAGCTCCTGCAACGCAGAACTATCCGGCTCAGCATAGGGAGTAAGACGAACTTCCTCTGGATGGTTGCTATCGATAGACGCAACCACATACACATGGGCTCCATTCGCAGTAAATCGCTCTATATCGATCCGCACCGACAGACGCTCAATCGTATCTGCGCCCGCATGGATCGTCTCCAGTTTGCCTGCAAGTTCGGGCTGCGATCGCCCAGGTTCCTGATGTACCCACATCCGTTTACCATGCTCGCCAGGGTCGAGCGTACTCTGCTCCAATTCGCTGAATGCCATTCGATCCGGCCGCGGACCAGCTCCCGTAGCTACCGGCTCTACTGCGATGAAGTTCAGCAACTGCGGTTCAGTATCACCATTGGCGTATATACCGATCCGGATCAGACCTCGCGGCCCGCGCATTCCGCCAGGAGATATCAGTCCGAAGACGACTCCGTCACGGCGTCCCCAGGTCAGTGGATCGCCTGGCTTCGAAGGACGAACCCACTGCGACTCATCCCCCCGCACTGCTGTCGTCGATAGCAGCAGCAGGCTGCACCCGAGGAAGACATAACAAAAACGGTTCGCGTATCTCCACACTGTGCGACTAATTTTCATGAAAACCGGCCCTAAATAGATGGTTAGAAAGCCTGATGAGTTAATCGTTTAACAAACACCGATAGAAGGCGCGCGAAAAGTCATTGATTATGCCCAACACACGCTCGTGAAGGTTATACACCTCACCCGCATCGCCGCGATAGTAGGAAGCGTAGGCACCCCAGTGATCCCCGCTTTGTAAGCCGCCTGTTCGCAATCGAGGAGTTGCATCCGACCCTGTTGCCCACAAGCAACGAGCGCGTCCCTAGTTTCGAATAGAGGGGGCGCACATCTGGACAGTTTCTCCTTGGCGCTTACCCCGTACATGGAACCGTTTACACCTGCTCTTCCCCGTGTTCCGTCGGTAGTCATCGATCAATTCCCGGCAAATTTAACGCCCACTACGACCTTGCCCTGCTTCGTCCCATCGTGCTCCTCCGGGATTAGCTATTGACACCTGTTGAATGACTATGTTCTCTTTTCTCTCGTCCCATTTAAAGGTTTAAATCAGGAGTCGTCCAATGCACACGTATCGTCGCATCGCCCACGGATTCATCATCCTCGGCGCTCTGCTCTCTCCTCTCGCCGCCTCCGCGCAGGCCGATCGAGGTTCCGTTAAAGGCGTCGTGCACGATCAGCAAAATGCCTCCATTCCCAATGCTCAACTTACACTGCAGAACGAGTCCCCCGGCACACAGCTTCACTCCGTCTCGCTCGCAGGCGGCGACTATTCCTTCAGCAACCTCAATCCAGGCGTCTACACTCTGACCATCGAAGCACAGGGCTTCGGCAAGACAGTGCAGCAGCATCTCGTCGTAGCCGTCGGCACTACGACACCACTCGATCTCACCCTCCGCACTGCCAGCGTCGACCAGGTCATCACCGTCTCATCCGCCGATGATTCCGTTGACACCCAGACGTCAGAGATCGGCACCGTCATTACCCCGCGAGAGATTCAGGATCTTCCCGTACCCATGTCGAACGATATGCGGAACCCGCTCAGTTTTGTCACGCTGACCCCTGGCGTCGCAGGCTCCGAGCCTGGCCCCTCACCCGATTATCGTCTGCATATCAGCGGCTCTCCGTCGGATTCAAATGAGGTCTACATTGATGGCGTGCCCATAGTGAACACCAACCTCCAGGGAGATGCCTCGCTCAACCATCCGCCGATTGACGCCATCAGTGAATTCAAGATCGTCAATAACAATCAAAGTGCGCAGTTTGGCCTGGCAAGCAGTGCCGTTTCGTTCGCATTCAAGTCCGGCGGCAACGCTTACCACGGCAGCGCATTCGAGTTTCTTCAGAACGACAAACTGGACGCGAATGACTACGTGAGCAATGCACTCGGCGAGCCCCGGGCGCCTCTCAAGCAAAACGAATATGGCGGTACATTTTCAGGCCCCGTGCGTATTCCCAAGCTCTATAACGGCCACGACAAAACTTTCTTCTTTTTCGAATACACGCAATTCGCCTGGCGACCCAGCTCAAATAACGCCAGCCTCACCACGCTGCCTGACCAATATCGCGCCGGCAACTTTCAGCAGGCACTGGGACCACAACTGGTATCTTCGACCGGCCAGCTGATGTACGATCTGCTCGGCAAGCCGATCTACTCTGGAGAGATCTACGATCCGCTTTCGACTACCCAGGTAACCGCCGGCGGTCAGACTTACACTGTGCGCAATTCCTTCGCGAATAACACAATTGCCACGAGTGCATTCAGCAAGGTCGCCACGAACATCCTTCCCTACTTCCCCACCGCCACCAATAATGGCATCAATAACAACTTCTTTCGCGTACAGGCCACGAAGAACGACGAGCACCGGCTGGTCGCCAAGATCGATCACACCTTCAATGATAAGAACAACATCTCCGGCAGCTTCTTCATGGGCAGTTATGACAATGGAGACAATGGCACGCTGAGCCCATTGGATGGATCTGTTACCTCTGCCCCAACCAAGCAGTTTCGCTTCACCTATAACTATGCGCATTCCCCGCGCGTCAGCAATAATCTCAACGCCGGTTTCCTGCGTGATACCAATACCACCGGGCCGCCGCAACTCGGTCCGGGACTGACCGCTCTCGGCATCGATGGTCTCCCTACGCCGGCAGGCGCAGCGCCCTTTCCCATTGTGAATCTGCAGGGTTCGCTCTCCGCTGAAATCGGATCAGGCGGATCAACCAGCGATGCAGAAAATCGGTTCCTCGTCAGTGACAACCTGACTGTCATTCGCGGCAGTCATTCGTTCACCCTAGGCGGCGAGCTACGGCGGCTGCAGCGCAATGAGCTTGGCGTGGGTACGCCGGCATTCAACTTCACACAGACTGAAACTGCTCAGAATGGTGTCGGCCACGAAGGTTCACCTACAGGTCCACTTACCTCCATCCCAACCGGTACTGGTAACTCCGGCGCCAGCTTCCTGGTCGGAGCCGTAGATTTTTCCAATGCAAGCTTTCCCGTCTCCCAAGGCTACCGCTGGCTGCAGACCGGCATGTACATACAGGACGATTGGAAGGCGCGCAAAAATCTTGTATTGAACCTTGGCCTGCGTTATGACATCCAGGTGCCGCGTACAGAGGTCAATGGTTATGCCTCTACGGTCAACGTCAATCTTCCCAATCCCGCCGCCGGTAACTTACCTGGCGCCTATACGTTCTATGGCAAGGGACCCGGTCGCAATGGCATGTCGCGCATCGGCACCACAGACTTCAAAGCGTTTCAGCCGCGCATCGGTTTTGCCTACACGCCCTTCGATGATCAGAAGACTTCCCTTCGCGGCGGATACGGCATCACGCGTCCCACTGGGAATGACAATCTTGAGAATGGCATCGGCTCGGCGGAATACAGCATCGGTTTTTCCGTCGCAGCCAGCGCCAGCAAACATGTTGACACCGTCGGCTCGCCATCCTTTTATCTCTATAATTGATTTCCCGCTTACGTCTTTACACACGCAGTGCTGAGCCCCGGTATCCTGGTCGGTCTTACTAATCCCGCCATCATTTATCCCAAGGCGGGTTCGCCTCCAACGCAGATGAACTGGGCGCTCCAGTTGCAGCAGGAACTGCCTGGCAAAATGATCGCTTCAATCGGCTATGTCGGTTCGCACTCGTACCACATCGGCGTATGGTCGAAACCGAATGAGATCAATCCTGCAGTCGCTGCGAAATATACCGGGGCCGCTGCTTCAGTTGGTCTTCCGCTGAATGATTATCTGCAGCAGCCGATCGACAGCGCTGCCGCAAACGCAGGCGGCGTCAGAGCTCCGTTCCCAAATTTCGTCAACGCTATCGGCACCGCCGGAGCTACCATCGGCCAGGCCCTGCGCCCCTTCCCGCAATACGGCAGCGTCGATAACCCCATCAATCCCATCGGCAGTGTTTCGTACAATGCCTTGCAGTCGAGTCTGCAGCGTCGCTTCTCAAATGGCCTCACGTTCCTTGTTGCCTACACCTTTTCAAAGACACTCGGCAATGTTGACTCGAATAATGGTTCAAGCTCCGGCGCGGAAAATGCGCAGTACTCTGCATCCTTCTATCAGGATTACTACAACCCTCGCGCCGAACGCTCTGTCACCAGTTCCGATATTCCACAGGTAGTTGCGCTCAGCTATACCTACGAACTGCCGGTAGGCAGGGGCAAGGCGTTTCTCAATCGCGGCGGCGTAGTCAACGAAACACTCGGCGGCTGGAAGGTCGCCGGCATCCATCAGTATCAGAGCGGACGTCCTGTCCACATTGAATACGATGCCTTCGGTGACGCCGATCCTTACTACGCAACAGACGGCTTCAGTTATCGTCCGAATCTCGTTCCAGGTCAGCCATTGAAAAATCCGGGCTATCACAAAAGCTGCTCCGGACCGGTGCAACCGAATGCAGTAGGTGCGAGCGCTTGCTCCTTTTACATCAACCCGAATGCATTTGTCGCTCCGCCAGCAGGCCAGTTCGGTGACGCGCCGCACTTCCTTTCAGGTTTGAGATTACCCTGGTTCCTGAACGAAAATCTTTCGTTGTCCAAGGATTTCCATCTGTACGAACGGGCTAACCTGCAGTTTCAGGCAAACTTTTTCAACGTCTTCAACCGCGTCGTCTTTTCGAACGGCAATAATGCAAATACATTTATCTTCAACAACGCACCTGCCAATCTCGGAAGTGCGCTGGACACCACTACTTCTGTCTTCGGTCTGTTGACCGATCAACAGAATGGACCGAGGATGGTTCAATTCGCACTGAAACTGGAATTCTAAAAGTATGCGCAGTCGCTGTACCGTCCTAAGCTGTACCGTCCTGATCTTCTGTTGTGCTGCGTCGATCCTCTCGGCGCAGC
>CAXTNK010000008.1:26014-58393 GCA_964245665.1 uncultured Acidobacteriaceae bacterium
GCAGCCGGGTGCGCTCGAAAGCCACCTGGCTGCGGCTCAGGACGCGCAGGCACATGCCAATTGCCACATTGCCGCAAAGGAATACGAAGCCGCTGTACACCTGATGCCATCGAGCGGCGAACTCCGAGCAAACCTTGGCATAGCCCTCTACTGCGACCAGCAATTTCAGGAAGCAGTGCAGACTCTCCGCACTGCCCTGCACCTCTCGCCGACGCTCGCCGCCCCTCACCTCTTCCTGGGATTGGCCTCCTACCACCTGGCCGATCTCCCGGTAGCTAATAAGCAACTAACACTATTTCTTGAGCAATCTCCGCAGGATCCAACAGCACACCTGTGGCTCGGTTACACCCTGGTCGCACAGGGAAACTTTGAAGCAGCCGAACAGCAATTCGAACTCCTTCTTCAACTGCAGCCAGCCAACACCGACGCTCTTTATGCCTCCGGCCAGACCGCCCTCGAGTTAGGCAGACAGAGGGCAGCCGCACTCGAAGCACTGGCTCCGAATGGCTCTACAATTCTTCTTCTCGCTTCCGACCAGTACCGGCTGCAGGGTGATACCGCGAGGGCCGACGCTGCTCTCGCTGAATCGAAAAAACGTACCGGGAACGTATCCGTCGGTCCTGCAATTTCTCGTAAAGAGCAGGCACTCTACGAAGAAGCCAGGGCATTTGAAATGAAAGCTCAGGATGCGTTCCAATCGATACTGAGACTCGCTCCTGATTCTTTTCGCGCTCATCAAATCATGGGCGATTCACTCGTTGCCATGCAGCAGCAGGAACGCGCAATTCCCGAGTATCAGAGCGTCATCGCCGTCAACCCCAACTTGCCGGGCGTTCATGAATCTCTCAGCCAATGCCTGATGACCGTCGGCCGCTTTCAGGAAGCTCTTGCCTCCCTGCGCGCCGAGCAAAACCTGTCGCCGGCGGCATCATCGCGGCTCCTTACAAGCATCGGCCAGGTACAAATGGCGATGGGCGATAACACAGCCGCTGCCGTCTCGCTTCGCGATGCACTTGGAGGTCCGCAGGTTCCTGACCATGCTTACCTCCTGCTTGCCAGGGTGTTGCTGCAGCAAGGCCACGCAGCGGAATCCATCCCACTCTTTCGGCATTACCTCGCCATCGATCCGAACGCGCCGACAGCCTACTACCAGCTCGCGCGCGCCTATCGAATGACCGGCAACCAGGCGGCGATGGCACAGGCCATGGAACAATTTAAACGCACCTCGCAGGATGTGAAATCGCGAGCGCTCGTGACACCGATCCTGCATGGTGCGGGAGCGTCACCTCCATCCGATGACACCCCAGGCCCGCAGGCGCTCAACGATCCTGGAACCATTCCGCATCCCTGAGCCGACATTGAAAGTGAAACTAGCTGCTAGCAAACAAGTAGTGAATTAAAGTTAGGTACTGACTAAGGAGAAATACGAAATGCCGCCAGCCGCTTCTCAACCTATGAAGGAAGCTATTCTCGTTACCAGCGGAGATCTTCGCGAATCGGCCAACAACGTCTGCTGGCCTGCGCAAAAAGATCTGGAAGAAAAGCTGACTGCCTGCTTTGCCGCACAGGGCGTCACCCTGCGCCGTGCCTTTCCTGTAGATCCCATCAAGGGCCACGGCTTCAATTCCAGTCAGCGCATGGGCATGGATATTTTCACCACCATCGATCCTGACGCCAACCTCGTCTTCGCCACCGCCGCGTGGCAATACACGCATCACGTACTGCCCGGCATGCGCAGTCACCGCGGTCCGATTCTCACCGTCGCGAACTGGTCAGGCCAGTGGCCCGGGCTTGTCGGCCTGCTCAATCTCAATGGCTCCCTGGTCAAAGCCGGCGTCCCGTTTCATAGCTTGTGGAGCGAACACTTTACCGACGAATATTTCCTTACCCGCTTGAAAGAGTGGACTGCAACTGGACAAGTGACCCACGATCTATCCCACGTACAGCCACTCGAAATCGCGAAACTTTCAACCGAGTCTGTCGCACTCGGCCAGAAGCTGGCGCGTGAACTCCAGCGGCGCAAGGTCATCCTCGGCGTTTTCGACGAAGGTTGCATGGGCATGTATAACGCCATCATCGATGACGAACTGCTCAACCCCGCAGGCTTCTTCAAGGAAAGGCTCAGCCAGTCTGCGCTGGTTGCGGCCATGCGCAATGTCGACGATCAGGAAGCCAGCGATATTCGGAGATGGCTCGACCACAAGGGCCTGCAATTCATGACCGGCACCAATGCCTCTGAAGAACTTACAGACGCCCAGATTCAAGAGCAGTGCAAAATGTATGTTGCAGCAGTTCGCATCGCAGACGCCTTCTCCTGTGATGCGATCGGTATTCAATACCAGCAGGGTTTGAAGGACACGGTTCCTGCTTCCGACCTGGTCGAGGGTCTGCTGAACAATGCCGAACGACCGCCCGTCTATCGCAAAAAAGATTCTGTCGAACTCTATCCAGGCCAGCCGCTTCCCCACTTCAATGAGGTCGATGAATGCGCGGGCGTTGATGCTGTCGTCACCAATCGCGTCTGGAATGCACTCAGCCTTGATCCATCCACCACTCTGCATGACGTTCGCTGGGGCGAGACCTTCAACGATCAATATGTCTGGGTCCTGCAGATATCCGGCGCCGCGCCCGCGAACCATTTCGTCAACGGCTATGCCGGTTCATCGAGCGAACGCCAGCCGCCCATGTATTTCCCGCTTGGCGGCGGATCGCTCAAAGGCGTAGGTCGCGCAGGCAACGTCATATGGAGCCGCGTCTTCGTCGAAGGCGGCGCATTACATGTCGACCTTGGTCTCGGAACTGTCGTTGAACTTCCTGAAGAAGAGACACAGCGTCGCTGGCAGAACACAACAGCGCAATGGCCGATGGTCAACTTTGTCCTCTCCGGCATTTCACGGGATTCGTTCATGGCTCGTCATCGCGCCAATCACATCAGCATCGCCTACGCGCCCTCCGCAGAAGCACTCGCAGTCAAAGCCGCCATGTTCCATGAACTCGGCATCCACGTGCATCTCTGCGGTGACGTCAGCAGCGCTTACTCTTCCAGCTAGTCTTGCTTTCAGACTGTAAAAGGGTGGAGGCTTCGAGTCGCTACCCTTTACGGAACGTTGACTGAAGCGCCGGTTGCGATCACGCGTTGGCAGGAATGCAATGTCGGAGACTCATGCGCCGCAGTCCCTACAACCAAAGTCATCGCGAGAGCTACTTCTGTAATTTCAATGGCGGCGGGCTTGGACTATCCTCCGGATATGTCGAACAAGCTGAAACTGGTCGGGGCCGAAGAAGCGTTACGCGGGCGTCAGAGGTTGCGCTTGGATACACCGGTCTGCGTAGTCGTTAAAAGACCGGATAAGGTAATGTTTGTGCATGCGCGTTTCGTCGACATAAGCGACGACGGCACCGCTGTTTTTGCGGGCACCGAACTTGCGATCGACAGCGAAGTCGAGATCGAGTTCACGCCACCCTTCGGCGATGGACCATTGCGCATACGCACCATCGTGCGCAATCGCCGCAAGTATGTCTACGGCCTCGAGTTCTATCCAAAAAATGCACAGGAGGAGAAGACTTTGCTACTTCTCAAATCGCTCCTTCTTCCCGTTGGAACCAGAGCGACTGGCACACCTGACGATCGCATCTGGACCTAGAATGCGAATATTCGGCCCGTCATCGCACCTCGGTAGTTCCATAATCTCTATGCTGCGGGCCTGCGCTGTGAATGCCGGATCGAAACCTCGGCACACATGCGTCGGGATTGCCTGCTCAAACTTGCGGTAAACGGATCGCCAAATGGTGCGTGAACTCGATAGACTTCCTGTATAGGAGTCATGCCCATGGCTACGCAAACAACTCACCCAATACTTCCTGTTGCCGAACTCACCCAGGACGCGCAGTTTTTTGAGTACAGCAAGGCTGCCAATCCCATTGACTCAGGCGCTACTCCAAGCATTCCTATCAAGGAATTTCCTGCCAGCCTCTACCAGCAGGGCCAAAGTCGTTTCATCCCGCTTGATCTGAGCAGAGAGCTGCGGACACCCTACCCCGCAACCAGCCCAAGTCTTCTTGCCAGCTTTGTGCGCATTCGCCAGGGCGATCACCTAACCAGTGCTCCGAACGCAAGCAGCGAATTTTTCTATGTCATCGCCGGCACCGGTCGCACAGAAAGCACGCAGGGGAATATAGAGTGGAAGACCGGCGACATTGTCGCTCTGCCCGGACTCAATGTCGCTCACTACGCCGACACGGATGCCGCTTTATACCTCGTGAATGACTCTCCCCTGTTCGCATATCTTGGAGCGAAGCAGGCATCTCCTCGTTTCCGTCCTACCGTTTATACGCGCGAGACAATCCTGGCTGAACTGTCTGCCGCCAAGAATGATCCCCTCGCACACACACGCAGTCGCGTCAGCGTTCTGCTCGCGAATAGAAATTTCGAGCAGACAATGACCATTACCCATACGCTCTGGACTATGTTTGGCGTCGTCTCTCCCGGAACCAGGCAGCTGCCCCACCGGCATCAATCTGTCGCACTGGATTTTGTCGTCGACGCACAACCCGGCGCCTACACTCTGCTCGGAACTCATCTCAATGCAGATGGCACGATCAATGATCCAATTCGCGTCGACTGGATCAAGGGATCAGCCTTCGTCACGCCACCGGGTCTGTGGCATGAGCACGTCAATGCATCCAACGCTGAAGCCTATGTCATGCCCATCCAGGACGCAGGCCTTCACACCTACCTGCGCACCCTCGACATACAGTTCTTCGAAGAAGACTAGCGCCCAGGTCTAGATCCTCGACATCAGCTTGTCACCGCAACCGGCGATCTTGTTACACGACCACATCAGCTTGTCATCCGAAGCGAAGCGAAGTGGAGGGACCTGCAACTCCTCCACTTCGCAAGAGTACTTTCTTACTGCCCCACCCTCAAACATGTCATCCTGAGCGAAGTCAAAGGACCTGTGTTCCCTCGCCCGGCCCATCAACCCGGACAGACAGGACAACTTCAGATTTGTCATCTCGATCGAAGTGGAAATCTGCGTCCAATCCAACCAGCCAGAATTCGCTTTATCCTTTTGGTGACGCGCTCCGGCTGTGTCATCCTGAGCAACTTAGCTAATCAAACCTCCGCAGCCAGATATCCCGCACCGAAATCCTGCACGGCTGACTCTCGATTTCAAAGCCGATAAGTCCGGCCTGGTTATTCACCGAGTCCTTGTTATCATCCACGAAAATTGCCATCAGCTGTCCATTCATGATGTGCATCATCACGCCGCCACGCGCAATAATCTCGTAGTCGTTCCACTCATTCACCTTCACATAGCCACCGAGCGCCTGTCTGTCCCCGATCGTCCCCACCAGGCGATTCGTCTCACCCGGCAGCGCCTGTGTCACCTGTCCGCGATACGCGAGAATACCCTGCATCGTGTTCTCTGAATACCATTGGCCCGAGTAAGAAGCAGCGCTTGAATTCACCGGGAACCAGAAGTCAGCCTGCGGTCCGGTCATCATGTATTTCAAATCATAAGGCGGCTGTCCAGCTGGCTGCGGCCGTGTCCATGGCGCACCAGTCACACTGCGATATTGAATCCCGCCTCCGCCACCCTTCTCGATCTTCATCTGCAGTTTCAGATCAAAGTCCCGCGTCTTATCCCCGCGATAGACAATGTAGTTATTGCCCTTGAGCTTTCCTTCAAAAGTCTCGCCTATCATAAGTCCATCTTCGACATGCCAGATAGTGGGATCAGCATCCCATCCCGTGAAGCTCTTGCCGTCGAATATTTGTTTGTAGCCGGTATGATCGTCGATATCGTAGGGAGCCGGTTCGTGAAACTTCGGCATGCCAGGAAGCTTCTCTCCGCTCGAACCAGTCTGCGGCGCCTGTGCTGCAGGAGACACGAGCGCCGGCGGCACCACCTGCGCATTGAGCATGAGAATAGAGCAGCCGATCGCCGCGAAAGCGACCGAGGCATTTCTGGTTCGACGATCGAGGCCCTTACTTGAGTGACGCGATAGAGACATACTGTTTCATACCTTCCGATTGAGACGATTCAGGAACAAGAGGAGTTTAACGGCACTTCGGTTTTCTCGATAGAAGCCAGTAGACAACCATGCGCTCCTGACACGATTTGGCAGACACATATAGCCTCTTTTCCGACATAAAAGGACATTTTATCGACATATTTCGACCGTTTTTGCAGTCATCTCTGCATGACACCGATTCAGCCTCGTTTTCGCCCATAAACCTCACAAACGCCAGCAAAACATGAGAAATTGCATCTACATGAATGCGAGGTCGCACAGTTTTGCACTGGGAAGGTTTCAGGAGTGATCAGGACACTTGCAATCGACATCGGCGGTACAAACTTCAGCCTCGGCTTGTTCGAGGACGACGTGCTCATCCGCTCAGAGACACGTCCAACCCCGCGCGATGGCGGCCCGCAACAGATGCTGTCAGACATGGCATCCATCGTTCAAGCATGGCAGGTCATAGGCGCGATTGACCGCATTGGCATTGGCTTTGGTGGCCCAGTGCATTTTCCTTCGCAGCGCATTATCTATTCGACGCACGTCGACGGCTGGGATGGCTTTGATCTCATCGGCGAAGTCTCGCGCCGCTTCAGCGCACCCGCCGTCGTCGATCGCGACACCATGGTCGGCGCCCTCGGTGAAGGCTACTTCGGCGCAGGCCTGCACCACCGCCCGCTCTTCTACATCACCATCTCCACCGGCATCGGCGGCGGCCTGTTATTGGACGATGGGTTGTATCGCGGCGCTGATTCGTTTGCCTGCGAACTCGGCCACCACTGCGTTCTACCCGATGGCCCTGTGTGCATCTGTGGCTCAAATGGCTGCCTGGAACGCTTGTGCTCAGGCCTGTGGCTCGAACGCGATCACGGCGTGGATGCAAAAACTCTTCTGCAGGATCCGAAATTTGTTGAAGAGTATGTCGTCAATCTCGCACGCGGCTTGAAGAACACCATCATGTTCATGAATCCTGCTCGCATTGTTATCGGTGGTGGCATCTCTCGCGCAGGCGAGCGTTTATTTGTGCCATTGCGCGAGGAACTCGGACGGCAGATGCCCAAATGGTCAAAGGCACGCATCGATGTAGTGCCGGCCGCTCTCGAAGGAAAGAGCGTGCTGTGGGGTGCACTCAAGCTTACGGAGCTTCAACTCTGAAAGCTTGGCACAAAAGACTGAAACCGGACTCACGCAATCTAACGATTCGGTTCGTAGTTAAGATTCTGTCCAAGCCAGCGTTCGACCTCTTCCACGCCCATTCCTTTGCGATCATGATAGTCGACGACCTGGTCGTGGCCTATTTTGCCGATGCTGAAATAACGCGCTTTCGGGTGAGCAAAATAGATGCCGCTGACACTCGAACCGGGCCACATCGCAAAGGACTCGGTGATCAGCATCCCGGTGTTCGCCTGCACATTCAATAGTCGCCACAGTGCAGCCTTCTCCGTATGATCCGGGCAAGCCGGGTAACCTGGCGCAGGCCGGATGCCGCGATACTTTTCCTGAATCATCTCGGCGTGGCTCAGTTGCTCTTCGCAGCCATAACCCCATTCGTCGCGCACACGCTTATGCAGACACTCCGCGAATGCTTCCGCGAGACGATCTGCAATAGCCTCGGTCATGATCGCGTTGTAATCATCATTGTCGGCCCTGAAACGATCACATACTTCTTTCAGGCCAATACCCGTGGTGACGGCGAAGGCGCCGATGTAATCGGAAAGTTCGGTCTCTTTCGGAGCGATGAAATCGGCAAGAGAACGGCACGGCTCGCCTCCTTCCCTGCCCGCCTGCTGCCGCAGGAAGTGAAAGCGGTCAAGGACATTGCTACGTGCTTCGTCAGCGTAGAGTTCGACATCATCACCAATCGCATTCGCCGGGAAAAATCCATAGACTCCACGCGCTGTCAGCAGTTTGTTATCGATGATTGTCTTAAGCAGAATCTTGGCGTCAGCGAAGATCTGTCGCGCCTGTTCGCCGTGATCGGGATGCTCGAGGATGCGCGGATAGATACCTTTCAGTCCCCAGGTATGGAAAAACGGCGACCAGTCAATGAAGTCGCACAAGGTCGCGAGAGGAAAAGTATCGAGCACCCGTATGCCAGTGAACGCAGGCGTAGAAAGATCCTCAACTCGCCATTGAATCGGTGTCCTGCGCGCTCTCGCGATCTCAAGCGGAACAACACTTTGTTTCGGAGCCGAGTGTGTCCTGCGCAGCGATTCGTATTCGGCGCGATGCTGCGCAACAAAATCTTCGCGACCGTCCTCGCTCAGCAGACTGGTCGTGACAGGAACAGCGCGGCTCGCATCCAGAATGTGCACCACCGGCTCGCTGTAGTGCGGAGCAATCTTGATAGCTGTATGTGCGCGACTGGTCGTTGCTCCGCCAATCAACAGCGGCTGTTTGAAACCCTGGCGCTCCATCTCCTTCGCCACGTGCACCATCTCGTCGAGTGAGGGCGTGATCAAGCCGCTGAGGCCGATCATGTCCGCCTTCTCTTCTTTGGCACGAGCGAGGATTTTCTCCGCAGGCACCATTACGCCCATGTCGATTACTTCATAGTTATTGCAGGCCAGCACGACACCAACAATGTTCTTGCCAATGTCGTGCACATCGCCCTTGACTGTCGCGAGCACGATCTTGCCCTGGGCCTTGACCTCATGGCCGGACGCGAGCATCGCGGCTTTCTCGGCTTCCATGAACGGCGTCAGATGTGCGACTGCTTTCTTCATGACGCGGGCTGACTTCACCACTTGCGGCAGGAACATTTTGCCCGCACCGAACAGATCGCCAACTACACTCATACCTGCCATGAGCGGACCTTCAATCACCAGCAGCGGACGGCCGAGTTTGACGCGGGCTTCTTCTGCGTCGATCTCGATGTATGCATCGATACCCTTGACCAATGCGTGAGACAAGCGCTCTTCAACTGTGCCGTTGCGCCATTCTTCAGCCTTCTTCTCATTCGCAACCGACGTCGTGCCTTTTAAGGATTCGCCATGATCAACCAGGCGTTCTGTTGCGTCGGGCCGTCGGTTGAGCAGGACGTCTTCGACGAGTTCCTTAAGCACTGGATCGATTTCTTCATAAACTTCAAGCATGCCGGCATTCACGATGCCCATGTCCATACCCGCAGCTATCGCGTGGTACAGAAATGCAGAATGCATGGCTTCGCGTACCTTGTTGTTGCCGCGAAAGCTGAACGAGATATTCGATACGCCGCCGCTGACTTTCGCGTGAGGCAGATTTTCCTTGATCCAGCGTGTCGCGTTGATGAAATCGACTGCGTAGTTGTTATGCTCCTCCATGCCGGTCGCGACAGTAAGGATATTCGGATCGAAGATGATATCCTGCGGCGGAAATCCAACCTCGTCGACCAGTATCCGATAGGCGCGCTCGCAGATGCGGATCTTCTCATCGTAGGTCGCAGCCTGGCCTTTCTCATCGAAGGCCATCACGACAACTGCTGCACCATACTTCAAAACAGTTGACGCGTTCTGCCGAAATTTGTCCTCGCCTTCTTTGAGCGAGATCGAGTTAACGATGCCTTTACCCTGCAGGCATTTCAGGCCTGCTTCGATCACCTCCCATTTCGAGGAGTCGACCATGAAAGGGACTTTCGCTACTTCCGGTTCACTCGCCAGCAACTGCAGATAGCGCGACATGGCGACGACGCCATCGATCATGCCCTCGTCCATGCAGATGTCGATGACGTTCGCGCCATTTTCTACCTGCTGCCGCGCGATGCTCACTGCCTCTTCGTATTTGCCGTCTTTGATGAGCCGTGCGAACTTCGGCGAGCCGGCCACATTGGTCCGCTCGCCGATCATGATGTACACGCCGGGCTGCTGGGTGAATGGCTGCGATCCGGAAAGACGGAGCGGCTTCGGCTCCGCGGCGATGCTCACGCGCCTACCTCTGCGTGGCCAGAGTGGACGCTCTCGGCTAGCTCTCCCCACTCGCGAGGAGGCTTGCCTTCAAGTGCCTGCGCAATGGCCGCAATATGCTCGGGCGTATTGCCGCAGCAGCCGCCTGCAATGTTGATCAGGCCACCCTGCGCGAACTCTCCGAGATAGCGCGCCATGTCTTTTGGGCCCAGGTCGAAGCCGGTCTCGGATAGAGGATTCGGCAGTCCCGCATTCGGATAGCAGGAGATTGCGACATCCGCCTTTTCAGACAGGTCGCTCAAAAATGGGTACATCAAATCAGGACCGAGCGAGCAGTTCAACCCGACAGACAGCGGCTTGACGTGCGAGACCGCATTCCAGAAGGCTTCGGTCGTCTGCGCAGAGATGAGCGTTTCGCCACCGCGTCCAACGGCTGCAGAAATCATGATCGGGAGCTCTTTTCCGTCTTCATCAAACACCTCGCGAATGGCGACGAGAGCAGCCTTGGCATTCAGCGAGTCGAAGATAGTTTCGACCAGCAGCAAGTCAGAGCCGCCCGCGATAAGAGCACGCACCTGCTGCTTGTACGCAGTCTTCACCTGGTCAAATGTGACGACGCGAAAGCCGGAGTCGTCGGCATCGGGCGAGTTTGAAAGCGAGACTGTCAAAGGGCCGATCGCGCCGGCCACAAATCGCTGGCGTGAAGTATCAGTGCCAACGCGGTCTGCCCATTCGCGGCACTGTCGCGCGGATTGCTCGTTGATCTCCCACGCCAGATCGCCGAGAAATCTGTCCTCGATGATCTTCTGGTAAAAAGCCGGGTCCTTGCGACCACCATGTTCACGTGGGTCGTCTACAAAAAACTCGCTCTGCGTGATACTGGTAGCCCCGAAGGTGTTGGTCTCGATAATGTCGGCACCGGCTTCAAGGAAACGCCGATGAATGTCACCGATCATCTTCGGCTGTGTCAGCGAAAAAAGGTCGCCATTGTTCAGAAGATCTTTTGTCGAGTCCTTGAACCGTTCCCCACGGATGTCCGCTTCCGCCATGCCATAGGTGCGAATGGTCGTGCCCATCGCTCCATCAATAATGGCGATGCGACTTTCTAGAATCTTTTCCAGTGGATGCCGGTGGATATGTGTCATGTTCTTTCTGATGGTCTGCCTGTCGCGAAGTCGCAAATCCGTAATTGGCAATCAGCCGGAACAGGCGCGGTCGCCTGATGTCGATTCGGCACCGGGACAACCTTTCATTATTATAGCTTTGCGAAGCGGGCATCGGTTTATCGGCGGGATGGCCGTTTGAGTACGTCTTCAATCTCTCGACGAGCCCGGCAATCTGTGCCAGCGAACGGGAGTAGAAGGATTGCAAGGGGCGTGGCACATGGAAGGTATGAATTTGAAGCTGAAGTGCGTTACTGCTGTTATCCCGTTGCTGATTTTTGCTGGCAGAATCGGGCTGGCACAGCAGTCTTCCCTGCCCATTGACGACCTGCCGACAAGCTTCAAGGTCCCCGCACGCCCCAGCGATTTCGATAAGCGCGTGGTCATGGTGCCGATGCGCGATGGAACGAAACTCTACACTGTGATTGTGGTGCCGAAAGGTGTGAAGGACACGCCGATCCTTCTGACTCGCACACCCTACAACGCGGCGAAGCGCGCGGAGCGTTCAGAGAGTGGTCGCATGATCGAGGCGCTGCCGCTGAGCGATGAAGTCTTCGTCGAAGCAGGCTATATTCGTGTCTACCAGGATGTCCGAGGCAAATACGGCTCAGAGGGGTCGTACAACATGACGACGCCGCCCGTCGGCTCCGGCTATAACCCGACCAAGGCGGATGACACCACGGATGCCTACGACACGATTGACTGGCTGGTGAAAAACATACCGGAATCCAACGGGCGCGTGGGCATGCTCGGTTCGTCGTACGAGGGTTTTACTGTCGTGATGGCGCTCCTGAATCCTCATCCTGCGTTGAAGGTGGCGGCGCCTGAGAGCCCCATGGTCGATGGTTGGATGGGTGACGACTGGTTCCACTACGGCGCATTCCGGCAGCCAAGTATTGACTATATCCTGGGCCAGACGAGTGCGCGTAGCGAGGGTGCAAAAGTTCCGCATGAAGGCAAGGACGACTACACCAACCTGCTCCGCGGCGGGTCTGCAGGCGCATTTGCGAAGAGCCTCGGGATGGAGCAGCTGCCTTACTGGAAGGTAGTCGTCGATCACCCCGCGTATGACGGTTTCTGGCAGAGCCAGGCGCTCGATAAACTGATCGCGCAGAAGCCCCTGACGGTTCCTACCATGTGGGAGCAGGGCCTGTGGGACCAGGAAGATATGTGGGGAGCCATCCACTGCTACCGCGCGTTGAAGGCAGCGGGCGCGCCTGACACGATGAACCACCTGGTAATGGGCCCGTGGTCTCACAGCCAGGCTAATCATGAAGGTCGGTCCCTCGGGACACTCACCTGGGCC
This sequence comes from uncultured Acidobacteriaceae bacterium, assembly GCA_964245665.1. GTDB lineage: Bacteria > Acidobacteriota > Terriglobia > Terriglobales > Acidobacteriaceae. The sequence goes on from CAXTNK010000008.1 coordinate 38,389, forward strand.
ACCGATACTTCCGCCCAGTGGCGCCGCGAAGTGCTCCTGCCGTTTTTCAATCAGTATCTGAAACCGGATTCAGCCGCGGCCGCAGCTCCGCCGGTATACATCTATAACGCGGGCCTGGATCATTGGGAAAAGCCTAAGGTATTTCCCGCGAGTTGCGAAAAGGGCTGCCCGGAACAATCTACGCCCATGTACCTGACGGCAAGCGGCGGTCTGTCGTTGGACAAGCCGCCTGAAGGCTCTACCAAATTTGACGAATATGTTTCCGATCCCATGAAGCCGGTTCCCTATCGACCGCGGCCAGTGGACCCGGCTGATGGCAAAGGATGGCAAACATGGCTCGTCACCGACCAGCGTTTTGTCGATGGCCGGCCCGATGTGTTGACCTATGAGACCGAACCGTTGAAGGAGCCGATGAAGCTCTCAGGCGAACCGCTGGTGCATCTCGTAGCTTCGACCAGCGGCACCGATTCTGACTGGGTCGTGAAGCTGATCGATGTCCAGCCGGATCGCACTGCGCCGCCGCTTGAGTTGAGCGGCTATGAATTACCGATCGCTACAGATATTTTTCGCGGCCGATATCGCTCAAGCTTCGAACATCCCGAGCCGATTAAGGCGAACGAACCGCTGCCTTATGTGTTTGCGCTGCCGATGGTGAACCACACCTTCCAGCCCGGACATCGCATCATGGTGCAGATTCAATCCACGCTGTTTCCGCTGTATGATCGCAATCCTCAGAAGTTTGTGCCGAACATTTTCAACGCAAAGCCAGAGGATTATCAAAAAGCGACGCAGCGGATCTGGCACTCGGCGAGCGCAGCGACGTACATCAGTCTGCCAATAGTGAAGGCAGGTTCAGCAGCAAGCGAGTAAGCCCTGAAAGGGTCGTCGGTCCCAGTCAATTGATTGTCGAGCCAGTCACGCCGGAGCAACTTAGGAAAACGCTTCGCAGGCGCTGGCTCTATCTCCTGCCCGTCGTCTTCGTGACTTACAGCCTCGCATATCTCGACCGCGCAAATTACGGCTTCGGCGCGGCGGCAGGACTTGCGCAGACATTGAATATCAGCAGTTCGCGATCAGCCTTGCTAGGATCGCTGTTCTTCCTCGGCTACTTCTTCTTTCAGGTGCCGGGCGCAGCCTACGCGCGACGAAAAAGTGTCAGCCGCCTTGTTTTCTATTCGCTGATCTACTGGGGGTTCCTTGCTGCGCTGACCGGTGTAATACGCGTTTTCTGGTTGCTGGCACTCGACCGCCTGCTGCTGGGCGTGGCCGAGAGCCTCATCTTTCCCGGCATGCTGATCCTTCTTACTCATTGGTTCACTCGCGCCGAACGCTCACGCGCCAATGCGATTCTTATTCTTGGCAATCCGGTCACGATGCTGTGGATGTCCGCAGCGACCGGCTACCTGATCAAAGCCGTTGGCTGGCAGATTGCCTTCATTATCGAAGGCCTGCCATCGGTTGCATGGGCAGTCGTGTGGCTGCTCATCGCGCGTGATCGGCCCAGCCAGGTTGGCTGGCTCAGTCCCGAAGCCTGCGCGCGCCTGGAGCAGGAACTCGCGCTCGAGCAATCAACGATGCCACGCACTGCGCATTTTTCAGCAGCCTTGCGCCAGCCTCACGTCCTGCTACTTTGCCTGCAGTTTTTCTGCTGGAGTGTCGGGCTTTATGGATTTGTGCTCTGGCTGCCTACTATCATTCACGCAGGCATGACCCAGGGGATTGAGGTAGTCGGACTGCTGAGTGCCCTGCCTTACGTACTCGCGACCATCCTGATGATGCTGGTGGCTCATGCGTCTGACCGCACCCTTAGCCGCAAGCGATTTGTCTGGCCATTCCTGATCCTGTCCGGTGTTGCGCTGTTCGGCTCTTACATGACGGAGGCGTACAGCTTCTGGTGGTCATATGGTTGCCTGATTCTCGCAGGCGGCTGCATGTATGCGGCGTAAGGTCCCTTCTGGGCCATTATTCCGGAAATGCTGCCGAGCAACGTTGCCGGTGAGGTGCTGGCATTGGTCAACTGTTGCGGAGCGCTTGGCGCATTCGCTGGTTCATGGATAGTCGGAGTTCTGCAGGCGCTCACTCATAATTCGCGCGCCGGCTTCCTGCTTATGTCGATAGCACTCGTTCTTTCCGGGGCCATCATCTTCTTCATGCGGCCTGCGAACCAGAAAATGCGCAGTACAAAGGGATAAACAAGTGCCGACAACCAGACGCCTCTGAAGGATTCGAAAGAACCGCTGGCGCCGCAACTCACAGTGCGATCACTCGATGTTCATCTGACCCATACATTCGGAAATCGCTGCGCCTTTAACTGCCTCGAGAAGCATCCAAAAATCATTCGAGACACGCGAATGAAGACCAAGAATATTAGGCCCCAACAAACACAGGCACCAGAACTGACGACGGAGTCAGTCGAAGCGGCGAAGATCGCAGGACTTCGCTATGCATCCGACAGCAGACCCGGAATCAAGCGCAGGCGCTCCGGCAAGGGCTTCAGCTACACAGGCGTGGATGGCATGACCATCCGCGATAAGAGCGTTGTATCGCGTATTCGCTCACTCGTCATTCCACCTGCTTGGAAGGATGTGTGGATCTGCCCCTACGCGAATGGACACCTGCAGGCCACGGGGCGTGACGCACGCGGCAGGAAGCAGAGTCGATACCATCCCCGATGGAGAGAAGTCCGCGATGAAAACAAGTATGAACGTATGATGCTCTTTGCGAAATCCCTTCCGGCGATTCGCAGCCGCGTGGAGGAAGATCTCGCGACTCAGGGTCTCCCTAGACGGAAGGTCCTGGCCACCATTGTTCGTCTACTGGAAGTGACGTTCATCCGGGTCGGTAACGCCGAATATGCAAAGGAAAATAAATCTTACGGATTGACCACTATGAGGGGTCGCCATGTTCGCGTCAAGGGATCGACTGTTACCTTCGACTTCAAAGGGAAAAGCGGCGTCCACCACACCATTGATCTAAACGATCGGCGCATGGCAACTATCGTGAAGCGCTGTCAGGAACTGCCAGGCTACGAACTATTTCAGTATGTAGATAGCGACGGCGATCATCATGCCGTCGATTCTTCAGATGTGAATGAGTATCTGCAGGAAATAAGCAACCAGCCTTTTACTGCCAAGGACTTCCGTACCTGGGCCGGAACTGTTCTGGCCTGCATGATGCTTCGTGAGTTTGAGCATTTTGAGAATGACCGGCAGGCGAAGAAGAATGTGACACATGCAATCGAAAAAGTGGCTTCGCGGCTTGGCAACACGCCCTCAGTCTGTCGCAAGTGCTATGTGCATCCCGCGATCCTGGATTGCTACCTGAGCGGCTCCATGCTCGAGACAGTGAAGCAGCGAGTGCGGGATGAGGAGAACGATCACGCAGCGATTCTTCGCAACGAAGAACTTGAGGTGATGCGGCTCCTCGAAAAGCGGCTTGCCCTGTCCGCAGCTTGAAAAGTACTGGTCCTACTGTCGCTGCTTAAGTGAGTTGCCGACGTTTGACTCTCTCCCACAATACTGTTGATTTCTCCTGCCGCGTCAAAAGCGGTAGGATGGTAGCGCTACCAAGACAGTGTGAACCGCCTCCCTGCCTCGTGCAGGACTCGCAGGTTGACGACGTTCAAAGTGAATGGAGAAACAGCTCGAATGGCATCGACGTCGCATCACCCAGGAACCGGACCTAAACTCGCTTTACTTTCAACGATTGCCGCCTGCTGTTTTCTCGCGGTTCCAACCTACGCTCAGTTCAGCCAGGACATTCCGCCTGACCTGAAGAAGAGCCTGAGTCCCGCAGCCCAGAAAACAATTGAACAACTCGGCGAATTGAACAGCCTGCCAGGTGGTGAGTGGCGCATGCACGCCGGCGATGTCGCACATGGAGAGACGGTAGGTCTAAACGACAGCAGTTGGCAGACGGTGCAGGCCAACACCGAATCGCCTGCTGACGCTGTGTGGTACCGGCGTGAAATCGAAGTTCCAAAAACCCTGCACGGCTATGACCTTACGGGAACCCGCATCTGGTTCAGATTTCGCGCATGGGCGAATGGGCCTATGCCACAAATCATCTATTTCAATGGCCGCCGCGTAGCGTTAGGCGACGATCTCGAACCTATCGTCCTCTTCGACAATGCAAAGCCGGGCGAAAAAGTATTAGTCGCTGTAAAGCTGCTGCATACGGCTGAGAACAAACATTTTGCCGGTGCGGATATGCGCGTCGACTTTGCGGAGAACCGTCCAAGTCCTGATGATCTGCGTCAGGAATTTCTCTCCTCGGCAGCAATGATTCCCTCGCTCTCCAAGGACCCTTCGGCCGACACAGCGACGCTGGAGAAGGCGGTCAGCGAGGTTGATATGAAGTCGCTCGACGAAAAGAGCGACAAGAAAGATCAAGATAAGTTCGATGCATCCTTGAAAGAGTCGACCGAGACACTTTCGGCCCTCAAGCCAATGCTACAGACGGGCAATTTTCACCTCAGTGGTAATTCACACATTGACGCAGCATGGCTCTGGCCCTGGACAGAAACTGTCGACGCAGTGCGCAGGACTTTTGGTACAGCCGTGCAGCTGATGAACGAATATCCGACTTACACCTACACCCAATCTGCCGCGCAATATAACGAGTGGATAGCAGACAAGTATCCCGACATCAACAATCAGATCAAGGAGAGAATCAAGGAAGGACGCTGGGAGATCGTTGGCGGCATGTGGGTCGAGCCTGATCTGAACATGCCAGATGGCGAGTCCCTTGTGCGACAGCTACTGATCGGCAAACGCAGTTATAAGCAGTTATACGGTGTCGATGTGAAGATTGGCTGGAACCCGGATTCCTTCGGCTACACATGGCAACTTCCCCAGATCTATAAAAAGTCAGGAGTTGATTATTTCGTAACGCAGAAGATGCAGTGGAATGATACGAACGAGCTGCCACTAAAGCTTTTCTGGTGGGAGTCGCCGGATGGGAGCAAGGTGCTGTCCTATTTCCCGCATGACTATGCAAACTCATCGCTAAATCCGGTCCGATTATCTGCTGACCTCGCGACCGCGCGCAGATACTCGCCGGGCATTACGTCGATTATGGATCTCTATGGTGTTGGCGACCATGGCGGCGGTCCGACGCGCTCGATGCTTGACGAAGGTCTGCACTGGATGCAGCCCGACAAGGTTGTGCCGAAATCGGAGTTTGGCGTGACCATGCCTTACATCGAAAAAATAAAATCTGAGGTCAGCAGTGACTCGCCCACCTGGAATTACCAGACACTCGCCACGAATGCTCCGAAGCTCGATCAGCCTGCAGCAGGGGAGATCACGATTCCAACTTGGAAAGACGAACTATATCTTGAGTATCATCGCGGTGTCTTTACCACGCAGGCACTCCATAAACAGAGCATGCGGGACAGTGAAGAGTGGGTGCTGAACGCAGAGAAGTATTCGTCACTCGCTTGGCTTGATGGTGATAGGTATCCGCAGACCGAATTGAATGATGCCTGGAAAAAGGTTTTATTCAACCAGTTCCATGATCTCGGGGCCGGCTCGGGCATCGGCATTATCTATAAGGACGCGCAGAAGGATTATCAGGACGTTCGCTGGGCAACGAACGAAGCATCGTCCAAAGCTTTAGACACAATACAGGGACAGATCGATACTAAGTCGGCCGGGCCGAACCCGGTACTTATCTTCAACCCGCTTGCATGGGAGCGGTCCGGAGTTGTACCCGTGGATGTTGAGCTTCCTTCTACGGCGATGAATGGCGTCAGCATCATTGATGCTCATGATCATGTGTTGCCTTCGGAACTCGTCTCGACGGACAAGACAACGAATACCTATCATTTACTGGTTGATGCAAAGGATATTCCTTCACTTGGCTATGAAGTTGTACACGTAGTTCCGGGCAGGCGTCCTTTTACCAGCGACTTGAAAGTCGAAGGAACGACGCTCGAGAATGCAGCCCTGCGCGTGAAGGTCGATCCAAAAACAGGCTGTATCACCAGTCTCTACGATAAGAAAGCAGGTTTCGAAACGCTGGCTGCAGGAGCTTGTGGCAATGAATTGCAGGCATTCAAAGATTTGCCTAAAGACTATGACGCCTGGAATATCGATCCCGGCACTTATGACGTCGCACCTACGTTGCTGCATACTGCTGATTCCGTGGAGTTGCTCGACAAGTCTTCAGCGAGCGGGCAGATGAAGGCGACAATCCGAGTGACGCGGACATGGCAGAAATCGAAATTTATACAAGATGTAACGCTGTACGCAGGTTCTGACCAGGTCGAAGTCAGCAATGATATTGACTGGCATGAGGACCACATCCTGTTGAAGGCGGCCTTTGCGCTGGCAGCATCAAGCAAGATGGCTACCTACGAAATTCCATACGGAACTATTGAACGAGCTACTACACGCGACAACAGTTTCGAAAAGGCAAGGTTTGAAGTTCCGGCGATGCGATGGGCTGACCTGGGCGATGGTAAGCATGGCTTCTCATTGATCAATAACTCGAAGTACGGCTATGACGCTAAGGACAACGTACTGCGTCTCACACTGCTGCGGTCACCAACCTGGCCTGATCCGGTTGCCGACCGTGGCCATCAACACTTCACCTACGCGCTTTATCCGCACGCCGGCGACTGGAAGCAGGCTATGAGCGTTCGCCACGGCTATGAATACAATTATGGTCTCAAGGCGATGCAGGTAGTGGCACATCCCGGAAGTGCTTCGCTCGAACATTCTTTTGCGAGCATCAAGGGGGACGATGTCGTCCTTACTGCCGTGAAGAAAGCTGAAGACGGCAACAGTTTGATCGTCCGCTTCTACGAATGGGCAGGTAAGACAAACAATGTCCTACTGGCCGTACCCAAGGGTGCGACAAGCGCGACAATAGCGGACATGCAGGAAAATGCGCAAGGTAGTGCTCTTCCGACTACGCATAGCGCAACAGGCGATGTCATCACCGTTCCGGTTACTCCTTACGAAATTCAGACTGTAAGGATTGACTATGCACCTGCAGCCACCACGCAGGAAGCATCAAACTAGAAATATACGCGTCGTAAGAGGACGGCAGCGAGTCGGCTGCCGTCTTGCTTGAACTTAAGAGACCTTTACTGCGCCGCGAAAGATGCTTCCGTGCAACCACACGATTCCCGGATAATGAGTTTCGTAGGTAGAACAATCTTTGCAAAACCTATATCCATCTTGGGGTTGCGAATACGTTCAAAGAGCAACATGGCTCCTCTGTATCCCAGATCAAGCGGCGACTGCGAGACAGTTGTCAGTGTCGGCGTGAGGACATTTCCGAGATCAACGTCATCGAACCCGATGAGAGCAAGATCATCCGGTATGCGGACCCGGAGCATCTTCATCACTTGCAGAGCTTGAACCGTGGTTCGATGGTTCAGGCAGAAGAGCGCTGTCGGAGCGCCTCTACTCTTGAGCAACTTTCGCATCAAAATCTCGAAAGCTTCTGTCGTCCTGATGTCTCCAAAGTACCGTGGCTTCAAGTTTGAGGCTTGCATGGTGGTGAGATATGCTTCAACTCGTTCATGAATGCTGAAGACAGTTTCGTCGTAGCCTACGCAAATTATGTTCTTATGACCATGTTCTAACAGGTGCTTTACCGCTTGCTCGGTACCGCCTCTATTCTCTGCTACAACCGCGTCGCCCTCTACCTGGGCCAAAGGGCGGTCAAGTGCGACGATCGGTGTTTCCGGCGGATAGAGACTGCGCAGCTTCCGGTCGTCTTCGCCGGAAGGCGCAATAAGCAGGCCAGCTACTTTTCGACTCGCCATATGATCGGCTTCCTGAAGCTCCAGAACCTGGCTTCTTTCAGAAGCTACGATCAAGGTAAGGTAACCGTACGAGCGCGCGACCTCCTGTACCTTGTGACAACAGCTGGCAAAAAAGCTATCCGAGATATCAGGAACAATCAGTCCGATCGTTTTTGCCTTCTGTCCTGCCAGAAGCCGTGCCGCTTCATTCGGGCGATAGCCCATGCGCGCAATCGCAGCAAGCACAGTCTTGCGTGTAGCGTCGCTGACGGACTGATGACCATTGAGAACACGTGAAACGGTCATGATGCCCATCCCCGCCTCACGCGCGACATCTGCGATGGTCGGCTGCTTCTTCCGATTGGGCAAGATATGTCCTCGCAGACATCTTAATGGATTGTCTGGTGGTTCGCCTCCAACCCTCTAGTCAACCGAGCAGATGCCGTACGAATGCGCTAAGGTTAGGTACAGCTTTTAGTTCCTGTCTGAACATCCACCCGTTTACAGCACTGATCGCCTCAACTACTCATCAGACCGGGCCGGTACGCCGCGACTTTAGCAACAAGCTCCCCGAAGAGCGTGTTAGCCCAGGCAAACCAGGGTCGAGTGAATTTCGAGACATCATTCTTGAAGTAACTTTCATGCATGAAGCCAGTGCCGGCTGAGGAGGCCTTCAGCATAGTGAGGGCATAGCGGATTTCAGTATCAGACTCGCTGGTCAACGCGTAAACCATCTGGGACATCGGCCAGATCATCCCCATTCCTTCATGCGGTCCGCCGATTCCTTCACCAGCGGTTCCGCGGAAGAACCATGGATTCTGATCGCTCCAGATAAAACTGCGCGTCCTCGCATAGAGCCCGGCGTCGGGCGAACTTTCGATGTAAGGCAAACCAAGCAGACTCGGTACATTCGCATCGTCCATCAGTAAGCGGCTGCCAAACCCATCGACCTCATAGGCCCAGATGGTCCCTTTTGGTGTGTTCACAACCGCATACTGACGCAGAGCTGTTTCCACTTCGATTGCGAGAGTATTCGCTTCGTTCGCCAGCGCATCGTCGGCAAGCACTACGTGAGCTATCTTTGCGAGTTGTCGCAGAGACGTCACGGCAAACAGATTTGATGGCACGAGGAAGGGGAAAATACAGGCATCGTCGGAAGGGCGAAATCCCGATGCAATTAGACCGACCGGCTTTACGGGGTTGCCGAAGCCGTCATTAGGAAGAGTTTCAGTAGATATCTTCGAGGCCCTTTGAAAATGATATGGGCCGTTACCCTGCTTTCGCTGCTGTACACGCATTGTTGCAACTACAAGCTTCATGGCCTGATGCCAGTTCACGTCAAACGGCGAAGTATCGCCGGTAGCTGTCCAGTAGCCGTGCGCGAGACGAATTGGATAACATAGCGAATCCAACTCGTACTTACGCTCGCCCACACCTTTCTTCATCTCTGTGTCGTCAGTTCGGCTGCCTTCAAGGGGAGGAGCATCCAGGTTCGCCATGAACGCGTTCGCATAAGGGTCAATAAGAATGCAGCGCGCCTGGCGACGAATCAGCCCACTGAGCAACCGGCGCAAAGCATGGTCTTCCTTCGCCAATGGAAGATAGGGCCACACCTGTGCGGAAGAATCGCGCAGCCACATCGCAGCGATATCGCCTGTTATGACAGCTGTATCAGGTTTGCCTTCGAATGTTCCCGGCTCGACTGTGGTATCAAGCGTATTCGGAAAGCAGTTTGCAAAGAGGCTGGCAAGTTCACGGTCGTCGATCTTCTTGACTACGCTCGCGATGTACTCTTCGACAATCGGGCTGCTGAAATGGCGATCTGCTACCGGAGGCCGCCTGGATGAAAGACTTCCCGGGACGCCGGATGCGAGTGCGAGAGCAGGTAAAGCCGCCTGAGTGACAGCACCAACAATAATGCTACCGGTACCCTGTAGGAGCGACCGGCGACTCCAGACATTAGACATATTCATCCTTATGTTCTGAAGATAAATCAATAGGGCATGCAAGTGGTCGAACCAATCCTTTAAACTGTCGTTTCCACTGAATGAGGAATCAAACATGCCCAAAGCACTTTGGAAAATTCCAGCAGTTATAGTTCTCGCCGGAATGCATAGCGCAGCCATTATTCCGTCCGAAGCCCAGTCACGTAGCCCTTACGAGCCGACGATCAAATCACTGGATACTCATCCGCTTCCTGCCTGGTATGACGATGCAAAGCTCGGCATATTTGTGCATTGGGGTCTCTATTCAGTTCCGGGATGGGCACCTGTCTCGCACCCGGAGCACGACTTCGGCTCGTCCAATTACATTAGCTACAATCCGTATGCTGAGTGGTACTACAACACGATGCGTATTGATGGCTCGCCAACCTGGAAATACCACCGCGAGCACTACGGTTCTGACTACGACTACTACAATTTTACCTCTACCTTTGACAGCGAAAGCAGCAAACTTGATCCTAACGTCTGGGCCCAGACGTTTAAAGACGCGGGGGCAAAGTACGTCGTATTGACGACTAAACATCATGAAGGGTTCACTCTCTGGCCAAGCCACGTGAAGAACCCCAAACTGCCCGCGGGCGGACAGCATGCCACGAAAGATCTGGTTGGTGAAGTGACCGAGGCAGTCAAAAGCCACGGCTTAAGAATGGGACTATATTATTCGGGTGGATACGACTGGACCTTCGTTCCTGGGCCCATCCGTGTTGCGGCTGATTACAAAACGGTGCAACCTCAAAGCGTAGCTTATGGTGCCTACGCAGACGCGCAATATCGCGAACTCATTGCGAAATATCATCCGTCGATTTTATGGAATGACATTGGTTATCCGAAGAGCGGCCACGCACTCAATATTCAATCCGAGTTCTACAACACTGTTCCGGACGGAGTGGTAGACGATCGGTTCAGCATCAGCCATGCCGACTTCGTCTCGCCTGAATATAAAACACTCCATACGATAAGCAAGAAGAAGTGGGAAGAGTGCAGGGGTCTTGGTCAGTCGTTCGGCTATAACCGCGCCGAAGGAGAGGCCCAGACAATTGCTCCGGACAAACTGATCTATTTACTCGCGGATATTGTAAGCAAGAATGGCAACCTGCTATTGGATGTTGGACCCGAAGCTGACGGAACAATTCCACCTGTGCAGATGGATCGCCTTAAAGCTCTGGGAGCATGGCTGCATCAAAACGGCGAAGCAATTTATGGGACTCATCCATGGACACACGCGGAGGGCAGGACCGTTGACGGCCTTGATGTTCGCTTTACTGAAAAAAACCACATCGTATATGCCATGCTGCTAGGTAAACCACAAGCCTCCTCAGTCGTACTACAAAAGCTCTTCCTTATACCTGGATCAAAGATTTCGATGATCGGAACAGGAGCAACGCTCCGCTGGGTACAACGTGGGAGCCACATCGAAGTGAAGCTCCCATCAAGTTTGTCCGGCGAGTATGCGTACGTTCTGCGTATGGATGGTGCACGATAATTTTGGCAATGAGTCTTGCGCTTTCCTCCGAATTGAGGGCGAATCGGTTTCAGAAGACGAACTTTGCTCAGCCGAAGTCGCTGAGCAAGATTTCGGCCTCAGGGATTAACAAGCCTTTTCCTCAACAAGAAGAAAACCGGCGCACCGCTCATGATGATAAAGATTCCAGGAAACGTGGTTGAAGCACGGTAGAAAAGAAGGACGACCAATATAGTGAACGCACCGATGATATAGAGCAATGGAATAAGTGGATACCCGAAGGCTTTGTAAGGGCGTTCAGCGTTGGGTCGTATCTTGCGTAGGCGAAAAATTCCAATAATAGTGAGGATATAAAATATGAGAACGGCAGAGACTACGTAGTCCAGCAGATTGCTGTAGAGGTTGCCATACTTGCCGGTAGTGCTGTCATACGTGCGAGGCAATACAAGAAGTGCCGCCCACACTCCTTGAACGAGCAGCGCTGCACCTGGCACTCCTGCGCGGTTAAGTTTACCCGTAGCCTTGAAAAACAATCCGTCTTCGGCCATCGCGAAGTATGCTCGCGATCCGGCTAAAACCATTCCATTTATGCAGCCAAACGTCGAAATCATTATTCCGACTGCCATTACGCCGGCTCCAACTCCGGGGAGGGCTGCCTCAAGAACCGCGGTCGCTACCCTGTCCGAAGCTGCATGCTGGATCGCCTGTAGAGGAAGCGTAAACAGGTATGCAATATTCACGAGAAGATAAAGGGAAATGACCCCGATAGCTCCCAAGGCCAGGGACAAGGGAATATTTCGTTTGGGATTCTTGACCTCCCCAGCAGTAAAAGTGATGTTGTTCCAGGCGTCCGCAGCGAATAGCGATCCTACCTGAGAAACACAGATGGCGATGAACAAACCGTAGCCAGTTGCCGCGCTGATTCCCGGGAGTATAGGTGTGTAGTTATGCGGAATCCAAGGCGCCGCAAAGTTTGCATGTATGATTCCTGCCTTACTGCCAATAAACAGCCCGATGATAATGATGGCGGCAAGTGATGCAATCTTGGTAACAGTAAAAACATTTTGAACCATCCTGCCATAGTTCACCCCGCGCGAGTTTGTCCAAGTAAGCAGGATGATGACGAGAATTGCTATCAGCTGGGCCGTCGATAACGAAATCCAGTAGCGGCCAAATAAATGAAGCGGTGCTATGACGTAGGTACTCTCGGAAATACGGGGAGCGAGTACACCCAGGAATCTAGCGAATGCGACTGCGACCGCAGCAATGGTCCCGGTTTGGATGACAAGGAAAAGCGTCCAGCCGTAGAGAAATCCGAACATAGGCGAGAACGCTTCGCGCAAGTAAACATACTGGCCACCGGCGCTCGGCATCATCGATGCAAGTTCGCCGTAGGAAAGCGCTCCTGTGATCGTCAACAAGCCAGCGATGACCCAGGACAGGAGCAGCCAACCAGAACTGCCGAGCTGTCGCGACATATCGGCAGAAACAATAAAAATCGCGGAGCCGATCATACTGCCGGCTACCACCATCGTCGAATCGTAAAGATTCAAACTTCGCTGAAATCTACTCTCTTCACTCTTTATCGGCGCGCCCTTAACAATCAACTCATCCTGGTTCATTCGTTCTCCTCAGCAGCTGTCTTCTAATGGTCCAAGAAAGCAAACATGACTTGTTTTCTTAGTACATCCTCGTCCGGTCAAATTTTCGCCTCCACCAGTAAGCCGTCAAGGACAAATACAACCTCTTTGATTTGCTCTTCAACTGCGACGGGCGGCACCTCAGAACGAATGAAGCGGGTCATGACAATCTGCAGCGCGGTACGAATTCAAGGCGTGACAGCCGATCTTGTACAAATTATGAATTGAGGGGAGACTGGTCCGGTACTGGAGTAACCAAGCGAACCGTTCGCACAGTCGATAGCCTTAACATCATTTCTCGTTCACGGATTGTTGATAGGTAAAAAGCTTCTGCATAAGTCAACGACCGAACTCATAACCATTCAATAGTCAATCTTGCCATCAGATTCGAGCCAGACTCTGAAGCTATCCCATGCTTCGGCGGCCATCAATTGTTCAGTCGGGATAGAGCGTTCTGCGCGGTCGAGCTTGAATTGCCCATAAAGAAAGGAATCAGAGAAACCGGCCTGCCTGGCGCTTAAGCTATCGTTCCCATAATAGACTGCTTTTATGCGCGCCCAATAGATTGCACCCAAGCACATTGGGCAAGGCTCGCAGCTGGTATAAATCTCACAACCTTCAAGAATGAATGAGTTGAGTGCACTACAAGCCTTACGAATAGCATTGACTTCGCCGTGAGCAGTTGGATCATTTGTACGGGTCACGGAATTGGCGGCTTCAGCGACCACTTTCCCATCCCTCACGATCAAAGCCGCGAACGGGCCGCCATTGCCAATCAGAACATTTTCGGTGGCGAGATAAATGGCTCGTTGCATGAATGCAGGCTCTGGAGTGAGCTTAGTTTTCACCGGGCTCTCTTTCAATCAAAAGGCTATCTGGATTTAAGTGGATATCGATAGTATGGCACAGGCTCAGAGTCTGCGAACTCCGGAATTGCAGGCTATTTGAATCAGTCGTGACAGTGAATGGGCTTTCTTTTTCCTGGTTGCAGTGTCAGGCGTCGAGAATCCTTCGTAGCGCCACTCCCCGAAGACTATTTAGCCCTGTGCTGCTCGTATTTAATCCGACTAAGTCCCGCTCCTTGTCGCACACCATAGAAACTGTCAACTGCCAGGTGGCCGACGTTTTGCGTAGTACCATCCGGCCAGAAAATTTCCACTTTATCGATCTGGGTTGCATCGGCAAGACCAAAGTGTAAGCGGAGATCGCTCTGAGACATATAGCTGCCGCCACTCCTTATTTCTCCGGTCTGCACAAGAGCGCCAGCTGTTATCCGCACGCGTGCGTTCAGAGCAAGCGGATTAGAAGCTTTGCCCTCCAGCAGAAAAGTTATCCAGTGGTTCGCAGGGTCAGGCTGGGTCGAGAGTATCATCGGCTCGCCTACCAGATTTTCAATCACGATATCCATCTTTCCAGAATTAAACAGATCGCCGACTGCCAGGCCACGACTTACTTGCGGCGTGCGCAGCGCATTGCCAGAAGAAGCACTGACATCTTTAAATGTCCCGTCACGCTGATTTTGAAAAACCAGCGCCGGTTCCTTATAGCTGATGCCTGTCTTTGTATTGCCTACCTGAGGATAAACATGGCCATTTACTAGAACAATATCCTGCCAGCCTGCATTATTCAGATCGACAAAGGTATCGCCCCAACCGACATAAGGAGCCGTGCTGTGCGCAATGCCTGCCGCGTAGGAAACATCAACGAAATTCATACCGCCGTCATTGCGGAACAGCGTTGCATACTCATCGCTGAAGTGGGAAACGAGTATGCTGAAGCGTCCATTGTTCCGTATATCACCCAGCGCAACTCCCATGTTGGCCTGTTCATTACCATCTTGACTTACCGAAACACCCGCTTCGAGTGCTATCTCTTCGAACCGTCCACTTCCGAGATTTCGATAAAGATAATTCGGTTCGCCGTCATTTGCCACAAACAAGTCCAGTTTGCCGTCGGCATCAAAATCTGACCAGACAGAGGTCAGGCCGAAATACTTTTGAGAATCATCCACACCTGCCTGTTTGGCTACCTCGGTAAAGGTGCCATTGCCATTATTGTGATACAGCATATCTGGTGAGCCCTTCAGCCCTCGCGGTCCACACTGGACGGGTACGTCTTTGTATTGACAGGTCTTTTTCGAGCCAAAGAGAGGTAGATCTTTCAAGTCCAGGTCGACATAGTGAGGAACAAACAAATCAACTTTGCCATCCCCATCGTAGTCTCCAAAGGAGATGCCTGTTGCCCAACCTTTATCTACTGCAAGACCACTCGCTTTCGTGACATCAGTAAAGGTTCCATCACCGTCGTTACGATACAGAACGACTCCACCAAAGCAACTTACTGCAAGGTCCGGGCGGCCATCATTGTTGTAGTCACCCACCGCCGCGCCCATCGCCCAACATGGTGTGGCGACGCCCGCTTTCTCCGCAACATCTGTAAACGTTCCATCATGATTGTTTCGATATAAAGCTGAGCGTGCCTGGTGGCCTTCAAGGGCCATAGCTACGGAGGGTGCATTTGTGAAATAAATATCGAGCCAGCCGTCTCCGTCGAAATCAAACAGGGCGACGCCCCCACTCATCGACTCAACAATATACTTAGCTTCCGGACTGGACAGGTGAGAAAAGTGAATGTCGGTAGACGCTGTAATATCCAACAGTTGAGGTACAGATTTAGCGTTATCGCCTACTGGTTTGCCCGCTGATTGCGCCGTGATCGCAGGAACCATCATGAAGAGTGCCGAGATAAATAACAAGTTGTGTCGGGCAAATTCTCTCACCCCTTGCGTCTTCCTGTGAATTGAATCTTTCAAAGCATGGACCATGCGCAGGAAATCCAGGGTCCCCTGGGATCCAAAGCTCAGGCACTCCCTTCCAAGACGTGGCATATGTGCTTTATCATAACGGAGCAAATGCTACCGTGGCGGGTGACCCGGGGCAGGACTTTCTGCTCATCGGCCTGATGGGTCTGCCCATCAATCAAGTTTCACCAGCCAATGTTCTTGTCTTGCCCGGCCGACAATCTAACTTCGAACTTAGTCATGTATCGTGCGGATGCTTGTCGCCGCAAAAGGAAAATATGCACGTTATCCATAAACAGCTGCTTTCAGGCTTGCTGGCGATACACTCCATCAACCTACTTGCTCAGTCTCCATCCCAGGCCACCGAATGGCTGACGACGCCTGATCGTTCCGCCTTGATCTCCAGTCAGGATAAGAAGCTCACCTTCAGACCCGAGGGCAACCCCAATCAGAATTCAGTGATCGTGATCGATAAGGGTCAGAAGATGCAAGCCATTGATGGTTTCGGATTTGCTATGACAGGTGGAAGCGCGCAACTGATTATGCGGATGACTCCCGAAAAACGAGCCGCTCTCCTCGAGGAACTTTTCGGCACGGCCGCCGGCTCAATCGGTGTCAGCTACCTTCGCTTAACCGTCGGTTCTTCAGACATGAACGATCATGTGTTCACCTATGACGACCTTCCTGCAGGGCAGACCGATGTGAAACTCAAACACTTCAAGCTTGGTCCAGACCTGAACGATGTCGTCCCGCTAATGCAGCAAATTCTACAGATCAATCCTTCGCTCAAGATTCTTGCAACACCCTGGTCAGCGCCATCCTGGATGAAAACAAATCAAGAACCGAAGGCCGGAAGTCTCAAGCCGGAGTTCTACCAGGTATACGCAAATTATCTTGCTCGGTATATTCGCGAAATGCGCAAGCATGACATTCGCATTGATGCGATTACCCCGCAGAACGAACCACTTAATCCAAAGAACACGCCGAGCATGGTTCTCACGGCGGAAGAAGAAGACACGTTCATCAAACAGGCCTTGGGTCCTGTATTCCATAAAAAGCATCTGTCGGCAAAGATCATTGTCTACGATCACAACTGTGACCGGCCGGACTATCCGATGACTATTCTGGCGGACAAGGATGCCGCTCAGTACGTCGACGGCAGCGGATTTCATCTCTATGGCGGCACAATCGATGCGATGACAAAAGTGCACGATGCGTATCCAGCCAAGAACCTCTACTTCACTGAGCAGATGGTTATCGATCGTCCCAAAGCTGGTATTGAATTGCGAATCGCCCAGCCTGTGGCGCACATTGTGATTGGTGCAATAGCCAACTGGAGCCGAAATGTGCTGCTGTGGAATTTAGCAGCGGATTCAAGCTTTGGCCCACATACCAGTGATGGAGGCTGCCCCATCTGTGAAGGAGCGATAACGATTGATGGCGATACTGTCACACGCAATCTTGCCTTCTACACTGTAGGGCAGGTCTCGCGCTTTGTTCGGCCCGGGGCTTTCAGGATCAATACAACCGGCGCTGGAGCCGCACCCGCACACGTTGCCTTTCTGAACGCGGATGGCAGCACCGTGCTCCTCGTGTCTAACACCACAGATGCTTCCCAGCATTTCGCGATTCGTTCAAATGGTGAGATCGCTGATGCGGATTTGCCCGCTGGCGCAGTAGCAACTTATGTCTGGTGATGCTCGACTCCCATCCTTTCTAGATAGATAGTTAGTTGAGGTAGCTTAAGTAAATGTATAAAATCCTTCCAACTGCCGCATTGATTTTATGCAGCTTCTTTTCCGTTTTTGTGTCAGCGCAGTCCTACTATCCAGAGAAGCTTGACGATCCCGCTGCTGTTTACGTGACTCGCGGCAACGGAGTTGTGGGAGATGGGATCGCTGACGATACAGTTGCATTGCAGCAGGCAGTCGATAGAGTTCAGGAGACTAAACAACAAGGGGTTGTATTTCTGCCGGAGGGACATTACCGCCTTTCGCATACGCTCTATGTTTGGCCCGGTGTCCGAGTCATTGGCTATGGAGACAAGCGTCCTATCCTGTTACTGGCCGATCATGCGCCAGGCTATGCTAGTTCGCTCGCGTATATGGTGTTCTTTGCTGGGGGTCGTCCGGATTCCCCTAACAGGCCAGCGCACGCAAATCGGCCGCAACGAAATTACCCTCATAGCGACGAAGCATTTCCGGGAACAGTTCCTGCCAACAATCAAGTCATGGATGCGAATCCAGGAACCTTCTATTCTGCGATGAGCAATGTCGATTTCGACTTGGGCGAGGGCAATCCCGGAGCAGTCGGAATTCGCTTCCATGCAGCCCAGCATTGCTTCCTGACGCACATGGAATTTCACATCCGCTCCGGCCTGGCAGCACTCAACGACGTTGGCAACGAAGGAGAAGACCTCCATTTCTTGGGTGGCCGCTATGGCATTATCACGTCAAAGCCCTCTCCTGGGTGGCAATATACACTTCTCGATTCCAGCTTCGAAGGTCAGAGCGAAGCCGCTGTCAAAGAGCATGAGGCTGGCTTAACTCTTATTCGAGACACTTTTCGCAGAATGCCTGCTGCGATCTCCATCGACGCAGGCTTCGCCGACGAACTCTGGATTCAAGAGTCGCGCTTTGAAGATATAAGTGGCCCCGCGATCACCATCAGCAATGAGAAAAATGCTCGCACAGAAATCAATATAGTCGACGCAAGTTGTCACAAGGTTCCCATATTCGCCCACATGCGCGAGACCGGGAAAGACACTATCGCTCCGGCCGATACTTACCGGGTAAAGACATTCTCACATGGCCTTACGCTCGATCATGTCGGTGATGTTGGACTGATACGTACGGTATTCGAGACAGAGAAAAGTGCTGGGCGTCCGGGCACGTTGCCACCGGCAATTCCTGATCTGCCAGCTCACACGAATTGGGCAAACCTTCGCAGCTTCGGGGCAAAGGGCGATGGTATTACTGACGACACAAAAGCTATTCGTAAAGCAATCGATACGAAAAGAATACTGTTTATACCGTCGGGTCGCTATCGAGTCACCGATACAGTTACGCTCAGACCTGACAGCGTACTCATTGGGCTACACCCAAGTACAACTCAATTCTTTCTTTCTGACGACACGAACGGATTCAACGGTCCGGGCGCCCCAAAGGCACTGCTCTCGACGCCTGCGGGCGGGCATGCAATTGTAAGTGGAATTGGCATTTACACAGGTGGCCTGAACAGTCGCGCCATCGGTGTTCTTTGGAAGTCTGGCGAGCATTCGCTGCTGGACGATGTTCGCTTCCTCGGCGGTCATGGAACGAATGAGAGTGATGGCTCGCGCATGAATCCATATAACTCGAATCACACCGCAGACCCTGACCCGGAGAAGCGTTGGGACGGCCAGTTTCCCAGCCTCTGGGTGACAGATGGCGGGGGCGGAACCTTTGCAGATATCTGGACGCCAAGCACATTTGCCGATGCCGGCATGTATGTCTCTAATACTTCGACTCCCGGGCATGTATACGAACTGTCGAGCGAGCATCACGTGCGTATGGAAGTGAAACTCGACCACGTAGCGAATTGGGAACTTGTCGCACTGCAAACCGAGGAGGAACACGGTGAAGGTGGTAGCGCGGTCCCGCTCGAGATAGCCGATTCAAGCCATATTGTCATCGCGAACCTTCACTCCTACAGGGTCGTCGGCATGCTGCAAACATTTCCCTATGGCATCGAGGTGGCTCACTCGCAGGATATTAAGTTCCGAAACGTCCACATGGATAGCAACAGCAAGGTCTCCTTCGATAATGCGATCCTTAATAAGGAAACTGGAGATACTGTACGCTTCCGGGAATTTGCCGATTTGACGATCAACACTTCAGATTCCCTAGCGGCATCAAAACGCTATGCAAACAATGTACGCAGGCTAGCAAGCGGCTTCTACAACATATCCGGTGCTGCGGTCGGTCCGCGCGGTGACGTTTATTTTGTTGACTCTCATGAGCAGAAAGTCTACCGATGGGATGCACGGTCGAGCGGGCTGACTACCCTTTGCGATGCTCCTCTTGATATCGCAAACCTTTCGGTGGATTCCTCAGGGAATCTCATGCTTATTTCCTATGCCGGCAATGGCACTGTCTACTCGCTTAAAGTAGATAGCCCTTTGAGCAGCCTAAGTCTTATTCCATCGCAGCCGGCAAGACCCTTGGACGGCTTGACTGCGCTGCACGCCAATGACTACTGGGCACTCCGCGATAGGCTGACGCATCCTGAAACATCAGCTAGCCGCTTTCAATTTCTCTCTGTCGACGGCAAGATGTTCCTTTCGACAGATCAGGACTTCAC
>CAXTNK010000008.1:58403-64804 GCA_964245665.1 uncultured Acidobacteriaceae bacterium
CTTCTATGGAACAAAGATGGCCGATGTTTTGCGGAGCTTTGGCCTGCAGTCAGCCACGTCTCGGAAGCCTTTTTACGTGTCCGATGAGGAGGAGCAAAAAACGTATTCGGCGCAGGTAGATGCCAGCGGCAATCTGTCTGACTTGAAACTGTTTGCCGAACGCGGCGGCGAGGGTGTTACAACGGACAGAGCCGGCAATGTTTATGTTGCAGCAGGCGAAGTCTTCATCTATCGGCCAGATGGAACCGAAGCGGGCGTCATCAACGTGCCGGAGCGACCGATCGATCTAGTTGTTGCCGAGACGGACCATCTAGATACCTTATATATCCTCGCGCGAACCTCACTTTATGCAGTCGACCTACCAACAAAGCGGTGACCTAGCAAAAAGTCATGACCACCCAGACTTGGCAGTTGCGCCCGGGCGCTCATGACTTTTTGCAAATGAGTATCAGTGTGTCGTGGGTCGGGCGATGTTTCTTTCCTGCTTTGCCGGCCGGCTCCTGTGCGAAGATATTGCCTACATGCCCACAGCTGACTCCTTAGGAAAGCTTGGCCTTCCCTCTCCTGTCCATGAACTGGCGCGGCGCCGCTGGGATGTCATCATCGTAGGCGCAGGTCACAACGGCCTGGCATGCGCTGCATGGCTAGCGCGGATGGGTAGGCAAATACTGGTACTCGAAAGTCGTGAGCGCATTGGCGGAGCCTGCACCCTATAAACTTGTTCCAGCCGTTCGCAAGTCCCCTGCGCCTATATCGCCGGGTTGTTGCATCCGCTGTTGATTGAAGAGTTCGACCTGACGAAGCGTGGCTTTGAATGGACACCTGCGGCCGATGAGCTCTTCGTTCCGTTTCTTGATGGCAGCAGCATCCAGCTCTGGGATGACGACTAACGCTGCGAGCAGGAAGTACGGAGCTTTTCTCCCAGGGATGTAAACGGCTGGAAAGCGATGCACGATCCATGGCACGCCAAAGCGCTCGCACAAAACCTGTACGGCACTTACAAATCCGCACAGCCCACCGACTGCGTTGCTACGCTGCTCCGGGTCGGTGCTGGCATCTCGTCTAATAGAGGGGCCAGATGTCTAGAATAGCCCTCGAAGTTGACAAGCCTAAATAATCGATAAGTATGATCAGGATCCCAACATTTCCATGCCAGGAGAAACATTTCACCTGGCAGCATATTAAATTGGCGGAACGTGAAGGAAGTCGCCGGCTGATCGCGCAACAGCATATATAAATTTATCTATGCACATCAGAAGCATTTCCTGGATATTGAGCGCCTTGGTACTCGGCCTGAACAGCGCAGCGCTTCCACAGACGACAAGTCCCCAGTTCGCGCGCGACCCGAAACAGGCCATTGATCAGGACTATACAAAGAAGATCCAGCAATATACGACGGATGCAAGCTTCACTTCGCCGCTCGTCGATTATCTACCCGCGTCGAAAAGCATACCTACGCCGGCAAAAGTGCTCGGAGATGTTGCTGGAGCACCGGACATGTTGCCCTATGCGGAAGATGTATACAAGTACTTCCGGCTTCTCGCCTCGACCACACCACGCGTTAAGGTGATCACGATCGGACACACAGAAGAAGGACGCGAGATGATTGCCGTTGCTGTCGCCGATGAAGGCCTTCTCGCAGGCCAGAAAGCGAACAACGACCGACTCGCCCAGCTAAGCGACCCACGCACCATTCACCTGGACGACGCGAAAGCCCGGCAGTTGATTGATAGCTCCTATCCCGTCTATTACATCACCGGTACCATTCATTCGACCGAAACGGGAGCGCCCACCGCGCTCATGGAACTGGCTTATCGAATAGCCGTTGATGACTCTCCCTATATCAAGTACATCCGATCGCACATGATTGTACTCATTACACCGGTAGTTGAAGTTGACGGCCGGGATCGCATGGTCGACATCTACAAATGGCATAAGGCACACCCTGATCAGCAATGGCCTCGACTCGCCTATTGGGGCCATTACGTCGCACATGACAACAATCGAGACGCGATGGGTTTGACCCTTGATCTAACAAAGAATGTTTTAAATACCTATCTGGACTGGCATGCGCTCGTACTGCATGACCTGCACGAATCGGTTCCGTTCCTCTATGACAACACTGTAGGAGATGGCCCCTACAATGCTTGGATTGATCCAATACTGGCGGACGAATGGGCCGAACTCGGCTGGAACAACGTAGCGCAAATGCAAAGCTTCGGGATGCCAGGCGTCTTCACCCATGGCGACTTCGACACCTGGAGTCCTGGCTACCTGATGTTCCTTGCAGGCATGCATAACGGCATCAGCCGATTGTATGAAACGTTTGGCAATGGGGGAGCAGACACCGAGAAGCGTATCCTTCAGCCGTAGGAATATTCGCGCACGTGGTACCGTCAGAACCCTCCCCTCCCCCAGGTTACCTGGTCACAACGCGACAATAATAACTACGAGGAAAGCGCGCTTCTTACTACGCTCTCCTACTTCTCGAGGAATACAAATCACTTCCTTGAGAACTACTATCGCAAGAGCAAGCGTGCGATCCAGAAGCCTGGTCTTGAGGGACCTTCGGCCTATGTACTCCCGGCAAATGACACCGAGTTGAACAGACAGCTTCAATTGCTGCGCATACTCAAATTGCAGCATGTCGAAGTACACCAGCTCAGCACGGCTACCACAACGACAGTACCTGCAGCAAAGCATGGCGACAAACCTGCGCAGGAATCTTTCCCCGCAGGTAGCTATGTGATTCGCATGGATCAGCCATACTCGCGGGTCGCTGATGCACTGCTCGACAAGCAGTACTGGGCTCCAGATGATCCCCAGAAAACTCCCTATGACGACACCGGCTGGTCGTTCACCCAACTGTTCAATATCAAGGTGGTGAGGGTCACCAACCCTGCATTGCTAGCAGCGGAGATGACCAGCTTCAATCCTGCGCAGCCGGAAGGCAGCAGGGTCAGCGGCACAGGCAATGTAGTTGCGATCTCCAACACCGGGCAAAGCTCTCTTCTTGCCCTTCTTTACAAATTGAAGGATGCACACATAGAAATTACCGATAAAGCTTTCGACCTACAAGGCAAACACTTCGGGCCAGGATCGCTGCTGTTGAGTGATGTGCCCGATCCGCTTCTGTCATCCACTCTGTCAGAACTCGCGCTGGATGGAGTTCGCTTAAGTGCCAGGCCTTCTGTTGCCACCCATGCTGCCACTCCTCCGAAGATTGCATTCATGCATTCATGGCAAGGCACGCAGACTGAGGGCTGGTGGCGCTATGCTTTCGACAACGCACAGATCCCTTTTGATTACATGAGTACTCATGCGCTCGCAGGTGAGCGTAATCTGCGCGTTAAGTATGACGTAATCATATTTGCTCCGATTGGTCACGCGACTATGCAGAGCATCGTTGATGGAATGCCTAAGTACGGGAATGCACTGCCGTGGCAACAGACAGAATTAACTCCAAATCTAGGAAAGCTCGACTCAACGCCAGATATGCGCATTGGCCTGGGCTACGATGGACTGCAGCACCTTCGCGAGTTCGTGGAGAAGGGTGGCCTTCTCATCACGTGTGAAGATACTGCCCAGTTTGCAATTGATGCCGGACTCGCACCAGGTGTGAGTGTGCAGGCCCACGGAGAAGGGCGAGTCGTAGGCGCAGTGTTGAATACCGTTTTTGTATCTACCAACCATCCTGTTGCCTGGGGATTTGGTACATCTGTTCCAGTCATGAGCGCAGACGGCTTAGCCTTCAACGTAAGTAATACCCTGGGTCGCACAGGCGGCCGAGTATTGATGGACCCATACGCGGAGCGTCCGACTGGACGAGGGAGCGTCGAAGACGCCGATATTCCGCAGGGACGCAAAATTACAGAACCCGATCCTCTTTTAAAACAGCAGCCGTGGGAGCCAAAGGCTCTGAATGAAGAACAGGTACGGAACAATCCGTATGTCATTCCTGCAAATATGCGGCCAGAAGTCATTCTCAGATTCGCAGCCACTAAAGATTTGCTGCTGTCCGGATTGCTCGACAAGGCAGGATCGATAGCTGAGCACGCGATTGTCGTAGATGCGCATCTAGGAAAAGGCAATGTTCTGCTCTTCGCGAACAACCCTGTCTACCGGGGAGAGACCATTGGAAGCTATCCGCTTGTATTTAACGCCATCATGAACTTTCAGCATTTGGATAGGACAGAAGTGGCCGGAAAATAGCCAGCAAGCTTAAGCTTGGCTACGGTGCTTTGAGATAAAGAAGTCGGAGGAGGAAGAGTAAGGCGAGCAGGTAGAGCATCCAGTGTCGCCAGGCAGCACGGCCGGAGAAAAATCCAAGGATCGCAAAACTGACAATACCCAAAGATAGGCCAGTTGCTATTGAATAGGTCAGCGGTATAGTGATGATGGTAAGGAAAGCCGGGATGGCGATGCTCGGCTCATCCCACGAGATACGTGCTGCACAGCCGATCATGAGAGCGCCGACCAGGATCAACGCGGGAGCTGTGGCAAAGGTTGGAATAGCGCCAACCAGCGGAGCAACAAAAAGCGCCACAAAGAAAAGTATGCCCGTCGTGATTGCGGTTACTCCGGTTCGACCACCAGCGGCAACGCCAGCCGCAGACTCTATATAACTGGTGACGCTCGAGGTCCCCGCAAGTGAACCTGCGACCGTCGCCGTCGCATCAGCAAAGAAGATGCGATCGAGCTTGGGAATCGATCCATCAGGAGCGATAAGTCCTGCACGCTCTGTCACCGCTACTAGTGTTCCAATGTTGTCAAACAAATCCACAAATAGAAAGACAAAGATAATCTCGAGTGCATGCAGGCCAAGCGCGCCCTTGATATCCAGGTGGAAAGCTGTTGCTCGCAGATCGCTCAGGCGAAAAATGGAAGGATGCCAGGGGACTTGGTGAAGAATAATGCCGAGTCCCATTGTTCCGAGTACACCGAGCAGCATGGATGCCCGCACCTTCAAAGTCTGTAAAACAGCTCCAAGCAGAATCCCAAAACAAGCGAGGGCAGTTGGCGGCCGGTGAAGGTCTCCAAGCGTAACGACAGTGCTCACCGACGGAACAATAATGCCGGAATTTCTAAGCCCTGTGAAAGCAATGAAAAGGCCGATACCAGCAGCGACAGCTGCATGCAGTTCCTGGGGAATAGCTCCGACGAGCCGCTGCCGCAAGCCAGTCACCGTCAAAGCAAGAAACATTACGCCCGATAGAAAGACGGCGCCAAGCGCGGTTTGCCATGGAATTCCCATACCCTTCACGACGGTATAGGTGAAGTAAGCATTCAGGCCCATGCCCGGCGCCAGCGCCAGCGGCAAGTTAGCGATAGCCCCCATCAGGATGGAGCCAAAAGCCGCGCACAGGCACGTCGCAATAGTCACCGCAGCAATCGGCATTCCGGTTTCATGCAGGATGGCTGGATTGACAAAAATAATGTAAGCCATGGTGATGAACGTCGTGATGCCAGCAAGGAATTCTGTACGCCAATCGGTCTGGTTTTCAGCAAAGCGAAAATAGCGCTCAAAGGCTCGACGCATCGATAGGAAATCTTTCGGTGGGGCTTCTAACAGGATAGCCTGCTCATCACCGTCGCGTCTTTTGACTCTCGACGCTCCAACAGTAATATCTTCTATCATTCAGGCCGAATAGCTCTCCAGAGCTACAACCTCCTTATTCGGGATGCGCAAGGTCGCTTACTTCCGGAAAAACCAAGCAATAACCGCACGCTTTCTGGAGGTGTCACGATTAGAACTGCAGCCGCAATGACATCTGGATCTGTCGAGGGCTGCCGATTGTATGCTGAGTCACACCTAGGTTGCTGGCGCAGTTGTAGAACGCCCCATTGCTGCCAGCACTCGATGTACCACAGGCATTCGGGAGCACTGGTGTGCCTGTCACTGGATACTGATCGTAGTTCTCATTTTGAGACACATTATCAGTAGGAATATCGAAGCTGGTTGTATTGGTCAGGTTGTAAACATCAAAGGTGTACTTCAAGCTGTACCGCTCCTTGATATTCATTACCTTGATCAGAGAAACATCAGCCCGCTTCTGAAAAGCTTGTCGGAAGATATTCCGCTGACCCGACGTAAAGCCCGTTTCATATGGATCGGACGAAGGAATACCACCGTTCATCGAGCCTGCTGGAAGCACTGGAACGGTGAAGCACGAAGCTTTCAGCGCAGCGGTGTTTGGATCATTCTGATTATAGAAAGCTCCCGAATGTCCTGTCAGCGCTGACTTTGCCGTGCAGCCAGGAGCAAGTGGCACGATCGGATTTGTAATGCCGTCGTAGACGCTGTAATAAATGCTGCCGACCGCACCGCTATAGTCGACGATACTGTAAGGTTGGCCGCTTTGCAGCACCGTCAGCCCGACCAATGACCAGCCACTCGTGAC
>CAXTNK010000008.1:64814-67176 GCA_964245665.1 uncultured Acidobacteriaceae bacterium
CTCGTGACTTTACCAGCTAAGCTTTCCTTTCCGTAATAATCAGGCAACTGAAAAACATAATTGAAGTCAATAACATGGGTGCGATCAAAGTCGGAGGAAGCGTAACCATCGCGCAAGTTCAGCGGATTATTGCCATTGTAGAAAAGGCCCAGCCCGCTTTGCTCATCAAGGGCGTGCGAGTACGTGTAAGAAGCAGAAACCGAAACTCCATGGCTCATTCGTTTATCGATATGCACTAAGAGTGCATCATAAGCATCTACACCAGCGGCTTTGTAGTCGATCGACTCCGCTGCATAGCCAACGTATGGAACGCGCAGGTCGACATTGCCACCTTCGTAGTTAGACAGGTAGGAAGTCCCATCTGGCAAGGTCGACGAGTTACCAGAACTATCGTGCACCGTGTAGCCGTAAGTGTATTTCTGACCGTGAATAGGTGAACCTGGAGTCGCAATTCCTGGCTGGTTTAATGGAACCGGTATCACCTGGTGGCGGCCGAGGTTTCCTACATAGCCGAGTTCAACCGCGATGTCGCTGCGTGGCTGCCATTGCAGATCCAGAGTGTAGTTGAACGTGTAAGGAAGCTTATTTGCCTGGTCATAGACGCCGAGCGAAACAGGGGTGGCGCCGTTAAGAATCTGCGCATCGCCTGGCAGATACTTCGTAAGATCTGAAGCCTTGGGGTTGGTCGGCGCAGGCGTCTGGACGTTGGTAAAAGGGTTCTCGAGATTTCCAGAAGTCGCTGAGCCTCCACAGGTCGGAATATACCCGTTGTACAGGAACGAATTAGCGGCACCTGCCGGTGTGCTCAAACATGTCTGCGCTGTAACAAACGGCAGCGATTGGTTCACTCCGAATGGACCGCCAGTGACATCGCCAATTGCGTAGCCCGGAGAAAAATAGCTGAACAGCTCACCGCGATCGTAGTACATGCCACCGCCAGACCGAACTACAACCTTGTCATGGAACATTGCCGGCTGCCATGCGACTCCGACACGCGGAGCAAGGCCCCATTGGCGGCCCGTCAGGGTTGTCTTACTTACACCCGAACTGCCGTTTGCATTATTACCCGCGATAATAAATCCAGGGTTGTTAATGGTGCCGGAACCTTCGTTATAGCTGTAGAGCGAAGGGTCAAAGTTAAATATCCGGCCATACTTTTCGGTAAGACCGCCATCCCAGTCGTACCGGATACCTGCAGTCAAAGTAAGGTTGGGCTTGATCTGGAATTTGTCCTGCGCGTAGAGACCTACCTGGTTTGCGCGATAATAGCGATTCGCATTTCCTTGCAGAAAAGTAGTCACATTATAGTCGTCGTTTGGAGTGACCAGCCCCTGGGCGACCTGGCTTAGATCGGCCGACGTAACACTACCCTTCCCGGTGCGCTGGTCGATTGTGTTCAATTGCGTGTAGCTGTAACTGCCGCCGAATCCAACACTGTGCCTGCCAAGCGCCCACACCGCATTGCCCGATGGCTGCAGTCTATTCTGGAAGACGCCAGTGTTAGATCCTTGCGAAGTAGCGTTCGGGCCGATAAAGAGGTGCTGTGTGGAACCGGTATTGTTGTTGCTGCCTAAGACATCGATAATCGATACACCTGGAAAATAAGTTGAGCCAAACATATTGATGCTGGCGTCCCCGGCCGAGCCTCCAGGGATATCGGATGGACCAAATGCCTGGTTGTTTGTGCTGTAAATCTTCTCTCGCAGGAATGCAAAGGTCTCCTGCGTGCTTAGATTAGATCTAACGAGGTAGGTATTGTTGACAGAGAATACCTGTGATCCGGCATCCAGCTTTTGATCGAAACCGGGAACGCTTGAATATGCATATGGTGCCAGAGTCGGGTCATGCTGGTAGTAATATTTCAGCGCCGCCGTGTCCTTCGCTGTTGCGTTGTAATCAAGATTTGCAACTGCCTGGTCTGCCGTAAATCGCGCAGTTCCGGGAATGAACGCGTTGTCTGTATGCTGCGGAGTCGGGGTCACGCCAGAATCATTCGGGATGAGCCACTTTCCCGGCTCTCCTGGGAGTGCAGGCGAGTTAAACAATGCCTTCATGACGGGATCCGTCACACTCGTGCCTTGCGGAAAGGTGCCAGCAAAGCTGTTATTGACTACAGCTGCTAGTCCGCTCGAACTTCTATTGCTGTCATTTAATCCAATTGGCACATCGAGGAACGAGTCGCCAATTTCCTGATCGCTCACATGCAGATGCTGATAGCCAATAAATGCGAAGAGCTTGTCTTTCAGAATTGGCCCCCCCGCGGTCCCGCCAGCGATGTAGCGATGTAGTTGCGGGTTCTTATCATTCTCAGGTATATCGGCGTCCTGCTTGAAGAAGAATGGCGCAGCATTCAACCAATTGG
>CAXTNK010000008.1:67186-75451 GCA_964245665.1 uncultured Acidobacteriaceae bacterium
GATCATTCGTGCCCGAAGAAGTATTCAAGTCAATATGTGCGCCTGAGGTCGAACCCTGTTCCGCTTCGTACATCGAGGTGTTCACACGGATTTCCTGAATCGTTTCCGGAGCAGGCGTGGGAATTGCGTTACCGATGGATAGGTAAACTGACGCGCTGCTTTGAATCACACCACCGACTCCGCCATTTCCCGCACCCGTGCTGTTCACGACGCGTGCCGATGCAACCTGGCTCGTGCTTTTGCCATTAAATAGATTGCTTGCATCGACGCCATTCAGCAGAAAACTGTTGCTTGTGTCGCGCTGCCCATTGGCCCAGATCGGCGCGTTGCCCAGGCCCGAGTTGACGCCGGTTCCGCCGGGAAGCTCGGCATTTACACCGGGAGAAAGAATCGCAAGACCTGTAAAACTGCCCGTCGGCAGAGGAGTTTCTTCAATCTGCGCTTTACCGACCACGTAGCCATTCGTCGTATCTTCGACGTTCATCAGTGGTGTCGTGTTCACGGTCACAGATTCAGAAGCCGCGCCAACCGCCATCTGCGCCGGTAGGCCAACCGTTCGATCCGACTGCACAGTAATTCCCGGAAACCTGGCTACAGAAAAGCCATCGTGGGTAAAGGTCACAGCATAGACGCCGATGGGCAGATCCGAAAATACGTATCCGCCGGTCGCAGATGTTCGCGCACTTCTTGTGAGCTGCGTACCCTCCTGCACTACCTTAACGTCGACACCCTCTAATACACTGCCGGAGGCGTCCGTCACTGTACCTGCAATGCCGCCAAGAGTCTGCTGAGTGTGAGCGTCACGAGCAAACAAAAACACAACGATGAACAGGAGAATAGGACCGGCAAATTTCAAGTTTGCTTGCACGCTGGCGATACCTCTTGCGAGAAGTTAAGAGTTCCATTTCTGGCGCTGGAAATCGCTTCAGCCACAACTTGGTGGTTAAAAGAGACAGTGGCCCGGAACGAGGGTTCAGGAGCCAGGGATTAGCCGAATGAAAGCTAACGGTTAGCGCGAGGATAGACCAAAAGGAGGACGAATCCAAACAAAAAAAGGAGGTGATGAAAACGCCTCATTGAAGCAGTGAGATATGCGTGGCCACGATGCGCCCACCCTCTGACGGCCGCCCCCCCACAACTCAATCCGCCATGGATGAATGACTCGGCGTCTGTCTCGTCCCGGGGCGCTTACCCAGGTGCTCGCGCGGCACGCCAGTTACTGTAAAGCATGACCCCGGACTGCGGCGCAGCCATTCGACGCGGCCCGGTCTGAGTCTAACCCACATTTTCATCGGTATCCGGCCGGAATCCCGCTAACATGCGTTATGCGTTCACGAATGTCCATGCAAATAGTTGCGGTCACCATGATTGCAATAGTTACGATCTTCTGCTCGGCCAGCCGGGAGTAAAGAACGAATGATGATTCGCCTGTCGAAGTGCGCGCTCTTATTCGGAATTGCACTTTTCTTCACGCTCGTCGTGTTCAACAACACAACAGATTACGACTCGAATTACCAATTCGTCCGCCATGTGCTCATGATGGATTCAACTTTTCCCGGAAACCACGGAATGTGGCGTGCACTTACCCAACCCGGCCTTCATAAGATCTTTTATGCTTGCATCATCTGCTGGGAAATAGTCATCTGCGTTCTGTGCTGGTGGGGTCTCGTCATGCTCCTCATCAATTTGAGCACTGTTACACTTCTATTCCAGCGAGCCAAGTCTGTCGCTATTGCCGCCCTCACGCTTGGCTGCCTTCTATGGCTCGTTGCATTCCTATGTGTCGGCGGGGAATGGTTCCTGATGTGGCAATCGAAGACGTGGAACGGCCAGGACGCCGCGTTTCGGATGTTTGTGATCCTCGCAGTCAGTCTCATCTACCTTTCACTGCCCGACGCATCCCTCGAAACAACGCAAGAGTAATTAACTAATAACCACGGAGAACCAGCAGGATGTCATCTGATCTGAAGCCGCTCGACTATACCGCCATGCTCAAGGTCGCTTTTGCTGAAGCGCGCACCGGCCTCGCCGAAGGTGGTATTCCGATTGGCGCTGCGATCTTTAATGCTCAGGGGGCCTGTCTCAGTTCAGGACGCAATCGCCGCGTCCAACACAATGACCCGTCAATACATGCTGAGACAGACGCCTTCCGTCGGGCTGGACGTCAGCGCTCTTACCGCGATTTGATCATGGTCACAACGCTCGCACCCTGCTGGTACTGCAGCGGCCTCGCACGGCAATTTGGCTTCGGCACAGTTGTCGTAGGTGAAAGCGTAAATTTTGCTGGTGGACTTGAGTGGCTCCGCTCCATTGGTGTCCATGTTTTAGACCTCGCATCCGCCCCATGCATAGAGATGCTCGGTGCATTCATCCTTAACCATCCGCAACTCTGGAACGAAGATATTGGCTTGGTCATCTAAGAGTTTCCCTTAGTTGCGCGCCGTCGCGGAGAGCAGAAATACCAGGTAGTTCCTGCCGTGAGGTAGGCGGCGTAGATATAAGGGAAGTAACGAAGAGGTGCAGGTGGCAGTGGATACAGATTTCCCACCATCGCGAGCAACATTGCAAATGCAGTCGCCGCCGCCAGGGCAAGACTTGTCGCCTTCAACTTGCCGCGACGCTTGAGGTGAATGGGGAGCGACACTGCCACCAGCCCATAGATCGTCAGAAATCCATACACCGACAGCGTACCCATCCATCCATAAACGTCCGCTGCGCTCACCCCCGTCCAACTGAGTAATGCCACCGGCAGAAAAGCCGCGAAACCAGCCAGCAATCCTGCTGCACCGGGAGTCTGCTTTCTTGCATGCGTCTTTGAGAAAAGACTATGCGCCAGACCATGATGCGCCATCAGCATCAGTACGCGCGCAGCTGCCATGGTACAGGCGAGAGTCGAAGCAAACATACTGACTAGTACGCCCATGTCGATAAGGGTCGCCAGCAGGGGGACACCATTCTTCACCGCGAGATAGCCAAGCGGAGCTGTACTTTCACCTAGGCTATGGCTCGCCCCGCGAAAGCCCAGAACCTCTCCGTATGCGCATACCAGGAAGAATATGCCCGCAAGCAGCGCACTGCGAATTACGGCTTGAGGAATCGTCTTCAATGGTTCGCGAGCTTCGGAACCCAGCGCTGTTGCGCTCTCGAAACCAACAAAACTGAACAGCGCAAGCGTTACGCCAAGGCTCACGCCGGAGAACGAAACACCATGCAATCGCAGTTGCGGCATGTCAAAATGCAGTCCGTGTTTCCAAAACACTAAGCCAATTACAAAGCTGATCAGGCAAACCGAAACGGCCTCAATCCAGAGCATCACGCGTGTCGACATTTTCACATCGCGCTGCGCCAGCCAGACCGCGCCACCTGTCGCAATCGCATCAAGAACTATCGGCGAAACATGCCTGCCATACCCGCCCAGCAATTCATAAGCGTAATTAATAAATCCAGCCGTAACTGAAGATGCCGTCGTCACGTATGCAAAGAAAAGTGCCCACGCAGCGAGCGACGCGAACACCGGTGGCAGGCTCGATCGCGTATAGACGTAGAGCGAACCCGGCGAGGCGGAGTCCCGTGCAAACGCCGCTACACAGAGCGCCACGAGTCCAACGCAAATCAGCGCCAGCACATAGGCCAGCCATGTTCCTTCTCCGGCAAGCGCAAAAACGAGTGGCACGGTCAACGTAGGTGAAGCACTTGGCGCGATGGCCGACACTGACTGCGCCAGCGTTTCAAGAGGCGACAAAATGTGCTGCTTCAACTGGTACGCCGTCGGCTGTGCCAGCTTTACGGTGGCCTCACTGACGCCCTGTTCGTCCAGATCACTTCCCATCCGTGCTCCGTGTCTCATCTAGAACTTGCCGCAGCTAAAAAATAGCTGTGCCAGCAGACGTCAGGGTCATCTGGAATTTGCTCGTGGAAATTTGAGTCTGCACGTTACCGTCTTCCGCGTCAACCATCTTTCCTCGATGAGTTGTCATCGGGCGGCTTATGATTTGTACAGCATGCTTGAAAACAAATCGCCGCTGTCCGTATTGAAAAATAAGTTGGCTGCCGGAACTATGGACCCGCGAACTATAGCCAGGGATACGATCGACCGCGCCAATGGGAACGCTTCTGGCAATACATATCTCTACTTCAATGCTGATGCGTTGACACAACAGGCTGCCAATCTTGACCCGTCTGCACCCCTATTCGGCATTCCAATTTCACTAAAGGATTGTTTCGACCTCGAGGGTACGCGCACTACCTGCGGCTCACGGTTTTATGCTGACTTCAAGTCGCTGGCCTCACAGGATTCTGCAGTCGCAACAAGCATTCGTAAGTCCGGCGCCCTCCTTACAGGCAAGACTCATCTTCATCCGCTCGCGTACGGAATCACCGGTCAGAATTCTGACTACGGCGACTGCCTGCAGCCGCGCGATGCTACTTTGCTCACTGGTGGTTCATCCAGCGGCGCTGTTGCCAGTGTGCAGGAGGGCTCAGCGCTTGCCGCGATCGGCACAGACACTGGCGGCTCCATCCGCGTGCCCGCCGCACTCAGCGGACTCACAGGCTTCCGCGCTTCGCACAACCTCGCATCGCCCGATGGTTGGTTCCCGCAGGCATGGCAAGGTGCCGCTCACCTCGCGCCTTCCTTCGACACGCTCGGATTTCTTTTGCGCGATCCGCGCGACGTCGCACCCATCGCAGAAGCACTCTTCGGCATTCCGCGAGGCGCAGTAGCTTTCAATCCAAAAATCGGCTGCGTTGCAGAAACTTTCCTGTACGACTGCGAACCAGAAGTTCTGACAGCGTACCGGGCATGGAAGCAGACCCTTGTTTCGATGGGCGGGTCTATCGATGAATTCGACACCTCGTGGTGGTCAGACACCTTTGAATACTTCGCAGGGATTCAGGCACACGAAGCGGCTTCCATCCATCGCGGCCACTTCAACAAATTCGAGCCAGCGATCCAGGCCAGGCTGGACTGGGGTGCCTCTATAACTGCATCCGAACTCAGCGGGTTTCAGCTCCGCCACCAAGATTTCCAGACAAAGATGACCAGGCTTCTCAATCAGTTCGATCTACTCATGTTGCCTGCGGCGCCCGTAAGTCGACTCCCTGCGAATACAGACCTCTCCAACGCGCGCCAGATCATCCTCCGCTACACCACTCCATTCAGTCTCGCAGGACTACCTGCGCTAAGTCTTCCCGGAGAATTCATTGGTGGGCCGTTCGGAACCGGCATACAAATTGCTGCGGCCGCAGGCGCCGATCCCATGCTCCTCGCCTTCGCCACAGCCGTAGGAGATCACATCACTACTTGAACCCCCATCGGATGCTGCTCTGTTTCCATGCGTCCGCATCCGGTGAACCGCTATCTACTCTGCAAGCTTGAAAGTTCCGACACAAGCAATCGATCCTCCTATGGCCGACGACCTTCAACTCGCGCACGAAGAGTCCTTACCATCACAGAATCTTTACAATAAAGCTGTGCTGAAATCTGCAGAACTCGACCGTCTATGCATCGTCCTCGTCGCTACTAGAAACCCCTTGAACATGGGCGCAGCCGCCCGTGCCATGAGCAACTTCGGCTTTTCTGACATGCGCGTCGTGCGCCCCTACGAAGCAGCTTTTCGCGAAGCACGCTCAGCAGTCGGCGCTTTGGATCTGCTTGCAAACGCGCGCGAATATGAAAGTGTTGCCGATGCCGTCGCCGACTGCTCGCTAGTTGTCGGCACCTCGGCCGGCAGCAGCAAACGCGATGCACAGCATGATATCCATCGTCTGGAAGCCGGCGCACCAATCGTCCACCAAACATTGCAGGAAAGTCGCGCAGCGATCCTTTTTGGCTCGGAAAAATTCGGTCTCTCGAACGACGACCTTAGCCACTGCGACTGGCTGCTCTATATTCCGGCCCGCGATGAGCATCCCTCGATGAACCTGGGTCAGGCCGTTGCCGTCTGCCTGTATGAATTGATCCGCGATTCAGCCGCGCCCATTCCGATCCAGCCCTTTTTAACTGAACCAGCAAGCGCCAGCCAATCCGAATTGCTGGCGACGGTCGCGATGGAAGTTCTGGCTGACAGCGGCTACCTTGAACGCCATCCCCGCGGCAATATGCAGGCCGAGTTGCGGCGGATCATCCACCGTCTCCATCCCAACGCCAAAGACGCAGAAGCTGCACTCGGCATGTTACGGCAGACACTCTGGAAAGTGCGCGCTGCGCGGGACGGACGAAGTTAAATCGAGCGCCCGCTCGCGCCAAAGGGCAACACCAGGTTCTCGGAAAACTTGATATCCGGTAGTTCTTCAACAGCACGCCGCAGCGATTGTTCCCATCGCTTATGAATCTCGATCAGTTCAGCATCTTCCGCCTTGAAGCTCTTGTAGACACCGCCATTCAGATCGTCATTGCGATAAATCAGTAGCTCGATCGGCGGGCCCACCGTCACATTCGAACGCATCGCCGCGTCGAAGGACAATAGCGCATACTTGGCCGCCGCCTCAAGCGAAGTTGACCCATACTCGATCCCGCGATCAAGAATCGGCCGGCCATACTTTACCTCACCCACCTGCAGATACGGCGAATCCCGCGTCGCATTCAACGGGTTCCCCTGTGGGTAAATCAGGTATAGATCCGGACGCTCGCCGATCACCTGCCCACCCAGCAGCAAGTGGATGTTAAAGCTGTAATCGTCCCGCTCCAGCGCCGCACGATCGATATCCGAAACGCGTCGCACCACATCGCCTACCGCGCGCGCAGCCGCGTACATCGTGCCCGCGCTTGCCAGCCCCTTACCTGCGTTAAAGTCATCCCGCAGCAGCGTGATCACAGACTGCGTCAGCGACAAACTGCCGCTGTTCAGAATGAAAAACGCTCGCTCGCCGGGAATTACGAACGTATGCATCTTGCGGCAGACGTTCACCTGGTCATACCCGGCATTGGTTCGAGAGTCGGACGCCATCACCAAACCTTCGTGGGTCATGATAGCTACGCAATACGTCATGCTGATCCTCGGTGTCTCTGATCTCTCTCAAGAGTAACTGCCGAACCCAAAATGTGGAAAACCTGATAAAGTCTGTGAATCTTCTCCATGTCGAGATTCATGCATCCCATAGCACATCCCAGGCCACGAAAGGCCTCATTTACCTATGTTGATTCGACTCGGCTACGATATTTCGTTTGACCTTCCCCAACCTGTCTCAATCGTTGCAATGCTGCACGTCCACCCTTCACGTACACAGTTCCTGCAAACCCCGGATTCTCTTCGCGTTGAACCCGAAGTACCGATCCACGAATACACCGACAGCTTCGGCAACATCTGCACGCGCGTTCTCGCACCTGCCGGCAGTATTCGCTTCGTCGGCGACGCCACCATTTACGATAGCGGCGAGTATGACCCACAGCAGCTCTCCGCAGTCGAGCATCCGATTGAGGACCTGCCTGACGAAGTTCTGCAGTTCCTACTGAGCAGCCGTTATTGCGAAGTAGATCTGCTCTCCGTCGTCGCCTATGAGCTGTTTGGTCACATCTCCCCCGGCTGGGGTCGCGTTCGCGCAGTATGTGACTGGGTCTGGTCTCGCGTTCGCTTCGGTTATCACTACGCACGCGCGACACGTACTGCGCTTGACGTCTACACCGAGCGCGTCGGTGTCTGCCGGGATTTCCAACACCTGGCCATCACCTTCTGCCGCGCTCTTAATATTCCTGCGCGCTACGCGACCGGCTACCTCGGAGATATCCGCTGGCCTGTCAATGGTCCAATGGATTTCAGCGCCTGGTTTGAGGTTTACCTCGATCACAAGTGGTGGACCTTCGATGGCCGCCACAATCAACCACGCATCGGGCGCGTCCTGATGGCCACCGGACGCGACGCTGCCGATGTCGCGCTGACGACTTCGTTCGGTGCAGCCAATCTGCGAAACTTTTTCGTCGTCTCTGACGAGATCGTTACCAGCGAGGAAACTACCGAGGAAAACAAGGGAGGTACTGATTAGTGGGCAGTATCAGCCTGCAGAATAGTAATCCCGCGCTCCGGGATTATTTTCTCGATCACGCGTACGACGAGATGTTTGACGCGGAGGGCCTCGTGCGCCCCCACTACCAGGCTCTTCTCGAAGCCTTCCAGAACATGCCGGAACAGGAACTCCGCCGGCGTAAGCAGTCTGCCGACTTATCTTTCCTGACTCAGGGAATTACCTTCACCGTCTATGGTCGCGGCGAAGGTACCGAGCGGATCTTTCCCTATGATCTGCTGCCGCGCATCGTAACCGCAGCCGAGT
>CAXTNK010000008.1:75461-84458 GCA_964245665.1 uncultured Acidobacteriaceae bacterium
CATCGAGAAGGGGCTCACGCAACGCATCACAGCGCTCAATCATTTTCTGCGGGATGTCTACAACGAAGGCAAGATCCTCGCCGATGGCTTCGTTCCCCGCGAGATTGTTTATAGCTGCCGGCACTTCCGGCGCGAAATGCGCGGGCTGCAGGTACCGCGCAACGTCTACATCGCCGTCACCGGAACCGACCTTCTTCGCTTGAACGACGGCAGCTATGTCGTGCTTGAAGACAACCTTCGAGTACCTAGTGGCGTCAGTTACATGCTCACCAGCCGGCGCGTCATGAAGCGCATCTTCCCCCAGCTATACGGTGCTTACGGCGTGCGGCCAATCGACCATTACACACAGATGCTGCTGAGCACCCTTCGCTCCCTCGCGCCCGAGGGACGCCCCGAACCGACCATCGTTCTACTCACCCCTGGCGTCTATAACTCGGCTTACTTCGAACATACCTACCTGGCTCGCCAGATGGGCATAGAGTTAGTCGAAGGCCGCGACCTTGTCACGCACGACAACATCGTCTACATGCGCACCACTGCCGGCCTCAAGCGCATCGACGTCATCTATCGCCGCGTCGATGATGACTTTATCGACCCACTGGCATTCCGCTCGGACTCGATCCTCGGCGCCGCCGGCTTGTTCAACGCCTATCGCGCCGGCAATGTCACCCTTGCCAATGCATTCGGCACTGGACTCGCGGATGACAAGGCGATCTATGCCTACGTTCCGGCCATCATCCGTTATTACCTGAACGAAGATCCTATCCTGAATAACGTCGAAACATTCCTGCTCACCGATCCAGTCCAGCGCCAGCACGTGCTCGCGAACATCGATAAGCTCGTCATCAAGGCAGTCGGTGAATCGGGTGGATACGGCATGCTCATCGGCCCCCATAGTTCAAAGGAGCAGCAGGAAGAATTCAAGCGGAAGATCGAAGACAATCCGCGCAACTACATCGCGCAACCGACCCTTGATTTTTCGCGTGCTCCCTGTCTCATGGGCGGTCCAGCAAGCGCCAGCATCGAGCCGCGCCATGTCGACCTGCGTCCATACATCCTCTTCGGTGACAAGGTACAGATTGTCCCCGGTGGACTCACGCGCGTCGCCCTCCGCAAAGGCTCGCTGGTCGTCAACTCTTCACAGGGCGGCGGCAGTAAGGACACCTGGGTGCTGAATGAGTAAAGCCATTTTGTCGGAGGCATATGCTCTCTCGCGTTGCTGACAGCCTGTACTGGATGAGCCGCTATCTCGAGCGCGCCGAGCACACCGTGCGCCTGCTCGACGTGAATATGTCACTCATGCTCGACAAGTCCGGCACAACTGTCGAAAAGCGCTGGAACCGTGTCCTGACGGCCCTCGGCCACACCCCCGAAGCTGCCTGGACTGGCGATCATTTTCAACTGGTGCAGGCACTCACCTTCGACGCAGAAAATGAAGCATCGATCCGCGCTTCGATCGTCATGGCCAGAGACAACGCGCGCCAGGTGCGCGATGAACTCAGTACCGAGCAGTGGACACAACTTAATCGGCTCTATCACCAGGTCACCGAACCCGCCGGCTATGGGAGCGAAGTACATCTCGAAGAATTTCTGCCGGCCGTCCTTGATGGCCTTCACCTCTTCCAGGGCATCACCGACACAACCATGAGCCACGGCGAAGGCTGGCAGTTCATTCAAACCGGCCGAGCATTGGAACGTGCCGTTGCTACTGTCAAGCTGCTCGATATCTACTCCAGCGATCTGCTCGAAACCAATGATGAAGAGAACGATGGGTATCACTATCTCGAATGGATCGGCCTTCTGCGTTGCTGCACTGCATTCGAAGCTTACTGCCGTGTTTACACCGCCGATCTAAGCCACGATCGCATACTCGAATTCCTGCTGCTCAATCCGGAATTCCCGCATTCTGTTCGTTACTCGATCGAGTCCCTCAGCGAAGCGCTCAAAGCTATGCAGCAGGCAAACGGCCGCGCCCAGGCTGAAGGTTTGATGCGTCTGGCTGGAAGACTCCAGGCCACCCTGAGCTTTGTCGAGATCAACGAAATTCTTGAACAGAATCCAGCCAAGTATCTGCACGATGTTCTTCATCAATGCAAGCAGATCCATGGACAGATCTATCGCTATTACATCCAGTATTCCGTCCAGGCTGCTTTAGCTACCTAATATTTGAAAAGGATGTGCATGAATTTCTTTTCAGTAAGGCATTTAACTAAGTTTAAATACTCAAAAAATGTGAGCGAGAGCGTCATGGAAACACGCATGCATCCTCGCAGCGACAGCAACCAGCGCTGTCTATCGTTCTCTCTCTCTGTAAGTCCACGCTGTAGAGTCTTCTCTTACCGTGACCATCTCGGCAATCACGTCCATCACTTTGATATTCCCGGTGAGCACTCGCAACTGGTCATCGTTGCTGAGTCGCTCGTCGAACAGCAGGACCTTGGTGAAGTACCGCATTTCCTCAGTCCGGATGCGTGGGGAGAACTCGATGCCCTGGTGGCCGAAGGCGATTATTGGGAGATGCTGCTCGAAAGCGACTTCGCGAAATCAACACCTGCCCTGATAAAACTTGCGAGGGAATTCGACATAAGGCGCAGAGACGATCCATTGATGCTTCTCCGCGAAATCAATTCGCGTCTGTTCAGCTATTTCAATTACGTACCACGCAGCACCCGGGTCGATTCGCCCATTGATGAAGCGATCGAATCCAGAAATGGTGTCTGCCAGGATTTCGCCCACACCATGATCGCGCTGGTTCGCTCCATTGGCATTCCCTGCCGCTACGTCAGCGGCTATCTCTATCACGGCGAGCAGAACACTGATCGCTCTGTTTCCGACGCGACGCATGCGTGGGTCGAGGCGTTTCTTCCCCATCTTGGCTGGGTAGGCTTTGACCCAACCAACGATCTGCTCGCCCACGAACGTCACATCCGCACCGCCCTCGGCCGTGACTATGCCGACGTTCCACCAACCACCGGAGTTTATCGCGGCCAGACTGACAGTGAACTATACGTTGCCGTGCAGGTAACGGCCTTTGATGAGCCGCCGGCACTGGATCAGGACATGCCTGTGCCAGAGGACTGGTCGATCCTGGTGGAACGCGCCCAGGAGCCCCCGCAACCCGCCTCACCTCTCCTGCAGATTCAGCAGATGCAGCAACAACAATCGCGAGACCGCAAAGTTGTGACTCGACAAATGCATCCCTGAACCCTGCGCCTGCGCATCACCCGCTTACATCAAGGCTCCCCCGATGACCGCGTCTTCCTGAGCGGCCATGGTCCCCAGATACTGGAATGACATACCCCGCCACAGGTCTTCGATCGTGATATATTTCTTGAGTGGGCCGCACTTTCGACCCTATCCCTGACCCATCCTCAAAGTCAGCGGCGCCCTTCAAGGCAACTGGACGCGTAGCTCAACTGGCAGAGCATTCGACTCTTAATCGACAGGTTGGTGGTTCGATTCCACCCGCGTCCACCAGTATCTTTCGAATTCCCGCCGGCTACTTCGCAGCACCATCAAAAGCTTTCTTGATAAATTCCACCACCCTGCGCCGTGCGTCAAAACCGTGCCATGGCTCTGCCACCGCATACCCATAAAGCGCCCTCGCCAATGGACCGTGATCATCACGCGGATAGGTCACCAGGTCGACAGGCACGCCCATCTGGCGCAGTGCACGATACATCTCCTCCGACTGGCCCAGAGGATCAGTCGTATCATTCTGACCCTGCAGCAATAGGAACGGCGTCCTGGCCTTCCCGGCAGCCGCCAGCGGGCTCTGACGCCACGCATCTTCCGGATGCTCCCATGGCTTGCCGAAGTACCAGCGGTCATACCACGAAGAGCTTTCCGTCCCATATTCGCTGTGCTGATCGATCACTGGCGCGCCACTCACGATGGCCTTGAAGCGCTGCGTTTTGCCTTCCGCAAAACCCGCCATCTCACCGCCATAGCTATAGCCCATCAACGCCATGCGATCGCCATCAATCGGTTGAGTCTTCAGGACCATATCCACACCAGCCATGATGTCGCGATAGTCACCGCCACCAAGATCATTCTTGTTCGCCGCAGCGAATGCCGCTCCATAACCCGAACTGCCCCGCGGATTTGTCCGCAGCACCGCCCATCCCTGCCCAAGCAAAAAATCGATCCACGGCTCATACGCATCGGCGTAAGCACCGAGCGGCCCTCCGTGCACCTCCACAATCAGCGGCACATGTTTCGTCGCGGCCTCAGGTGGCAGATACAACCGGCCCTCAATCGCCATCCCGTCGCTCTTCCACGCAAGGTGCTTCGGTACCACGCTCAGAATGCGCTCAGGCGCAAGAGCCGGCATCTTCACTGGCGTCGGATCTGCATGCAGATCAGCAGCATAATAAAGCCCTTCCGGCTTTCCGCCACTACTGCCCAAAAACAGCCAGCCGTCGCGCGCAGCATTCGTATTGAGCGCCGCTATATTGTGTGGATCGAGACTGAGTGTTTCCGGCTCCTTCGCTCGTGGCGCATAAACACTAACCTTGCCGTTGAAGCCTTCGTCAATCAACTGCACAATGCTGCCATCGACCAATGGAACCGGCTCTCCGCGACCCATGGAACCCTTGAAGCCGTCACTCAAATCGAGAGAGTCGTTCGTGTTGAAGTCGTAGCGATAAAGGTCGGCATAGCCCGGCGGCGCATCCCGCTTGGCCTGCGCGAGATAGACGATTGACTTGCCATCGAGTGACCATTCTGCAGACTCAAGCGTTGCCGGCAAGCCATTCACCCTGACCGCATGATCCGGATCGCCAGTACTCACCAGCCACGCGCTTGCAGCCGGTCCAAGATCACCAGCGTTATTTGCACCTTCGGCAATAGCGATCAGCTTCGTGCTGTCACTGCTCCACGCCGCACCATGCACATCCGGTTCGACGGCAATCGGCGTCAGCTTCTTTGTAGTCACGTTGAGCAGATACAAACGCGAGCCATGCGGA
Source organism: uncultured Acidobacteriaceae bacterium (assembly GCA_964245665.1). Classification (GTDB taxonomy): domain Bacteria; phylum Acidobacteriota; class Terriglobia; order Terriglobales; family Acidobacteriaceae. Next base: position 80,429 of record CAXTNK010000008.1, read on the forward strand.
TCATGATCGACCCATTCGGCATCTGCCTTCGCCTCCTTCTGTGCCTTCTCACCAGGAGTTTGCGGATCTTCAGCAATCACTGCGATCCAGCCACCATCTGGAGAAACGCGATAGTCAGCGACATCGATCGCCACCTCATCGCTATCCTTCGACGGCTTCTTTTCTTCCGGCTTCGCGTCTGCTTCATCCTTTGCAGGCAATGCGTCCTGCAGCTTCGACTCGTCCACAACCGGTCTGATCTTCAGATCGAAAACTACTGCTTCGCCACCATCCATAGGCAGGCGATAGAGCGAAGTGTGCTCACCCCGCGTCGCAAGAAACAGTACGCTTCGTCCGTCTGGCATCCATGTGCCATTATGCTCACCGGCCTTGTCTGCATCGAGAGAATAGGTAAGTTGGCGAGGCTCTTCTCCATGCGTGCCCAGCAGCCACAGGTGGCTCTTTGCGCCATCCGCAGTCGACTCCGTGATACGTGCCAGGATGCGCCTGCCATCAGGCGATAAACGAGGATCACCGATCGCTTTAAAGTGACGCAGTTGCTCATTGCCAGGAAAGTTTGCAGCAGACGCTGCTGACTGTCCCCGCGACGGCAACGTAGAAGCTAGAAGAAATAACATGAGGGAAATGCAGCGGAGATCACTCGTCATGCGAGAAGACTAAATAGCAAACGCCGGATCGCAAAGCCGTTGCGCTATCCGGACGTCTGACTAACTCCGCACATTCCCCGTGCGGCCTGTACGCGGCACCAGGAAGGCATACGCCGCAATCACAATATAACCACCCGCCGGCAGTACGTAACCCATCGCCACGCTTCCTGTCAGCCGCGTAATCCAGCCCATCGCTGGCGGAAATACCCCGCCCCCGACGATCGCCATCACCAGCAAACTCGCACCCAGGTTCGTATCTGCGCCCAGGTCTTTTACGCCCAGCGCGAAGATCGTCGGATACATCACCGACATGAAGAAGCTGGTCAGCAAAATTGCATACGCTCCCGTCATCCCTGGCCGGAAAATGCCAACACCCACGAGCAGCGTGTTGATCACGGCGTAGATGCATACCATCGTCGACGGCGTGATATACCGCATGAGCGAAGTAGACAGAATGCGCCCCAGCGCGAAAGCAACCAGCGTCCCCGTCAACAGATAGCCCGCCGTCCTTTCCGAAGCCTCCGTGTAGGTCCGGATGTAAGGGATCAGCGTGCTCCACGAACTGATCTGCGTACCCACGTAAAAGAATTGCGCCACTACGGCGAACAGCAGATGTGGTGCATGCAGTAACCGGCTCACCACGCTCGGGCCCGGTGCGTGGAGCGCGTCACTCAGCGCGCCAGGGTCACTTGCTTCGACCGTCCTCAAACGGACAGCCGTGTCTGGAAACCTGGTGTAGCCGATCACCATCGCCAGAATAAGCACCGCGATGCCCAGGCCTACATAGGTCGGCACTACCCGCAAAATCTCGCTATGCAGATAAGCTTCGTAGGTCCCCTGCAATTTCATCGAAGCAACTTCAGCAGGATTCTTCTCGACACCCGAGAAAATAAACCAGGTGCCCAGCAGGACACCCGTAATCGCCCCCGGCGGATTAAATGCCTGCGCAAAGTTGAGTCGTCGCTCAGAAGTCGCCGCGCTGCCGAACTGCGCAATGAAAGGATTGGCCGCCGTTTCAAGAATCGACGAACCACCGCCAACGCCGAACAAGGCAATCAGAAAAGGCAGATACTGCCCCATCACTGCCGCGGGCCAGAACAGCAATGTGCCTGTGCCAAACACTACCAGCCCAATCAGCAGCCCGGCCTTGTAGCCGAACCGTTTCATCAACAGAGCAGAAGGGATCGCCATTGTTCCGTAGGCAAGAAAAACCGAAGTCTGTACCAGCTGCGCCTGCAGCAGACTCAGGGAAAAAGTCTTTCGAAACTGCTGCACCAGGATGTCCGTAAGGTTATTCGACATCCCCCAGACAAAGAAAATCAGGGTCGTCAAAAGGAAAGGCGCCATGTAGCCCCTAGGAAAAATGGAAGCCTTCGGGTCATCCGCCAGCTCTGCGACACCTCCATGCTTTGGAGCTACCTGCATATCAAGGTCCAGCTGCCTCGTGTCAAAGAATTCCCAAGCATATCTCATCTGGACTTCCTTGAGCCAAGAGCCCGGGGCTCGGGTACTGCGATCAGCATGCCCGATGAAATTGGCCGCAGCGAGACTCGGCACGAGCGCCAGATGACGAGCTATAAACCTCAGGCTCTTCCTGACCGGACACTGGCCAGGTATCGAGCAGCATCTGCAGCCGTTCAATATCCAGCAGCCTGCATGCGCCAGGAGACCGCGCTATCAGCTACAAAGCTATCGGCGCAATCCCGGCATGACGTCCTTGTCCATCCGCATAAGGACATCACCCAGGGCGTCAGCCCAACCTGGCATACCCACCTGGCCGCCCGGTGAAGAGACATACCCCACCAACCCCGGCGTCGGCTCTGGCATGCTGCCGGCCGGCTTTCGTATGACGACCTCCTGATTCGGCAGCTGCGAAATAGCGCAGAGCAAATCTTCTTGTAATGTTTTGCAGATTTATCCGCAACGCCGGTCGCTCCAGGCCTTACTATCACTCCTAACCCTTGTTCGCCGCTCGATGGCGAAAGGATCGGGGAAAGCACACCATTGAATCCAACCACCTCGCCCATCCAGTCTGCACCGCCTGCTGCCACGCTCCACTCTTCTGGAGCAAAAAACCGTCCTAGCCGCCTGCTATCGCTCGATCTATTGCGCGGTCTCGATATCGGCTTCATGATCCTCGTCAATGACAACGCCGACGAGCGCGCCTACTGGCCGTTGAAGCACGCGGACTGGAATGGCTTCACGCCAACCGATCTCGTCTTCCCCACCTTCCTCTTCCTGGTCGGCATCTCGACGGTGCTTTCGCTGTCCTCTCGCATCGAGCAGGGTGCCTCGAAATCCAACCTGCTGTTTCACGTCGTCCGCCGGGCCGTCATGCTGTACATCCTCGGACTCATCGTCAACAGCTTCCCCCTCTTCCATCTCCACACCCTGCGCTTTTACGGCGTCCTGCCGCGCATCGCCATCTGCTACCTGATTATCGGCGCGCTCTATCTCATCAGTCCGGGATGGCGCAGCAAAGCAGCCATAGCCCTCTCCGCTCTTGTCGGCTACTGGATACTCATGCGCTTCGTGCCCGTCCCCGGCTACGGTATCCCTACACACGGCGTCCCGCTGCTCGACAGGGACGGCAATCTGACTGCCTGGATCGATCGCCAGCTCTTCTCAGCCTCGCATCTGTATGAACAGACTCGCGACCCTGAAGGCCTTCTGAGTACCCTGCCCGCGGTCGGAACGGCGCTGCTCGGCATGCTCACCGGCATCTGGCTGCGCACCTCCCGGACACTTCAGCAAAAGGCAACTGGTATCGCGATTGCCGGAGCCAGCTGCGTCCTCCTCGGCTATCTCTGGAACTTTACCTTCCCGCTCAACAAGAAGCTCTGGACCAGTTCCTTCGTTCTCTTCGCCGGCGGCCTGAGCATGCTTCTGCTCGCGCTTTCCATCTGGGTCATTGACATTCCCAGCGCCAAAGAGTCCAAGCCGGAACGGTCCCACCGCTCTACCTATTTCTGGCCACTGCTGGTCTTCGGCACCAATGCCATCACCGCTTATGTCATCTCGGAGTTGCTGGCCGCAGGTGCTCCCCACTGGCATGCCGCCGGCAAGCCGGATATTTTCGGCTACCTCTATCACTTCATCGTGCAGATCGTACCTAACGACCCGGCACTCTCCTCGCTCATCTATTCGCTGTGCTACGTCCTTATCTGCTGGATACCGGTCTACTTCCTTTACCGCCGCAAGATCTTCATCAAGATCTGATCTCGATCAAGTAGCGCCGTTTCTGCGAGGGGCAGGTTGCCGGGCGGTGGTGAAGCAGCATGAGCCAGCCTGCGGGGCTAGGGAAATTCCCAAAGCCCTGGTCCCGCAAGGACAGGGAGTTATTCCATGAACTCCGGTACCGCAAGTACATCCGGGTGCCCCAG
>CAXTNK010000008.1:84468-88609 GCA_964245665.1 uncultured Acidobacteriaceae bacterium
CACCGGTGCAAGGCCAGCCGCAAACGCGAGTGCCCCAGGTCTCGCATCTGAGACCTGGGTACCACTCGCCGGCAGCCATATCCGTTCCTGTCCCCCCGCGAACGCCTATTTTCTGTAGAACACCCCTTGCCTTCACCCAGGAAGCATTCGATCGAGCTAATGCAACAAGAGCCATATGCAGTCGCACACTGCAATCTTTTTGCCTGAATGATTGCAAACTGCCTGTCCACAACATAACTAAAGTTGTTCCTGTTCTCTCTAAGATGAAAAGTGGTTAAGACTTCAACCCGTGCTTCGGCGCCATCCTGAGATCGTTCTCGCCAAGACACCTTGCCGCCACCACCTGCATTCTGGGTCGTTCACTGGAAGATGGCTGAGGCTCAATTAGAGTTTCCCTCAACGGGCACCGAGGCGCGCAGCACTTTTGCACGTACGTAGATACATTTCGTCAGAGCGTTCAACTCATAAGGAGTCGGCACTACCTGAGTGAAACAAATCCAGTGCAGCCGCAAAACACGATACGCGGATATGGGCTCGGGAGACTTTAATCAAGTGGCTGTTTTGAAGGGAAGGGACTTCAGTCCCACCATAAGTCTAAAACTTGCGGCTGAGCCGCGGAGGGAACGCATTCCTGTTCAATCAGACTCTCGCTGCCAATGCTATTGACAAGCGAGGTGATTCTATCCGGCTTCTTTCATAGACTCGTCCGAACCCCGTTGTTAGAATGGCAACGTCAGATCTTGAAATATCAAGATCTGCTTCTTGCTCTTATTCATAGTCGACATTCGAGGCAGTAATGCATGTCGCCGCTGCATCGGTCAATCTTCAACATGCTCGAACCTGTGGTCGGCAGCAGGCTCTTCGCCTCCTTCGTCAACCGTAGAAGGCTAACCTGTCTCCTATGCTTATCGATGCCCGCTCGCTCTGCCCTGCCGGCAGTTCTAGAATGCTTCGCGTCGTCCATACAGGAAAAGCGAAGCGTCCCGGCTTCAGGTGAGGATAGATCGCTGTCACTCGGCCGGAACGGTCCAGCCCGATCACGTCGATACTGATTGACATGCCGACGGTATGCACGGCGGATGTGAGTCGAAACAGCAGACCCTCCCCAGGCTCGAAACTGTGCCTGCCGATCAGACCGAACAAACGCTCCCGTATGCTTGCAGCAAGCTTTGCTCGCTCACAGACCATTTTGCCATTTGTCTCATTCTCAATGAGCATGATGCCTCGTCGTCTCTCCGCACGGTTCACATGCTTGCATGAGGAGACCCCTCCTCGACGAGGTATCGATGCGATACGATCAATCGTCACGACAGCATCCTTTCGCTGGAATCAGGGTGCTATCACGCCTTCAATCAGAGCAACCTGCCGCGCTACCATGAACCCTCAAGCAAATTAGGAGCAGGTTTTTTAGAGTGAAGAGATTCCATTGAGAAGCAGTCGAAACACACCGTTCCGATTGCACGACCTTGTCAGCGCGGCTCACTCGATCAGGCTCCCCAGTCGCTACAGACGGCCCAGGTGACTGTAATCAGCGTGAAGGTCAGAACGGGAATCATCACCGCTTCGCTCATCGTCATCCGCACTCCTTGGCCCGATGTCGGGTCTATCGGCGAAAAGCGGGACAACTTGAATGCCCGTCATGATTGCAAAACTGATGGCATGGTTCATTTAGGACTGTCCGCGAGAGCATGCATGATATTCAACACCGCCGGCCCCAGCAGCACGACAAAGATGGCTGGAAAAATGAAAATGACCAGCGGAAAAATAATCTTGACCGTCGACTTGGCCGCCATTTCCTCTGCCGTTTGTCGTCGGCGTGTCCGCACTCCGGCCGCAAATGTAGTAAGCGCCTTCGCAATCGGCGTCCCGAATCGTTCTGTCTGCAGAAGCATGTTGGCGAGCGCATCCAGTTCCTCGACCTTTACCCGCGCTGCCATCGACTGCCATGCCTCATTCCGCGGCCGCCCCGCCCTTTGCTCATGATTGATATGCATCAGTTCGTCACTGGTTTCAGGATGACTGATCGATAACTCATGGGCCACGCGCAACATCGCCTGGTCAAGGCCGAGTCCCGCATCGACGCAGATCACCAGCAGATCAATCACATCCGGAATACTCTTCCGGATATGCTCGCTTCGAATCCGGATCATCCGGGCCAAGACCAGATCGGGAATAAGGTAAGCGACCGCCGGCAGCGCTGTCATCCAGAAGAAACGGGCATAGGGAATCACGGAACCGACCGTCAACGCGAGCAGGGGGCCGAGGATACGGGCTGAATGGTACAGATCGCCAGGCTTCGCCCCTCTCAAACCGGCCGTCGCAAAACGTACCCTGAGTCCGGGATCTTCCGTCAGCCAGAGATGAGCGCGAAACCATGCCGCTGCCTGGGCCGAAAGCTTTTCAAGCTTCTCTGATCCCGTAACGGTTGTGGTTTGCCCGGAACCGGTCCTCGTCACCTCGGCCAGCCGTTGCGCCACCCTTGACGACTCCCTGGGCAGCGCTAGGTAGCCCAGCAGGAACAGTGTCAAAAATACGGTCAATCCGCCAAACAGGTACAGGCTGAGAGTCATTCAGAAGGTCACTTTCACTATGCTCCGAATCACCAGCGCACCAGTGACCATGCAGGCCGCAGACGCATAAAGCAGTTTCTGCCCAAGCGGATCGGTAAAGAGAACGTGCGTGTAGCTGGGGCAGAACAGGCTGATGAACGCAAGGATGGCCGGAGGCAGCATGGATAGGATCCAACCGGTCAGCCGGCCCTGTGCAGTACGCACCCGCACCTCTCCCTCCACCCGAATTCTTTCCCGCAGCGTCTCGGTCGTTCGGTCGAGAATGTCTGCCAGGTCCCCGCCGGTCTCTCGCTGCACCAGGATAGCGGTGATGAGAAAGTGCAGATCTCTTGAAGGAATCCTCAGGCTGAGATCAATCAGCACCTCCCGCAGAGGAATTCCCAGCTTCTGCTGCTGGAATACCTTGGCAAATTCCGTTGAGAGAGGCAATGGCGCTTGTTCGCCCAGTGCTTCGATCGCCTGCGTGACAGAATGTCCCGCTCGCATTGCTCTGGCCATTAGGTCGGCTGCGTCCGGCAGGGCTGCCGTCACGGCCTTCAATCGCTGTGAGCGCTTCCATTTCAGTCGCGCAAACGGCAGCACCGAGGCGATGGCCCCGACAAAGAACCCGTCCGGGATCGATCGTGAAATCATGCCCCCAATCAGCATGCTGATCAGCAGAAACCGGACACTTGCAAGCACCAGATCTCCGATCGTGCTCCCGCTGTTCGCCTCCACCAGCAGGGTCTCGATCTTCGCCGAGAAGGAATATTCCTTCAGGTAGCGGCCCAGCCGTTCGCTCAGGGTTCTGCTCTCGCTCAGGGCCAGATCTGCTTCGCCGCCCTCGTAACGCAGGACACGCCGGGGATTGCGTATGTTGCTGATACGTGCTTCGATCATCCGCTCCTGTGAGGACGGCAGACCGGCAAAGATCAGGATGACGAGGCTCAAGCAAAAGGCAAGCAGGAAGAATATTGTAAGCAGACTCATACGTTTTCCTCAGACCTCAACCGACTGATCCATCAGGTTCAGAGAAAGGGGAAAACCAGCAGCCGCCAGTTTGTCAGCGAACTTGGGGACGATGCCTGTAGCGACGAACCGGCCATTCACTTTACCGTTCAGGCCAAGACCCTGCCTTTCAAAGACGAAGATGTCCTGGAGGCTTACGATGTCGCCGCTCATACCGGTAATCTCTGTAATGTGTGTCACTCTCCGGCTGCCATCACTCATGCGCGAAACCTGGATGATAAGATCAATCGCTGATGCAATCTGGGCGCGGATGGCCTTCTCGGGCAGCGTCACGGCACCCATCAGCACCATCGTTTCGAGTCGGGCGATCGCGTCGCGCGGTGTGTTTGCGTGGACCGTGGTCAGCGAACCATCGTGACCCGTGTTCATCGACTGCAGCATGTCGAGAGTCTCGTCCCCGCGCACCTCGCCAAGGATGATACGGTCAGGCCGCATACGCAAGGCATTGATCACCAGTTCCCGCTGTCGTATCGCGCCCCGCCGCTCCAGGTTCGGAGGCCTGCACTCAAGGCGCACCACATGAGCCTGCTTGATCTGCAGTTCTGCCGAGTCCTCGATCGTAA
>CAXTNK010000009.1:0-15969 GCA_964245665.1 uncultured Acidobacteriaceae bacterium
GGCTCCGCCCATCACCATGTTCAAAGCAGTTCGCAGCGATGCACAGCCCTCTGACCGCGTCATCCTGTTGCTCGACACTATGAATAACACCTTCGAAAATGTAGCCTTTGAGCGCAAGGGCATTACCGAGTACCTGCGCGAAAATAATGGCCACCTTCTTCACCCGACATCACTCATCGTTTTTTCCGATTACGGTGTGCAGGTCGGCAAGCCCTCGCTCGATGGCAACGTACTGATCAATGACCTGAAGAAAGCTCCCACGCAGATCCGCGAGAATGCAGGTGCCGAGGGTGCGGACGGAATCGTGCGACGCTTTCAATCATCTATCCTTGCGATGACCAAGCTTGTCACGTATGAGGCGACGGTTCCCGGCCATGCCACGATTATCTGGTTCGGTCCGGGCTGGCCAATGCTCGCGAGCGCTCATATCAGCATAAGTTCTGACGCCGATCGTCGCGGTTATTTCAGCGCCATCGTCGATCTCACCAACCGCCTGCGCGCGTCCGGCATTACGCTCGATAACATCGCGCCGTCCGCGCTCATCTCCGGCAGCGAACGGCGTCAGGATTATTACAAAGTCTACCTGAAGCCGGTTCTCACAGAACGGCAGTCGGACTCAGGCAATCTCGCCCTGCCCGTGATCGCCCTGCAGAGTGGTGGCCAGCTTTTGCAACAGGGCAATACGCTCCCGGAGGAAATTGCCACCTGCGTCGCGGACGCCGACAATTATTATCTGCTGACCATCGCCGCCTCGCCTGGGCATCCGGATACCTATCACGCCATCAACGTCACGTTGGCGAACGGCAGCCTTACCGCCCTCACCAATGCCGGTTATTATTCGGAGCCATAAGTCGACGCCTTCAAATCGTGCATCATGAAAATCATGCATATTCGCTCCGCGGTCTTCATCTTGCCGATCCTCTTCTCGCCCCATCCGCAGGCGCAGACCCTTACTGCCGCAGATGCTCTCCACCAGATCCAGGCGCGCTATCCAGCGAAGGTCGCGGCCGATACAGTCGACACAGTAAAGGCGGGCGATCCTTCAACACCAGTCACTGGCATCGCGACTACGTTCCTCGACACGATGGACGTTCTTCGCCAAGCCAACCTGCGCGGCCTAAACCTCGTCATTACCCACGAGCCGACCTTCTACAATCACCGCGACGACACCAGTTTCTTCACCGATGATCCTGTCTACGAAGAGAAGCTGGCCTTCATCCAGAAGCACCACATGGTCGTCTTCCGTCTGCATGACGAAATTCACGCCGTGCCACCGGACACGATTGCGATAGCGCTGCTTGGCGCTCTCGGCTGGCAGCAATATGCGAAGCCGAACGACCCGTTCTTCGCGACGATTCCGCCGACGACCCTCGACGCCCTCAGCTTGGAGTTGCAGCACAAGTTGAAGGTCAACACCATCAGAGTCGTCGGCGACCCAAACCTGCAGCTCACGCACGTCGCTCTTCGTCCCGGCGCATCGGGCCTGCAGAAACAGGTCGACGCACTGCGTCATCCTGATGTTGAGGTCTTGATTGCCGGCGAAGCTTCAGAGTGGGAGACAGTCGAATACGTTCGTGACGCTGCAGCGCAGGGTCGTCACAAGGCGCTGATCCTTATAGGACATGAAGTGTCAGAAGAGCCCGGCATGCTGGAATGTTCGAAGGATCTACAATCGCTCTTTCCAAAGCTGAAAGTCGAGGACATCCCGGCCGGCAGTCCGTTGTGGAATCCCGAACATCCACCGGCGTCAAAATGAACTGACCGCAAAATCGGAAGGCCTTCCACAATCCGCAAAGTCAAAACTGCAGAAAGGGAAGGCCTCACTCAAGCTTGATGTGCCGCGTTATGAGTTGCGGCTTACATTCGCAGCATTCAGCCCCTTGGGACCCTGCTGACATTCAAATTCCACGGCTTCACCTTCGTTCAGTGTCTTATAGCCGTTCTCGTTGATCGCAGAGAAGTGCACGAACACATCCTCGCCTGTGGAACGTGAAATGAATCCATAACCTTTTGCGCCATTAAACCACTTCACTACACCATTTTCTTTCACGTGAACTACCTCGCTCCTCTATGTTGTTGTCCGCAACTAGCCCCAAAAACACGAACGAGCCACCAGCGTAGACACGCGGCAGCTCAGGCGATACTTTCAGAAACCTTTTGAGAACGGTGGAACAGTACATCAAAAACGGCCTTCCAAAACCAATGCTGACAGTTGCCGTAGCAGACTGCCTGTCTCTTTTTATGGCAGGAAACACTCTGAAAGGCAACACTTAATTTCAGCCGGAGAGCCTCTCAACGATGAAAATCTATTCACAAGCCGCCTGGATTTAGACCGTAAAGACCATCTGCCACTCTTGATGGAGTGCGGGATCCCCTCGTGAGAGCGTTTAATGAGAGGGAGAAATCGGTTGACCCTCCTCTCCATCCAGCCCGACAGACTGTCTGCCGCCCTATCTTCGTCGGAAACATCGCCCCCTGCGCCGCAGACCGCTCCACTGCAGCCCGATCCGCCTCGCCTTCCGGCGCCCGGCGAAGACGGTTTCTGGGGCCAGGCCGTGGCCATGCTGCGTTACCTCTCGCAGACTGAGGTCCATACCTACGCCTTCAGCGTTGCCGCCAACTCAATCCTCTCGCTGTTTCCCTTCATCGTGATGATGTTCACCATAGCCCATCGCGTCTTTCATTCGAGCGCGATGGAGAGTGTCATCGGTGATGAGATCCGCTACTTTCTGCCTGCCGGCCAGGACTTCGTCGTCAAGAATATGAGCATCGTCGCTCATGCCAGGAGCGGCGTGCAGATTGCCTCCGTCATCATGCTGCTCGTCTCATCGACCGGCGTATTTATGCCGCTTGAAGTTGCCCTGAACCAGGTCTGGCACGTCACTAAAAATCGTTCGTACATCAGAAACCAGCTCATCTCGCTCGGACTTGCTTTCGCGATCGGCACGCTCATCCTTATCTCCGTCGCCTTCACCGCCTCACAGCATACCGTCCTGAATGTCCTGTTCTTTGGCGATACCCATAACGTCGTCTTCCAGTTCATCGCCCACTGGCTGCTGCAGATCTCCGCCGCTATCGCGAGCATTCTTATGTTCTTCGTCATCTACTGGGTGCTTCCCAACTGCAAACTTCCGGTCCGCGCCGTTCTGCCCACCGCGATCGTCACCGGCCTGCTTTGGGAGGGAGCAAAGATGATCTACATCGCCGTCCTCCCATTGCTTGATTTCCGCGCGGTCTACGGCCCATTCTCGATCTCCGTCAGCCTGATGATGTGGGCCTTTCTGAGTGGACTGCTCCTGCTCGCCGGCGCCCAGTATTCCGCCACGCGTCACACGCGCAGACTTGCCTGCGAAGTGCCTCCGGAACAAAACGACATCCTCCTTCCCTAGTGCAGAGATCGACCGTATGCGGGCACTCCTGCGATACACTCAGCACGGATGGAAAATGTCTTTCGCACAGCAGAGATAGCGATTGCCGGAAGGGTCCGCAGGAAACCGCCCCAGGGATTTGTGGCTCGTGCAGCATTTTGGCTCGGCCTGCCCTTCGCCTTCCTGCTGTTGCTCCGCCTGACCCGCATTTCGACCAGCGATGGTGCGGACGCCATGCTGATCCTTCTCGCGATCCCGCTAACGGTCTTCGCCATCATCCTGCTCTGGCGCTGGACCTTCCGCAGTCTGCTCTGGCGTGTCCGTAATCGTCTCATCGTCACGTACCTGCTGATGGGCCTGGCACCCGTCATCCTGTTTACGACGCTTGCTGGCATCGCCGCCTATGCTTTCTCAGGTCAGTTCGCTACCTTCGCCGCCAACTCCGAGTTGAACGCCAAAGAGAACCGGCTCGTCTCGTGGGATCAGGGTTTCGTTACCCACATCGGCATCATCGTCGCCCACAATCCCAATGAACGTCACATCGATCTGCCCGAGTACCGCGAAGCCGTCGCCGGTGAAATTGATCCGGACGGGCTCGACCTTGGCGCGGAAGTAGATGGCGAGCCCATTGACCTTGTAGCCGAAGGCAAACACCTCAAGAGCAACGTTGCGGCGCCAGCCTGGGCGACGAAAGACTTTCAGGGTATGGCAGTTGACAGCGGCAGGCTCTACTTCCGCGCGATCGATCACCAGATGCAGGGCCCGCACACCGTCACCGTGCACTCCAGTATTCCGCTGACCGGTGCGATCCTCGAACGCATGGCAGAAAACCTCGGCCGCATTACTGTCGCGCAGGGTTTCAATATCCATGATGACGAAGACATGAATGGTCCTCATCCTCATGAGCCTGTCGGTCACCCAAGCAGAAAAGAAGTCGCCAGTCTGGCCGGCGGCAAGCTCCCCGGGCCCGTGAGTTTCTATGACAGGACGGTCTACTTCAGTTCTCCGCTCGCAGTCACGGAATGGTCGAATGGCCATACCGTTTCCGGCATGCTGCTGAGTGTTGAATCCCGTCCAACGCTGCTTTACCAGCGCCTGTTTCGCAGCTCCGTCGAAGTGGGAACTTTCGTCCGTAACTTTCTGATCGGAATCGCAATCGTCTTCGGCCTGCTCGAACTCTTTGCCCTCAGCATGGCCATCGGCCTGAGCCGCACGATCACCCGGTCCATTTCAGATCTCTATCGCGCGACGCGCGCCATAGACGCCGGGCAGCTCGAGCACCGCATCGTCGTCAAACGCCGCGACCAGCTCGGCGCGCTCAGCACATCTTTCAACACGATGGCCCAGTCACTCGCCAATCTTCTCGTGGAGCAGCGTGAGAAAGAACGTCTCCAGGCCGAGCTCTCCATCGCGCAGGAAGTACAAAACAGTCTTCTGCCACAGGGGCAGATACGTTTACCCATGCTGGAGGTCCATGGCTACTCGAAGCCTGCCCGCAGCGTCAGCGGTGACTATTACGACTTCCTGCTCACCGGTACGTCACAACTCTTTCTTGCCCTCGGCGACATCAGTGGGAAAGGCATCTCGGCCGCGTTGCTTATGGCGAGCCTTCATTCCGCCGTCCGCGCCTATCGCTTCGGCGACAGCAGTCCGGGTCCCTTGCTGCTGGACGGTGAAGCGAACTATCTTGCCAGCCCCGCCCTGATGCTCGAACGCCTGAACCGTCACCTGTACACCAGTACGCAGCCAGAGAAGTATGCGACTCTCTTCCTCGCTCACTATGACGGCGCAGATTCTTCGCTGACCTATTCCACCGGTGGCCAGCTTCCGCCGCTTGTCCTGTGCGCAAACAACGAAGTGAAACGCCTCGACTGCGGCGGTTCCGTCGTCGGCCTGCTCGAAGGCATGAAGTACGAACAGGCCACGGTGAAGCTTGGCTCAGGCGACATTGTCATCATCTACAGTGACGGCGTCACCGAACCGGAAAACGAGTTCGGCGACTTCGGCGAAGACCGCCTGCTCGACCTGGTACGCCGCAACCGGGGCCTTAGTCTCGAAGGCATCTCCAATGCAGTTATGCAGTCACTCAAAACCTGGATCGGTGAACAGGAGCAGCCCGACGACATCACCCTCGTCCTGGCCCGCCAGCTCTAATATCAGGCCAGCCCGAACACCATCACCTGGTCATCATACGTCGGCAGAAATACTTGTCCACCACTCACCACCGGCGGCATGAACTTGTTATAGATAAACGGCATCGCGTGCGCCTGCGAATCCCACAGCGGCATCAATCGCGTCGTGCCATCGCCATTGGTCCCAAACTTATCTAGCCCGTAACACAAAAAGCGCCCATTCGTAACAGTAGTGTTTCCATCGCCATAAGGCATGGACGCCCACAACAGCGCCGTACCCGCCTTGCCGCCGTTCGCCGAAATACACATGAAACTTCCAGGCATTCCACCTGGACTGGCCGTTATATTCGCAGACGAGAACTCCGCCGACTGCGCCAGAAAAGTGATTGCATTCGCGGTGATCTGCCACAAGCGAATCGAACTATTCTCGCCGCCACAGATCAATAACGTACCCCAGGATGGATGCTCATATACCACCGGCGTCGAGTGCAGATGCCGCGTCTTGCCCTGGAACAAAAAGTCGAGCGTGCTCGGATCCTGCGGCGCAGCATTTACTCCAAATCCGGGAAAGTAGGTAAACCACATCGGCGCAAACTGCAGCTTCGCATAATTCGTAGCGGCGTTCACCATGTCTGCCGGCATGGTGTTGCCCAGGTCCGCTGTCTTCGCCACGTACAGAATTCCATCCTTACCCGAAAACGCTATCACTCCATACTTTGGGATCAGCACGCAGCCGGCTGAGCCGAGGTCTTCATCCGTCCAGCTCGCGTCCGCCGGGTTCGGCTTCGTATATTGAATATCGCCAACCGTTGACGTAATCCGCGGCATGCGCATCGCGTTCACTGGCAGCTTCTCTTCGCTGCTCGGCGCGCTCACGCCGGAAAGCTTATTCACAAGCTTCACCGCTCGCGTACTCAACGTGGGATCCTCACCCAGCCGCCCGGCATCGGTATACGGAGCAAACCAGCTGACCGGCTTGAGCGTTGCCAGCGCCGTCGACGATGCCGGCCTGTACTCGAGCTTCAACGCGCACTCTCCAAAATCATTCACCCCATCGAAGCTGCCATTACCAGTGATGCCATAGATATATCCTGCTGCATCTGCGCACAGTCCACCTCCGCCCATCCATATTCCCGCGCCATCGCCGGTCGACGTAGCAAATGCCGCAGCGATCGTATTACTCGCGCAGGCAAAAGCCATCACCCATCCCGCCGCACCATTTTCCGTTTCGAGTACTGTGCCGCTCGCGAAGAAGACAGTCTTTACACCACCCACATTCGTCAGCAGCAGGGAAGACCGCTGCTTGCGCATCATCGCGTTGAATTTCTCCACCGCGCCATTCGGCGCCGTATACAGTACACCGGATAAACTCACCGGCGCGCATACTCGCGAACCGTCTTTGAGATTCAACACGTGCACCGCATAACCTGCCTTCGCAGCCGTTCCATCAACTGATGTCCACGCCACTGCATACAGCCGGTTCATCGCCGCATCGATGACCGGCGTCGAAATAATTCCCCAGTGATCATTGATCGTATGCATATCAATCGCCGCACTGCCGTTTACCGGAACCGCCAGCTTCTTTACCCACAGGATGTCGGAAGTATTCGCGTCATAGCACCACACCGTGTTGTTCATCGAGCAGGTAATCACCACATCCCGGTTTGTTCCGTCGTCGCAAAGCAGCGAAGGAACAATCAATGGCTGTGCCTCGCAGCCGCGTGCGTCCCCTTCCATGTAAAGTGAAAAGTATTTGCGGATACCCCGCGCCGCAACGTCAGCCTGCGTCAGCACTGTCTCTGCCAGGTAAGTGCCGGAGCGTGTGTTATCGCCACCGCGCGTCAGTACCGCGGACATCACACCGTGCGTCGTCTGCGCCCGCGCTGGAATGTGTAATACTCCCGCTGCAGCTGTCATACTGCCTATTTTGAGAAACGTTCTGCGCTGCATCATAGGGCCTTCCCTTCATAGACCACGGTAAGATCAAACGATTCGTTCACAGTCAGCGGATTCGCAACCACCAACTCCCACCAGCCATCCGCTGCTTTGGTTGTCGAGACGATCAGTGTGTCCGGAATGATGGAGGCTTCCGGTTGCTCCCTGGCCCATATGCGCGCAATCACTCGTTTCGAATTAGCAAGTGCCGCCTGCATATCAAGATCGGGATAGCCAAAGAAAACCTGCGTCGTCTTGCGCGAAACAATCGTGACCGGGTTCTCTACGCCAGCCGGTGCAAAGAAGAGATACGATTCGCCGCCGCCATACGCATTGCTCGGAATCGTGAAGCTCACATTGCCATTGCTGTCGGTCCAGATATCCTCATGATGACCGGTGTAATCGTGCAGCTGAACATCTGCGCCAAATGAAGTTGCGCAGGTAATCACTCGCGCATTCCATGTGTCCCAGTTCATTGCGGCAAGCAAGCCGCCACTCCACCCATACTCGCCGCCATCGCCATCACGGTTCAGCACGATGACGCTTTCATCCACATAACGCGTGATCGTCCTGCCATACGCGAAGGTGCGATGAATCCACACCAGGTTGTCGATCCACGGCTTCAGCCCATAGCGCTCGGGCAGGTAATCGCCCGCATAAACCATCGGCGTACCTTCGATCGCCAGCAGGTAGGCATACGCCAGCAGTTTGTTCGACGTAATATTCTCGCCGCTGTTCTGGTCGGTATCCGCTGTCTCGACGAAGGTGATCGAATGGCCCGGATCGAGCGATGTAAATCCTGCGCCGTCGAGCATGTAACAACTCGCCCCATGATCACAGACAGCCTGCAGCGTGAAATGGAGACCGAAGTCAAGCGTCGCATTGCGGCCATTCATCTGCTGCACCCACGCTTCCAACTCCTGCATATTGCCGGTAAAGCATTCGCCAAAACAATAGCCGTCGCGGATGATCGGCGCGTCCAGTATGGCTCGTGTCACCGCAGCGTTTTCTCCCTTCGTATCGTCGAGCCGAAAACCGTCAAGGCCAAGCGTCTGTAACTGCCACTGTATGCTCGCGATCATTTCGTCAAGCATGTAGTGCAAGGGAGTTGAATGCACATAGGACACCATGTCGCCAAATGCGGAATTACCATTCGCATCGAACACCGGGTCAACGGCAACCCTCGGTGGTGCTCCCACAAAGCACGATGGGTGCTTGGGGAACCTGCCATTCATCGTCTTTCCATCTGCACCGGGATACGCATAGTCACCGTTGTTGCCGCCGTCATACTGGTGAATCACCATGTCGGACAAATGCGCGAGTCCATAACTGTGTCCAATGGCAACAGCCTGGCGTACCTGCTCCGCCGTTCCCCATCGCGTAGGTACGCCCCATGCCTGGTCCTTTGTGCCAAGGTCATAGTCGTCCAGTTTGCCATAGCCATCCGAATTGTTCGCCGACCCACCCTGCGCCTTGCACAATGGCGGCCACAGGATATGTGTGAACCCGGCCCGGGCAAGGTCCTCTGCCATCTGTGACATCTTCACCGCATGCCACGGCGCGTTCGGCGTTTCCTTGTCGACCGGCGCAGGCATCACCTGCAGCGTACCGTTTTTCATCATGCGATAGAAAGAGTTGTAGATCACAGCCATGACAGTCGTACCTTTCAAGGTCACGCCAATATCAGCAGCGCATCCTGATGACGCTTAGAGAAAAGAATTGCTTATGGAAAAGCCGTAAAACCCGCGGTAGGAACGATTTCTAAGCGCGAAGCCAAGCTGGCGGAGGTTATGCAGCTTCTAAGTTCAATGATAATCATCCGGGGTAATCAATCGGCATTTGTAACTGCTTCTATCTACTTACTTTGTGCACTCGCCAGCTTGACAACCACAACGCCTGCCCAGCCAGAACAAACGCGAAGCGTCACCCGCCGTGCCCCAGCACCTATTTGAGTTTGAAGGCTTTGATAACGATGTCGTTCGGCTTCGTGCCACAGGGCAGTATGGTGAATAGTGAGCGCGTCATCGTTCGGATTACCGCTACGTCGCCCGACTTCGCATCGACGACGAACAGCAGGTGGCCTTCTTTCGAAAATGCCATCGCATCCGGCCCGTCACCCACATGGACGGCGCCCACCAGTTTGCCGTCGTCAATACTGTATACGCTCACTGTTCCGGCACGAAAATTCGCATCCCACAGCAGCGTATTATCGGCGTTGACGATGCCGCGTACCGGCCCCGCGCCCATCGCATAGGTGCCCCCGACTTCGTTTGCCGTGGTTCCAATCTCAGACACCGAGTCGCCATCGAAATTCGAAGTAAACGCTTCGCCGCCATCCGGCTTGAGGGCAAGATCAACCGGACTTCTGCCCACGTCGAGCATCGCCAGCAGCCGGTCCTTCTTCGCCATATCTGTAACTGCAGCAGATGCTTGAGGCCCAGCGGCCGTCTGCGCGAGTCCAAGCACCATCACCTGATGCCCGGCAGAGCAGGCGACAAACGCCTTGGTCGAATCAAGACTCACAATTACATCGGTAGCTCCGGGGCATCCGGGAAAAACCGAGCGAACACGCATGGTGTGCGGGTCAGCGATCGAAACACTGCTGCTGCCCAGGTTACTCACCACCAGCACATTGCCATCCGGGGAAATGACTGCTTTACCCGGCCTCTCGCCAACACCTATGACGCCAGTCTGCCGTCGCTGTGCAAAATCAATCACGGACACATCATTCGAGCCCGCGTTGGCGATATATCCGCGCTCTCCTGCCGCATCCACACTCACGTAGTAAGGCTGCTTTCGCACGGGAATGGTAGCGACTACATCATTGTGGACCGCATCGATCACACTCAGGGAGTTGCTACCTGTATTGACGGCATAGACCTCGTTGCGCGTCGGGCTCGCAGCAAGCCCGGTGGGATTTCTTCCCACCCGCACCACGCGCTCCTGGCGAAGGTTGATCACGTCGAGCACCGTGACCGTCCCATCGCTCCCGTTGCTCACGTAGGCGTATTCGCGATAGTTGTCAGGATAAGCAGGGAAGTCGTGCTTCTTGCAGCCCGTCGTTAAGCCGATCCCCGCAGCAAACAAAAACGCGAAGCAACCACTGACTTGTGGTCTGCTCCGCGCCTTTTTTTTTGAGTTACCGGGAACCACTGCCGGCTTCAGCCGTAACCTTGATGCCGTCTGGTATATTGCGCCGCATGATCGTCGCAATCTGGCTGCACTCGGTCATCAGTTCGCCAAACTGCTCAGGAAACAGCGTCTGTGCTCCATCGGAAAGTGCCTTGTCCGGCGAATGATGCACCTCGACAATCAACCCATCGCAACCCGCCGCGACAGCAGCGCGCGCCATCGGGATCACCATGTTTCGCTTACCCGTTCCATGGCTCGGATCAACGATAATCGGCAGGTGGCTCAGACGCTGTACGGCCGGCACAATGCTCAGGTCGAGCGTGTTCCGCGTGTGGTCGGCAAAAGTCCGCACACCGCGCTCGCAGAGAATGACTTCGTAGTTGCCTTCGCTCATCACGTACTCGGCAGCCATCAGCAATTCATCAAGCGTGGCCGACATGCCGCGCTTCAATAGCACAGGCTTGCGTGTTTTTCCGGCCTTCTTCAGCAGCGAGAAATTCTGCATGTTCCGCGCGCCAATCTGGATGACGTCCGCGTACTTCTCGACCAGTTCGAGTGACTCGTTATCCAGTGCTTCCGTCACAATGCGCAGGCCAAAGCTGTTGCGGATCTCGGCCATGATCTTCAGTCCTTCTTCGCCCATGCCCTGAAATGCGTATGGAGACGTGCGTGGCTTGTATGCGCCTCCGCGGAAAAACTGTGCCCCGGCTTTCGCTACCTGCTCGGCCGTCGTCATCGCCTGTTCGTAGGATTCGATTGAGCACGGGCCGGCAATCACGGCCAGGTCGCGGCCGCCGATCGTCGCGTTGGTTCCCGCAAACCGGATGACCGTGTCTTCTTCTTTCACATCGCGGCTGACGAGTTTGTAGGGCTTTGAAACCTTGATGACGTCGGCAACGCCGGACAATTCTTCAAAAATTCCACGGTCCAGACTGTCCTGGTTGCCAGTGATCCCAATGGCAGTACGCTGGGCGCCGGGTAGCGCGTGTGCACGGAAGCCCAATTGTTCAATATGGTCGCAAACCGCCCTGATCTCCTCCGGCGTAGCCTGCGCCTTCATAACGATTAGCATAAACAGACCTTTCCACTCACTCTTTGAGTGTAATGGGTCTACGGCTCGCGGACAATCAACGGGTTCCGGTCACCCACCCCAGCTACAGATTTGTTATCTCGAGCGAAGTCGAAGGACTCGCCTTTTCCAGCCGGTCAGATCTTCTATCTCGTCACCGCAAAAAAAATGAAGGCCACGGCGGGACCGTGGCCAACTGGGAGCCATGTGAGCAACGAAGCTCTGGTCTTCGCCATTCAGCTTCGCACAGCTATTGCTTGCCCGGGGATTGCTCCCCTCGACTTGCTGAGTTTCTTCTGGATCAACCGAGGAATAAATAGCACTAACGAAGTAGTTCGCGCTCAGTTGAACAGCATTATTCGCTGAAGTTGTCGTACGTCGGGAACTCACGCTCTGCCTTGCGCAGCGCGAACCATTTGCCTGTCAGAAAGCCCGCATAGGACAGTTGGATGACCCAGGTGACAACGTAAGCGATCACGAGGTGCCGGTGACTCATACCTGTCCCCTTTCGGGTCCACGTTCATGACCCGTTTCAGGCATCGCATCGAGCGACGCTTCAAGTGCCCGTAAGGCAGCATGCTGCTCGATCAACTGACGTTTGCGTTCCATCATGTAGCGGACCGCCATCAGCAGCAGGCCCCATGACAGCCATGCCAGCACGTTCCATTCGATGGCCTTCCACATCTGCGGGTCAAGGTAGCCATTGCCCCCGATCACCGGGCCGGGATGCTGCGTTCTCCACCAGCGTGTGGAGAAGTAGACGATCGGCACATCCACATAGCCGAAGATGGCAAGTACGGCCGCGAGTGTCTGCATCTGCGGACCAGCAGTGAAGCGCCGCAGCAGCAGGTAACTGCAGTAAATCAGCCACAGAACCAGGGTGCTGGTCAGGCGTTCGTCCCATGTCCACCAGATGCCCCACACCGGGCGCGCCCAGATCGGCCCGGTAATTAGCACTACAGTGCAGAACACCACGCCCACTTCTGCTGAAGCCAGCGCCAGCGCATCGGCGCCCAGCGCCCTCATTGGATGGTTGCGCTTCGAGAGCAGGTAGACGATTGAAGCAATAAAGCTGATGAAGAAGAAGAGGAACGTTAGCCAGGCGGAGGGGACGTGATAGTAGAAAATGCGCTGAATTTCGCCCATGGTCTCTTCCGTGGGCGCCACAAAAATTGCCTGGTGGAAGCCTTGCACGAGCAGGCCACAGGTCAGCAGCAGCCAGGCCAGCCCCCAGATCTTTCCGGAGAACAGGCCCTGTCCGGAGCCGACGCGCTCCGCAGGATAATTCGGACTATTCGAATGAGAAGGGTTCATCGCCAGGTTGCTCCACGTTCCGCCGCGAACACGTTTCCAGTGTAGCGCGATGCATCGCGGCGTACACCCCGATTCACGCAATGGCCTGGAGTTAATTTCAATGGTACGCGCCACCCGCCAGAAATCGGCGTGTGGGTATGACCAATACACATCCGGAAAAGCCGGGAGGGCTCTGGCGCGTCGTTACTGCGAGAGTGTAAAGTGCTCGCGTCGGGAAACCGAGCGGTTTTTCGACGGCTAATTTCCGGCGCCGTCCGACACTTCAGGGAGAACGATCTAAATGGCTTGGTTGGTTTTGATCATAGGGACAGCATTATTTCTGGCAGGCATTGCCGGACAGACATTTGGATTGAGTAAGAAACCGGTCAATCACGACCATCGGCGCACCAAATTCCTGGTTCTGCGGATTGTCTGCGGGGTCGCCGGCTTCTGGCTGGTCGCGGTCTCTGTAGCCCACGTCGCTCACCTGAGCGCCACCGGCCGCTGGTAAAGGCACAGTGATCGTTCTCGGCAAATGCCTTTAGTAAGCGGTATTATTGCGATTTTGTTTGAAGTGCCGCCACCTCACTCCTGCTTCAATGTTTAAGCCTCAGTCTTGGCTGGAGGCGGGACTTAAGCCCCGCCATAAGCCGTCGCCACAACGCGGCTTCAGCCGCTGAGCGAGAACTGGCCTTTCATCACTGCATCCAGCAACTACTCGGCGCTCATAACAACTTCAAAGAGCAGCAGGCTCACCGTCGTAAAAATAATGTCGTAGCCGGCCAGCATCTTGATCCACAGTACCGGCACATCATTGCCCGTCAAAATGTCTGTGCACGCCAGCACCATGCCCAATAGCGCCGGGATGAAAATAGGAAACAGGATGAGTGGCAGCAATAGTTCGCGACTGCGCGCACGCATACTGAGCGCCGCGAAAAATGTTCCATTCACCACCAGCGCCCATGTGCCAAAGGGCAGCACCAGCAGGAACAGCCACGTATCGCCCAGTGGATGCAGGTTGTAAAAGATGACGAAGATGGGCGCGAGCACAATCTGCACCAGGCTCACGAAGATAAAATTCGCCAGCACCTTTGCCAGGAACAGGGCGGAAGGCGGCGATGGCGTCATCCGCTGTGCATCGAGCACGCTGTGACGCAGTTCGCGCGCCCATGCCTGGTTGAGTGTCGTGACCGATGCAAACAGTGTCGCCACCACCAGGATGCCGCCGGCAATCTGCCGCGACGTATCGCCGGTCGGCTCGAAAGCCATGGCAAACACCACCACCACCAGCAGTGAAAAGAACAGCATCGCGACGATAGCTTCGCGCGAACGCCATTCAATGCGCAGATCCTTTTTCAGGTGCCGCCAGACCTGCGACCAGTACGCAGCATTCAAGAGGGATGACTCCCGGCTGCAGGCAGCACGACTGCTCGTGTCAGGTCGGCTATGACGGCGCCTGTCGCGTGCAGATAGTCCGCCGGTGAAAGCACCAGCTGCGTCCCACGTTGTCCCGCCGAAACTGAGATCACGTCATACAGTTCGATCATCTCGTCCACAAATGCCGGGTACGCTTTCTTTGCGCCGAGCAGCGTAACACCACCGCGAATATACCCGGTAAGCGGCTGCACGTCTTTGAGCGGAGCCATCTCGCAGCTGCGCACGCCGGCTGCCTGCGCCAGCTTCTTGAAATCCAGTTCCGCATCGCCGGCAATCACGGCAAATACATATTCTTTCGGACCGGCCGCTTTGCCATTCACTGCCGTCAGCAACGTCTTGAAGACCTGCTCCACCGGCAGCCCGATCTTGGCCGCTACTGACGGCGCGCTGAGGTCGTCAGGGTCGACGGCATACTCGCGCAGTTCGTAGTCAATGCCCATTCCATCAAGGATGCGTGCTGCGTTTGTCTTCACTGCGATGTCCTGAGTTGTATATCGACCAGGCTTCCCGCACGCATGGTCAGCAGGGCATCCGCAATCGGCTCGGCCAGTTCGCGCTGATGGGTCGTGAGCACCACCGTCCGCCCTTCATCGCGCATTCTGCCGATCAGCGCCAGCATCTGCCGCGCACTGGCCGCGTCCATATTTGAGAAAGGTTCATCGAGCAGCAGCAGTCGCGGCTGTGCAATCAGCACACGCGCTAAAGACGTCCGCTGCCGCATCCCCTGGGAATACTGGGCCACCGGCCGCGTCAATGCCGGATCTAGATTGACCGAACGCAGCGCAACCTCCGCCGACAGGGTCGAGCCGCGAGGATAAAGCCCCGCAAAGTAGTCAAGATTCTCGGTAGCCGTCAGTTCGTCATACAGCATCGGCGCATGACTCATGTAGCCGATATGCTGCCGTGCATCTTTCGGAGACTCACCAAGCGGAGACGCACCAGGATTGTTTCCATTGCCAGACATGTCTTCCAAGTAAGTCGTGATCGTGCCCAGCGTCGGCGCCAGCAGACCCGCAAGTACGCGCAGCAACGTCGATTTGCCTGCACCATTCTCACCGAGCAGTACATAGCAGTTGCCAGCCTCAAATGCACACGAAACCTTGCGCAGCGCCGCGAAGCGTCCATACAACTTGGAAATCGTATCGAGTTTAGCGATCACAGTGCTGCCCATAACCCTCGAGTATAAAAGGCATTTGCCATGCGGGCGAACACGCCTTCGTCGTAAGGGCATGCTCCCGTTCGTCGCACCCTGTTGCGGGCCATGGAACACCTGGCTCGACCGAAGTGTTTTTCATCCTGAGTAAAGAGGTGTCATCCTGAGCAAAGCGCAGCGGTGTCGAATCGCCTGCTTCTTCTCGATAAGCCGCGATGGAAAGTGGGGAACAGAGAAGCCAGCCACAAACGCGGATGCCCCATGTCTCGCTTTTGAGACATGAGCTCAGAACGCGCAATCAGGACGGTTGATGCAAGGAAGCAGAACTGCTATTCGGCACAGCGGGAGCAATCGGCACAGGCTTGACCCCAGGTTTGGCTGGCGCGTATTTCGAAGCGCACTTCGCCTGCAGTTCCGTTGCATGAAACACACCATCGCGGCCAAACGTAC
>CAXTNK010000009.1:15979-29314 GCA_964245665.1 uncultured Acidobacteriaceae bacterium
TGCCAGCGCCTGCGCATTGTCTTTAAAAGTATCGGGAGGTGGTTCGGAACCCTGGTACTGCACCGGCAAGATTTTTCCCTGTTCGACCAGGGTAAATTGCGCATGCGTGCCGTTGCGCTGAATGGAGCCGACGCCGACATTCCCAGCTACGCGCAAATGACGGGTATATGCCTTCGATCCCATTCCCTGTAACTCTGAAATGGTGACGTAGTAGCTCTTGTTCGCCTGCGCGCCACTGATGGCGAGATAAATAACCGTCCCGAGCACGACAAAAATGGCAATCCCGATCTGCAGCGAACTCTTACTCTGTTTCATATAAGTGTCCCCAGCTTAGGAGGCGAAGCAGCCAGCGTCAAGGTGGCCTGTCCATCGCACTATCGAAAACCATCTCCGCGGGATCAATGCTTTCAGGAATTCTCTCGGTCCGTCCCTTCGCAGGGGTTCACCCTCTGTCTGGAAGAGACCGGCGACTGACAAACCGGGAGAGGAACAGGTTCCTTGCGCGCGATGCGCCTGATTTGAGGCAACTGCGATAGCAGGGCCGGGACTACAAGAAAGGATGAAAACAGAAAGCCGGTCCAGTAGGAATGCATGTGTCTCCTGAGCGAACTAATCGATGCGGTGACAACCGAAATATACCTCTACCGCCTTCGCCCCATGCAACGCTGGTGAGAGCTGCCGCCGTAGCACAAGGAAAGGCAGTGGTTCCGGTCTATAATCCACCTATGCCCGTCATCGGCGAGCAGACAGATTTGTTGAAGGCTTTTGCGAAGGAGCAAGGTTACTTATGGGATCGAACGGTACTGACAATCGCACGCTGAGCCCGACCCTGAACGCGGAGACCCATCCTGCTGCGTACGCCACCGCCGAGATCCTGAAACCACGCGCCGAATGGCTCAAAAAGCGTCTCGCCGCTGCCGAAAAGTCCGGCGACCGCAATATGTCACAGATGCACTTCGCACGCCTCGGCATCACGACCGAAGAGATGGAGTTTGTCGCCCAGCGCGAAAAGATTTCTTCGACCCTCATCCGTGACGAGATCGCCGCCGGCCGCCTCATCATTCCTGCAAACATCAATCATCCTGAAGTCGAGCCAATGGCCATCGGCGTTGCCAGCCGTTGCAAGATCAATGCCAACATCGGCAATTCCGCCGTCACCTCCAACATCAAGGACGAGCTCGAGAAGCTGCACACCGCCGTCAACTTTGGCGCCGACACTGTAATGGACCTCTCGACCGGCGGCAATATTCCCGAGATTCGCGAAGCCATCCTGCGCCACTCGCCGGTACCCATCGGTACGGTGCCACTGTATGAAGCACTGCAGCGTGTGAAGCGCGTTGAAGACCTGACCATCGACCTTTACCTGGAAGTGATTGAAGAGCAGGCGCAGCAGGGTGTCGACTACTTCACCGTCCATGCCGGCGTCCTGATCCAGTACGTCCCGATGGTCGCCAAGCGCATCACCGGTATTGTCAGCCGCGGCGGCGCCATCCTCGCGCAGTGGATGACGGCGCACCATAAACAGAATTTCCTCTACGAGAACTTCGACCGCATCACCAAGGTGATGGCAAAATACGACGTCAGCTATTCACTCGGCGACGGCCTTCGGCCAGGCTGCATCGCTGACGCCAGTGATGACGCACAGTTCTCTGAACTGAAAACTCTTGGCGAGCTCACCGCGAAGGCGTGGGAGAGCGATGTGCAGGTGATGATCGAAGGCCCGGGCCACGTGCCACTCGACAAGATCAAGGAGCAGGTCGACAAGGAAGTGGAGTATTGCTTCGCCGCGCCCTTTTATACCCTCGGCCCGCTGGTTACAGATATCGCGCCCGGCTACGACCACATCACCAGCGCCATCGGGGCGGCGATGATTGGCTGGTATGGCGCATCCATGCTCTGCTACGTGACACCGAAGGAGCATCTCGGCCTGCCAAACGAGAAAGATGTCAAGGATGGCATGATTGCCTACCGCATTGCTGCCCATGCCGCCGATGTGGCGCGCGGCCGGCCGGGCGCTCGCGATCGCGATGATGCCATCAGCTACGCACGCTATACCTTCGACTGGGAGAAGCAGTTCGCCCTCTCGCTCGATCCTGAAACCGCGCGCTCCATGCATGACGAAACGCTTCCGGACGACTATTACAAAGAGGCCGCGTTCTGCAGCATGTGCGGACCGAAATTCTGCTCCATGAACTGGTCGAGCAAGGTCGACACCTTCAACAAGGAAGTGCATGGCCTGGAAAAGAAAGACCTTACGGAGCTGGTCGTCCTGCAGGCCGCGCAGCTGGCAGCCAGGAACTAGGCGGATCGTCTGGCTCCTGACGAGCCTTTTTGAAGTGTCATCCTGGGCAAAGTCGAAGGACATGCAGTTCTTCGACAACTCTCAATTGCACCTTCGACTGTCATCTCGAGCACAGTGAAGTGGAGAGTTCTGCGGCTCTTCCTTGCTGCCATCGGACACTGAACTTTAGTTAAGTAACTCTCTCAGTCACCTTCCCGCGTTTCACTATAGTCGTACATTGCTCTGCCGATACAGTGGGTATAGTAGGGTCAGCCTTACTGGACCCCCTGTTTGCCACGCCCTCTCCATCATCGACCTTCACAAACCGCAGACCAAACCATGTCGCATGCGACCAGCCCGGGAGGATTCTGACCCTTGAGCCTGGAACATGATGTCGAAGAGGTAGAAGTTGAATCCGTAGTCGCCGAGCAGCAGCATTTCCTCGCCGGCGAGCATAGTGCTCTGGAACGGAAGGCGAAATCCGGCGCCGCCTACATTGTCGTTTTCACCATCCTCGCGACCGTCCTGCGTTTCATCAATAGTGTCGTCTTCAGCCACATGTTCGTGCCGGAGTACTTCGGCCTGCTGGCCCTTGTCACGACTCTCATCGTCGGTCTCAACCTATTCTCGCACTTAGGTTTGCAGGATAGCGTCGTCCAGAATCCGCGGGGGGATGAGCCTGACTTTCTGAATACTGCCTGGACCATGCAGGTGTTGCGCGGCTTCGGCATCTTCCTGGTTTCCTGCCTGGTAGCATGGCCGGCTGCGCGTTTCTACCACGTGCCACAGATGCTGTGGCTGGTGCCGCTGCTAGGATTTGGCGCGGTGATCGCTGGTTTTTCTTCTCCCAGTACGCTCAGCCTGGCTCGGCATCTCGGCGTCCGCCAGCTCTCCAATCTGGAGCTCATGAATCAACTGGTCGCCTTCGTGGCCACCGTGACCTGGGCCTATTTTTCGCCGACAATCCTGGCGCTTGCCGGGGGCCGCCTGATCGCGGAATGCACCCGTACCCTGCACAGCTACACCATGATGCGCGAACTCAAGCCGCGCTTCGTGCTCGACCGGTCGGTGATAAGGGAGATTGTCAAATTCGGCAAGTGGATCCTGGTGGGGACCATTTTCAACTATCTGGCCCTGCAGTCCGACCGCCTCATCCTGGGCAAACTGATCGCCACTAATCTAACCATTCTTGCTCTCTACGGCATCGCTTACAACATCTCCGACCTGCCGCGACAGGTCATCCTGCAGTTCTGTTCGAAGGTCGGCTTTCCCTTTATCGCTAAGTTTATGGAGAAGAGCAGGGAAGAGTACACGGCGGTCCTGCTAAAATACCGCGCCCCCGTCCTGCTAGCCGGCGCCGTCCTGCTTACCGGCGTCATCTGCACCGGAGATGTCTTCATCAAGCTCGTCTTTCCGAGGAGTTACCAGGGCGCGACGTGGATGGTTGCCATACTTGCCGCTGGCCTTTGGCATACCCTGCTCTACAGCACGCTCAGTCCGGCTATCATCGCCCTTCAGAAATCCTCCTACAATGCCATCGCCTACGCGGTGTATTGTGTCAGCCTGTTTGTGATGCTGCCCGCAGGTTTTCATTACTACGGCATCGTAGGTGCAACAATAGGTGTAGCGGCCAGCGATCTGCCGGTATATATAATTTACTTGTTCAGCGCGCGGCGCGAGAGGATCTATGTGGGACGGCAGGATGCCTGGGTAACCTGCGCGTTTGCCGCGATTCTGGCAGCTGGACTGGCACTGCGTCATCTGACCGGGACGCCCCTGCCATTTCCGACCAGGCTTTACTGAACAGGCTTCCCCTGCGACACCGTTGCGAGAAGGGATCACACCATGGCTACCTCGATCGAAACGCCTCATCTGACCAATCCTGCGAGCGAAACGCTCTTCAATCCGAGTTTCCACGAACGTCTGAATGAGCTTGCGAAGAGTTCTGCCGAGAAATATCAGACCGCGCATCCTTTTCCGAGCATTTACTTCGACAAGTTCCTCCCGATTGAAGCAGCCGAAGCAGCGCATGATGCCTTTCCGCAGCCTAAACAGGCCGCCTGGACCAAGTTCAACGATCCCAACCAGAAAAAGCTGGCATTTGACGCCGTAGAACGTCTGCCACAACCCGTGCGCGACGTCCTCTACTTTCTTAACAGCCGGCCGATGATCGATTTTCTGGAGATTCTGACCGGGATTGAAGGCGTCATCCCTGATCCGCACTTCGTGGGTGGTGGTCTGCACCAGATCGTACCGGGTGGCAAGCTGGACGTTCACGCTGACTTCAACACCCACACCAGGATGAAACTGGACCGCCGCATCAATGTCCTGGTCTACATGAACAAGGACTGGCACGAAGAGTATGGCGGTCACTTCGAACTATGGGATAAGGAAATGAAGCAGGCGGAGGCGAAAATTCTGCCGTTGTTTAACCGCTGTGCCATTTTCAGCACAACATCCACTTCGTACCACGGGCATCCGACGCCACTTTCCTGCCCGCCCGACCTCAATAGAAAATCGATGTCGACCTACTACTACACCAACGGCCGGCCAGAAGAAGAAGTGAACGGCGACCATTCAACACTGTTCATGCGCCGGCCGGAAGACAATGCGCCGGTCCACCTCGCAGCGGAAAAGACCAAGGGCTTCCTCCGGGCCATCACTCCGCCGATCCTGGTCGACGCAGCCAAAGCATTCCGCAAAAAGGACTGACTGCTCATGCTCCGGGCTGTTTCTGGCAGGGTCTGTTCTCTATAAAACTACGCAATAAAACAGGCCAGTCCATTGGGGACTGGCCTTTCAAATGGATTGCACCCGGATGATGCTTTGAAGATGGGCCTTTAGAGACTGGTACGTTCTTTTTTGTGAATACGAAGGCTGCCGACACAGGCCGGAACAATAAGAGTTACAACGAAAGCCAAGGCGATAAGTAGGTGACTCATGGCATCTCCCGCAATCAGGTTCATGTTTAATTCAACCTTGTTTCTGCCTGT
Source organism: uncultured Acidobacteriaceae bacterium (assembly GCA_964245665.1). Classification (GTDB taxonomy): domain Bacteria; phylum Acidobacteriota; class Terriglobia; order Terriglobales; family Acidobacteriaceae. The sequence goes on from CAXTNK010000009.1 coordinate 21,254, forward strand.
TTCTGACTGTCTGCCAGGCATGTATTAAGCTCTCAACAAGTCCAATCTAACAACTACCGTAAAACTTTTATACGGTAATTTCTGCTCTCTTCGGATAAAAGTAATGCCCTCTTAGTAGTACAAGAGGTGGTGCCATAAGTACAGTACTAATTTCCGGACTCACTCAAAATTCTTGCAGCAGTGTTCAAGGCGTTTGAAAGCTGGGCAATTCCTGCCTGCGCCCTCGTCTTGTCAACAGCGTCGACTGCCTCGTTGACGCCTGGAATGCCGACAGCCGCATACCCGGTATATTCCCCGGGGGCAAACACAGTGTGCTTGAACCATGAGCGGCCGGGCAGACCCTTTGGATCCAGCAATCCTTCCTCGACTGCCCGCAATTGATCGTTCAATGCCGGCGCTGCAATGCCGGACTGCTGTTTCTCGAGCACGAGCGCTGCTGCCTTCATGAACTTGTCCGACGCTGTTGTAGCCTCACTGAAATCAAGGTGGAGGCCCTTCTCGGTCGAATGGACCTCCGCCGCGTTGATGTAGGAGGAGATCTCCTTGGCGTAGTTCACATAGTCGTAGGGCAGTACGTCGGCATCGGCCATGTGCAGAATTTCGAGCCCGAAGACACGCGCCTGCTGCTGTTCATACACAAAGGTCGGGTCGGCAAACTTGGTAAACCAGGCATAGTTGTCAAACACAGAATGGTATACGCCATACTTGCCTCCCGAACCGATGTCCGTTGACGGCACACCGGCGTGTTGCAGAAAAGGCGTGTAGTCCGAGCCCGAACCCAGGTCACCGATCCGCGGAAGCCCGTTCTGATCCGACGGGGCAGCGTGACGCCGATCAGCTCCAGTCCTGGCCGCCTCCGCTTGATCTCGCAGCCACGCGTCATACAGCGATCCACCCTGGGGACTAGGTACCTCCTTCGTTACTTCGCGTATGAACCGCTTCAGCGAAGGCACCGCCGACGCCTCAAAGTTCGGCCCGGCCACACCCACGTCCGTATTGAAGTAGGCGACCGCATGCTCCATCTGTTTGCCGTGATCTTCTACCCACTCGGTCGATCCGATAAGTCCTTCCTCTTCAGCGTCCCAGCTGCAAACCTGAATGGTACGCTTTGGCTTCCAGCCGGTCTTCAACAGTGCGCCCAAGCCATGCACGGCCTCGAGCATAGCTGCTGTGCCGCTGTTTGGATCGACTGCTCCATACACCCAGGCATCGCGATGGTTGCCAGAGACCACCCAGTCCTCGCCACCATCTGTGCCCGGAATCGTACCGATCACGTCCCAGATGGTCCGCTCTGCATAATCTTCCTTCGACACCAGGTGCAGCTTGACGGCATTGGCGCCGCCGACGTGGTAGCTGAAGGGCAGCGCTCCCTGCCAGCTTCTCGGCGCTTCGGCTCCGCCTATCTGTTCGAGGATCGGTGCAGCGTCATGGTAAGAGATGGGCAGGGAAGGAATCGTCGGCAGGCTTTCGATCTTGTCGCCGGACAGGCGCTGCGAAGCTGCGAGCCCGGGCGTCGATGCCACTCCCGGCGTCTTCGCATCGCCCGGATACTTGAACATGTACTGTACCGAACCGCGCTGGACACCGGTATCCGGCCGGTAGGGCCCGAGTGGATACTTATCCCCCTGGAAGTAGCCATCATCTGCCGGATCAGAAAAAATCACTACGCCGGCGGCCCCATACTGTTGAGCGATATAGACTTTCACCCCGCGGAAATTCTCTCCATAGCGGACCAGGACGATCTTGCCCTTCACGTCGATCTTCATGTCCTTGAGCTGCTTGAAGTCTTCCGGACGCCCATAGTTCGCATAGACCACGTCGCCGGTCACGTCGCCCGATGCTGCCGAGCCGTTGAACGGCGGCAGAACGCGCGGATCATCCTGATACGGATCACCCTCGACGTGCTCGCGCGTCGGCCCCTTGGATATTTCCTTGCCGTCTGCTGTCGTCGCCGTAAAGTGGACGTCCTTGGGCAGGTTCAACCATGCCTTGTAGGGGACGATCTCGGTGGCGAGTCCAGCTTCCTTGAACTTCTTCGCGACATAGACAGCCGTGTCATAATCCTCTTTCGAAGCAGCCACGTGCGGCGCGGCCGTCAGCGTCTTCAATTCTTCACCGGCAAGCTTGGCATCGGGAACGGCCAGGAAAGTCTGGTCGAACTTCGCTTGTTCCTGCGCATAGTCGTGAAAACCGAAGACAGTCTGTGGCAGGGGAACGGACTGCTGTGCAGGAAGGAGTTCGGGGGCGGCGGCAAGGCATGCGGCGGACAGGAGAAGCGTAGGCAGGACGAGACGAGAGTTGCGCAATGCATCTGCTCCGGGTGGATGAGATAAAGAAGCCCAGATTATCAGCATCCACCCAGCTGGGCGCAATCGTGTGAGCAGGTCACTCGATCAACAACAATGCTTCGTCACCCGAAGCGAAGGGGAAACCTCAAGCGACAAGCTGTGTGCAGTGCGAGCAGCGCTTCGCGGCCAGCGGTATATCGCTCAGGCACTCCGGGCACGGCTTGGTGGTCGGCGGCGCGACTGTTTGCGGTTTGAACCGGGCCAGCAGCTTGTTCAGCGGCAGAACCACGAAGAAGTACACGGTCGCGGCGATCAGCAGGAACGAAATCAGCGCATTTAAAAACAATCCATACTGAATCTTGCCGCCATTGATATCCAGAACCAGGGAGGAGAAATCCGGCTTGTGGACGATGGCGGCGATCAGCGGATTAATGATGTCCGTGACCAGTGCTGTGACGATTGCCCCGAACGCGGCGCCGATAACGACTGCGACAGCAAGGTCGACGACATTGCCGCGCAGAATAAAATCGCGAAAACCCTTGAACATGTTAAATCTCTCCTGAAATTTCAGAACTTCATGGCGAATGGAATTCCCGAACATCGTACGTGAAACGCGGCGATCGAGCCACGCTTTCTGAGTGCTGTGAAGGCGGCAGTTTTAGCTGTTCCTTCCTGCTCGACCGTCGTCAGCATACACTTCAACAGCTGACCAGCTTCTCTTGCCATGCATTGCAGACGTAGGAGAGTATCTTCATCGGTGTGGCGGTATCGGTGTGGCGGTATCGGTGCTGAGTATCGCCCGCCGCCGGACAGGAGTGGATCGTTGAACAAGGTCATCAACAGCGCCGAAGAAGCCGTTGCCGACATCGCGGACGGCGCGACCGTGATGCTGGGCGGCTTCGGACTGTGCGGCATTCCGGAAAAGCTGATCGAGGCCCTCGTGACCCGCATGCAAACCACCGGCAGCCCGAAAAATCTGCACACCATCAGCAACAACATGGGTGTGGATGGCTTTGGAATGGGCCGCATGCTCGAAGCCGGCATGATCGGCTCGCACATCGGCAGCTACGTCGGTGAAAACAAGCTGCTCGAAGAAAAAGTCATCCGTGGCGAACTGGACCTGACGCTCGTCCCGCAGGGCACGCTCGCCGAACGCATCCGCGCTGGTGGCGCTGGTATCCCTGCCTTCTTTACGCCGACGGGTCTCGGCACCCTGGTGGCCGAAGGCAAGGAGACGCGCAACTTTGATGGCCGCGATTATGTGATGGAGCGCTGGCTCAAAGCTGATTTTGCTTTGGTCAAGGCCTGGAGAGGCGACACTTACGGCAACCTTGTCTACCGCAAAACCGCGCGCAATTTCAATCCCATGATGGCGACGGCCGCAGCCATCACGATTGCAGAAGTGGAAGAGCTGGTTGAACCGGGCACGCTCGATCCGGATGCCATCGTCACGCCGGGTATCTACGTCAAACGCATCCTGCTCGGAAAAGATTACGAGAAGCGTATCGAGCGGCGGACCGTTCGCGCAGCAGCTACATGATCCATTCGCCATAGGGATACAGGAAAAGGAAAAGGATGATAGAGACGGCCATGACATCTGCATACAGCATTACGACGACCGCGCCATGGTAAAAATTCCAGCGGTCGCGAAGGCAGCGGAATGTATCGGCGCATCCGAGCAGCGCGACGAAGGTAGGGATGGCAAGCTTTAACGTGGGGCGATCGTCCGGCCAGCCTGAAAGCCACACCGCGGCCAGCAGGCTGCCGATGACCAGCAATCCACTGCGGAACAGTGACTTCTGACGTGGATCGACAGCAGCATAGAGTACGCGAAGTGGGGAGATGGACGCCATGAACGGGACTGCACCGAGTAGTAACGCACCTGCCGCGAAATCTGCAAGCTCAGGACTCAAAGACAGCGACAAACGCGACCGGATTGTTCGCCGCGTCGCAAGGGAATTGCAGGATGGATTTTACGTGAACCTGGGCATCGGTATGCCGACGCTGGTCGCCAACTACGTGCCGCCCGGCATCGAGGTCACGCTGCAATCGGAGAACGGGATGCTCGGCGTTGGCCCTTATCCCCTCGCCGGCGAAGAAGATGCTGACCTGATCAATGCCGGTAAAGAAACGATCTCGGAAGCTGCCGGCGCATCCTACTTTTCGAGCGCCGAGTCGTTCTCGATGATCCGCGGCGGACACGTCGACCTGAGCATCCTCGGCGCAATGGAAGTCGACGAGCTGGGCAATCTGGCGAACTGGATGATTCCCGGCAAAGTTGTAAAAGGGATGGGCGGCGCCATGGACCTGGTGGCCAGCGCCCGCCGCGTCATCGTCGCCATGGAGCACACGTCAAAGAACGGTCAGCCGAAAATCCTCAAGATATGCAGCCTGCCACTGACCGGCCTGCGCGTCGTGAATGTTATCGCTACAGAATTGGCCTGGATCCGTGTCACGCCGGAAGGCCTGGTGGTCGACGAGATCGCGCCCGGGCTGACCGTCGATGACGTTCAGCGAGCAACTGAGCCGAAGCTCATCATCAGCCCAACCCTGAAGCTGATGGCGTAGCTGGGATGAGCGAACTCCGTCACTGCGTGAGTTGTGCCATCCTGAGCGAAGTCGAAGGATCGCGTCCTTTGCCTCAGCCTCAAATCCAGCCAGCCACTAACCGGTCGCCCCATCTCTCGCTTCTGAGAAGGGGCTTTCGCGCCTACCGCAAAGCGAGTTCTTCCATCCCGGCCTTCAGCGTCTCCTCATAGGGAGCACGGATCACTCCACGTTCAGTAATGATAGCTGTGACATATTTAGCAGGCGTCACATCAAATGCGGGATTCCAGATACCGGCATCGTGCGGCGTCATCTGCTTGCCGGCGTGGTGTGTCACTTCGACAGCAGAGCGTTGCTCGATCGGAATGTCGTCGCCCGGCTTCGTCTCAAGATCGATGGTCGACCAGGGAGCAGCGACGTAAAACGGAATTCCATGCTCCCTGGCCAGCACAGCAACGCCGTAGGTCCCGATCTTGTTCGCGACGTCGCCATTAGCCGCAATGCGGTCTGCTCCCACTACGACAGCCTGCAGTTTCCCCTGGCGCATCAGGCTAGCAGCCATGTTGTCGCAGATCACCGTGGTCGGAATATTGTCGTGCAGCAACTCCCATGCAGTGAGCCGCGCCCCCTGCAGAAATGGCCGCGTCTCATCTGCGTAGACATGGATAGAATGTCCATCCTCGACCGCCGCGCGAATCACACCCAGCGCCGTGCCGTAGCCGCAGGTTGCGAGCGCGCCGGCATTGCAATGCGTCAGCACGCCGCCATCGCGCGGCAGCAGGTCCGCGCCGTGGCGTCCCAGCTCGCGGCAGGCGGCAATGTCTTTGTCATACATCAACTGCGCTTCGGTGATCATCGCCGCACGGAGCGAATCGACGGTCGCGCCGGGCTTGCTGGCCAGGTCAAGGTAGTGGCGGCGCATCCGCTCGATCGCCCAGAAAAGGTTCACGGCAGTCGGCCGTGTGGAGGCCAGAACTTCGCTGATGGTTTCAAGATCAGCCGTGAGCGCCGGGATGGTGGTTGCCGGGCTCTTCTGCACGCCCAGCGCGACCCCCATGGCAGCAGAAACGCCAATAGCCGGCGCTCCCCGCACCACCATCGTCACAATCACATCCGCGACCTGCTGGTAGGTGGTTGCCAATACATAGGTTTCTTCGAGAGGCAGGCGCGTCTGGTCAAGGAACCGGACGCCTTCATTGGTCCATTCAAGGGTCAGAATCATGGCAGTTCCTAGTTTAACGACTTTGCGCGATTCCCGCTGTCCGGCGCATACACCCGGTACGCTTTGGCGTCTCCTGCATGCCGGGCAGGATTGCGTCTTTCAAGAATCCCCAATAAACTTCTCCCCGAAGAGAATTTAGACTGTGCGCACAGCTAAACGTTTTCAGGGCTACATGGACTGGCTGTAATGGAACGAGGGGACCGATTGCGCTTCTTCAAAAACTACCTGTACGTGACGCTGGCCGTAATAGCTGCATTCGTTCTGGCCAGCTGCTGCTACGCATCGGCCCAGCCTGCGGCAACCATGCCACCGCCGCCTCCTCATGCCAAGACCATCCATCTGAAGCACGTCCTTGTCATCGGCGAGACCAGGGGCTTTGAGCACGACTCGGTCACCCCGGCCATGGTCGCCATTTATAACCTGGGCAAAGCGAGCGGCCTGTGGGATACGGAGCTGCGCACCGACACCGAACTGCTGACCAAGAAAGACCTGCAGCGCAATGCCAAGACGCTCAACTACTTCGACCTGATCGTCTTCAGCAGCACCACCGGCGAGCTCGACCTGGACGACAGCCAGAAACAGGACGTCCTGTCCTTCATCAAGGAAGATGGCAAAGGCTTTGTCGGCATCCACGCTGCGCTCGACACCAACTACAAGTGGCCGGAATATGGCGAGATGATCGGCGGCTGGTTCGATCAGCATCCCTGGGGAACTTTCAATGCACCCATCATCAACGAAGCTCCGGACTTTCCCGCTGTGCGCCACTTCCCGAAAGCCTTCGTAAAATACGACGAGATCTACCAGCCGAAAGAGTGGTCGCGGGACAAGGTTAACGTATTGCTGAGCCTCGATCCGTCGAAGCTCGACTATGCAAATAACCCGCGCATCCATCGCGCCGACCACGACTTTCCTGTCGCCTGGAGCAAGATGTACGGCAAGGGACGCGTCTTCTACTCCACTCTCGGCCATACGGAAGAATCATGGGAAGACCCAGACATCCGTACCATGTATTTTGAAGCCATCAAGTGGGCGCTCGGCATGACCGACGGCAGCACTCTCACGCACGCGCGGCCTGCTGCAAACTAGAACAGTTAGAAGGAATTCAAGCAGAAGCATCTATGAAGAAAATTGGTATGGGCCTGATTGGTCCGGGTTTTGTAGCAGCACATCATATCGACGCAGTGCGGCGGCTGGGTGATGTGGATGTGATTGCGATAGCGGGATCTTCTCAGCAATCGACCGAGAAAAAGGCACGTGAATACAAAGTGGATCGGGCCTACGGCGACTATCACGCGCTGATCGCCGATCCTGACATCCACGTCATTCACAACACCACGCCGAATTACCTGCACCTGCCGGTCACGCTCGCCATACTTGCTGCCGGCAAGCATGTCATCTCCGACAAGCCACTCGCGCTCAACCCTGCGGAAGGCAAGACCCTTCGAGATGCAGCCTTGACCGCAAAAGTAGCGCATGCCGTTACCTTCAACTATCGCGGAAATCCGCTCGTACAGCAGGCGCGCGGCATGATTGCTCGCGGCGAAGCAGGAGCCGTCAGCTTCGTCCACGGCTTTTATCTGCAGGACTGGATGAGTAATCCAAATGTCTACTCCTGGCGTTCCGATCCGGCTAAGGGTGGCAACAGTTCCGCGCTGGGTGACATCGGTTCGCACTGGTGCGACCTGGCCGAACATGTCTGCGGCTTGAAGATCGCTTCTGTCCTCGCTGACCTGACGACCGTCATTCCTGTGCGCTATTCCGCAGGCTCATCCGCCGAAGCTTTCTCCGCAAAAACAGGCGGCGATCGTATCGCTACAAAGGTGCAGGCAGAAGACCTCGCAAGCGTACTGCTCCGTTTTGAGAATGGCGCCAAAGGCAGCTTCTCTGTCGGCCAGATTTTGCCGGGGCACAAGAACGACCTGCAACTGGAAATCAACGGCGCAACGGCCTCTCTCAAGTGGAAGCAGGAGCAGCAGAATGAACTATGGATCGGCCGCCAAGACC
>CAXTNK010000009.1:29324-29828 GCA_964245665.1 uncultured Acidobacteriaceae bacterium
GCCAAGACCAGCCCAACCAGCTCATGGCGAAGGATCCAGCGCTGGTGTCGACGGATGCCGCCCGCTATGTCCATCTGCCAGGAGGTCACCAGGAATCCTGGGCCGACGCCTTCTGCAATGTCATTCGCGACGCCTATGAGTGGGTGCATGCAGGCGGCGCGCCTGAAGCAAAGCCCGCAATGCTGCCGACTTTTGAGGATGGTTACAGATCCACCTGCCTTGTGGATGCCATGCTGCGCAGTCACGCCGCGGGCAGCGTCTGGCAGCCAGTCGAGCACGTGAGCAGTTAGAATTGTTGCCAATACCATTCATGAGAAACAGGGAAGCTAGTCAGCATGGAGCGAGTTATCACAATTAAAGGTTGGTTGACCGGAAGCGTCCTCGCAGCCATCGGCATTTTTGCCATGCAAGCCGCTCCTGCTTATGCGCGCGCCGCCCAGCAGACAGACACGGCTTCGACAGCCAATCAGAACGTCGACAAGATTGGCGCAGAAGTCTTCGCCT
>CAXTNK010000009.1:29838-30429 GCA_964245665.1 uncultured Acidobacteriaceae bacterium
GTGACCATCGCCAGGGAAATCCGCCGATGTTTCCTTCGCTGATTGGCGTCAAGCAACGGAAGTCTGATGCCGAAATCACCACTCTGCTGCATAACGGTAAAGGGAGCATGCCGGCTTTCCCGACCCTGAAACCTGAGGAGATCGCGGGTCTGCTTCATTTCCTTGGCACCTCTCCTGCGACTACGCAGCAATCCGCGCCGCCACCATCCGCGCAGACCATGACCACGCCACCGCCCGCCACTGCCGCAGGCGCTGAAGTTCACACCTCTGAAGCAGCCGAAGCAGGAAAGGGCCTCTTTCAGCAGAACTGCGCCTTCTGCCACGGCCGCGATACGATGGGCGGCGAATCCGGTCCGGACCTCACACGCTCCAAGCTGGTAAAGGAAGACGTCAACGGCGACAAAATTTCCCTGGTCGTAAGTCAGGGTCGAGCGCCGAAGATGCCGGCCTTCAATTTCTCGGCGACGGAAATGTCCCAGATCGTCGCCTACATTCATGCGCAAGCGGCCATGGCTTCAACCAAAAAAGGCGGCCGCCGCGGCGTGGATGTTGCTGATCTCCGTTCTCGCCAACGCGGGTGAGTCGACATGC
>CAXTNK010000009.1:30439-59708 GCA_964245665.1 uncultured Acidobacteriaceae bacterium
GATCTGCAGACAGGTAATGTCGAAGCAGGGAAACAGTATTTCACCGGCGCAGGCGGTTGTTCCTCATGCCACTCGCCCACTGGAGACCTGTCTGGCATAGCCACGCGCTACGAAGGTCTGCAGCTCGAAGAACGCATGCTTTATCCCAAAGAGGTGAAAGACAAGATCACGGTGACGCTGCCATCGGGCAAGGTTCTGAACGGAATCGTTGCATATCACGACGAGTTCACGATAGGTATGCACACAGAAGACGGCACCTATCATTCCTGGCCCGTCAAGAGTGTGAAATACAAGATCGAAGCGCCGGAAGAAGCTCATGTCGAACTGTTCGGAAAGTACACGGACGACGACATCCACAACCTGATGGCCTACATACAGACACTGCGCTAAAAGCGAGTGACTGTCACGCGCTGCATGAGGATACGGCTTGACCACTAAGCTGCTTCATAAATTCGTATCCGTCGGCGGCGGTGTGCTCTGCATGCTGGTACCGTTTATGCTGCAAGGCCAGAATGTGTCGGATGATGACCTGCTGCATCCTTCCGCTGAAAGCTGGCCCACCTATCACGGGGATTACTCGGGCAAGCGGCATAGTTCACTCACGCAGATCACGCCGCAGAACGTGCATAACCTCACGCTGGCCTGGGCCTTTCAGACGGGCCAGGAAGCGACTATCAAGTCTTCGCCGCTGGTTGTGGATGGTGTGCTCTACTTCACCGTGCCTGACAGGATCTGGGCCGTCGATGCGCGCACTGGCCACATGCTCTGGCGCTATAACGTTCCCACAGCCAAAGGTCTGCACATCGGCCAGCGCGGCGTCGCCATGTACAAAGGCTGGCTTTTCTATACCACTCCCGATGATCACCTGATCTCACTGAACGCAAGCGACGGCACGGTGCGCTGGGACAAAGTCATCACCGATGTGAGCCTCGGCTACTGGATGTCGATGGCGCCCCTCGTCATGAAGAACCACGTCATCGTCGGCGTCTCGGGTGACTTCGATAATCTTAGTGGCTTTCTGCGTTCCATCGACCCGAAAACAGGCGAGACGCAGTGGCAGTGGGACAGCACTTCGCCGGGCACACCGAATAAAACTACCGGCGGCATGACGTGGATGACTGGAACCTATGATCCAGCGTTGAACCTTCTCTACTGGGGAACGGGTAATCCGACGCCAGTGCTGAACGGAAGCACGCGTCCTGGCGATGATCCATGGTCATGCAGCATCGTGGCGCTCGATGTCGACACGGGAAAGCTAGTGTGGGGCTTCCAGCCATCTCCGCACGATACGCACGACTGGGATGCTGTCGAGACCCCGGTGCTAGTCGATGGAATGTTTCACGGCCAGCCGCGAAAGATGCTGATGCAAACTTCCCGCAATGGCTATTTCTTTATCCTCGATCGCACGGATGGCAAGAGCCTGCTCACCACCACTTTCGGACCCACGAACTGGGCGAAGGGACTGGATGCAAAAGGGCAACCGATCCCTGATCCGCACAAAGAGCCTGCGCCTGATGGACGTCTGATTGCTCCCGACGAAGGTGGGCTTACCAATTACCGATCCCCGAGCTTCGATCCAAAGAGTGGCTTGTTCATTGTCGATGCCAAGCCGAGTTATAGCCTTTACTTTGCGAAGCCAGCAGATGGCACCTATGGTTGGGCCGGTGCTGACTACGGACTCTGGGATAAAGGCGTGATCGAAGCGATCGACTACAAGACAGGCAAAATTCGCTGGACCCACGAGATAGGCGATGGCAAATTCGGTGCCGGCGCCGGCGTCCTCACCACTGCTTCCGGAGTGACCTTCACCGGCGATGCTTTTGGGAACGTCCTTGCACTCGATACCAGCACCGGCATTACTCTTTGGCACGCAGGCGCGGGTGCAGCCATGGAGAGCTCGCCCATTAGCTATGAACTCGACGGCAAGCAATATACCGTGACCAGCAGCGGCGGCGTGCTCTTCGCCTGGGCGCTCCCTGACAGAAATCCTGCGCAGAAGTAGCTTCTTCAGGCAATCACCAGGTTTACTGTAAATGTACCCCGCTCACTAATCTCGAGAATTTGAATCTCCGGTAAAACGCTGGATGTTTATCCTGCATCGCACTTTCTGCATTAGTAGTTGTAATAAGTACTTTTGATTACACAGCATCGCCCACCAATCGAATTGCTGTGCGAAGTATCTGTGTCTGTCGAACAAGAAGGCAGACTCTGCAAGTGAAAGTTTGTACCGTGTGCGCGACACCGTGGTTCGTGCATAACGATCACACAGTGAATGTGAGCTGACAGGAACTGCTCTCATCAGTAAGTGGCGGTCGGTAATTTATAGGAGGATCAGCTATGCTTTTCAGGAAATATCGCCGCGGCCATCACGCGCCATTCGCGAATCCATTCAAACCGAATTTTCGATACAACATGGCCCTGTCTGCCATCGCCGTGTCAGCCCTGGTTCCTGCTGCACACGCCCAGTTTCGCGCTTCCATTCAGGGTACGGTCAGCGATGTTTCTGGTGCTGTCATTCCTGGTGCAACAGTTACCCTGACTGATATCGGAACCGGCAAAGTTCTCACCAGCACCTCGGACGGTCGCGGTCTTTATAATTTCAATGGATTGCCGCCCGACCAGTTTTCGATCGTCGCTGAAAAGACCGGTTTCCAGAAGAAGGTCCTTGACCACGTTGACCTTATTCCTGAGCAGGCCAACGCGGTTAACATCCAGATGCAGCTTGGCGGCGCAAGCCAGACGGTTACTGTGGAGGGCGATGAGCAGCCTGCGCTCGACACCGAGACCGCCTCTGTAAGTGGAACCATCAGCAGTAATGAAATTCAGCACCTGCCATCTTTCGGCCGGGATGTATTCCAACTCAGTCAACTTGCCCCGGGTTCCTTCGGTGATGGTTCTCAATCTGCTGGCGGTGGCACGAATAATCTGCCGGGTACGCAGATCGGGGGCGCGGGTGCGACCGATGGCATTTTCAAAACTGAGAATGGTCCGCAAATTGTTGCGAACGGCGGCCAGAATAATGCGAATGGCGTCACCATTGATGGCATCAGCACGGCCAGCGCCGTGTGGGGTGGAACCTCTGTCATCACTCCATCAGAGGATTCAGTCGGAGATGTGAAGATCGTGTCCAATAGCTATGACGCGGAAAGCGGGCGATTCAGTGGCGCGCAGATTCAGGTCACCTCAAAATCTGGAACCAATGATGTCCACGGCAGTCTGTTTTTCAAAGCCGACCGCCCTGGTCTGAACGCCTACCAACGCTACAACGGGCCGAATGAGGTCGGCAACACACCGGCAGCACGCGGTCTGCAGCGCGATGAGAGCCGCTTCAACCAGTTTGGCGGCAGCATTGGTGGTCCGATCTGGAAGAACAAAGTATTCGCTTTTTTTAACTATGAAACACTGCGGAATAACACTGCGGTGACTGCGCAGGAGTGGTATGACACTTCGGCATTCGACAAACTCGCACCAGCGGGGAGTATTGCATCCACGCTCCTCACCTTTCCCGGATCGGCTGTAAGTGCAGGCGGCCAGGTCTCCGCCACCTGCGCAAATATTGGATTGAATGAAGGTGTCAACTGCCGCACCATTGCAGGGCAGGGACTTGATATTGGTTCACCACTCAAGACTGGCCTGCATAAGCAGGATTTAACCTACTCAAGCAGTGGTACTCCCGGCGTGGGCAGCGGCCTTGACGGCATCGCGGATATTGGCGAGTATACGACCATCAATCCAAGCCAGATCACCGAGGCGCAATATAACGGTCGCCTTGACGCCGATGTTACAGGTAAGGATAGAATCACATTCACCATTTACTGGGTGCCCGTTGATACCACTGATTACAACGGTCCTGTGCGCGCCTATAACCTGTATCACCATTCGGCGATCAACGATGCATTTGCAGGCATCTGGAACCACACCTTCTCGGGAAGCCTGCTCAACGAAGCGCGCGTCAACGCCGCCGGATGGCGTTGGAACGAAGTAGCAACCAATCCGCAGGAGCCGTTCGGTCTGCCACAGGACAACATCACCACGATTGGTAACCTCAATGGCACCAGTCCGGCAACTACATTTAACTATTTCGGTGCACCCGGTCCGAGTGTCTATGACCAGTGGACCTATAGCTATCAGGACGTGGCAACAAAGGTCTCTGGACGGCACACCGTCAAGTTTGGTGGAGGAGTGACACGGCTCTACTACTTAAATGAAAATGTCGCTGGAGCCCGCCCAAACTACACTTTCTTCAATGTATGGGACTTCCTGAATGATGCCCCCGAGGCCGAAACCGGCCTGTTTAATCCGCTCAACGGAAATCCAACAGCCAATCGGCAGGATGAACGTTCAGACCTGTGGGGTTTCTTCGTACAGGATGACTTCAAGGTGCGGCCAAATCTGACTGTGAACCTCGGGTTGCGCTATTCCTACTTCGGCCCGTTATCTGCCAAGCAGAATAACCTGAGTGTTCTGCAGCTTGGTACGGGCGTGAATACCCTCAGTGACCTGCGTTTGAAGGTTGGCGGCAATCTTTACGAAGCGCAGAAGGGCAACTTCGGTCCTCAGGTCGGTTTTGCCTGGAGCCCTGTTCGTGACGAGGGTAAGTTGGTCCTGCGCGGCGGCTTCGGCATGAACTATAACCAGGAAGAAACCGCGATTGCAGCGAATGGTTCTGGAAACGTGCCGGATGTCGTTGACCCAAATTTCACCAGCACGTCGCCCGAGGCCATTAACCCGAGCATTATTTACGCCATCCCGACAGATGTCCACACCACGCTCGGTTATCCGGCGAACCCAAATACCATCGTCAGCTTCAATGCGAACAACCTTCCCACGAATAGCTCGGTGGCCGTTGTAGGCTTCCCCTCGTCCGTGCCGACTGCGTATACCTATCACTACTCGCTGGATACGCAGTACGATTTGAGCCATCAATGGGTAGCCACTCTCGGCTACCAGGGCAGTATCGGGCACCATATAATTCACCAGCTAAACTACAACGTCCTCGGTGCAGTGGCCGGCATCCCTCTCAACCCGCTTGCCAACAGCGTGGACTTCTATAACAACGAAGGTTTCTCTAATTATCACGCTATGCTCGCGGGCCTGAAGCACCAGTTTTCCCATAGCTTCCTGCTCGACACGCAGTACACCTGGTCGAAGAGCATGGACGATGGTTCCGAACCCTATTACGAAGACCCCTATCCGTATAATCCTCGCCTCGCTTATGGTCGCTCGGACTATAACGTGGGCCAGGCATTCAAGATATACGGTCTTTGGCAGCCGGTCTTGTTCCACGGCAACAGTCTGCTTGAGAAAGCAGCAGGCGGATGGTCTCTGAGCGGCATCTTCAATGCGCACAGTGGCTTTCCATGGACGCCTACCTACTCCGATGTAACCAACGGAAGCCTCTACTACCAGGGCAGCGGTTACGGTTCGAGTGAACCCCTCCGGCCGGGCGTTTACAAAGGCGGCTCCGGGCAAAGTGAATCGAACGATACTTTCAAAACAGGCGCAGGTGTAGGCGGCGCTTATAACAAGAACTATCCTCTGGGTGCATTGAACTACTTCACCATTCCGACATATACCCCGGTGACCGCCAATTTTCCGGCTACTTTTCCGGCGCCACAGGCTCCGGGTGTAGCAAGGAACTTCCTTACCGGCCCAGGGTACAAAGATGTGGACGCAACTATCAGCAAGGCTTTCGGTCTTCCGAAAGTCAAGGGACTCGGTGAGAATGCGAAGTTCGAAGTTCGCGCTGATGCCTTCAACCTGTTCAACAATGTCAACATGAGCGGCAGCAGCATTAGTACAGCTATCAGTACGGACGGTGTCACGAGTAACCCATCGTTCGGCCAGGCCCAGAGCGCGCTCGGTTCCAGAACCCTGGATTTGCAGGCACGCTTTAGCTTCTAGTCCCGTGAGTAACGAGTATCGCGCAGCGGCAGAGTGACCGCCGCTGCGCAACTCGATTAGAAGCCGTAATTCTTTTTGCGAAGCGCATTCTTGTAGCGGTCCCGCGCCTTCTTCGCGGCAAGTTCGGTGTCATGGACAGTAAAACCGGCGGCATCCCACTTCTCCATCGCAACCATCGTATGATCTTCCGTCGCGAGCGATTCTTCAGAGCGAATGGCATCCACCCAGTTGTTGACGGCGTCCTTGTAGCTCTTCAGCAATGTATCGAAATCCAGGTCACTCATAGTGGCCCAAGCTTAACGCAGCCTCTTGCGTGCAAGTCACTGGAATTGGCCTGTTCACAGGAATTTCACAGGATGGACTCCAGTCAGGCGCGAACGAGGCTTGCCCTGTTGGGTGTCCACAGTAGTTTGTAGCGCGGACCTTTGCGAACATTCGATACAATCGACGGCCGGAAGCAGGCGATACACGTACCTCCCGCCTTTCTTACGCTGGGGTAAATCAATCCCAGTGAACCCGAATGCAGCAGTTCATCCGCCAGCCTTTCCGACTCGATGTAACTCGTTGCGCTAAGACAGTTGATAAAAGAATTCAGGTATTTTCCTCCAGATTCGGATCGGGCAGCTAAGTCTGCGGGCAACTCCGTACGCTCTGATTCAACCGTAAGTCCATCTTCTTCCTGATGGGCATGCATCTGGCCCGCCAGCGATGCCTGCTCTGCTACCTGTGCCGGCGTACTTTTCAAAAGCGATTCGACAGCAGCATCACGAATGTCATGAAAAGTAGCAGTGAAGTCTGCAAGATAGTCGTCGTAGACCACCTCCTCGCGCTCCTGCCAGTTAATTTCCGCGTACTCGATCTGCTTGTGAAAAAGAACTTCGGCCTTCGAAGTAGCCAGCTCAAAAGCAGCGTACCAGGCTCCGCGATTAGGCGAAGAGAAGCGAGCCCCCAGGGGATTCGGGTGTGTAAATGCTGCATTGACTACATGGGCCTGCGGGACGTTGTAGACCAGTTCACGCGCAGTGATATCGAGCGCTCGGCCCTCTTCCGCCAGCAGTCGTGCATTCGTTGCATTGTCTAACGCGAAAATATTCTGCAGATCGTCGTCTGCACCTTGCTCAGCCACTAGCCGCGTCAACACAGATTCGTAGTTCTGACTGTATTTCGCAGGCAAAAGGCGATGCGTATCGAAACGTCGAAGTGGAGTGAGAGGGGGAAGAGTCATGACGTGTACACGTCAATTATGCCTCCGTTGGCGAATAAAAGGCGAATTAGCTAGTATGGATTCAGCGGGGTAAAACGGTTTGCGCAGAATATTCATGTTCAGCGTGCACTATTGATTTCACGAGTAAAGGAGATTGACCCGATGACTGAGCATCCCAAGAAACATGCGCCTGAACATCATCCTGCAAAAGGTCGTCCCAAGGCCGGCCCTACCGGTACGAGCGATACGCCAATATTCGCCCAACCGGTTCCCAGTGCCGATCCTACCTCCTTCAAAGACCCTGTGACGGATCAGAACCTGAAGGAAGTAGCCAATGTTGAAGCAGTGCCGCAACCCTCGGGCGGCGTAGTCGAACCTGTACTTACGCTAAGCGAAACACTGGGCAGTGACGGGCCGGCTATTACTGCCGCGATCCAGAAAGCAGGCCAGATCGTCTTCCATTCCGTGGGCGATACCGGCAGTGTGCAGGGTCCGGCAACGCAGTCGCTGGTCGCAGACAAGATGACCGGTGACTTTACAGAAGAAAACGCTGCCGAGGTTCCGTCCTTTTTCTATCACCTTGGCGACGTCGTCTATTACTTTGGCGAAGCAGCATATTATTACGATCAGTTTTACGAACCATACCGTAACTATCCTGCACCGATTGTAGCTATTCCCGGAAATCACGACGGGGTCCTATCACCGTCTTCTACAGTTCCTACTCTTGATGCTTTTCTGCGGAACTTCTGTTCAGCGACCGCTACGCATTCGCCCGATGCCGCTGGGCTGTCTCGCACTGCGATGATCCAGCCCGGTGTTTACTTCACCTTCGACGCACCTTTCGTGCGCATCCTTGGCGTGTACAGCAACGTGCTCGAAGACCCGGGCGTCATCTCAAGTGAGGGTGGCACACGCCCGACGCTTGACGACCGGCAACTCGATTTCCTGACCACTGCACTTACGCGTTGCAAGACCGAGAACTACACAGGCGCAGTGTTGATTGCCGTCCATCATCCTCCGTACACCGGCGGCGTCAACCACGGCGGAAGCCCGCGCATGGTGCAGGATCTCGACACCGCGGCAACACAGGCCGGATTCTGGCCGCATGCAGTGCTCTCCGCGCATACGCATAACTATCAAAGGTACACGCGAAGCGTTGCTGGTCACTCTATTCCATATTTCGTTGCGGGGATGGGCGGGCATGATCTGGTTGTAATGCGCACACTCGCGAGCGGTAACGCCTTGCGCACGCCGGCCGCCATCGACAGCACGCTCACGCTCGCAAGCTATGACGACACGCATTACGGCTACCTGCGTATCGTCGTCGATGCTGAGACAATGACCATCGAATTTCACCCGGCTGAAGATGGATCGACTACCAAGACACCGGATGACACGGTCACTATTAACCTGAAGTCGCGGACGATCAGCTAGTCGACTTATCCGAAATGGTCACGAGCTTATCGTCCAGGTTAGGCGTTGGCTCAATCGCGATAAGCTCGGTGACCGTATCCGTGTCTTCCGAAGGATGAAAGTGCGAGTGGATTGTCTGAGCAAGCTTGCGCGGAACCACTGCTGTGAGAGCTTCGAGGGAAGCTTGCTGAATAGCTCTTTGTGAGCCGAAATGCTGCACCAGTCGCGTCCGGGTAAGTGCACCAATCCCTGCTATGTCGAGCAGGTCAGAGTGACGGTCACGCATCTCACGCCGCTTGCGGTGATAGCTGATAGCAAACCGATGCGACTCGTCCCTAACCTTCTGCACCAGGTGCAGGACGGGCGATCGGCGTTCCAGCACAATAGGTTCGTCCTCCTGACCATACAGATAGATAATCTCCTCGCGCTTTGCGATCGAAGCGATCGGCTGGGTCGTGATACCGAGTGTCTCCAAAGCCTCGGCTGCGGCATGAAGCTGGCCCAGACCACCATCGATCAATATCAGGGAAGGAAACGGTTTGTTCTCATCGACCAGCCGCTTATAGCGCCTCGTAAGCACCTCGCGCATGGAAGCAAAATCATCGACTCCCGTAACCGTTTTGATCTGGAACTTACGGTAATCGGACTTCTTCATCTCGCCGTTTTCCCACACCACCATCGAAGCCACGGTCTCGGCCCCTTGTATGTGCGAGATATCGAAGCACTCGATCCGTCTCGGTAGTTCGGGCAGCATCAATGCATCCTGCAGCGTCTCCTGGATAGCTTTCATGGACGGTTGCAGCACGCGAAATCTTTGGTCATAACTCTGTTTTGCATTCTGAGCCACAAGGTCAACGAGCGAACGCTTGTCGCCTCGCTGCGGAGCCGCAAGATCTACCCTGTGCTTGCTTCTCTCCGCCAGCAGCGTGCAGAGCGTCTCGCGATCAGGAAAATCTATTGGCACGAGGATGCTGCGCGGAACATAATTCTGATCGATATATAACTGCTTCAACAGGGCAGAGAAGAATGCCGCCGGATCGAATTGATCTGCACTCGCATTGAGTGACGCCGCGCCGTCATCAGTCAAATCGTCCAGCAGGATGTTCGGCAGATCTTCCCAGAACATATTGCGCCGATCGACAATCTTTCCACCGCGCATGTGGAACAAGTCCACGGCGAGCATGCCATTTTCATAGTGGTATCCGAATACATCGGCGTCATCGTCATCGGCGCTAGCTATCCTCTGCTTTTCACCGAGTTGTTCGATAGTGATCAGCAGATCGCGGTACTTCGCTGCCAGTTCGAATTGTTCTGCCATCGCTGCCTGCGCCATTCGGATCTCGATGCTCTTTGCCAGTTCGGCCTGCCGCCCTTCCAGAAACATCTGCGCATCACGCACTGCCTCGCGGTAGATCTCTGTGGTCGTCAGGTTCTCAACGCACGGACCAAGGCAGCGCTTGATGTAGTACTGCAGGCAGGGACGAGAATGGTATCGCGACAGATCAACTTTGCAGCTTGGAATTAAAAAGCTCCGGTGGATCAGTTCGACAATTCGATAGGCCAGGTTCCCTGGAAAATAAGGCCCGTAATAGGCGCCGCCGTCCTTCCGCAGTTTGCGGGTTACAAATACCTTCGGGTGACGATCGCCCACTGTCAGCTTCACGTACGGGTATGTCTTATCGTCACGGAGAAGAATGTTGAAACGCGGCTTACGCTGCTTGATCAGGTTGTTTTCAAGGGCGAGCGCTTCGTGTTCGTTGTCAACAAGGATGTACTCTATGTCGACTGCTTCGCGCATGAGCGAACCAGTTTTCGCGTTCGCCTGGGAAGCGTCCAGCAGATACGAGCGCGTGCGCGAACGCAGATTCTTCGCCTTACCGACGTAGATTACTTCGCCCTCGGCGTTCTTGTAGAGGTACACTCCCGGACCGGAAGGAATCGTCCGAATTTTCTGCTCTAAGTCCATTTTTCCGTGAAGAATCTTCCCTTCAAGTGTATCTCGTGAGGTATCTCTCCGCTCATGGCTGCGAATGACGAAGACGATCGCGTAAAACGTACATGGTGCCGCGCCGAAATCCAGTTCAGCATCCATGGTTCTGTGCGAATTGGCTGATCGTTTCAGGAAATCTTTTCTGCTTGTCTTGCATCTGAGAACAAAGATCACTAGCTTAGTGAGCGTAAGCGTTCCTATGCACGGCGTCGTCCAGCAATTGAATGCACGCGCCCCCTTTTCCCGAAAGGAATGATTAAAATGTCCCGGATTGCTAAAACTACACCCAGAAAAAATGCAGGTCTCAGTTGTGCCGCAGCGTCAATCGTTTTATTGCTGGGCAGCGGCTGCGCCACCAAGAATTATGTAAAGAGCCAGACCGCTCCTCTTGCCCAGAAGACGAATGAACTGGACGATCAGACGGCTACCAACAATCGAAATCTGCAGAACGCGAGTGACAGCGCTACAAAGGGCATAGCACAGGCCCAGCAGTCAGCAACCACTGCCACTCAGAACGCTCAACAAGCGACTACTGCCGCCGGAACCGCGCAACAAACCGCGCAGGACGCAGTGAATCGTTCTGACTCTCTGGCGAGCGTCGTATCGAACCTCGATAACTACAAACAGGTAGCTGACGCGTCAGTGACCTTCGGGTTTAACAAGGATGCCCTGACCAGGACCGACAAGGAGCAGCTTGACCAGTTCGCCTCGCAGCTGGCCAACAGCAAAGGCTATATCCTGGAAGTCACTGGCGGTACGGATTCAGTGGGCTCCGCTGCGTATAACTACGATCTCAGCCAGCGCCGTGCACAAGCCGTCGTTCAATACGTGGCCTCCAAGTACAACATCCCGGCGCACAAGTTTTATCTCATCGGCATCGGGAAAGATCAGGAAGTAGCGCCGAATAACACTGCCGCGGGTCGTGCTAAAAACCGTCGCGTAGAGATTCAGTTGCTTTCGAATATGCAGCAGAGTTCCGGCTCGACTGTTTCCCAATCGCAGCCGCCCACCCAGTAGATTACGTCTCAAATAAGAAAGCCGGGGCTGGATGCTCCGGCTTTCTTGTGTCTGCCTGATCGATGGTCACATCGGCATCGACTTCACATGTTCGGCGCGTACATCATTTGCCGTAAACAGACTCAGGAATGGCGCACCGTTCGCCGCATCCTCGACCGCCGGCCGCCCCTTGGCCTCCTGGCGCTCTACCAGGCACACCACGCCGATTACTCGCATCCCAGCTTCTTTGGCTGCCTCGATTGCGGTTATCGTCGAGCCTCCTGTCGTGCAGACGTCATCAACAATCAGTACGGGCGCATCCTTCTCAAAAAATCCTTCAATGCGCCGTCCGGTACCATGCGCCTTCTCGGCCTTGCGCACCAGGAAGCCGTGAATGAGGCGCGCCTCGGGAGTCTTCAGCGCATGGTATGCACTCGCCGTCGCCACATTCGAAACGATTGGATCAGCGCCCATCGTGAGCCCGCCCACTGCATGCGGATGCAGATGATGCCTGGTCAACAAGTCAAGAATGGCGAGACCCGTCAACCGCCCTCCCTCGGCATGCAGCGTCGTGGTCCGGCAGTCAATGTAGTAATCGCTCGTGCCACCAGAGGACAGCGTGAAATTACCAAGCTTGAACGAGATGCGGGCAAGTAGCGAGAGCAGGGCAGCGCGGGAATCAGGTACGTTCATGAATATAGTGTCGGGCAGTCAGGGTCCGGACGCAAGTTCATGCAGTCTCAACACGCCATGCACACGTATCAGCACGAGAATCAAAGCGACGATTGCATTGCTTCCACTTACCACGATGTAAATAGCCAATCAATCGCTCTGACATGCTCTGAAACTCTGCCGGTCTAAATGCCATCTGAAACACATAGTGGAGGAATCAATGGAGTACGTCAATCTAGGATCGACCGGCACAAAGGTATCGCGCATATGCCTGGGCACAATGACCTATGGCTCGAAAAAGTGGCGCGAATGGATATTGGAAGAAGAGGAATCGAAACCCTTCTTCAAGCGCGCAATAGAAGCCGGTATTAATTTTTTCGATACTGCCGATGTCTACTCGCTCGGCGTCAGTGAAGAGGTTACAGGCCGCGCCCTGAAAGAGTTTGGCGGCAGCCGAGACAAGGTTGTCATTGCGACCAAAGTCTTCAATCCCATGAGCGATGACCCGAATGACAAGGGACTTTCGCGCAAACATATTCTGGATGCCATCGATAAAAGCCTGCGCCGCCTCGGCACAGACTACATCGACCTTTACCAGATTCATCGCTTCGATCCAGACACGCCGATCGAGGAGACACTGGAAGCTCTTAACGATGTCGTTCGTTCCGGCAAGGCCCGGTACATCGGCGCATCCTCGATGTATGCATGGCAGTTTCTGAAGATGCTGAACTTCTCCGAGCAGAATGGCCTTGCGCGTTTCGTCACGATGCAGAACCATTACAACCTGGTCTATCGCGAAGAAGAACGCGAGATGATTCCGCTCTGTCTTGACGAGAAGGTCGGTCTCATCCCGTGGAGCCCCCTGGCTCGCGGTTTCCTGGCAGGGAATCGAAAACGCGGTGAAGGCAGAGGCGAGACAACACGCGCCAAAACAGATGACTTCGCGCAAGGCCTCTATTACAAGGACTCTGACTACACTGTGGTTGATCGGCTGACGGACGTTGCAAGGCAGCGTGGCGTCAGCAACTCGCAGATCGCGCTTGCATGGATACTCAGCAAGCCAGGTGTAACGTCACCGATCATTGGCGCCAGCAAGATGCCTCATCTCGATGAGGCTCTGAAGGCGTTGGAGATCAAGCTGACGCCGGAGGAATCGAAGTCACTCGAGGAGCCCTACGAACCGCACCCCATCCTCGGCCACAGCTGAGGATGTAACCATTCACCAGCATTATTCAACCCTCGGATTTCTCATCCAGAGAAGCGTGGCCGTAGCCGTGTTGTCCTGAGCGAAGTCGAACGGATCTGCATTTGTTCATCCGCCTCAAAACTTGAAGAAGATGAACATCCGTCCACTTCGAACGGGATGACAAAAGGACATCCCCGGCGGGATACAAGGCAGCCGTTGCCATGCGACATTCGCGGTGCACGCTGAAGACTCTAGTGGTTCAGCTTCTCCAGATGCCGAAACCCGCCCGTTGCAAAGAACAGCAGAGCGAAAATCGTCCCGTTGTAACAGGCATGCACCAATGCGCTCGCTGCCAGCGAATGGAGGCGCAATCGTACCCCACAGAGCACCAGGCTTACACAGAAGAGCACGCCAAGTGGTGCATACGCGTGCGCAAGCTGGTCCGCATGTAACAGCGCAAACGTAATACTCGTCAGGGTGGAAGCGAAAACGATTGCGCCTCTACTCCATGCAGGATCAGCCAACAGGGCGTAGCCATCTATCGGAACTGCGTCCAGCTGTTGTTCAACCGCAACGCCTTTTGACAACCTGCCCACCATCCAGTCCCATGAACTCGCGAGCGCTGGCAGCAGAAATCCTCGAAACGCAAGCTCTTCAAATACCGGCGCTACAAAGATGCCGAAGATTGCCACAATCCATACATCGAGCTGCTTATGGAAGAAGTCGTCAATCGGCAGCTCTTTCGGAATCGGCAGAAAGTTCGACAACACCTGTACCACTGCACTAATAACTACGCCGGTTCCAATCAGCCACCAGCGATACTCACGTGCCTTCTCGATATGCCAATGCACACCTTCGGCGAACGGACGATGCCACCACTTTGAAAATATGGCGACCACCACCAGACCGCCCACGATATAAGAGAAGAACGACGCCGGCACCAACAGCCGCGGTTCTTTAAGCACCTGCACATAGGTCTCGTGTGGAAACCAGTGCAAACCGAGCGCGAGCCCAAGCGCCAGCGTCTGCACCAGCATGAGCGCGCCACCGAACACGGCTAGAAATACCAGCGCATGCCCGAGGTTCGGGATCCGCGAAGGATGAATTTTCTGTGGAGCACCTGAATCGGCGGCTACAATCAGCGACGGGAATGCTGCTGAGGGCAGGTGCGTCTGCAGTTCGGGTTGCGGATCTGTTTCCGGATCAATCGACATGGTGATGGCTGGGCTGATTCTACCGTTAACAATAGATGCAAACGGCGCGAAACGATCTTCGATGAACAGGAAACTCAAGCGTCTAAGCTGTGAGTTTCCGCCCACGACGTTTGACCGGCGGAGCTGCAGTCTCCTGATCGACCACAGGATAATGCCGTCGCAGAAACTCTCCGGTGTACGAACCCGGAGTCGCCGCAACCATCGCCGGCGTGCCCTCGGCCACGATCATGCCGCCATCTTCTCCGCCCTCCGGTCCCAGATCGATGATCCAGTCCGCATTGCGGATGACATCGAGATTGTGCTCGATGATGATCACCGTGTTGCCCAGATCGGCCAGCCGATGCAGCACTTCGAGCAGCTTGCGCACATCATCAAAATGCAACCCGGTCGTCGGCTCATCCAGCAGGTAAAGCGTCTTGCCCGTCTGTCGCTTCGACAGCTCCTTTGCCAGCTTCATTCTCTGCGCTTCGCCGCCGGAAAGTGTAGTCGCCGATTGACCGAGATGGATGTAGCCCAGGCCGACATCCACCAGCGTCTGCAGCTTCTGCCGCACCGTTGGTATGTCGGTCAGTACCGGCAGCGCGTCCTCAATTGAAAGGTCAAGAATGTCGGCAATCGAATACCCGTTGAACTTGACCGCCAGCGTTTCTTGATTGTAACGGCGTCCGTTGCATACGTCGCAGAGCACGTAAACATCTGGCAGAAAATTCATCTCGATGCGCTTTTGGCCATCACCCTGGCAAGCCTCACAACGTCCTCCGCTCACGTTGAACGAAAAGCGTCCGGGCTTGTAGCCGCGTTCCCGCGACTCGGGCAGGATCGCGAAAATATCGCGGATGGCCGAGAACACGCCTGTGTACGTCGCCGGGTTCGAGCGTGGCGTGCGGCCAATCGGCGCCTGGTCGATGCGAATTGCTTTATCGATCTCGTGGACGCCAAGTATCTTCCCGTGTTCGCCCGGCACCTCGCGCGATCGATACAGTTCGCGAGCCAGCGCGCGGTACAGGATGTCATTCACCAGCGTGCTTTTTCCAGAGCCCGAAACGCCGGTCACGACCGTCATCACGTTCAGCGGAAAATGCGCTGTTACGTCCCGCAGGTTATGCGAACGCGCACCCTCGACCGTGATCCATCCGCCGGTTTTTTCAACCGGCCTTCCCAGGTCTGCCAGCTTCAGCCGCTCGAACTTCTTTTCCGGCAGCTTCGCGTTTGCATCCCGTACACTCACTGCCCTCGGCTGCTCCCGATGAAGCACCGTTGTTGCGCCGGAAAGGTACCTTCCTGTCAGTGAATTGGGCGAATCCATGATCTGCTGCGGCGTGCCCTCGGCAACCACGTAGCCGCCCAGTTTTCCCGCTCCCGGTCCCAGGTCCAGCACGTAGTCGGCTTTGCGGATGGTGTCTTCATCATGCTCGACCACCAGCACCGTGTTGCCCAGGTCGCGCAGCGACTCGAGTGCCTGGATCAGCCGGATATTGTCACGCTGATGCAGGCCAATCGACGGTTCGTCCAGCACATACAGCACGCCGCGCAGCCGCGAGCCGATCTGCGTAGCCAGCCTGATTCTCTGCCCCTCACCCCCGGACAGGGTCGCTGCATTGCGATCGAGGGAAAGATAATTCAATCCGACGGCCACCAGGAACTCCAGCCGCTCGACAATCTCGCGGCGCAGTCTTTCTGCAATCAGCGTCTCCCGCTGGTTAAAAGTCAGATCACGGGCCGCGTCGAGCGCCCGGCGTAGAGGCAGCGCTGTGAACTCGGCAATATTCCGGCTTCCCACCTTTACCGCAAGCGACTCAGGCCGCAGTCGCCGCCCCTGGCACACCGGGCAGGCCGCCGCTGACATGTAATTCAGCAGCCAGTCACGGTACGTCTCGGACTTCGACTCCTCCAGCGAATCCCTAAGCCACGCGAACACGCCATGGAAGCCGGTGCGCGGCGATTCACCGGCACCCGGCCCATAGAGCAACAGCTTCTGCTGCTTCTCTGGCAATTCCTCAAACGGCTTCCTGATCGGGATCTTGTAGCGGTCCGCCGCGAGCTGCACCAGCTTTGCCAGGTATTGTGACCCCGAACCGGGCCCGAGCGCCCCGTCCAGCAGCGGCTTGGTCCAGTCAGTCACAACCTTTGATGGGTCAAAGTCGTAGATGCTGCCTAACCCGTGACACTCCGGGCATGCGCCATAAGTGCTATTGAAGGAAAAGCTCCTAGGCTCCAACTTAGGAACATCAAGCCCGCAATCGGGGCAAGCCATTGACGAGGAGTACAACTGCTCCGATCCCCCGGCAATGGCAACAATGACAAGGCCGTTCGCCATCTGCAACGATTTTGAGATGGAGGCCTCGAGACGTTTTGTACTCACGGTGCCGTCCGGACCAGGTTTCAGCACGATCCGGTCGACCACTGCTTCAATGGTGTGGTTTTTGCGGCGTTCCAATGTGATGGGTTCCGCCAGGTCGCGGAGTTCGCCATCAATACGGGCCCTGAAGCCCTGACCGTCGAGTTCATCAAGCAGGTCTTTGAACTCGCCTTTCCGTCCACGTACGACGGGAGCGTATACCGTAACGCGGTCGCCCGGTCCGGATCGAAGCACGTCCGCAAGGACACGTTCGACGATTTGTTCCGGGCTCTGCCGCGAGATGGATTGGCCGCATTGGGGACAGTGCGGTGTACCTACGGACGCATACAGCAGCCGCAGGTAGTCGTAGATTTCGGTGATGGTCCCGACCGTCGAACGGGGGCTGCGGCTGGTGGTTTTCTGCTCAATGGAGATGGCGGGACTGAGGCCTTCGATCGAGTCGACGTCGGGCCGCTCGATCTGGTCGAGAAACTGACGCGCATAGGACGACAGCGTTTCGACGTAACGACGCTGCCCCTCGGCATAGATGGTATCGAAGGCCAGCGAAGATTTACCTGAGCCTGAAAGACCGGTGACCACGGTGAGGGTGTTGCGCGGAATCGAAACACTGATGTCCCGCAGGTTGTGTTGCCGGGCACCGCGTACCGTGATGTGTGTAATGGACATAGATATTTATTTGAACGTGCGGTGAATTAGCAGACTGGTAACGGGTAAAAGCGGAAACGCAGGCAACCGGAAGATTAGAATTCTGCAGTCTAATAAAAACTTGAATGGAAGCACGCTTGCATGAATGATCGATGCGCCTCTAGGTATCTTAGTAGGCAATAAAATGCAGGGTCAATGCAGCCGGATAATCTGCGAGACTGGCATTGGAACGATAACAACTGATTGTGCATAGCAGGAAAAGCAGTAAACCTTTAGGGATGGTCACATGGATAGCGCGCTGAACTCTTTGATGTTGGTTTGTGCAGTGGTAGCAGCGCTGGCCGCAGGTGTTCTGCTAGGCTATGCGACGTGTAAAGGACTGTTCGGTCTTTTTACGGCCCATGCACGTTCGCTCAGCGCCGCCCGCGCCCTGGCAAAAGCAGAAGCACAGACTGCCAACGCCTAAGCTCTTACAGACCCTCTCGTCACTCCCACTCTTTACCCGCCCGTGACAAAACCTTGTCCTCCCGACCGCCTGCATCTCACCAGGTCAGCCTCTGCCACTTGACCCAATCAGGTTTCCCGATCATCTACTGAGGTGGATTCTGCTGCATCTGCTGCTGACGTAATTGCTGCAGCATATCCTGCGGATTATGCGGCTGCCCGCCCGGTCCCTGGCCCGTGAAAGGCCGGCCCGGCGACGGCATGGGCTGCGGCGAGTCGTCCTGTGGAACATCCGAAGTATCGTCATCGGTCGACGGTTGAGGTGGCGGCTCCGTCGCAGCAGGGGCTGAATTCGACTTTACCGACAAGAGCAGCTGTCGCGGCGCCCCATTGTCGAGCGATCCGACCATGATCATGTTGTAGCTGGTTCCGTTCAACAACGCCGTGAGTACATCGCGTGGTTTGCCCGGCCCGAAGCTGCCGAACACCCGCTCGTCCCCTGACAAACCTTCAACATGCATGCCCGTTCTGTCAGCAATGCGTTGCAGCGTCTGGGTCAGGCTGGCGTTTGTTGCCTTGACGGTCAGGTTATCCGATGAAGACTTGATATCCGCCTGGCTGGGGGGCTGCTGCAGCAGCGGCGTTGAAATTGCTCCTGTTGCAGGTACGGCGGCGGCGTGCGCGGTCAACGGTGTCGCGGCAGGCGGCTTTGGTCGGGCCGCCGCCGCATTGCTCAGCGGAGTCTGCCCCATCGCGGCCAGTACAGGGCCGGTTACAAGGGAACAGGTAAGTATCATGCGGGACGCTGCCATCCATCTGTGCTTCGTGCGCGGACTGTCGACGGTAAACTTCACGCGTTCTCCTCCCGCTGGCAACGATCCTGACGCGCTGCCGGTCAATCCATTTCAGAATGCAACGCATCCAGCCAACATCGTCAGTATACCGATGTTTCGGCCCATAGAGGAGGAACACGTGTACCCGCGTCGTTACTGCACTGCAGGAATGGACTTTGCACATCTTCTTCATTCGTGTTGAACTGTATCGGTCACGATGGACACTTCAAGCAGAACTCTCATTCCGGCCCATGTGTCCGTACGCGGACTACTCACGACCACTGTCGCCGTGATCTGCCTCGCCTGCACAGGCGAGGCCTATGCCGTCTCCTGTACCACCCAGGCCGAGATGAAAGAGCCCGCGCGTTCGGCCATTACGGCCGCCGCCCGCTCCATCGCGCAGAAGAGCCAGGCCAATGATGTGAATGGTGTGAAAGCGGCTACCGTGGCGTCCGTGGCCGGCAACTTCGGGGGAATTGCGAATGCCATCCAGAACCTCTCCCCGCTGATTACCGGAGCTGCGCTCAACGTCACCTCGATCTACGACCTGAACGCGCTCGATGCCCCGGCGGGTCAGGATGAAGTGCAGTTCTTCTGCGGGGTTGCCGCCAATGCCGCGCATGTAACCTTCAACATCCCGCAGCTGCCTCCTGGCCACTACGCCTTTGCCACGGTCGAAGCAAGCGGCGTCAAGAGCCCCCAGCGCATTGCCATGCTGTTGCAGGAGCCCGGGCCGTCGACTGGATCGCCCACCGGAACCTGGCAGCTCGCCGGCTTCTTCCCGCGCCCGCTCCTGGCCGCCGGACATGATGGCGTCTGGTACTGGGAGCATGCCCGTAACTATGCCAAAGCGAACCAGCCCTGGAACGCATACTTCTACTTCCAGACCGCCGCCTATTTGCTCGTGCCGGCTGATTTTGTCTCCAGCGCCAACCTTGAAAAGCTCGTTCAGGAGCAATCTACAGCCACTCCGCCCGGACTTCCCGGCATTCAGCCGATGACGGTGAGTGCCCAGGGCACCCAGTTTTTGATTACTGATCTGCACACCGACGCGTCCTTCGGGGGCCTGGATATGGTCATCGGCTACAACACCGGCGACGTGAGCGACGCGGCCGCGACCCGCATCAAAACGGTCGCTCTGATGAAGGCCCTTCTCGTGCAGCATCCCGAGTGGAAAGAGGCCTTCCATGGTCTCTGGGTCTTCGCTAATGCACCCGGCCAGCATCCTTTCGCGCTCGAGCTGCCGATCGCCGAAATCGCAAATCAACCTTGAATTTGCTATTGTCCTGCTTTCGACATAATCAATAGAAGCCGTGCTGACCATCCGCAGGCTATAGTTTCAATCCTGGAAGGAAACCACGTTCCGGCAGCCAATCCTGGATGGAGTCCGGTGCGGCCAGGCCGCCGCGGCAGGTCAAGATGGAAAAGACGTTGTCACAAGTACTACGGGACCGGCGCGCCACGCCCAGCTTCGACGGCAGCCCGATTGAGGATGCCGATCTCGAACAGATCCTGTCGGCCGGCATCCAGGCCCCCAGCGCCTATAACCTGCAGCCCTGGCGTTTCGTCGTCGTCCGCAGCGACGAGGGCAAGCGCCGTCTCCGCGCTGCCTGCTATAACCAGGCCAAGGTGGAAGAAGCTTCTGTCGTTATTGTTGCCTGCGGCGACGCCGACGGGTGGCGCAACGGCGACCTCGACGAAATGCTCCGCATCGGCCGCGAGGGAGGTATGAGCGAAAGCTATGCCGAGCAGGCCAAGGCCACCATTCCCAACTACCTCGCCAACCATCCCAACATGCCCATGTGGCTCAACCGGCAGGTCATGTTTGCGTTCACTCACATGTTATTGATGGCCGAGAGCCTGGATTTCGATACAGCACCAATGGAAGGCTTTGAAGAACAAAAGATTAAAGAATCGTTAAAACTTCCGATAAGCTATTCCGTAGTCGCATTATTGGCCATTGGCAAGTTGAAGGGCTCGGACAAGTATCGGGGTGGCCGTTTCAGCATGGCCCGCACAGTTTTCGACGAAGAATATAAAAGGCCCATCCGGTTTTAAGCAGGTTTCACAGCTCAGGGGAAACGGGGTGTGGCTTCGGCTATGCCCCTTTTGTTTGCCATAGATAGCGGCGGAGGGCACGTTGAATGGGCCAGGAGTATCCCGTGCATCCCGTACCTGCGGTTGCCGGTGTCGTCATTCGGGACGATGATGACGGACACCGGGCGGTGCTGCTGGTGCGCCGGGCCAATCCGCCGTCGCAAGGTGAATGGTCACTCCCTGGCGGCGTGCTTGAACTGGGTGAAACGCTCGAAGCAGGCGTGGCCCGCGAGGTTCTGGAAGAAACCGGCGTCGTAGTCGAGCCGGTAGTTGTGATTGAAGTGCTTGACCATATCGTCCATGACGAGGAGGGCCGTCACGAACAGGACAGCCGAGTCCGGTTCCACTATGTGCTCATCGACTTCCTTTGCCGGCCTGTAAACGGCACAGCTATTGGCGGGAGCGACGCACTTGAAGCACGCTGGGTGATGCAGCAGCATTTAGGGGAGTACGGCCTGCAATCCCGAACGCTGCGCGTGATTCACAAAGGTTTTGCAGCGTCCGCTTAGGGATGATGAAAAGTTCAACCAGCCGTCGGCAATCCGTAACGAACATTAATCTTCATGGCAGCTTCAGCATCTGGAAGTAAGACGTAGAAACGGATCAAAAGAAAATGGCGACACTGCAAGGGGCGTTTTCACAACAGAAAATCGCTGAAATCGGATCTGTTCTCAGTACCAGGCTGAAGCTCTGGGTGGCCTTCAGCGCTGCCTTGCTGCTTGCTCTTGGTCTCACGCTTTATTACCGACCGTTCGCCGTGTTAGATCGCGTGACCGCAGCCCGTCTGTTCGTCGATGGCATGCAGAATCAGGATGCCATGATCGACGGCTACCGCATTCACTACCTGGTAGGCGGCAGTGGGCAGCCGATTGTGCTGGTGCATGGCCTGGGGAGTCGCGCGTCGGACTGGGTTGGACTGATCGGCCCCCTGGTGCGCAGCGGCCGGCGCGTCTACGCCGTCGATCTGCTCGGCTACGGCCAGTCCGACCGCCCTTCGAATGCGCCGTACTCGATCGCTCAAGAAGCCCGAATCGTCGAAGGTTTTCTGGAGTCTCAGCACCTGCAGCATACTGACCTCGCCGGCTGGTCCATGGGTGGCTGGATCTCGATGGTAGTCGCGACTGATATGCCGCAGCGCGTGGGCCGTCTGGTGCTGCTCGACAGTGCTGGTCTCCGTTTCCAGCCGAGCTTCGATCCCTCGCTCTTTACGCCGACTGATCTTGACCAGTTGCACCAGCTGATGTATCTGCTCTCACCAGCCGCCCCCCGGATGCCAACCTTCCTCGCCCGCGCTTTTCTCAAGCGCGCCCAGCCGGATGCATGGGTCATCCGCCGTTCCGTAGATGCAATGCTCACCGGCCACGACCTGCTTGACAACAAACTCAACGAACTGACCATGCCGGTCTTGATTGTCTGGGGAAAAGAAGATCACCTGACGCCTTTGTCGCTCGCCTACACGATCCACGCCGGCGTTCGGCGATCCCAGCTGCAATTGATCAACGGCTGCGGCCACCTCGCTCCGGGACTATGCGCAAACAAGATCGCGCCGGATATGATTGCGTTCCTGGATCGACCCGACACGCAGCGCGACAGCCAGCAGGACAACGCATCAGTCCAGTCTGCGCAGGTCAGTCGTTCGTCAGCATCCGGGTTTTGGGGCCTCTTCTCATTCGCCAAAGCGAAAGAAAGCAACTCAGCCTCGACTCCATCCACACAAGCTGCTAAACCGCCTGGAAGCCACTGAACCAACCGTGGCCCAATACCCGTGGCACTTTTCCCGATTTGTCATCCTGGGCGAAGCTGAAGGACCTGCGGTTTCTAAACCAGCCGTAAAATCCCGAGGCCCTGACTTTGCGAAGCAAAGGTGGGATCGGAACCACGATCCTTCACCAGGCACTCCGATCCAACCCGGCCTAGCCCTTCCACACGTAGGCCCCGGCCTGCGCCAATCCAAGCATT
Source organism: uncultured Acidobacteriaceae bacterium (assembly GCA_964245665.1). Taxonomy (GTDB): domain Bacteria; phylum Acidobacteriota; class Terriglobia; order Terriglobales; family Acidobacteriaceae. The sequence continues at coordinate 53,356 of CAXTNK010000009.1, forward strand.
GCCAGCACCCGAAAAACGAATTCCCGCGCCATCTCATCTGAAGTCGTCGGCCGGTTGTAGAACGCCGGGATCACCGGGAAAATCACCGCGCCGGCATCGGCAGCAAGCTGCATATTACGCAGATGAATCTTGTTGAACGGTGTCTCACGCACGCAGAGTATCAGAGGCCGCTGCTCTTTCAGCGATACATCCGCCGCCCGCTCGATCAGGTTCGACGCCAGCCCGTGCGCGATGCCCGCAAGCGTGCCCATACTGCACGGCAGCACGACCATCGCGTCAGAGGGATAGCTGCCACTCGCAATATTCGCGCCGATATCGGCTTCAGAAAGCTGCCTGATTTTCGCCGAGGCATGGCCAAGCAATTTCTCGACCAGCCCATTGCGCCCGCTTAGTTGAAGCTCTTCAGCCAGCACGCGCAGTGAATTTTCTGAAGCCACAAAATTCACCGTGCCGACACGCTCATCCTGCTCCAGCGCCCTTAGCAACTCGCGGCCAAATACCGCCCCACTCGCGCCCGTGAACGCGACCGTAATATTTCGCAGAATAGGCTCAGCCACCGGCGGCTCGCGGCACCACGGCATGCGCAGCCGGCACATGGTGGCCGATCACGCGATCGAAAATCGCATCCACATTCGACAACTGACGATGCAGATCGAACGTCTTCGCCAAAGTTTCCGGTGACAACCTGCTACTAATCGCAGGATCCTTCGCCACTTCATCGCGGAAGACCAGGTCGTCGCGCCATGCCGTCATCGCATGCGTCTGCACCAGCCGGTAAGCCTCTTCGCGCGACATACCTGATTCCGCCAGGTCCAGCAGCAGCTGACCCGAAAAAATCAGCCCGCCCGTGCTCTCGAGGTTCTTGATCATTCGCTGCGGATACACCAGCAGCTTGTCCAGCAGGGAAGTCGTCTTCGCGAGCAGGTAATCCGTCAGAACGGTCGAGTCGGGAAAAATCACCCGCTCCACCGAAGAGTGCGAAATATCCCGTTCATGCCACAACGCAATATTCTCGTAAGCTGCCTGCGCATTGGCTCGCACTACGCGCGCGAGGCCGCTGATCTGTTCGCTGATGATCGGGTTCTTCTTGTGCGGCATGGCCGAAGAACCCTTCTGCTTCTCGGAAAAATATTCCTGCGCTTCGCGCACTTCGGTCCGCTGCAGATGTCGTATCTCAGTCGCGATCTTGTCCAGCGTTGACGTCAGGATCGCCAGTGTCGAGATGTAGTGCGCGTGCCGATCCCGCTGGATCACCTGCGTCGCCACCGGAGCCGGCAGCAACCCGAGCTTGGCGCAGATCCTCTCTTCATGCTCCGGCTTCAGGTGCCCAAAGGTTCCGACGGCGCCCGACAACTTGCCAATGCGGATGTCTTCCGCCGCCGCGTCGAAGCGGAACAGGTTACGCTGCATCTCGGCATACCAGTTCAGTAACTTCAGGCCAAAAGTAGTCGGTTCGGCATGAATACCATGCGTCCGCCCAATCGTCGGCGTGTGCTTGAACTCGAGCGCGCGCTTCAGCAGGACAGCCGACAGGTCCTCGATGCCTTTGCGAATGATGACCGAAGCCGCCTTGATCTGCAGTGCCTGCGCAGTATCGACGACATCGTTCGACGTCAGTCCATAATGAAACCACCGCGACTCGGGGCCAACTTTTTCAGCCACCGCTGTCGTAAACGCGATGACGTCATGCTTGACCTCGGCTTCAATTTCTTCAATGCGCTTGAGGTCGAAGCCGCCCTTTTCACGGATCGCCTTGGCTGCCTCGGCCGGCACGATCCCGTCTTCGGAAAGCGTCTCGGATGCAGCAGTTTCGACTGCCAGCCATGAGCGATACTTGTTCTCGTCACTCCAGATACGGCCCATCTCCGGCCGGGTATAACGCGCTATCAAATTCGTTCCTCCACCAGCTTTATCGCAGACTTCCATTCTAAGCTGCGCATCACATATAGGGTCAGTACAAGGAGAATTATGAGCACACAACAGGATTTAGCAGACGGCAAAGTAGTCCCCGGCGGAGAACTCGTTACCATCGAGCGCTACCAGGACACCCTCGAAGCAGAACTCGCCAAGGGCCGCCTTGACTCAGCCGGCATCACCAGTTTTTTGAATGGGGAAGAAGCCGGCCATCTCTACGGCACCGGCATGGGCATGCTGCAGTTACAGGTCGCCGCCGAAGATGAAGTCGATGCCCGCGCCATCATGAACGACCCCGGTCCAGCCGACGGCGATGGGACCTCAGTCGCCTAGTTGTTTGCGAGTGTCATCCTGCCGCGTAACGGAATCGGCTTCGTTGAAGCGATCACAGGTGTGTCATGCCTCACCCGAACGCTGAAGAGTGGAACGCAGTGAAGTCGAAGAACCTGCGTTTCGCCCATCTTCCGCAACGCCCCAAATCATTTGCAGTTTTCGTCTCGATCGAAGCGCTGCATAAGTATCGGCGTTGCCGAACCGCATCGCAGCCGCGAAGAACCTTTGGGAATGATGAAGCAAGCAACTAACCATTGAGCCGCCACGAGTTCAACCTCGCTTGTGCGCCCCGACCTGCAGCAATGCGCTCATCTCCTCAAACAGGAACCCCTGTCCAGGTCGATACGGCTGCACCCATTTGCCATCGATCACAAACTGCGGAATCGCCCGTTTACCAACATTCTCGATCACTTCGTCCGCAGCGCCCGGAGTTTCTTCGATATCAATTTCGGTATAGGGGATCTCATGCTCCTGCAGGAAGCGTTTAGCAGTGCGGCAATCGCGGCACCATGAGGCGGTATAAACGACCAGTTTCATCCGCAAATCATACCGTGCTACCGATGCGCCCGTACAGTCGGCTCCTTAAATAGGGTTGGGCGTCCCACGCCGCCGCGAGCGGAAAAACCCCTGCAGGATCGCAGCACTTTCGTCGGCGAGGATGCCTGCGGTCAGCTCCACCTGGTGGTTTAGACGGGGATGGTTCAGCACGGACAGCACCGACCCCGCTGCCCCGGCTTTCGGATCGGACGCAGCAAATACCAGCCTTGAGATCCGCGCATGCAGCATCGCGCCCGCGCACATGGAGCAAGGCTCAAGCGTCGAGTACAGCGTGCATCCAACGAGCCGATAGTTGTCGATCCCCGCCGCCGCAGCCCGCATCGCAACCACTTCGGCATGGGCCGTCGGGTCATTCGTCCGGAGCACATAATTCTGCCCGATCCCGATCACCTTACCCTGCAGCACCACCACCGCGCCCACTGGTACTTCCTCAGCCGCCGCCGCCTCGCGGGCCTGAGCCAGCGCCATCTGCAGGTACTCGACATCGGTCAGAGGCTGGATCACAGGTTGAATCATGGCGCCGGCTGCTGCTGTGTCATGCAATGCAGCGCTCCCAGTCCCCAGATAAAATCCCCGCAATGAATGCCGGCGATTTTATGCGCAGGGAAGTGCTCTGCCAGCAGGTTGAGCGCATGCCGATCGTTGTGGTCATTGAATGTCGGCACCAGCACCAGGCCATTCGCGATATAAAAATTAGCATAGCTCGCCGGCAGACGCTGCCCTTCAAAAATTACGGGCGCGGGCATTGGCAGTTCCACAATCTCGAACGGTTTACCGTCAAGATTCCGTGCCGACCGCAGCCGGTCCAGATTTTCTGCCAGCGGCAGATGATTCTCATCATGAGTATTCGACTCAACCGCTGTGACAATTCTGTTCTCGTTCACAAATCGCGCGATGTCGTCGACATGTCCATGCGTGTCATCGCCGGCGCAGCCGCGATTCAACCACACCACCTGGTTCACGCCTAGGTACTCTGAAAAGGCATGCTCGAGCTGGTCGCGAGTGATGCCCGGGTTCCGCTGCTGAAACTCGCTCAGCAGGCACTCCTCGGTCGTCAGCAGGACACCCGCGCCATTCGTATCGATGCTTCCGCCTTCGAGCACCAGCCGATGCTCCCTGCCATTCGCAAGTTTCACCACAGGTGTAAACGCCGGCAGCTTCAGATCAGCCGCCACCTTCGCGGGCAGTTTGTCATCGAGCTGCCAGTTGTCATACTTTGCCCAGGCATTGAACTTCCAATTCGTCACCGCTATGGTATCTATTCCGGAATTTCCCGATCGTTTGACAAAAATTGGACCGGAATCGCGCAGCCAGATGCGATCTGTCGGCCATGCATGAAATTGCACGGCAGCCATGTGTGCGTGCACACGTTCAAGCACACTGCGTGCCCGGCGTTCCGCGGCTAAATCATTCACCAGGATGTGCACCTGCTCGACTCGCGCGAGATGCCGCACGATGTCGGCATACACCCATTGGATGGGCTGGAAGCGGCCCGGCCAGTCTTCCGCATTGTGCGGCCACGCGAGCCACGTCGCTGTATGAGGAGCCCACTCTGCCGGCATCCGGTAGCCAAGTGCCCGCGGCGTCTGACCGTTATTCTGTGAATCGGCCAAAGTCAGCTGTCCTTCTTTTTCGTCACGACAGGATCAAGATAACGGTTCACAATCGGCTGATATGCATCGATACGGCGATCGCGCAGGAACGGCCAGTTACGCCGCTGGTCTTCAAGCGCCTTCAAATCAGTCTCGCCAATCAGGATGTCTTCACGATCATGCGCCGCTTTCGCGAGAATGCGTCCGAACGGATCAGCAATGAACGACCCGCCCCAGAACTCCAGCTGCGCTCCTTCGACGCGATTCCCGCGCACGTCACCATTCTCATGTCCGACGCGATTGACCGCTCCCACATACACGCCGTTCGCGATTGCATGCGAGCGCTGGATCGTCTGCCAGGCGTCATACTGCGCCGCGCCAAATTCTTCTTTCTCTGCCGGATGCCAGCCGATGGCCGTCGGAAAGAAAAGCACATTCGCTCCCTGCAGTGCCGTGATCCGCGCGCCCTCCGGATACCATTGATCCCAGCACACGAGCGTCCCAATGGTCCCGGCCGACGTATCGAATGCACGGAAACCCAGATCGCCCGGCGTGAAGTAAAACTTTTCGTAATAGAGCGGATCATCCGGAATATGCATTTTGCGATAGATTCCGGCAAGGGATCCATCGCTCTCCAGAATCGCAGCCGTATTGTGATATAGGCCAGCTGCCCTTCGCTCAAACAATGACGCGACTACGACTACCTTTTCTTCGCGAGCGACAGCGGCCAGTCGGTCAGTGCTCGGCCCGGGAATTGATTCGGCGATATCAAATAACCCGATGTCTTCGCGCTGGCAAAAATACTGGGCGCCGAACAGTTCAGGCAGGCACACCACATCTGCGCCTTCGCGCGCCGCATCACGCACCCGGTCGGCTGCTTTATCGAGATTGGCGGCGGGATCTGGCGAGCACGACATCTGCACCAGGCCAATACGGAAATTCTTTTGAAGAGGCATAATTTTCTCTTTCAAGTATAAAGGCCGCACGTTGACTCGACACCACATCGACTCGATTTCACCCTGTATTCACGCCTCTTGAGCAGCTCATTCTCTCGGCTCAACCTGCATCGCCTGGGAGGCAGGCTTTGCGAATCGCAAGGCTTCTGCCGTGTATTCTAGGCCGCTTTACAGCGTCTCGGCCTCGCCTCCGTAACCGATCGAACAACAGCAATACTCGGGCAGCGGCTTGCGCTGCAAGCTCCAGTTTCTTACGCAGCTTGGTTCCGAGGTCGCTCGTTTCATTGCGGTGTCCTGCAATTCGCAACAGACAATAAAGAGTGGACAACGCCTGGTTCGATCTCCCCGTTTGCCCGTGCTGGAAGAGCAGTGTTAGCCTCTCCCTTGCTCGAAAAATGAGCGCAGCTTTGGCTTGAGAGGACTCATCGCAAAATGCAATCCAGCTACAACGGCACGGCTCTACCCACAGGCGGCGAAGCGATCACCTACAGCGACGGCACCTACACGGTCCCCGACCATCCCATCATCCCGTTCATCGAAGGCGACGGCACTGGCCGCGATATCTGGCGTGCTTCGCAACGCGTATTCGATGCAGCTGTCGAGAAGGCTTACGGAGGTACACGGTCGGTGAAGTGGTTTGAGATCCTGGCTGGCGAAAAGGCCTACAAGGTCGCCAAAAACTGGCTGCCCGATGATTCGGTCAATGCCGCGCGCGACCTCCGCGTATCCATCAAGGGACCGCTCACGACACCCGTCGGCGGTGGCATCCGGTCGCTCAACGTCGCATTGCGCCAGTTACTCGATCTCTATGCGTGCGTCCGTCCGGTGAAGTATTACGACGGCGTTCCCAGCCCGGTAAAACACCCTGAGCGCCTGGACATCGTGCTCTTCCGCGAGAACACCGAAGACGTCTACTCTGGCATCGAGTTCAAGCAGGGAACTCCCGAAGCAAAAAAGATTATTGACTTCCTGAACAATGAAATGGGTACAAAGAAAAAGG
>CAXTNK010000009.1:59718-86930 GCA_964245665.1 uncultured Acidobacteriaceae bacterium
ATCAAGCCCATCTCCATCTTCGGTTCGAAGCGGCTCGTCCGCTACGCCATCAAGGACGCGCTTGAGAACAATCGGCCGTCGGTGACGCTCGTTCACAAAGGCAACATCATGAAGTTCACCGAAGCTGCCTTCCGCGAATGGGGTTATGAAGTGGCTCGCGATGAATTTCGCAATGATGTCGTGACCGAGCGCGAAAGCTGGATCCTCGGTAACCTTGAGAGCGATCCCAACCTGTCTGTCGAAGCCAACGCCGCACTCATCGAGCCGGGTCTTGAATTCGGCAATGACGAATTTCGCGCCGCACTTTATGCCGAAGTGAGAGACGTCATCGCGAAGATCGGCAGCACCCACGGCGGCGGCAAATGGCGCAGCAAAGTCATGATCAACGACCGAATCGCTGACTCGATCTTTCAGCAGATCATCATCCGGCCGGAAGAATACAGTATTCTCGCTACGCCCAATCTCAACGGCGACTACATCTCGGACGCCGCCGCCGCACAGGTTGGTGGTCTCGGCATCGCCCCCGGCGCCAACATCGGCGATGGCTACGCCGTCTTCGAAGCCACGCACGGAACTGCTCCCAAGTATGCTGACAAGGATGTCATCAATCCCGGCTCTGTCATCCTCTCCGGCGTCATGCTGTTCGAATTTCTTGGCTGGAAAGAAGCAGCGAAGCTCATCGAAAGCTCGATGGAAAAAACCATTGCGCAGAAATTTGTCACATATGACTTCGAGCGCCAGATGCAGGGCGCAACCAAGGTCAAGACCAGCGAGTTCGCAACGCGCATGATCTCAAATATGTGAGCAGAGTCGCGCGTAAAATGGAATGAGACAAGCAATGAAGGAGAAGCAATGCGTAAGAAGGTCACAGTAGTTGGTGCGGGCAACGTCGGCGCGACGGCCGCACACTGGTTAGCAGCCAAGGAACTTGCCGACGTCGTGCTGGTCGACGTAGTAGAAGGAGTGCCGCAGGGCAAGGCTCTCGACCTGCTCGAAGCCATGCCGATCGAAAAGCGCGACGTTCATATCGTCGGCACCAACGGTTATGAAGATACGGCAAACTCGGATATCGTTGTCATCACTGCGGGCATCGCGCGCAAGCCCGGCATGAGCCGCGACGATCTGCTGAATACGAATGCAAAGATCATGGCAGATGTCGTCGGCAAGGTGACGGCTGCATCGCCGAACTCGATCCTCATCATCGTTTCAAACCCGCTCGACGCGATGGCGCAGGCTGCGTATAAGCACTCGAAGTTCAACCGCGAGCGCGTTATCGGAATGGCCGGTGTCCTCGATTCCGCACGCTTCCGCACCTTCATCGCAGAAGAGTTGAAGGTCTCCGTAGAGAACGTAACAGCTTTTGTGCTCGGTGGCCATGGCGACACTATGGTGCCACTTCCACGCTACTCTACAGTCGCCGGGATCCCCATCACAGAACTGATGGACAAGGCAACTGTCGACCGCCTGGTCGAGCGCACGGCCAATGGCGGCGCAGAGATTGTCAAGCATCTCAAAACTGGTTCGGCCTACTACGCTCCATCTGCCGCTGCAGTTGAAATGGTCGAGGCAATCCTGAAAGACAAGAAGAAAATCCTGCCCTGTGCTGCATATCTGCAGGGTGAGTACGGCATCAACGGTCTTTACGTGGGCGTGCCCTGCAAACTCGGCGAGCGCGGACTCGAGCAGATCATTGAAATCAAACTCAGTCCGGAAGAACAGGCAGCACTGCACAAGAGTGCTGATGCAGTGAAAGAACTCTGCACCGTCATTGGCGTCGCTTAGTTACTGCAAATAGAAAGGCCCGCTGCGGTGCGGGCCTTTCTGTTTTACCAAAAATATAATCGGGCTAAGCATTAATTGAAGTCGTCATCCCGACCGAAGTGCAGCGCACTGGCGGGATCTGCAATGCCAGTATTCCCAAACGCCACGAATAGTCTGAAAGGACTACGCTTCTCGCTCGATCACGACACTCTCGACCACGACCGGTGTCGTCGGCTTGTCCTGTGCACCCTTCTTGACCTTCGAAATCTTCTCGGCAATGTCATAGCCCTCGACAACTTCGCCAAAAATGGTGTGCTTGCCCGTCAGCCACTCAGTGTTAGCCGTCGTGATAAATATCTGGCTACCATTGGTATTCGGTCCAGCATTCGCCATCGCGAGTTTGCCAGGCTTGTCGAAACGATGCGGTGAGCCCTTGGTCTCATCTTCAAACTTGTAGCCCGGGCCACCCATGCCGGAGCCGGCCGGATCGCCGCCCTGGATCATGAAGTCAGGAATGACGCGATGAAAAATCGTTCCGTCATACAGTTTGTCGTTGGATTTCTTACCGGTGAGCGGATGTGTCCACTCGCGTGTACCCTCGGCCAGTTCAACGAAGTTCGCAACAGTTTTCGGTGCTTCTTTTTCGAAGAGACGGCATACAATCTTACCCTCTGATGTGTTGAAAACGGCATAAGTGCCGGGCGTGCGTGACATAGTTTCTCCTTCATTAAAAAGCTTCTAATAAAAAATTCTGACTTAGTGCGGCTGCGGAGCACTCGTAGCTGGCCGCGATGTTTCTGCTGGAGCCGGTGTAGGTGCCGCAGCTGCTGCTGGAGCAGGTGGAATGGCCTTGCCCGCATCCACGATCGTGACCTTGTTCAGCACCACGGGGGCCACCGGCTTATCGCTGTTATCCCGATCCACCCGCGCAATCGTCTTCACCACCAGTACGCCGGGATCATCGCATTGGCCGAAGATAGTGTATTTCTGATCCAATTCTGGAACGGGCTGCTCCGTAATAAAAAACTGGCTTCCATCTGTTCCGGGACCACTGTTCGCATAGGCCAACCGTCCCGCCACGTCAAAATTTAGATCGGGATTGGTTTCATCCTTGATGTAATACCCCGGGTCGCCTCGACCAGAGGCCTCGGGATCGCCGCCCTGGATCATGAATTCCGGAATCACCCGATGAAACTGCGTGCCGTCATACAGTGGCTTGCCATGCATCATCTGCCCAGTCACAGGATCTTTCCAATCCTTCGTACCCTCCGCCAGTCCGACAAAGTTGGCGACACTTTCAGGCGCCTGCTTGTCGAAGAATTTACAGATAATCCTGCCCATGGACGTATCGAACACGGCCGTTGCGCCCGTTGGTTGTGGAGACGTGTGCACCTGTGCCGCAGGCATGTCCGGTAGATCACTCGCATTGCCGGAAGTGGATGCAGGCGGGGTCGCCGGCGGCGGCGTCTGTGGCGCGGCCTGCTGTGCGATTGCAAGCGCAGCGGGAAAGAATAAGAGTGCAGCAGGCAGACAAGTCAATTTCATGTGTAAATCCACTCTTGAGACTACCGCAACCAGCTTGCCGGGTCACCCCGGCCGCTTCACACTGCGCCTTAAATCGCCGCCTCTTAGTGAAAAGGCTGCCGCTCTGTGATCTTCAGACGATCGCCTGGTTGGATCTCCTTGCTCTTCGCCTCGACCTCACGAAAGACGCGTAGAAAGTTGCTGCCCATGACTTTGTTGCAGTCCGCTTCGCTGTAGCCGCGTTGTTTCAGGGCAGCCTTGATCTTCGGCAGGTCAGCTGCCGAATCGATGCCCGCCGGCGTCGACGAAATGCCATCGAAATCCGAGCCAATTCCCACATGATCGATGCCCGCGATCTTCGCCACATGATCGATGTGGTCGATCAGCACACTCAGTGTTGGCCGTGCAATCTTCGCCGCGAAACTGCGGTCTACCGCATTGGTTTCAGCAAACGTTGCAGCGCGCCCCTCAGCCTTCGCCTTATCAATCAACGCCTCGTTCGCCTTATCCCGCTCCCGCTTCTGCGCCATCCATGCCTTGCGATAGTCATTACTCAAAAATGCCGAGTAGAAGTTCACCATCACTACGCCGCCATTTACATTCATGGCGCGCAGCATGTCGTCCGTCATGTTCCGAGGAGAATCGCAGAGCGCCCGCGCCGCCGAGTGCGACGCGATGACGGGCGTCCGCGTACTCTCAAGCGTGCGATAAAAAGTCTTATCAGACACATGCGACACATCGACCATCATGCCGAGCCGGTTCATTTCGTAGATCACATCCTTGCCGAACTCGCTCAGGCCCGTCTCCGTGTGTGGCACATGCGTGTCATCGGCGTCACCCGAGGAATCAGCCCAGCCGTTTGAGTTCGACCACGTCAGCGTCATATAACGCACGCCGAGCCGGTAGTAATCGCGCAGAATGCGGATGTTGCTGTCGATCGAGTGACCGCCCTCAATCCCCATCAGCGCGGCCAGCCGGTCCTCCCTGTACGCCGCGACGATGTCACTGGTTGAATATGCCATCCGCATCTTGTCCGGATGCCTCGCCACCTGCTGATAGACTGCGTCAATCAGGTCCAGCGTGCGCTGCACGTAGCGGCCCTGGTACAGCTTCGGCTCAACCCATATTGCGAAAAATTCAGCGTTCAGACCACCCGTCTTTGCTGCTGCAAAATTCAGATGGCCGCCATTGAGCGGGCTCCCCAAATCATAGTCATCATCGAGCATCCGCTGGGTTGTATCGGCATGCGTATCGATCGTGAGTGTTGCGGGATCTGCACTTGTCATGTGTGGTGTCTTCTTACTTCTTGCAGCAGGTATACGTTAGGTTGCTGTAGTCTGCCCAGCGGTGCCGGAAGCGGCTTGGCGCTGAACGGCAGGATGGCCACGGCTGCGGCAACACCCGGGCACCTGTTTTTCATGGAATGCTTCTCATAGCAGTTGTCGCCAAGTGTAGCAAAGCACTGCCCAGCCATCGCAGCACGCGATACACTCGCCGCATGCTGTTCAAACTGGCAATCGCCGCCGCCTGTCTGGTCATTCTTAATCAAGCCATCGATGCACAACAAAATTCGCCACAGGTACAGATCACCATCGATGCTTCAAAACCACTCGACACCCAGCCGCACTACAAGCCGGTCTGGAACTACTTCGGTGCCGACGAGCCCAACTACGTCTACGCTCCCAATGGTCAGAAGCTGCTTCATGAACTCGCTGCATTGAGTCCAGCGCCGGTTTATATCCGCGTGCACAATCTGCTCACCACCGGCAATGGCGACAGCTCGCTCAAGTGGGGTTCGACCAACGCTTACACAGAAGATGCGCAGGGTCACGCCATCTACAACTGGGCCGTCACCGACAAAATCTTCGACGCCTTCCGCGATGCAAAGGTGCGCCCGTTAGTCGAAGTCGGCTTTATGCCTGAAGCCCTGTCGACCCATCCCGAACCGTATCGCCACACCTTCCCCAAAGGCGATGTCTTCACCGGCTGGTCCTATCCTCCGAAGGATTACGACAAGTGGGGCGCCCTTGTCACCGCCTGGGCGACGCACCTGCACGAACGGTATGGCGTGAGCACCGACAACTGGTTGTGGGAGGTCTGGAACGAACCTGATATCCCCTACTGGCACGGCACGCCGGAAGAGTACGACAAGCTGTACGACGTGACCGCTGCTGCCATCCGTAAAGCCCTGCCTAATGCCAAAATTGGTGGTCCTGAATCCACTGGCCCCTACCAAGACCATCCCGCGTCAGGAGCTTTCCTGAAGCAGTTTCTCGAGCATTGCGCGCACGGAAGGAATGCAGCGACCGGTGGCACAGGTGCGCCGCTTGACTTCATCAGCTTCCATCCCAAAGGCGAGCCGAAAGTTGTCAGCGAAGGCGAGGCAAAACATGTGCAGATGAACATCGCGCACCAGCTCCGCGCAGTCGATGTGGGTATGAAAATCGTCGCTTCCTATCCAGAGTGGAAAAACACGCCGATCATCATGGGCGAGAACGATCCGGAAGGATGCGCGGCTTGTGGTATCGAAACCAATCCGCAGAACGCCTATCGCAACGGTCCGCTCTACGGTGTGTCGATTGCCGAGGCGACGGCGCGCGCCTACGAACTGGCCCGCGTCAATCAAGTCAACCTGCGGGGCTCTGTCACCTGGGCCTTCGAATTCGAAAATGAACCCTACTTCGCCGGCCTGCGTGATCTTGCTACCAACGGCGTCGACAAGGCAGTACTGAATGTCTTCCGCATGTGGGGCATGCTGGGCAGTAGCGGCGAATGGCTTACTACGCAAAGCACTGGAGCCCTCACTCTCGACCAGGTGTTGGCAGGCGACGCAAGTCAACGCTCGGACATCAACGCCGTGGCGATACGTGATGGCAAGACCCTTGACGTCCTTGCCTGGAACTACGATGATCGGGATGTCGCAGCGTCACCCGCAGAAGTCACTCTTCACTTGCGTGGCCTGCGCAACCGAACCGTTCAGGTCCAGGAATTCCTGGTCGACCGCGATCACAGCAATGCCTACCAGCGATGGATTGAACTGGGTTCGCCGGGCCGGCCCTCCCCGGCGCAGCAGGGCACGCTCATGGCAGCGAGCAAATTAGACCAGGTTCAATCCCGGACCGTTGACGTACAGGGAACCGAAGCCGTCGTAACCTTCAAGCTTGCACGTCAGGGCATTGCACTGGTGCGGTTCAGCTCCAGGTAGGCGGCTCTGCGGCGCCACGGAATCTTCGGCAACGCACAACCCCGCAAAGACGCCTGTCATCAGTATGTGTGAGGTGTTAACGATGGAATCCATCCTTGAAAAAGATCACAATCGCCCAGCCCATAATTCGCTGAATACTGATTCGACCAAGACAGACGAATCGGCCAGTGAGAAGATGAACGAGATCGCGAACAAGGCAGCCGGCAAGGGCCTCGAGCGCCAGCGTCAGGACGAGTCCGACAACAACATCTTCACCAAATAATCCTGTCGCCAATTGCGCAGTAAAAAGGCCCCGCTACGGGGCCTTTTCTGGCAAATGAACGCTGCCAGTCAGATCGTAAATGCATCCTTAAGACCCTGCACGATCACCTGTCTACTTACATCCGAAATAGAACGCGTCAGCGGCAGTTCCTTGGGACACGACTCAACACAGTTCTGTGAAAAAGCGCACTCCTGAATCCCGCCATCGCCCATCAGAGCGCGCAGGCGATCTTCCTTCAATACCTTCCCAGTCGGATCATCATTAAACAACCGGACCTGCGCAATCGTCGCGGCGCCGACAAAGCCGGTATCTTCCGTAAACTGCGGACACACTTCCATGCAGCAGCAGCAGGAGATGCAGTTCGACAGCGGATAACGCTCTTCCTGCACCTGCGGAAACACGCGTGGCCCTTCGCCCAGGTCGTACGTACCGTCGATCGGAACCCAGGCCTTTACCTTCTTCAGATTTTCAAACAGCACGCCGCGATCAACAGACAGATCGCGCACCAGCGGGAACTTCGAAAGTGGTTCAAGCTTGATCGGTTGCTCAAAATTATCGACCAGCGCAGAACACGCCATGCGCGCGCGGCCATTGATCAACATTGCACATGAACCGCAAATCTCTTCAAGACAATTCGAGTCATAGGTGATCGGTGTCGTCTGCTGTCCATCGACTGTAACCGGATCGGTTGCGATATCCATCATCGCGGAAATAACGTTCATTCCCGGCTTCCACGGAATATCGAATTTGTCCCAGCGCGCCTTACCATCCGGTCCATCCTGCCGCTTGATCTCGAGCTTTACGCGCTTGCCCGCTGTCCCGTTCTTGGTGAACTCCTTATGCGCTTCGCGATTCTGAATATTCTCTGCTACTGCCATCGGTCTACTCCTTTGGTCGATGCTCGATACGGTCTGACCCACGTTGGCGTTTCGGAAAGCTACTTCGCTGCGTCATACCGGCGCGGCCGTGGCTTGATGAACTGTGTATCCACTGCTTCATATTCGAAACGCGGTTCATCGGCATCCGGTGCGAAGTTTGCTTTCGTTGTCTTCAGGAAACGCTCATCATCGCGCTCCGGAAAGTCAGGCTTGTAGTGTGACCCCCGCGACTCGTCCCGCAACTGCGCACCCTGCGCCACCACCCGGCTTAACTGCAGCATGTTGTACAGCTGCCGTGTAAAGGCGAAGCTCGTGTTCGCCCAGGTACTCTTGTCGCCCAGGTTGATATTCCGGAAGCGTTCCAGCAACTCGACAATCTTGTTATCGGTTTCCTGGATATTTTTGTTGTAGCGGATGACCGTCACATTCTTGGTCATCGATTCGCCCAGCTCCCGCCAGATGCGGAACGGATTTTCTGTACCCGACGAACTCACCAGCCGCTGATTTAATTCTTCCTGCCGCAGCTTCTCGGATGAATGACCTCCATCACCCGGCGCCGCTGCGAGCGACTTTGCATAGGCCAGTGCATTCGGCCCTGCCTGGAAGCCACCATAAATGCACGACAGCAGGGAATTTGCGCCCAGCCGGTTCGCGCCGTGGTAGTTATACTCGGCCTCGCCCGCAGCAAAGATGCCTGGAATGTTCGTCATCTGCTGGAAGTCGACCCACAGACCGCCCATCGTGTAATGCATGCCCGGGAAAATCTTCATCGGCACTTCACGCGGATCGTCGCCGACAAACTTCTCGTAAATCTCGAGAATGCCTTCGAGTTTCCGGTTCAGCGTTTCCTTGTCGATGTGTGTCAGGTCGAGATAGACCATCGGCTGTCCATCGATTCCCAGGCCATGCTCGTAAACCACCTTGTGAATGGCACGCGTCGCCACATCACGCGGCACCAGGTTGCCATACTTCGGATACCACTCTTCGAGGAAATACCAACGGTCCGCCGCCGGAATACTATTTGCTGGCCGCGGATCATTCAGCTTCTTCGGCACCCAAACACGGCCGCCTTCGCCGCGCGCCGATTCGCTCATCAGTCGCAGCTTGTCTTCGCCGGGAATTGAAGTCGGATGCACCTGGATCATCTCGCCATTCGCGTAATACGCGCCCTGTTGATAGACAGCAGACTGGGCCGATCCCGTGCATACCACCGAGTTCGTACTCTTGCCGAAAATCGCGCCAATGCCCCCGGTCGCGAGAATGATCGCATCCGCTTCGAAGGTCCGGACTTCCATCGTCCGCAGGTTCATCGCGCAAATGCCGCGGCACACGCCATTGTTATCGAGCACGGAGGACAGAAACTCCCATCCCTCGTACTTCTTCACCTTGCCTTCAGACTCATGCCGGCGCACCTGTTCATCGAGCGCATAGAGCAGCTGCTGGCCCGTAGTCGCGCCCGCGAACGCTGTCCGGTGGAACAACGTCCCACCAAAGCGCCGGAAGTCGAGCAGGCCTTCTGGCGTGCGATTAAACGGCACACCCATGCGGTCGAGCAGATCGATAATCGAAGGCCCGGCCTCGCACATCCCTTTTACGGGCGTCTGGTTCGCCAGGAAATCTCCGCCGTAAATGGTGTCGTCGAAGTGCGCCCTGGTCGTATCGCCTTCGCCCTTCAGGTTCTTGGCCGTGTTGATGCCGCCCTGCGCGCACACGGAGTGCGACCGCTTGACCGGCACGATCGAGAACAGGTCAACATTGCCGCCGGCTTCGGCGATCTTGATCACGGAAGCCAGTCCGGCCAGTCCGCCGCCAACTACGATAATTCTGGGTGATGCTGCCATCTCGTAATTCCTCTCACTGACTTAAACCAAAATCTCTTACTTCCACAGGTATCGACCGATCACTTTGGCGCGAAGCGCGTATGACTCGAAGGCCAGTCCCTACTTTGACTCGAGCGGCGTCTCATTCGGACCAGGCGTCACCGTCGAACCGTTACTGATTTGTGCCGGTGTCAAATCAGCCGGCGCATTTTTGTACTGCGGGCTGATAAATGCATACATACTAGCCAGTCCGATGGCCGCCAGCAGGACGCCAATCGCCGTGCACGCATAACCTGACACACGTCGTGAACGATCGCCCGGCGTAATCCCCCACTTGGCCGCGAACAGCCAGATGCCATAGGCGAAATGCCAGCAGGTCGCGACCATCGCAATGGCATAAATAGCCAGCATCCACGGATGTGACAACTCCATCTGCACCTTGTGAAACGCCGCTCCCGGATGTTCCGGCAGACTCACCCCAGCAAATCGCTGCCGCCACACATGCTGAATAATGTAGGCGAACGCAATCAGTCCCGTGGCCCGCTGCATCAGGTACATCCAGTTACCCGACCATGGGTAATAAATGACGTTCGACTTGCCGCGGTACCAGATGTACACGCCATAGAGCGCGTGATACGCCAGCGGCAGAAAGATGAACACCCACTCCAGTACACGCACGAAAGGCAGGCCATTGAGGAACTTCACCTGTGCCGCATACGCAGCTGGCCCCTTGAGCGCCTCAAAATTTGAGATCAGGTGCTCCACCAGGAAAGCGCCGATCGGCACAATACCGCTGAGAGAATGCAGCTTGCGCAGCAGAAAGGAATGACCCTGGCCAGCCCGGAGTGGCTGTACTCCGCGTTTCACCCCGCCGGTATCAGAAGGCGCTGGACGTGCCGGTGCGCTGGGCGTTGCAGTTGCCATAGTGCGGATGCTCCTTTGAGTCAGGCGCTAGAGAGGAAGAAAACGCCATCTACCTGAAACTACATTATTTCTGCCCGAAAACGCAGGCGTCAAGGAACGCAGGTCACGAGCAGACCGTTTTGTCCCACTTTCTTGCAGCGCGCGAAATTTTTCTCATAATTTATTACTGATCAAGCAAGGCCTGCAGTGCCTTGAGCGCCCGTCCGCGGTGGCTCAGTGTCAGTTTTGTTTTCAGATCGATCTCCGCCATGGTCAGTCCCAACTCCGGCAGCAGGAACAACGGGTCGTAGCCGAAGCCGCCGTGACCTCTCGGCTCACACAGCAACAAACCTTCCACCACGCCTTCGCCAGTCGCGATCACCAGGCCATCCCGTGCCGCAGCCAGCACACATTTATAACGTGCCGTCCGCTCTGTCGCCGTCGCCATCCGATCGAGCAGGCACCGGTTATTCAATTCGTCGGCCGCCAGCGAAAGCGGATTGTCAAACCCCTCACGCGCTGCATAACGCGCCGAGTAGACACCAGGCGCTCCACCGAGCGCGTCCACTGCGAGCCCTGAATCGTCCGCCAGCACCAACTCTCCCGGCAGGTGCACACTATAAGCCACCGCTTTCAGCCGCGCATTCCCTTCAAAGGTATCCGCATCCTCGTCTGGCGCCGGAATGTCCGCGATCCCCGGCAGAGGGTCAAGCACGGCGCCAAGTGTATCCACGGCCGCACGGAAATCGCGCAGCTTACCTGCATTGGTCGTCGCTATAAAAAGCTTGCGCTCCATGGTCTACAGTTTAATCACCCGACTTGCCCACCAGACCATCGACAGGCGGCAGCATGGGCGCCAGCGGACAGCCTTCGCACCGCGGCCGCGGCCCGCAATGATTCTTCCCGACCTCCACAATCAGCGCATGAAATTCGTTGAAGTGCGTCAGGAGTGTCTCCGCAGCATCGTCCGCAAACGCTGACAGCGCCAGCTTCTGCAACTCCCCATATTTCAGCTTTGGCAGCGGCGGAACAATTGCGTGCCGCAGCGTGATACGCCGCAGATACTCATCGACCACCATCACCGGATGGCCCAGCGCATACAGCAGGATCGCATCCGCCGTCTCCGGGCCCACTGCCGGTAGCGCCAGCAGATCCGCCCGCATCGCCTCGACAGGCTGCGCCGCCATCTCGTCAAGCGATCCGCCATACCGATCATCCAGAAACCCGACGAACGCCTTCAACGCCGCCGCCTTGCGCACCATGTATCCCGATGGCCGGATCAGTACTTTCAATTCCTCAAGAGGAACATCGCGCATCCCCTCGATGCAAAGGGCTCCATGCGCGTCGAGACTGGCAATCGACCGCATAACGCCGCGCCACGACGTGTTCTGCACCAGGTAGGCTCCGACAATCGTCTCGAAACGCGTCTGTGAAGGCCACCAGTGCTGCGCCCCGTAGGCCTCCACCAACGCCTCATAGAGCCCGCGCAGCCGCTCCGCAGAGAACAGGCTTTGACTCCAATCATCCTGTGCCACGCGGGGAATACGCACGCCTGCAGCCGCACCGCTTTTGACCTTCTCACTCGATGGCATCTGAATCTATGAAGTCTCGAGCACTCGAAAGGATGGAAGCACTCATGGCATCGCATCGATCCAGCTCCGCCAGAACAACAGAAGGTGTCACCCGTGTTTACACGGATTACCTCGAAATCGAAACCCGCAAGCGTTACGAGATGGTGCACATTAGCAGCGAAGTCGAACGGGTCGTCCGGGCCAGCGGCATCAGCGATGGCCTGTGTTTCGTGACACCGATGCACATCACTGCCGCCATCTATGTGAATGACAACGAAAGTGGCCTCATTCACGACATAGGCGAATGGCTTGAGAAACTGGCGCCGTCCTTACGAACGGCTCCGGGTGCTGACTACAGGCATCACCAGACAGGCGAAGACAATGCCGACGCTCACCTGAAAGCACTCCTTTTGCACCACGAAACCACCCTGCCGGTGTCGGACGGGCGCCTCGAGCTCGGTACCTGGCAGCGCGTCTTTTATGCAGAGTTCGATGGGCAGCGAAAAAAGAAAATCCTGATAAAGGTAATCGGAATAGCACTTGGCACTTAAAGTGCCTACAGCCTCCGCCGATAACGGCTATGTAGTCAACCGGTTCCTCCCTCAAGGTGGCCGCTGCAAGCACCGAGCTTGCGGCGTCAAGTACCCAGGCAGGGGACCACTGCAGGCCAATTCAACAGGAGCGAACTCACCATGCTAAGCGTTCTCAATAACATCTCGTCCATCTACGCGCAGAATAACCTTAACGATACCCAGGCGAACCTTTCAAATGTTCTGCAGCAGCTGTCCTCCGGTTCGCGCATCAACTCGGGCGCCGATGACGCAGCAGGCCTCTCGCTGGCTGACGGCCTGATGGCCAACACCACGGAACTGTCGCAGTCTTCGCAGAACGCGAGCCAGGGTGTCGGCTTTCTGCAGACTGCAGACGGCGCACTGTCGCAGGTCAACACCATGCTCAACCGCGCAGTCACACTCGCGACTGAGTCGACCAACGGCACCCTGAGCAGCTCACAGGTCAATGCAGCCAACCAGGAATATCAGTCGATCTTGGGTGAAATCTCGAACATCGGCACCAACACGCAGTACAACGGCGTCAACGTATTCGGTGGTTCGGTCAGCATCTACACCAACGGCTCAACCGACACCCTTTCTGTGCATTCATTGTCAAGCTCCGCAGTCGGCGATGCCAATGGCACACTCAGCTACTCTTCAAGCTCATTCACTTATGCTTCAACCTCAACCGGCAACGTTAATCTGGCCACTACCAGCCTCACCTCTACAGGCGCATCAACCACAGCTTTGAGCTCTATCAACACTGCCATTATCGACGTAGCGGCAGAGCGCGGCTATGTGGGTTCGCAGGTCAACCTGCTGAACTCCACCAGCAACGTGATGTCGACCGAGAGTGTCAACCTTCAATCAGCCGCCAACCAGGTAACAGCGACTGACTATTCTTCGGCGACTTCACAGATGTCCAAAGACGAGATCCTGATGCAGACCGGCATCAGTGCTCTTGCACAGGCGAACAGCACGCAGCAGATGGTAACAAAGCTGCTGCAGTAATCCATAGGTCCCACCTGTAGTGCCCCTGTCGTTTTAAACGGGCGCGGTCAAACCAGGCCGCGCCCGATTCTTAAGCTTCTCTCAGATACTCCATGAAGACGTGGCTGCCCGCTTGCTCGTGGCATAGGTGTCAGGTAACGCCAACCGCGTCATTACCAACAGGCAGGGAAGGATCATATGGGAGCAATTGGCCTGAGCTTCGGCTCGCCGACCAGCGGAGCCGGATTTAATGTGACCACGACGGTTGCATCACTCGTTGCGAACATGCAGGTGGCGGAAGCCCCCTACAACACTCAACTCACCAGTCTTCATTCCGAAGACACTGTCATCTCGAATCTCGGAACACTGATGTCGACGCTTTCAACCGACATCGAAAATCTTAGTGGTCCTACGGGGGCGCTTTCCGCGCTCACCGGATCAAGTTCCAATACGAGCATCCTGCAGTTAACCGGCGCCTCGACCGGTGCGGTCGCCGGCACACACAGTATCGTCGTCTCTCAGCTTGCGCAGACGGCGTCTGCCTATGGCAGCGCAGTTACTGCGAGCGATGCCCTTAGCGGCAGTATGTCCATCCAGATTGGGAGCGGCACGCCACTGACGATCAGCGTCGACCCGAATAACAACACCCTGAGCGGTCTGGCGGCAAGCATCAATGGCTCGAGCGCAGGGGTGACGGCGAGTGTTATCTCCGGCACCGGTGGCGAACAGTTAAGCCTGGTGAGCGAGACCTCGGGAGCAGCCGGCGCCTTCACTGTCTCGTCAACCGGACTGAGCGATACCACGACTGGCGCCGCGGTCACTTTTTCCGCAGGCGAGCCAGCCCAGGACGCAAAGATGACCATCGACAACATCGCCGCGTCCAGCAGCAGCAATACAGTTACATCTGTGCTGCCCGGCGTGACCTTTCAGCTGCTGAGTGTCAGTACAGCGCCAGTTCAGGTGAACATCAATAACGACACCGCGACCATGAGCACCGCAATCGGCACCATGGTCAAGGATTACAACTCGGTGATCACGGCGCTCAATACCCAGGAGGGCAATACATCGACCGGCGGTGCCGAGCCGTTTTTCGGCAATCCGCTGATCGCGACCATCCAGGAACAACTGGACACAGCCATCTCCGGCAGCGGAACCGGTGACGTCAACGGAATCGGCGCCATCGGCGTGAGCGTCAACACGGACGGTACCCTGACCCTCGACAGCGACACACTCGCAACTGCTCTTTCCTCCAACTTCAATGCGGTGGTCAGTCTTTTCCAGGGAGCCGGCGGCGTTGGCGAAAGTCTTACCAGCGCCGCTATCAGCCTCGGCAACACCGACCCGCAGGGAGTGCTGGCGCTCGCGGCAAGCGAGAACTCCTCCCAGGAAAAAGACCTGAATACGACGCTCACCAGTATGAACGCTAACATTACCGCGCAGACTGCAACACTGACGGCCAGCCTGAACTTAGCCAACCAGACGCTGCAGATGATTCCTGTGGAACTGCAGGAAGTGAATACGCTTTACGACGCAATCACAGGTTACGGAGAGAGTCAGTCATGAATGCATATAGAAAAGCGACGCTTGAAGGCGCCAGTGGCGTGGAACTTATTGTGGCACTTTACGACGGATTGATCCGATTTCTCGGGAACGCCGCCGATGGCGCTACGCGGGGCGATGTCCACGCCAGGCGCGAGGGCGCGCGCAAGGCTCTTGATATCCTGGTTCATCTGCAGGCCACGCTCCGTCCCGATATTGGGGGCAGGCCCGCTGAGGTGCTGGCGGAGTTTTACGCCTCCATCTTCGCGAACATCCTGCGCGCTTCGCAGGCCGCTGCGCCAGGCGAGTTTTACCATGCAATTCGCTGCGTCCGGACTGTCCGCGATGCGTGGCATCAGGTCGCCCTCGACCCTACTGTGGCTGGCATCATGCCGCGGGACCTTCAGACGAGAGAAGAAAAAGTGTTATCAGGCAGTCGGGAGATGGCAGGTGTCGTCGCCCCGCAGTCTGCCGAGAGCAGCGCCGGCCGCTGGACTGCCTGAACTCATGAAGATGCGGACGCTCCCGCTCCGTTTGCGGAGAGTGACTCTAAAAAATAAAAGGGCTGGACTCTAGTCCCGTCTTAAGTCCACCCGTTGCCATGCGGCTTGAGCCGCTGAGAGAGAGGTGGCATGCGATCAGATCGTCATCAGGCGCTGACCGCGAGCTCCTCTTCCAGCATCTGTTTCTGAAAGAGTCGCGCATAAAAGCCATCCGCCGTCAGTAGTTCATCATGCGTCCCGTATTCGGCGATCCGCCCGCCGTCGAGCACGGCGATCCTGTCTGCATTCCGCACTGTTGACACTCGGTGTGAGATGAAAATCGTCGTTCGCCCTCGCATCACTTCGCGTAGATGCTCGAGAATTCGCTCTTCCGTATAGGTATCGACGCTCGCCAGCGCATCATCAAGGATCAGAATCGCCGGGTCACGCACCAGGGCACGCGCAATCGAAGCCCGCTGTTTCTGTCCACCCGAGAGGGTCAGCCCTCGCTCCCCGACAAGCGTATCGAAACCCAGCGGAAACTCTTCAAACTCGGTCCGGATATGTGCCGCCTCGGCTGCTGCCAGCACCTCGTCCGGCTTCGCATCCGGTGCACCAAACGCAATATTCTCCCGGATGCTCTCACTGAACAGGAATGTTTCTTGTGGCACAAACGCAATATTCGTCCGCAGCACCTCCAGCGGATACTCGCGTATTGGCACGCCGTCCAGCAGCAGGCTGCCGGCCGGCGCATCATAGATCCGCGGCAGCAAACTTACCAGCGTCGATTTTCCCGAGCCTGTCGCCCCTACAATGGCCAGGCTGCTGCCAGCCGGAATCTCAAGCGAAATGTGGTGCAGCGCCTCCACCAGGTTGCCGGAAGTATCGCGATAGGAAAAACTCAGATCGCGAAAACTGATCGTCCCCTGCAACCGCATGCCCTCTGGGAAATCCGTTCGAGCCCCGGCGTCATCGATCGACGGCTTCTCCGTCAGTAATTCATTGATGCGCACCACGGACGCCGTACCTCTCTGCACCAGGTTCACGACCCAGCCCAGTGCAATGATCGGCCAGGTCAGCATCACCATGTAGGTATTGAATGCAACGAAATTGCCTACGCCAATCCGATGCGAAATTACCTCATGACCACCCACCAGCAGCGAGACGACCAGCGCCAGGCCGAGGATAAACTCCAGCGTCGGCCACAACATGCCCATCAGTTGCACCAGCCGCAAACCACGCCGGATATACTCCTGGTTCGACTTCTCGAAGGCATCAATCTGCGCTTCTTCCTGCGCAAAGGCACGAACCAGCCGCGCTCCAGAAAAATTCTCCTGCGCCTGCGAAGAAATCTCTGAAAACATTGCCTGGATGCGCTCAAAGCGTTCATGGATCCGCCGCCCCATTGTTTGCACCAGGATGCTTGCCAGCGGCAGCGGCGCCAATGCGACCAGGGTCAGGAATGGACTGATGCGCACCAGAAAGAACACCGCGCCTACAGAGAACAGCACTGTGTTGACGCTGTACATGATCGCCGGACCGATCAGCATCCGCACGGCGTTCAGATCATTCGTCATCCGCGCCATGATGTCGCCGGTGCGATGTTCCTGGTAAAACGCGGCCGATTGCTTCTCCAGATGACGAAACAGATCATTGCGCAGATCGAACTCGATCTCCCTTGAAATGCCAATCATGATCCAGCGTGTCAGAAAAAGAAAAACCCCCGACGCCGCGGACAGCCCCACCAGCAGCGCAGCCAGCTTCAACGCCGCATGCACCGTGATCCCATGCCGCAATCCCAGCAGGTTCAGATTGGAAATCGATCGTCCAATCACAAGCGGGATCGCAATCTTGAAGGCATTCGAAAGAACCGCCACCAGCCCACCCCAGAAGAAGTCGCGACGGTATCGGAGAATATACGGAAACAGCGGTCGAACCTGGCTCAGCATGTATGTCCTAATTCTACGGGAACGATGCCCCCGGCGGCGGCTGCATCATTCGCCTGGATGGCCGAGTCAAATCGAATCTTTGGTCCGATTGCCTTTTCAATTAGTGAAAAAACAATTCTCGGCTGCTGCTTCCATGTAATGTCGACCTCACTATTTGCACATCTTGCCGGTCGATGTTGTGGCAATGTACGATCTGCCGTCGTCTCATTTGCGCTGAGCGCACTTGCGACCGATCGGACCGCATCCGGAGCGGGCGCGGTCAAATGTGCGCCTCCTGCGGTTACAGATAGTCTGGTTGTAAGTGCACGACGCGAGATAATCGTAAGGCTGCTTATAAGATCAGAAAGGAAGAGACTGCCACAGGGGATGAACGGTAATACCGATGAGTCGATAGCTGTCTTTCTGCTTGGAATATGCTTTGAGCATCATCTGCATCACGTTTTATAGCTGCCATGTCAGGAAATAAGTCGCCCTACTTATCGAGCTTTTAAGCTTCTTCATTCAACCTGTTGCATCTACGCACATATGGAATACGTACTGGCTCTCGATCAGGGAACCACCAGTTCCCGCGCCATTCTTTTCGGACACGACGGCAGCATTGTTGGCGTGGCTCAGCATGAGTTTAAACAGATTTATCCCGATGTCAGCTGGGTTGAACATGACCCCTTCGACATACTTACCTCGCAACTTACTTCTGCTGTCGAGGTCCTGGGAAAGGCTCGTGTGCGTCCGCGCGATGTCGTCGCCATCGGCATCACAAATCAGCGCGAGACCACCATCGTCTGGGATCGTGAAACTGGTAAGCCCGTCTATAACGCGATTGTATGGCAGGACCGTCGCGGCGCACCGCTCTGCAGGAATCTGTCCGACGATGGCGCAGAAGACACCATCCGGCAGAAGACTGGTCTGCTAATCGATCCGTATTTCTCCGCGACAAAGATAGCCTGGATTCTCGACAATGTAGAAGGCGCCCGCGCCCGCGCCGACCAGGGCAAGCTCGCTTTTGGTACCGTTGACAGCTGGCTCATCTGGAATCTCACCAGCGGCAAGCGTCACATCACCGATCGCACCAACGCCAGCCGTACCCTGCTCTATAACATTGTCGAGGATAAATGGGATACCGAGCTTCTGAAGCTCATGAATGTTCCCGAAAGCATGATGCCGGAAGTGGTCTGGTCAAGTGAAGTCATGGGCAATGTCACGACTTCGCTTGGTCTCGGCGATGTATCGATTGCAGGCATCGCCGGCGACCAGCAATCCGCGCTTTTCGGTCAGCTGTGCGTCGCGCCTGGTGATGCAAAAAATACCTATGGCACTGGCTGCTTTCTGCTGCAGAATGTCGGCAACAAGTTCACTCTCTCTAAAGAGCGCCTCATCACCACGCTGACCTGCAGTATTGAAAAGAAGCTAGAGTACGCACTCGAAGGTAGTATCTTTGTGGGTGGCGCAGTCATCCAGTGGATGCGGGATAACATGCGTTTCTTCTCATCATCGCCCGACGTCGAGTCCGTTGCCGCTGAAGTCGACTCGTCCGAGAATGTCGTCTTTGTCCCGGCCTTCACCGGCCTTGGCGCCCCTCATTGGGACCCCTACGCCAGCGGCATGATCATCGGCCTGCAGCGCAGCACGAAGATTGGTCACATCGCCCGTGCGGCGACAGAAAGTATCGCCTTCCAGGTCACGGATGTTCTGCGCGCCATGAATAAAGACACGCAGGCGCCCTTCAAAGAATTACGTGTTGACGGCGGTGCAGCTGCGAATGACATGCTGATGCAGTTCCAGTCAGACCTTCTGCAGTTACCCGTCCGCCGCCCCGCAGTCCTTGAAACAACAGCACAGGGCGCGGCCTATCTTGCCGGTCTTGCCGTCAATTTCTGGGGCAGCGTCGACGAGATCCGCAAGCTGCGCGCCGAAGACACCATCTTCCAACCCAAAGCTGACAAGAAGGATATGGAGAAGCGTCTCGCGAAGTGGCAGGACGCTGTCTTGCGCACCCGCGGCTGGAATAATGACATACCGTACAAGGGAGCCGCACAAACGAAGGAGAACGCATGAAGCGCGAAGAGATGATCGCCGGTATTCGCAGGCAGGGCAGTACACCCTGGGACATCATCGTTATCGGTGGCGGCGCCACAGGTGCCGGCGTCGCAGTCGATGCAGCAACGCGCGGCTTCTCCACACTCCTGCTTGAGCGTGAAGACTTCGCCAAGGCCACCTCCAGCCGTAGCACCAAGCTGGTTCACGGCGGCGTTCGCTATCTTGAGCAGGGAAATGTCTCACTCGTCATGGAGGCCCTCAAGGAACGTGGTCTTCTCCGTCAGAATGCGCCGCACCTTGTTCACGATCTTCAATTCATCGTGCCGAACTACTCTTGGTGGGAAGCGCCGTTCTACGGCATAGGAATGAAGGTCTATGACCTGCTCGCCGGTAAGTACGGATTCGGTCGGTCCAGGATCCTGTCAAAGGAAGAGACACTCGAGAAAATTCCTACACTGCGCCAGGATGGTCTCCGCGGGGGCGTCGTTTATTCCGATGGACAGTTCGATGATTCGCGTCTTCTCATCAGTCTGATGGAGACCGCCGCCGACAAAGGTGCTGTCGTTCTGAACTACGCAGGAGTGGTTGAGCTACAAAAAGATGCTGAAGGATTCATTAATGGCGTCACCGCAGTCGACGCAGAAACGAACGAGCGCTTTACTCTTCAAGCCAGGGTAGTCGTCAACGCTACCGGCATCTTTACTGACGAAGTTCGCAGGATGGCAGACGACAAGGCATCCGTGATGGTTCAACCCAGCCAGGGTATTCATCTCGTCCTCGACAAGTCTTTCCTGCGCGGCGAGACTGCGATTATGGTCCCGCACACCAGTGACGGCCGCGTGCTTTTTGCGATTCCATGGCACGAGCACACCGTCGTCGGCACTACAGACACGCCTATCGAGAAAGCGTCCTATGAGCCGCTGCCGTTCGAGCAGGAGATCGAGTTCGTACTCGAAACAGCTGGCCAGTACCTCAGCCGTCCACCAAAACGCGAGGATGTTCTCAGCGTCTACGTCGGCATCCGGCCTCTGGTAAAAGCAGGCGGCGGCGACCATGGCAAAACTTCTTCACTCTCGCGCGATCACACTGTGCACATCGATGCGTCAGGCCTGCTGACGATCGTCGGCGGCAAGTGGACAACCTATCGCCACATGGCGGAAGACACCGTCAATCACGCCATCACTCTTGGCAGGCTCGAAGACAAAGAGTGTGCCACGCGTAATCTGCACGTTCATGGCTACGACGCCAATTACGAGAAGCTCGGCCCGATGTCCGTCTATGGAGCGGATGCCGCAAAGATCAAGGCTCTCGCGCAAACCTCATCTGAACTTGCCGCTCAACTCCATCCGGATCTGCCCTACATTGCTGCTGAAGTCGTCTGGGCTGCGCGCGAAGAGATGGCTCGCAGTGTGGAAGATGTACTCGCACGCCGTACACGCGCTCTTTTTCTGAATGCACACGCCGCCATTGCCATGGCTCCGAAAGTCTCCAGGCTACTGGCAAAAGAACTAGGCAGGGATGACGCCTGGGCCGAAGCGCAGGTCAAGAGCTTTCTTGAACTCGCTGCGCAATACACTTTGCAGAAGACAGCGAAGGATGTTGCAGCCTAGCCTTCTGCTCGAATCAGTCGCAGGTATATTGAAAGACGCGCGAGGACAACGATCTCCGTATGAAAAAAAAGCTCATGGGAGAATTGATTGCCGAAGCAGTAGCGATGTTCATCGTTATCTCTTTTGGTGATTCAATAGCAGCAATGTATACCCTCTACGATCCAAGCCCGTACAAACTGGCTTACTGGGGTGTCTGCATTTCATGGGGACTGGCTGTAACGATTGCCATCTACGTCACTGGCTCGGTAAGTGGCTGCCACGCAAATCCGGCCGTTACGCTCGCTCTCGCAATCTATCGAAAGTTCGAATGGGTCAAGGTCCTGCCCTACTTTGTTGCCCAGGTCATTGGTGGATTCGCCGGCGCGGTGATCGTCTACGCCCTCTTCGGCCCGGTCATTGACCACTTCAATGCCGTAAGTCATCTCACCCGCAGTGCAGGCGGAGCGGCTGGGGTCTTCTTCACTCATCCCGGCCTGTACATTACGCCTTTGCACGCACTGAGCGACCAGGTCATCCTCACCGGCTTCCTGATTTTCGGCATCTTCGCGATCACGGAGCAGTACAACGAAATGGCTCCCGGCGCCAATCTCGGCGCGCTCATGATCGGCTTCCTGGTCGCCATCATCGGTGCCTGCATGGGCAACCTCGAAGCCTGGGCGATCAACCCGGCACGCGATTTTGGTCCTCGCCTTTTCTGCTTCTTGACCGGATGGGGCAGCTCGGCATTTCCATCCCCGGAAAACTACTGGTGGGTGCCGATCGTAGGACCACTGCTCGGCGCGATCGTCGGTGGAGGCGCCTACCAGCTCCTCATCCATCCGTTCCTGCCAGCAAGAACCCGTGCCGTCACCGAAGGTCTGGCCGACCCACCAGCCTTCGAAGCTACCAGGTAGCTCACGTGTAAAAGACGATGCCGCTGGCGACGCCTGAACGACGTGCTGTCTTCGATTTAACTCGCAGCCTGCACGATTTTGTAGAACGATGCGGGGTCAAGACTTGCTCCGCCAACCAGCGCGCCATCAATTTCATCCTGCGCCATCAACTCCTGGGCATTGTCCGGCTTGACGCTGCCGCCATAGAGAATCCGCATCGCGTCAGCAACCGACTTGCCGAGCAACTCAGCCACTTCGTTCCGTATAAATCGATGCGCATCCGCAGCCATCTGCGGTGTCGCAGTCTTGCCTGTACCAATCGCCCAGATCGGCTCGTAGGCAATCACAATCGGAGTCGCCTGCTCGGGATGAATGTCTTTCAATGCTTCGTGCGTCTGCCTATGCAGGACGGCCTCTGTCTGCTCATCATTACGCTCTTCCAGGTGCTCACCAACACAGATCACAGGAATCAGTTTGTGCTTGAGCGCCGTCAGCAGTTTCCTGTTGACCTGTTCATCTGTTTCAAAGCCATACTGCCGGCGCTCGGAATGGCCAATCAGAATATATCCGACGCCCAGCGCAGTAATTGCGATCTCTGCCTGCGTTGAAACTTCGGAAACGAGCGGGCGAAAGCTTTCAACAAAACTGGTGGACTGCTGAGGTGTCTTGTACATCTTCCAGTTGGCGGCAACGAACGGTCTACGCATGCTTCGAGAATTCTCCAGAATCTTAGGGTTATAAGTTGGGACGAAATGCGCCGGCTAGTCTTTCTCAGAAGACGCTCTAGTATGGCTGCCTGTGCCATCCGGCGTCCCGGCGCGCGTCGAAATGGCAATGACCTTAGCCTTCCGCTGACCTGCATCCGTCGTCGCCTGGCTGGTTTTGTTGTCCGCGGTCCGGCGATGCCAATAGTTTGCAATGGTGTAAGTCTGTTCTGCAGAAGGCGCGCGATCAAGCGCACTGCCCAGCGCAAATCCTGTCAGGATGCCGGCACACCCCGCAAGTATCAACACTGCCGATTCGAAAATATCAGCGCCTGAACCGACCCCGTTATGCGCCAGGTGGGACAGGTGGATTGCGGGGTTTGCCTGCGTGAACCATTCGATGAGGCGTGATGTCGTGGAATACGAGACGCTGCCGAGGATCACAAAACCGAGTGGCGCGAGCATCAACCTGTACCGTCGGCTTTGGAGCCGTCGAGAAAATGTTCCGGCAAATCCCGCAAGAATGAAGGTGACGACACCCCCGAAGAGCAGCACCGCATTCAACAGAAAACAGAAAGACACTGTTACGACCCCACCCATTTAAAACATCCCGAGCCGTCCATCAGACTAGAGCATTTTCGCTTCTGGTGTATACAGGACCATTACGCGGTTACTTTTTTCCAGGAAGAACGGGCAGGTCATGTCTCTCCGGACATTCGCCTCCCGGGAGAACTTACTGCAGCAAAGCTTCAACTCCAGGCAGCTTTTTGCCCTCGAGAAATTCTAGCGAAGCGCCGCCGCCGGTCGAGATATGCGTAATCCGGCTGCTTACCCCCGCTTGTTTGACGGCCGAAACTGAATCGCCGCCGCCGACGATCGTAATCGCGTCCGCGTTATCGGCAACCGCTTCGGCGATGGCGTTGGTGCCCATTGCGAATGCCGGCATCTCAAACACGCCCATCGGTCCATTCCAGATGACCGTGCTCGCCAGCGAAATCTCCGTCGCGAACAATTCGATCGTCTCTGGTCCGATATCGAGCGCCATCCAGTCAGCAGGGAACGGCCCATCGCCCATGAACGGCTGTGTCTCTGCATTCGGCGCAAACTTATTCGCCAGTATGTGATCGACCGGCAGCAGGAAGCGCACACCCTTTGCTTCGGCCTTCTTCAGCGCTGCGAGCGCGATGTCCAGTTTGTCCGCCTCTACCAGCGATTTGCCGACACTCTGTCCCTTGGCCTTCAGAAACGTGTAGGCCATCCCGCCGCCAATCAGCAGCGCATCCACCTTATCCAGCAGGTTGTCGATGACCTTGATTTTGTCCGACACCTTCGCCCCGCCAATGATCGCCACGAACGGTTTGCGCGGAGCTTCGAGCGCCTCGCCCATGTACTTCAATTCCTTCTCCATCAGCAGGCCGGCGGCCTTCTCTTTGACGAAGTGCGTAATGCCTTCAGTCGATGCGTGTCCGCGGTGCGCGCTGCCAAACGCATCGTTCACATACACATCGCACAGCGCCGCGAGCTTCTTTGAGAACCCAGGATCATTCGCTTCTTCCTCCGCGTGATAGCGAAGATTTTCGAGCAACAGCACCTTGCCGTCTTCCAGTTTCCGGGCCAGCTCCGTCGCCACTTCACCCACGCAGTCGGGGGCGAACGCCACATTCACCTGGTCACCGACGCGATGATCGAGCAGCACGCGCAGCCTATCGACAACAGGCCGCAAACTGTACTTGGGATCCGGCTGACCCTTTGGCCGTCCCAGGTGCGAGGCAAGGATTACCTTGGCATGCTGACGAATGGCATATTCAATCGTCGGCAGTGTTTCCTTGATGCGCGTGTCATCAAGAATCTCCGTGCCATCTTCAGAAAGCGGCACATTGAAATCGACGCGGATAAATACGTGCTTGTGCTTCAGATCGAGATCGCGAATGGAATGCGTAGGCATCAGTTCTCGGTGCTTTCTGCGCGTTCTTGATCGAAGTGGATGATGGCATCCGCTTCGATCTCCACGCGCCATGATGGATTCAGAAGTCCGGCTACCACAACCATGGTGGCCGCCGGTCGTATCGTGCCGAAGACCTCGCCGTGCGCCCTGCCCACGGCTTCCCAGTCTTCAGCATGGGTTAAATAGATGCGCGTGCGTACGACGTCGGCAAAACTCGCGCCAGCCGAGTGTAACGCTTTTTCAATAATGGTGAGAGTGCGTCGGGTCTGTTCTGCGGGATCAGCATTATCCGCACCGACCGGTCCAGTGCCCGAGACGAACACCTGTTCTCCAACGCGCACTGCGCGCGAGAAGCCGATCACGGGTTCATAGGGGGAGGCTCCGCTGATGTTCGTACGCATGGGAAGAAATGCAAGCATTACAATTGGCAATACTGAAGGGGAGCGGCTCAGCCGCTCCATTCGACGCAGAAAAACGACCAGCTTCAGCCCCTGAGATCTGTCCACCCAAAGCAGCCAGACCTCAGGGTCAAAGCTCTACAGACCCTTCGCTGTGATGTAAAGAATCAGGTCCTTCACGCGGTTCGAATAGCCCCACTCATTGTCATACCAGCTGATCACCTTCACCGTATTGCCGAGCACTTTCGTCAGCGGCGCATCGATGATCGACGACAGAGGATTACCCTTGAAGTCAGCCGAAACAAGCTCCTTGGTCTCGTAACCAAGAATGCCCTTCAGCTCGCCTTCAGACGCCTTCTTCAGCGCAGCATTCACTGACTCAACCGTGACCGGCTTCTCCGTTACTACCGTCAGATCGACGCACGAAACAACCGGCGTCGGCACACGCAGCGAGAAGCCATCGAGCTTGCCCTTGAGCTGCGGCAGCACCAGGTGCAGCGCCTTCGCAGCGCCAGTCGAGGTCGGGATAATCGACAGCGAAGCCGCACGTGCGCGGCGAAGGTCCTTGTGCGGAAAGTCGAGCGTCACCTGGTCATTCGTGAAGCTGTGAATGGTATTCATCAGACCATTCACAATGCCAAAGCTCTCATCCAGTACCTTGGCCAGCGGCGCAAGGCAGTTGGTTGTGCAGGATGCATTCGAGATGACGTTATGTGCCTTCGGATCGTACTTGTTCTCGTTCACGCCCAGTACGATCGTCAGATCATCATTGGTCGCCGGAGCCGAAATAATGACCTTCTTCACAGTGCCGGAGATGTGCGCCTTGGCCTTCGTGGCATCGGTAAAGTGACCTGTTGATTCGACGACGATCTGCACGCCGGCAGAGGACCAGTCCAGCTTGGCCGGATCTTTTTCCGCAAACACCTTGATCGTCTTGCCGTCGACCGTGATCGAATCTTCGCCGGAGGTGACTTCCTGCGGAAGATTGCCGAGGATCGAGTCATACTTCAAAAGATGAGCGAGCGTCGCAGGGCTCGTCAGGTCATTGACCGCGACAATTTCAAGCTCGGGATTGTTGAGCGATGCACGAAGTACGTTGCGGCCGATACGTCCAAAACCGTTGATGCCAACCTTTACTGCTGCCATTGCCTGGTAGTTCTCCTTCGATCAACATTTCGGGGCGGGAACATGGGGCGCAGCCATCTTGGCGACGCACAAAACCCGATCTCTCCCGACAAGGTCTGAGTGTACCAAACAGATACAAAGGTTTGCGGCGCGTCGGCCATTGTGTTACATCCACAACATGCGCGACTGGATGCGCGACCTCATGAGACGACGAACAAAACGCGGAGTGAACAACTCCGAATCGACTGGCAAGATCGGCCAGGAAATACCTGTCAACCAGCCTGCGCCCCTGCAGCCTTCCTACGGCAGCGACGCTCCGGCATCTTCCCGTTCTGCGCCGCCCATTCCACCGGGCGATGCCGGTGAGCTGGACCCCCGGCATGCCAGGGCTTTCGACGCAGACTTTGCTTCTCTTTCTGAAATCGAAGCCCCTGAAGCCGAGAATGTCGCCGAGAACGAAGCAGCCGAGAACATCGCAGCCGAAGATGACGCTCCGTTTTCTTCCGGCGAACCGGCAGCGGTCGGCGAAGGCAAACTTGTCCACGAGCTGCAGCCTGAGTCGCCCTCGGTTCCTCCGCCTGAGCCGCAGGCAGCCGGCCAGAAGATTTCGCGCGGGTTCGTCGTGCTCGCCATCGGCCTGCCCGGCTCCGGCAAAACCACCTGGTTCAAACGGCGTGGCGTCACTCCGCTTTCGAGCGACATGCTGCGCAGCATTCTGTTTGATGACATCACCGAGCAGCGCTATCAGGGACTCGTTTTCTCTACCCTGCGTTCGCTCCTGCGCGCCCGCCTCATCGCCAAAATGCCATGGAATTATGTGGACGCGACGAACCTCTCCCCCCACGAACGCCGTCAATGGATCAAGATGGCGAAGAGCTTCGGCTATGAGGTGCAGGCAGTCTTTTTCGATGTGCCGTTTGAAGTGTGCATGGAGCGCAATCACAAGCGGGAGCGCACCGTGAGCGATGAAACCATGCAGAAGATGGCCGAACGTCTGCGCCCACCGAACTTCAAGGAAGGCTTCGGCAAGATCACCGTCGTCCGCGGCAAGGGCAGCGCCCCCTCGGCCGACCCGGTCCCCGAAGC
>CAXTNK010000010.1:0-4838 GCA_964245665.1 uncultured Acidobacteriaceae bacterium
GAAAAATGGCAATGAGCCCGATTGCTTGGCGAGCAACGGGAAGATCAGGGAGATCACTGCGTTCGAAATCCAGTGAGCAGAACTGCCCAGGCTCTGGCCCTTGGAGCGCATCCGGTTGGGGAAAACCTCGCTGATATAGACCCACACCACTGCGCCGTGCGAAATAGCGAATGAGGCGATAAAGCCCATCAGCAGCCAGATGAGCAGGCTGAGATGCTGGCGCGTGTAGAAGATATAGCCGATGCCGGAGAGACAGGCAAACAATCCTACTGTGCCGGTAAGTAATAGCTTCTTGCGGCCAAATTTATCGATGATGGACATAGCCAGAAGTGTGGCGACAAGGTTAGTCGCTCCCACCGCAACGGCCTGAAGATTACCTGATACCTTGGTCGCGCCGGCAAGGGAAAAGATGTCATTCAGGTAATAGAGCACGGCATTGATGCCAGTGAGCTGTGAGAACATACCGACCGTGATTGCAAGGATGACGGGCAAACGATACTTTTTAGCCAGCAGGGAATCACTGGTGCCCGTGCCTTCTTCCTGTAGCGAGCGAACGATTTCGTCGCGTTCCTTCTGTGCGTCAGGAACTCCTGTGAGTGCGAGGATGCGCAATGCTTCGATATCGCGCGACTGGGTGAGCAACCACCGGGGACTGCGCGGAATGAAGAACAGCGTGACGAGAAAAAGGATCGCGGGAATTGCCGATACACCCAGCTGGTAACGCCACTCGCGGCCGCCGAGGTGGAATGTCCCAAGGAATGCGTTTGAAGTGTAGGCGATCAGGATACCGACCACGATGTTCACCTGGAAAAAACCAACGAGTCGGCCTCGCCAGTTGGTCGGCGCGATCTCCGCGATATACATCGGGCCGAGCACGGATGAGCCGCCAATGCCGACTCCGCCAACAAAGCGGAAGAAGATGAGAGACGGCAGACTCCACGCAAAAGCGCAGCCGACTGCTGAGATGATGTAGAACGCGGCCATGGCACGCAGGCTGTCGCGCCTGCCGTACTTCTGGCCTGGAATACCGGCGAAGAGAGCGCCCAGTACTGTGCCCCACAGGGCGCTGGCCACGGTGAAGCCAAGAGCCCCTTCAGAAAGGTGAAACTGCTGTGTAAGCTGGGCCGTTGTCCCGGAGATGACCGCGGTATCGAAGCCGAAAAGGAGACCGCCGAGTGCGCCAACGATCGTACTCTTGACTACGTGAATGGAGAGCTTCATATGTTTAGTGGCCGACTCGATCTGAATTATTTGCTTTGTGCCTGTGAGAAGAATCAATTACCGACGAGTTAACTTCCTGTACTGTCGGCCTCGGTCATCTTATAGGATTGAGCCGGCGCTGTCGGCAATTTCGCAATGTTCAGTTAAACCTTTAAAATCAGACAGCGTCGAATTGAACATTGCTCGACTACTGTTGTCAAATAGATTTCCGTGCGGGCCTTGCCGAAGTAAGCACTGGTGCGGGCAGGGAAGTAGATTCGCGCAGTACGAGCTTAGGAGTCACGCGCACGAGGGACCAGTCATCTCCCAGACGGCCTTCAATTCTATCCATCAGGATGGTGGCC
This sequence comes from uncultured Acidobacteriaceae bacterium, assembly GCA_964245665.1. Taxonomy (GTDB): domain Bacteria; phylum Acidobacteriota; class Terriglobia; order Terriglobales; family Acidobacteriaceae. The sequence goes on from CAXTNK010000010.1 coordinate 1,566, forward strand.
GCACGCGATCCCATTTCGTAGCTCGGCTGGACAACGGCTGTTACGTGTGAGTTGAAGCCGTGGTCAACCGAGATGTCGTCGAACGTCGCCAACGCGATATCCTCCGGGCAACGGAATTTAGAATCTTCAAGGGCATGAAGAACGCCTAGCGCCATAACTCCGTTACAGACGAAGATAGCCGTAGGTCTGGCCGGTTGTTGGAGCAACCGCTCTCCGAGCCGTTTGCCGGATTCAAGCCGAAAATCGCCTTCCATGACAAGTTCAGGGCTGAAGGGAATGCCTGCGTCTTCAAGCGCAAGTTTGTAACCTTGAAGCCGTTCGTAGCCCGTCTGCAGATGCATCCCGCCCGTGATAATCGCGATCCGACGGTGCCCTTGTTTGATCAGGTGCCGGACACATTCCCTCGCGCCCCCGACGTTGTCCAGGAGAACTGCGTCTGTGGATACGTTTGGCACGGCCCGGTCCAGACAGACAACTGAAACACCCGCATCCACCATGGCTGCGATGTGAGATGTGTCCTGATCCTGCGAGCCCTGGGAGGTTGCAAGAAGAATCCCATCGACGCGATAAGAGCGTAGGGCAGCCACGATGCGACGTTCGCGGCCAGGCTGCTCATCCGTGTTGGCGGTGAGAAGAAAATAGCCGCGGGCAAATGCCGAGTCCTCGGCCCCCCTGATGATTTCAGGAAAGAACGGATTGGTGATATCCGGCAGAACCATGGCGAGCATCCGGGTCTGGCGGACCTTGAGACTGCGAGCGATCTCGTTTGGAAAGTAGTTGAGTTCCCGAATCGCTGCATGCACGCGGGCAGCGCGGTCCTCGCTAACCTTGCGGGTGCCGCGGATGACGTTTGAGACAGTTGCCGTAGAAACCTTCGCGCGTTTCGCGACTTCAACGATCGTTGGCATGCACACAGAGTATAGGGCTTTTCACAATCAGCGTATGCATCACAGCGGATTGCCTGGGCCCGCCACTAAACCTCCTAAGCTGCTTCATCTTGAAACATAAAGCTTCGAGAAACAACTACCATTGAAGACTGAACGGTGAATGGAGCATGTTGGCCATCTTGCTTGTTCTAATCTTCATTTGTAGTTACTGGGAATATGGAGACCGATCGTCCGGGTTTCTGAAGTTTTCAGCTCATGAGTCCGTCTGTAGTCCATATTGCTGCTACCTTCAGCGATTCTCCATAGAGGAAGTTACTGCTTCATCTCCGGACCAGCGCAATAGTACATGATACGTGAAACGTTTAAAATAATAAAAAGTTTTAGCTCCTTTTAGCGCGTTGCTGCTACAACTGATTCGCGCTCGCCTAAACGGTTGATGGTCGTTGATGTAAAGGGCTAGTCTGGTTTTCAATGAAGACAAAGCCGGCACTCACCGCACTATGGATCGTATGCATCTGCGCGCTGGCTTCCTTCCACTTTGTTCATCTGAGCGCCGACTTTCCCAATTATTCACGCTGGATGGACTGGGCGAAATATACAGACGAGGGCTGGTATGCGAATGCCGCCATACAGCACTATCTCGTCGGCCATTGGCATGTGCCTGGAGATCTGAATACTGCTGTAGCTGTACCGGTCTGGCCATTGATCGCATGGATGCTTTTCCATTTCACTGGCGTGCACATTCAGGCAGTGCGTGCCCTCGTTGCGCTGCTTTTCTGCTTTAATCTCGGCCTGTCTTACCTCTTTATCCGGAAGAGTGAGCCAAACTGGGTTGCGCTCTTCGCGTGTTCATTGATTGCGACCAGTTCTTTTGTCTGGTGCTTCAGTCGCCTGGCCATCCTGGAGCCGCTGTTGATTTTTCTCTCGTTAAGTTCACTGCTCCTGGGTAGCGAAATAGGCGAAATCAAATCGGCCGTCCGGCGAGATGCGGCTGCAATGCTGCTCGGTATTTTGCTCTGCCTGATGGTACTGACGAAGACGACCGCCGTTTTTTTGCTGCCGGCGATCTGTTATTCGGTCTGGCATCCACTCCGGCATCAAATGAAGCGTCTGCTATTTATTCTTGCTGTCGCGAGCGGCTTTGCGGCGATCCTCTGGTGCATTTACTTCTTTCATTTCGTTCATCCTCATTATCTGGCGGACTATAAATACTTCTTTCAAACCAACCTCTATGCGAAGCCACATGACTGGCAGGGTTGGATTCGCGTTGTTTATCACGCATTGCATGCCATCTTCTGGATCGGCCGGTTGATCGTCTGCGCTGGGTTGGTTCTGGTGGTTACCAGTGTCGTGGTGACGCGCCAGACCTGGAAGAACCCGGCGTTTGTCTCGTCGCTGCTGGCAATCTTCGGATACATGATCTTCGTCACTGATATCAACAACGTTCAACCGCGCTACTACGCCGTGATTGCAATCTTTCAATGGCTAAGGGCACGTGGGAAATCGGAGGCTACCTTCTTTATCCCGAGTACACGTTTGTGAATGCTGCAAAGGGTATTACGGCGTATGTCGACAACCATCCGAATGGCAATCGCTTGCTGGTTTCAGTGAGCGGCAATGACATCAGCCTGATCACAGGCCTGCCAAGTCTATGCGATGACTTCGGAACCATGGCACTTCCCCAGAAGCTCGCACTTTACAGGCCAGGCTGGTACGCTGCGTGGGACGATCTGGATCCGGTATTACTCGCCGATTTAAGAACGCAGTATAGTGTCGAAGCCGTCGCAGCTTTCAATGCGTTCGACGACGACGATCGAGACACCCTGGTGCTATACAAACTCATTCCCGCAGCCCCTGGAACCTCCTATTTACCACCAGATGCCCTAAAAAACCGGGTACCAGACATGGTGCAGATCTTTTCAATTGAAACGTTTTAAAATATCGGCGTACACTCTCGATGCGGACTGACATGAGCCGCATTCATAACGGAGCGAGATGAAGCTGAACAGGATCATGAAGCAATCGTTCGGTAGCGTCTCGGGAACGCGCGTACTGCTCGGGTCGATTGTATGTGGTCTGCTTTCTCCGTTTGTTTGTGGATACGGGCAAGCGCCCGAACAGCAGAAGCTCGAACTGACTCGGGCGGCACGGCCATGGGAATTTGTTTCTGCGCTCGGAACGGAGGCCGCGCTGCTTGGAAACGAAAGCGGCAGCGTCGAGGCCTGGGTCTACCCGCTTAAAATTCTCCGGAACTTCCAGCTGCAGTTCAAGGTGGAAGACGAGTTGATTCCGGCAAAAGCGATCGTCCGCTCAGTGACGGTGCGGCCTGAAGCTACAACGATCACTTATGCGTGGGACACTTTCAGTGTGCGCGAGACCTTATTTG
>CAXTNK010000010.1:4848-27487 GCA_964245665.1 uncultured Acidobacteriaceae bacterium
CAATTAAAGATCGATGCCGCGCAGCCTTTGCAGATAAATGCGGACTTTGAGCGGGACTTTCAACTGGAATGGCCTGGCGCGATGGGGGGCTCGGACATAGAGTGGAACCCGGTGCTTCATGCGTTCTCGATGACAGAGAACCAGCAGAAATATACCGCATTGGTTGGCTCCCCCTCGGCCGTCGATTTTCACCTGGAATATGCCACGAACTACACTTCCGGTAAAGAGAATAGCTTTGGCTTCGGGATTATTCCTGCAGGTAAGACCACTAAGACGATCGTGATTGCAGGGTCGTTCGATGGGCTGCCGGCAGCTGACGTCACGTATAAGAAGCTCTCCACACAATATGCCGAATTGCTGAGTGAATCCGCCAATTACTACAAAAACTATCTCGACCAACATGTCAAACTACAACTACCGGATGTTGACTTACAGAAGGCATATGAGTGGGCGCAGGTAAGTGTGCTCCAGGGACTCGTCACGAATCCTTACCTGGGAACTGGCCTTGTTGCCGGCTATCGCGCTTCCGGTGAAGATCAGCGGCCTGGCTACGCCTGGTTTTTCGGGCGGGATGCCTTGTGGACGTCGCTTGGGCTTGACGCTGAGGGTGACTTTGCAACGACAAAGACGGCACTCGAGTTTCTCGGAAAGTATCAGCGAGCCGATGGGAAGGTAACACACGAGATAGCCCAGGGCGCGAGCTTCGTACCCTGGTTTAAAGGAATGCCTTATGCCTATGCTTCGGCCGACGCAACGCCTCTATTCATCATAGCCATGAAGGACTACGTGTTACGCAGCGGCGACATTAGCTTTGCAAAGCAGCACTGGAGCAGTCTGTGGACTGCTTATCAGTTTATTGTGTCGACATACGATGCCCAGAGTGGTCTTCCGCACAACGAGGGCGTCGGCCATGGATGGATCGAAGGAGGCCCGCTGTATCCAGCCAAAACCGAGCTTTATCAGACGGCTGTTGTTGTAGAAGCTTTGAAATCTCTGAGTTCTTTGGCGAAGGTAGTCGGGCAAGATGGCCTATCACTCAAATTGGATGCAGAATATGAACAAAAGAAGCTTCTGATTAATCAGGAATTCTGGTTGCCGGATAAGTCTCATTTCGCTCTAGCTATCGACCCGGGAGGGCAGAAAATGGAGACCTTAAGTGTGCTGGCCGCAGTTCCGATGTGGTTTGGATTGCTGGATGAGGATAGGGCCGATCCAATGATTTCGCAGTTGAGCAAGCCAGACATTCAGACGGCCTGGGGCATGCGAATTATTCCAGCGCGTACTCCGAAGTACGACAGTGCGGGCTATCACTCGGGGACAGTCTGGCCACTGTTTACGGGCTGGGCTGCTGTCGGAGAATACAAGTACCATCAGGCTTTTCCGGCATATGCCAACCTGCGGGCAAATTCTCTTTTGACCTTCGACGGCTCTCTCGGACATGTAGCAGAAGTTTTGACGGGTAATTACTACCAGACGCTTGCAACAGGATCTCCTCATCAAATCTGGTCCTCTTCGATGGTTATCAGTTCGATGCTTGACGGTCTATTCGGTATTCAAGCCGATGCACTTAAACGGTCTATAACCCTCGTTCCACATATTCCCGAGGATTGGAAGTCTTTTGATGTAAGACATATTCAAGCTGGATCATGTCTTATTGACATTAGATATAGCAAGCTAGTTGATAAGAGAACGTTTGAGTTGACGAATCGAGGGAGCAAGGAGTGCGTAATGGATCTCTCGCCCGCCCTCTCCGAGCGTTCCCAGGTGACGAATGTTGAATTGAATGGTCGATCTATTCCATACCATGTCAAGCAAACCGCGCATGACCAGCACGTCGAAGTGCACGTCCAAACTTCACACCATGTGGAGACACTCGTGATTCACTTGAAGGACGACTTCGGACTTACCCAGGAATCGTTGTTACCGGACCTTGGGAGCACGAACGAGGGCCTGCACATTATTTCGGAAACCTGGGCGCCAGACCGAGAGCAGGTAACCCTGCTGGCTTCGTCTGCCAGCGGCGGCACGTATGATCTGAATATTTGGAATTCCTCTCAGATCACTTCAGTGGATGGCGGCACTCTGATGCGATCGAATGTTGAAGATGGTCTTTTGCGTTTTACTATCCCAGCGCCCTTAGCAGATATCAATGCCGAGCACACTGTCATTCTCCATTTTGCAGCCGCTGGTCGTGAAAGAAAAGCCGGAAAAGAAACGAAACTTCCCTCGGGAAAGGCTACCCATCTTCAATAGGTTCCGCAGGGTCTTTTCGTGCATCGCGGGTACGTCCTGATGAAGTGTCGTCTGTATGGCGAGTCGTCAGCTAAGCGGAGAGCCGAGACAGCCTGATAAGCGTGCCTTATGTTGTTAATCGCTCCACAGGTGTGTTTCAGAGTTCGCGGAACATCGATCAAACATTGCCACCTGAAATTGGCATGGAAGAGGATCAGCCGAAGAGAAGGGATTAGGTGAACTTATGTCTAAGAAGACTAATGAGGCATCAAGGAAAGGCTCGAATGTGACAACTAACCAAAGAACTTTTTTTGTTTGGTTGGTTTTGTCCCTATTCTTAGGGTTCGTCGGCATGGTTGATGGAAGCTTTTCAGCATTAGCTCAGGATGGAATCATGCATAGTCTCGTTGCACCGCATGATTATGTACAGAAGAGAGTGTCGAGTTATGACAGGACCGGTGGAAATGCGGATGCTGTAAGTGTTCCAGCTGGATCAACCTATACTGTTTTGGACCAGGAAGGTCCCGGCATTATTACTCATGTATGGTTCACGATTGCCTCTCCCGAAGAATCTCATCTGAAGAAAATAGTCCTTCGGATGTACTGGGATGACGAGGCGACGCCGAGCGTCGAAACTCCCATCGGGGACTTCTTCGGCCTAGGACTGGGGGAATATTTTCTCTTCCAGTCGACGCCGCTGGCTGTTGGTTCCGAGAAAGGTTTAAATAGCTTTTTCGAGATGCCTTTCAGAAAAAAAGCGCGTATTACGGTGACCAATGAGGGAGAAGAAGCTATTGATTCCCTCTACTTCAACGTGGATTACCAATCCTACAATCATCCGCTCCCAGCGGACACTTTGTATTTCCACGCGCAATATCGCCAGGCCGCCCCGGCGCGTGGATGGACGAACAAATGGCATTCGAATGGTGAGTCTAAGGTCAATGATAAGAAGAATCTTGACGGAGAGGGGAATTATATCTGGATGGAAGCAAAAGGTCGCGGACATTTCGTTGGAGTGACCATGTCCGTTCTTCAAAACCAGAATGGATGGTGGGGTGAAGGTGATGACATGTTCTTTATTGATGGTGAGTCAAAGCCGTCGATTAACGGTACAGGAACAGAAGACTACTTTTTAGGAGCATGGGACTTTGGCAATCAGCCATTCTCTTATGCGACTTTTGGTGCGCCGGTGAAAGGCGAAGAATTGGCCGGGAGTCGATCATCAGTGTATCGCTTCCACCTCGACTCACCTATCCCCTTTACGAAATCCATGAAGGCTACCATCGAGCACGGCCATGCGAATCATCGATCGGACAACTTATTCTCAGTGGCGTACTGGTATCAGATGGAACCGCACGCACCATTCCCTGCTTTACCTCCGGTAGCGGACAGAATTCCACGCATCTATCCGGTAGGTGGTCCAGGAAATGCCGGTAAGTAGATCACATTGGTTTAGCTACGTCTTCCACACAGCGGAAACCAATAGTAGCTGATCGATCCTTGCCCGGAGCCATCAATAATAGTTTGCCATGCTGGTCGTTCTGGTAGGCTTGCGGAAAATACCACTTAGATCCTTGCGGCTGGTAATAGCTACCGCCGCGCACGATAGCAGAGCGGGTATGGTCGTCGGCATATTCATCGGTCCATTGCCAGATATTGCCGACCAGGTCGATTACACCGAACGGAGCACTACCGTTTGGATGGGCGTCGACAGTATCGGGCCCTCGGAGAGTCCGCCCTTGCTCTGGTTGCGGGACCATCTCTGCATGCCACGCGTTGCCCCAGGGATAAAGGCGTTCATCCATTCCCTGTGCCGCGTATTGCCACTCCCATTCGTGGGGTAAACGCTTGCCTGCCCATGCCGCGTAGGCGCGCGCATCTTCGAGTGAGATCCAGGTGACAGGTTTATTCTCCCAGCCCGGCGGATAAATTCCGTCCCTCCAATCTCTAAGGAAGTTCAACCCATCAGCCGGAAGGTAGTTACTAGCTTTCAGGAACCGCTGAAACTGTGCGTTTGTTACGGGATATTTATCTATATAGAAAGGCTTTATATGTAGCCGATGATCATGGAATCTACGCGGTGAGTCTTCCCATGGGTACTGCACGTCAACTCCATTATCATCGCCGCCTTCCACTTCTATGCCTTCGACGCGGAAGGCGAAATCTGCTTCAGGCATGAGCACCATGCCCGATGGGGCGCTGGACGCGGGCTTGGTCGGCGCAATCTCAACTATAGCTTGCGGCAGCACTTGCCATGTATCCACATAGCCTGAGAGCGGCCTATTTGTTAGTGCCTTCATGAGGAACATGAGTGCCATAGTTGACGCATCGGGTTCACCTGGCAAGGCTTCCACTGCCGCGATGCTGTGGGCGCTGATAGCGAAGCTCAGAACATTGTCGTTGCCTTTGTGTTCCGGCACCAGCTCAACGCCATGGTATAGATCAAAGTACCTCATGCCAGCTTCTGCATGAACTAGTAGCTGCCGTCCGTCGATGTCATAGTCATTCCGATTGACGATTGTCCAGACTGTACGATCGTCCATTGGCCAGCGACTGGCGAAGACGCCGTAACGGATCATCGGGTAGAACGGCTCCCATTTCTTACTTACAAGGAAGGGCGCAATGCCGCGCTCAAGCGTCGCGACTCGCCTGGTCAATTCCTCATCGCGCGGTGTTATGCCATTCCAGATACCCCAGATGTTCTCCCAACTCTCCCAGCCAATCCCATTAAAGAAGGCGAACTGCAGATCGTCAGTTTTCTCGTGGTTCCACCTATCTGAGATGTTCACCATGTGACGAGTCTCGAGCCACTTGAATTTATCGATCTTAGGTTCGAAGGAAAACTGATATTGGCCCCAGGTAAGCACATTCCAGGCAAGGGCTTCGTCATGGGGTGTTATTTCCGGCTCAAAGGCCAGCGGATGCTTGATGTCCAGTGCCGCCTTGGAAAACGCGAGAGGGACGCCATCCTGCGTGTCCCCATTGACCCCATCCGCGTCTATCTGTTTCATTAATTCGGCCAATGCTTCCGGCCAGGGTTTTTGTGGGTCGCGCGTGCCCTGGTCCCACATCATCATGGGAAAAAGGACACGAACATTTCTTCGATGAAAGTCGGCAACCATCTGGCGCACGCCTTCAACGCCTCCAGGCATTGAGCGCACCATGTCTAACTGGTTGCGATTGTCGACGCCAAGGTTTGGATAGGTGGGCCAGACGAGCACGGCATCGATACCACCGTATCTCTGCTCAAGGTCATCGAGATAGCGATCCACTGTGTACTTCCTGGTGGTCGGATCATAGAGGTAGCGATCCTCGACCATCATCTGTGGCTGAATAAAGCTGGACTGCGTCCAGCGCAAAGCGGGCATGGTGTAAAACTCGTCGGAAAAGCCAATGCGAATCAGCCGCTCATTTCGCCAGTGCGTGATGTCCCGCAGCCATGCCGAAAGCTCATCGCCACAATAGGGACGAGGGTCGCCCTCACCTCCGAGGACCAGGCAGGGCGGCCCCGGAATCTGCTGATCGACCGCAGGAAAATGCGTGTCCTGGGCAAAACAGTACGTAGCGAAAGTGGCTAGAAACAAAGCGGCAAGCTGCTTTGATCGAAGCATGGCGCTGCACTCCTTCTCGACGACTAATGCTCAACTATCCGTTGTCACGACGACATCCAGACTATGACCTGCAAGCAGGAATTGGTAGGCGGCAGAGCCCGGCTTGCATAGGTAAAAAGCTATTGAAAGTAGATTCGCAGCCTTTGCAATTATTTCCTTTCTAAACGTTTCAATTTTAATGTACTATCTGCGTCACCGGCACACATCCTTCCGCATTCCACGCTCGAGATGCCGATGCCTTAGTTAGCGCTATTTCCCGCAGGAGATTCCCATCGTGCGTATAGAACGTCTTTTCTCTCTGGCTGCCGCGGTCTCTATTTGTTCCATGGCTCCACTTGCTATTGCACAGATTACTGCAGGTGTGACCGGCACCATCCACGATGCGTCAGGCGCGGTGATTCCCAACGCGAAGATCGTTGTCTTCAATAAGGATCGAGGCATTAACAGGGAGTCCGTCAGCAATTCATCGGGCGATTATTTAGTACAGGGATTGGGAGAGGGTACCTACTCCGTCAAGGTTACTGCGAAGGGCTTTCAAAGTTTCCTCGCAGAGAACCAGGTCATGCGTGTGGGCCAGAATATCCGGGTCGATGCAACCTTGAGCATCGGCAGCTCGACGACTGAAGTCACTGTACAGGGGTCGAGCGCTGGGACGGTGGAAACACAAAGTTCCGAACTATCGACGACGATTACCTCCAAGCAGATCAGCCAGCTGGAACTGAATGGACGTTCATTCACGCAGCTTATTGAGTTGTCACCAGGTGTCAGTAACCAGACCGGAACGACTGATCCTGTGAATGGGCCTGGCCAGGGGGTCGGTTACTCGGTAAATGGTGGCCGTACCGAATATAACAACTGGGAGATTGACGGCGGCGATGTACTGGATAGTGGCAGTATGTCAAACCTGAACGTGTTGCCGAACGTGGATGCCCTCGACCAGGTGCAGGTCTTTACTTCCAGCTATGACGCACAATATGGCCGCAGCGGGTCAGGGGCGATCGAGGCGGTTACCAAATCCGGTACCAATGAGTTTCACGGTGAAGCGTTTGAATATCTTCGGAACCAGATGTTCAATGCCAAGAACTACTTTGATATTCCCGGCGAGAGGATCGGGGCTTATAAGAAGCATGACTTCGGGGGCACTATTGGTGGTCCGATCATTAAAGACAAGCTTTTCTTTTTCTGGTCAGAGGAATTTCGTCGTCAGAACGTGCCGGGTTTTTACAGTACCCCTGTTCCTACCGCGGCTCAGCGAGCTGGAGATTACAGTCAGGGCAGTATCTGTCCCGCGCCAGGAACTGTTTTTTACAGGAGCACAACCGTTTACCCGGATTGCCCGGCTTACATGGACGATGCGGCGCAGGATGGTGGTGTCATTGGATTCCCTAACAACAACCTTTCGGCGTACATCGACCATGCAAATGCCGGGGCATTCCTGAATTACATTCCGCAGGCAAACAGTACGCTCAATGGGCTGCCCTACTTTCGAGAGGCTGCCGGGGCTCCTTATACCTCGCGGGAAGAGTTGTTCAAGATCGACTACAACATAAGTGAAAAGCTGCACGCCTCTTTTCGCTACATTCATGATGCCGAAAAGCTGGTGTTGCAGACCTCCGCGCCATTCGGCAGCAGCAACCTTCCCGGCATTCCCGGCCAGCAGGTACAGCCGGGAATCTCACTGGTCGCGAACCTTTTGTGGACTGCATCGAACACTCTCACCAATGAATTCATGATGGGGTACGGCGCCAATCATCTTTCTCTTACCGACCTGACGAGTGCGGCTAATAAGCCTGCAGGTCTGACGATGACCAGCCTGTTTCCTAATAATTTCGGAGGGAAGGTACCTTCATTCAATATCAACGGCGGGGCCAGTTTCGGCGATCTTAACCAGGATGCAGGGCCGCTGCCTTTCTATAACTCGAACCCTACGTACACCTATCGCGATACAGTCACGAAGCTTCTGCACGCGCATAACCTGAAGACGGGCTTCTACTTCACAGCTAACCAGAAGAATGAAGACGCAGAGTTACGTACGCAGGGATACCTGGGATTCAGCGGAATCGGTTCTGCTTCGTACACGAGCCCTGCTACGGATGGCCAGCCGTCGAGCACAGGTAACGCATTTGCGGACTTCCTGGTGGGTGATATCGCGAGTTATGCGCAGTCCAATGCCGAACCTAAGTATCACTTCCAGTTCAAGATCTTTGAGCCGTTCGTTCAGGATGACTGGCATGTCAACAAGAAGTTGACCCTCAACCTTGGCCTGCGCCTCAGCATGTTCGGCCTGTATACGGAGAAGAATAACCTCGCCTATAATTTTGACCCGGCCGCCTATGTGCAGGCGGATATGCCGACGGTTGATCCGGATAACGGAAACCTGGTTTTCGCGCCGGGGCAGAGTATCTACAATCTAAGCGGCATTGTGCGCTGCGGCGTCACGACGGGCGTTCCAAAAGGCTGCATGACCGGTCACATCTGGAACCCGGCACCGCGCATCGGATTCGCGTACGATCCGTTCGGCGATGGTAAGACCGCCATCCGCGCTGCGTATGGAATCTTCTTCGAACATACCAACGGCAACGAGGCGAATGCTGAATCGCTTGAAGGTCAGCCGCCAGCGGTTATTACTTCCCAACAAAACCGCATCCAGGGCTACACAAATATAGGTGGAGGCGGCGGCTTGTACTATCCGATTACGCCGAACTCGATCCCAGACAAGGTACAATGGCCTTATATTCAGCAGTATCACTTTGACATTCAGCGTGAATTAACACATAACACCATTGCGACAGTCTCTTATGTGGGCAGCAAGGGTACGCATCTTACCCTGCAGTACGATGCGAATCAGTTGCACGACCTTCCGGCGTCAGAGAATCCGTTCTCCAAAGGTCAGCCGATCACGAACGACATCTGCGCGAACGCTGCCCTGCCGAACGGCACACCCATCACTGGCGATGCGCTGATCCACTTGAATATTGCGTGCGGCATCGTTAATACCGTGGACGCGTATCGGCAGAATTTTCCAGGCTGGAGCACCATTGATCGCATCACTTTCGGCGCGAACTCTAATTACAACGCCTTGCAGGTGTCGAGCCGACGGACCGCCAATAACCTGGAACTAACGCTGGCGTATACTTACAGTCATTCCATCGACAACTCGTCTGATCGATATGACGGTAACTTTGTCGATAGCTATAATCTGAAGGCAAATCGCGCCAGTTCCACCTCGGCTCAGCGCCATATCTTGAACTTCAGCAATATCTACACGCTGCCTACACTGTCCCAGTTCAACCGGGCGACGCGCCTGGCTCTTGGTGGTTGGCAGTGGTCGGGGATAACAGAGATCCAGACAGGCGACCCCTTCAGCATTACCGATGGATATTTTGGGGATAACGCCGGCGTAGCCAACGGCGAAGGGACTGGTTCGTATGTGGACGTGGCCCCCGGTGTCAGCAAGACGCACATCACCGGGCCCAAAGTACAGAATGCTATCTATGGTCCTCTCCTCTTCAACCCTGCTGCCTATAACGAACCAACTGGTCTGACGTTTGGTAACTCCGGGCGTAACTCGCTGCACGGCCCGCGGACGTCAAATTTCGATATGGGTGTCTTCAAGCATTTTCCTATCCACGAGAAGGTGACAGCAGAGTTTCGCGCGGAAGCATTCAATGTCTTTAACCACACGCAGTTTACGAGCCTGAACACTGGCTATAGTACCGGTATTAATAATTCGCCGGGCTGCTTTGGGCCGAACGCAGGATTTGCGAACAATGCCGGCAATAACATTTGTGTGAACGGCGATCCTACGCAGGGAATTCTGCCCTCAGGCTTTCTGCATCCTGGAGCCGCGCACGATCCACGCATTGTTCAATTCGCTTTAAAGATACTTTTCTAGGAACAACGCAGTTAACTGCTGAGTGGAAGGTATGCGGTGTCCTGGCTCTCGCTCCAGTGAGTCAGGCGCCGCGATCGTCCCGTTACCGCCCGGTAATGATTAGAATGGCAGGATAGCTTTCAAGAAAGTGAAACTTCGAAATGACGCGTGGATTTTCGCTTGCCGGTGTTGGCGCCTTGGTTCTGGCATGTTGCAGTGTGTGCGGGTTTGCCCAGGCACAACCGCAAGCACCCTTATCGATCATGCCTTTGCCTGCCCACGCAGTGCAGGGCTCGGGACAGTTTCATGTTGACGGCGGCTTTTCAATCGTATTTGAGGGCTACCAGGAAGCGCGCCTCGAACATGCGCGCGACCGCTTCATGGCGAACCTCACTCGTGAGACGGGTATCCTGCACTTTCCTGTTTCATCTGCAAATACGCCGCAATTTGTGATCAAAACAGCAGGGGCAAGTGCGCCGGTTCAGCAACTGGGGGAAGATGAGGCTTACCATCTCGAGGTGACGCCTACGCATGTCTTGTTGAGTGCGGCTAATCCGCTGGGCATCCTGCACGGGCTGCAGACATTTCTTCAATTAGTCGAAAATACGCCACAAGGCTATGTGGTAAGCGCGGTCACGATCGATGACAGTCCGCGTTTTCCATGGCGTGGCTTAATGCTGGATACGGGCCGTCACTTTATGCCGCTCGATACGGTTCGCCAGACACTGGATGGCATGGAAGCAGTAAAACTGAATGTCTTCCATTGGCACCTTTCGGAGGACCAGGGATTTCGCGTGGAGAGCAAGACCTTTCCCCTGCTGCAGGAGAGGGGTTCTGATGGCCTGTACTACACGCAGGATGAGATTCGTGGCGTGATCGAATATGCACGCGAGCGCGGCATCCGAGTCATTCCAGAGTTCGATATGCCCGGCCATGCGTCGGCCTGGTTTGTGGGATATCCAGATCTCGCCAGTGGCAGCGGGCCCTATCACATCGAACGTAAGTGGGGCATTTTTGATCCCGCCATGGATCCGACGCGCGAGAGCACTTATAGCTTTCTTGACAAGTTCATCGGCGAAATGACTGCGCTCTTCCCTGATGCCTATTTCCATATTGGCGGCGATGAATGCAACGGTAAGGAATGGGACGCGAATCCTCGCATCCAGAAATACATGCATGCACACAGTCTGAAAGATAATGCTGCGTTGCAGGCCTACTTCACGAGTCGTGTGCAGAAGCTCGTGACGAAGCGTCATAAGATTACGGTTGGCTGGGATGAAGTCCTGCAGCCTGATACCCCGAAGGATGTTGTTATTCAATCCTGGCGCGGTCAGGAATCGCTTGCCCAGGCTGCCAAACTTGGCTATCGCGGCCTGCTTTCGAACGGTTACTACATTGATTTGAACGAGCCGGCTTCAAGGCACTATGCGGTTGATCCGCTGGAGAAAGCTACTGCTGACCTGACGCCCGAGCAGCAGAAGCGCATCCTTGGTGGGGAGGCGACGATGTGGTCGGAATTCACAACACCTGAAATTGTTGGCAGCCGGATCTGGCCCCGCACAGCAGCCATTGCAGAGCGCTACTGGTCGCCGCAGGATACGAAGGATGTCGCATCGATGTACGAACGGATGGCAATCGTATCGCAGCGGCTCAATGACTATGGTCAGACTTATCATGCGACGAGCGAACTGATGCTGCAGCGGATGGCCGGTAATCATGATGACTCTCCGCTTAAGATATTGGCCGGTGTCGTGCAGCCTCCTGAGGGATATGAGCGCGAAGGTTTGCGGGCATACGACTATTACACGCCGCTGAATCGCATGGTGGATGCAGTGCCGCCAGAGAGTGAACAGGGTCGCGAATTCACTCAGCTTTCGGTCAAGCTGGCTGCTGGTACGGCAACTCCTGCTGAAGCGAAACAGGCTCGAACATGGCTCACGCTATGGCGCGACAATGACGCGCAGCTGCAGCCGCTTCTCGTGCACTCTGATCTGACTGCCGAACTTGTACCAGTCTCTCGCGGTCTGGCGCAGGCTGCCGTGATTGGCCTTGCCGCCCTGGATGCTTTGGAAAATCACCAAGCACTTACTGATCAGGATAGGCAGCAGAAGCTGGCAACATTAAAGACACTGGAGACGCCACAGGCAGTGCTGCTCGATCGAGTTGTTCCCGGGGTCGAAACGCTGGTCAACACGAAGAAGTAATATCATGGTTGATAGATTCACTGAAACATGGAGACTTTGACGTGCGTGTTTTCGATCATGAAATGTTGCGGGAGATTTATGAGCAGCCCGATGCGATTCGCAGAACGATTGCTCTTTACACTCAAGACACCAAACTGAAGTCCGCGTTTGCTGCCCTACTTGCCGAGTGGGCGAGTTCGCATGGGGAAGTGCTGATCGCGGCGAGCGGCTCAAGTCGTCATAGTGGCCTGGCGGCTGAGATTCTTCTCGAAGATGTGTGCGGCTTGTCTGTGGATGTAGAGTACGCAAGCGAATACAGTTGCCGCGCCGGAGAGAATCCGCGTCATCCCAGCGTGATTGTTTTATCCCAATCAGGCGAGACGTCGGACACCCTGGCCTCACTGCGCGAAGCCCGGCACCGCGGCCAAAAGACACTAGCCATCACCAATGTTGAAGAGTCGACGATGGCGCGCGAAGCAGACCTTTCTATGCCACTCGGCGCAGGGAAAGAAAAAGCTATTCCGGCAACAAAAAGCTTCACCTGCCAGCTGACCGTACTTACTCTGCTGGCTTTTTATGAAGCTCTTAGCAGAGGACACCTCAACGATGCCCAGATAGCCGAGGACATCGTCGAGTTGCAGACGCTTCCAGGCAGCATCGATAATCAGTTACCCGGCTGGGAAACTACCATGGCCTTGCTAGCCAAAAAATACAGCTCTGCCGCCACGTTTCTTTTTCTCGGCCGGGGTATTCATTATGCCATTGCCCGTGAGGGAGCACTCAAACTCAAAGAGGCTTCCTATGTACACGCGGAAGGCTACCCGACAGGCGAGTTGAAACATGGGCCGAATGCCTTGGTGAGCGATAGCGTGCCGCTTGTAGTTCTGGCCACAGTTGACCGTGATCTCGAAGGCTCCGTGCTAAGACATCAGAAAACCCTACAGCTTCTTCGTGAAATGAAGGCGCAAGGCGCAACGGTCATTGCAATCGCGAATACCGGCGACGAAGATGTACCTGAATTAGTCACCGACTGCATTTATGTTGACCCGGTGTGGGAATACCTGATGCCGATCCAGGAAGTTATTCCACTGCAATTGTTTGCTTACTTTATGGCTCTCGAGCATGGGGTAGATGTGGATCGTCCCAGGAATCTCGCAAAGGCTGTTGTTGAGGTCACAAGCTAATGGCTATTGCATAACTCTTGGCAGATAGAAATCAAAGAAGCTTTCCGCGGATGAGGACAGGCAGACGTTAGCGTTTGCCGGTCCAGCAACACGTCGAGTCATGCCTTTGTCATCTACTTCCACGCGCATCAAAGTCGTTGGACACACGGAAGGCTGAATCGCGTAAGAAGCGGCTACAGCGTCAAACAGCATTGGCTCGCGGGCCTGTCTACCCTGGGCCCATTCTGTAGTCAATTCCCGAAGCGCAATGGTAAGTGGTGTAGTTCGAGCGAATAGTTCCTTTCGCCGTTCGGGGTCGAGGTTGATCTGGGTCGAGTCAAGTGGCATGACATAGAGTGGAACGCCTGATTGAAAGAGCGCTTTAGCAGCGGGTATGTCGCAAATAATATTCCATTCTGGATCGGGATGTGCTCCGGCTTCTCCGTAGCCCCGGTCAATCGAGCCGCCCATCATCACAACTCGCTTCAGCTTGAGAAAAGTAGCGGGATCAGCTTGAAGCAGGGCGCCGATGTTAGTCAGCGGTGCGATCGAAATGAGAGTAATTTCGCCAGGATTCTTTCGGATCGTATCGAGGATGAAGCTGATAGCATCCGGGTAGTTCTTAGCTGGAGAATTCAGCGCGTAGGTTTCTTGCGCCAGGCCGTCTTTGACGGGAGTTTTTGGCCCGGCAAAGACCGGGATTGCCTGGTTGCCAGTTTCTTTGAGCATCTCGGAAACCAGCCGCGCGCGCAATTGTGTATCTCCGAAAGCAGTCGTGATGCCCACGATCTTCACTTCCGGGCTTTTCAAGAGCAGTGCGAGGGCATAGGCGTCGTCAATGTCATCGCCGATGTCCGTATCCAGGATTACCTTAGCGGGCGCACTTTTCCGGCCAGATACTTGCGCGTGTGCGAGGGGCATAAAACTGAGCAGGGTGAGAGCAATGAAAATTCGCGGCTTGATCATTTAGTCTTCGAGTGTACGCCGAGACATATCATCCCGCAGTGTGGAATTCGTCCGCACTCCGAGGAAACTTCAGCAGTCACCAGTCAGCAAAGTCAAGGAGTGTGACCCTCTTCATGAAGAGTTATTCTTCCGTCGCCGCCTTGCTGATTTTGGCTGCCACTTCTTTCGCACAGCCAGGCAGCGATTACTTGAAGCAGGAGTTTAGGAACCCGCCAACTAGTGCGCGCCCACGCGTCTGGTGGCACTGGATGAATGGCAATGTCACCAGGGAAGGGATCGCACTTGACCTGGAGTGGATGCACCGCATCGGGATAGGCGGGTTTCAGAATTTCGATGCGGCCATGAACACGCCGAAGGTCGTGAACCATCGCCTGGTCTATATGAGCCCGGAGTGGAAGCAGACGTTTCTTTACGCGACAAAACTGGCCGACCATCTTGGCTTGGAAGAAGCAATCGCCAGTTCGCCGGGATGGAGCGAGACCGGTGGCCCCTGGGTGCGCCCATCCGAAGGTATGAAGAAATATGTCTGGAGCGAGACGAGGGTGTCAGGCGGTCGACTTTTTGATGGCAAGCTGACTCTGCCGCCGAATACGACAGGACCCTTCCAGGACATACCGTTCGTGCCGGATGCTGTGATGCCTGGCGATAAGTCGCCTGATATCCCTGCGAGCTTTTATCGCGACAGCCAGGTTTTTGCGTATCAACTTCCGAAAAATGATGAATCGATCTTGCAGCTTCACCCACTTATAACGACGAGCAGTGGAAGTATCGATCCGGCATTGTTGACGGATGGTGATTATGCACGGCCGGTTGAACTACCTTCAGCATCCGTAGGGAAACAAGCGTGGATCCAGTATGAATTTGCTAAGCCTACTACAATTCAGTCTGTCATGTTCGTGCTGGCCAGTCCGGCTTTGCCGCTCACTGCCTCCAATAATCATGGTGAGAGTGAAGTCTTTCTCGAGTCGAGCGATGATGGCGAAAACTTTCATCGAGTTACCCAGTTGGAAGCTGGCGATGTGGGCACGACTCTCGACATCAGCCCCATCACTGCAAAGTATTTCCGCGTTGCCTTTCTAGCGACTGCCCCGCATCCAGCGCTTTCGCTGGAAGAAGATCCGGACGGGTGGATGGGTGTCCACGTGCCTCGAACGGACGATCCGCATTTCGAACGGATCACTGAGTTAGTGCTGTCGCCGGCACCGCGAGTGAACCACTTCGAAGACAAGGCAGCCTTCGGCACTGCCGATGACCTGTATCGATTTGCTACGTTGCCCACTCGACCCAAAGACTCTATTGACCGACGCGACGTCATTGATCTGACGGCGAAGATGCAGTCGGATGGAACGCTGCAGTGGACGCCTCCCGCTGGTAACTGGGTGATCGTGCGGATGGGCTATTCGCTGCTCGGGATAACGAACCATCCCGCGACTGCCGAAGCTACTGGCCTTGAGGTAGATAAGCTGAACCGTACTTATGTTAAGAGCTATATGGATCATTATCTCGATAGCTATAAGTCGGCCGTTGGTACTCAGTGGATGGGCAAGCATGGTGTCCGGTATGTAGTCACGGATAGCTGGGAAGCCGGTGCTCAAAACTGGACAGACAATATCCTTGCAGAGTTCAGTAAGCGACGGGGCTATGATCCCCGACCGTATTTGCCGGTACTTACCGGCCACCTTGTTACAAGCGCCGAGGCGAGCGATGCATTTCTGTGGGATTTCCGTAAGACGATCGCCGACCTGACAGCAGATGAGCACTACGCACAGGTGGAAGCTTCGCTGAAAGAACGAGGTCTCGGTCACTATGGCGAATCTCACGAGAGCGGTCGCGCGCTCATTGCTGACGGAATGGAAGTGAAGAAGCTTGACGACATACCGATGAGTGCGATGTGGACGCAGCGGCCCGGCGTGAACGAAGAATTGTATGGCTACAATGCCGACGACCGCGAATCGGCGTCGGTGGCGCACATCTACGGGCAAAATCTGGCGGCGGCCGAGTCCATGACAGCAGTGCACGCACCCTGGGCGTGGTCGCCGGCGTCGCTGAAACCGACCGCAGATAAAGAGCTGGCAGAGGGGATCAATCGCTTTGTCATCCATTGTTCTGTGCATCAGCCATTGGTCGGCAAGGCGCCGGGGCTTGGACTGGGTCCATACGGCCAGTGGTTCAATCGCAATGAGACCTGGGCAGAAGAAGCTAAGCCGTGGGTGGATTATCTATCGCGTAGCTCCTATCTATTACAACAGGGCCATTTTGTCGCGGACATTCTCTATTTCTACGGTGAAGATTCGAATGTTACGGCGATCTTCGGGAATAAGTCGCCCGACATTCCAGAAGGCTATGGCTTTGATTTTGTAAATGCTGATGCGTTGCTGCATATGCTCACTGTGAGGAATGGAAAACTGGAGACGGCGAGTGGTATGAGCTACCAGGTACTAGCGCTCGATCCACACAGTGAACATATGTCATTGCCCGTGCTGCAAAGCATTCGCAAATTAGTCGAGAACGGCGCAACCGTGGTTGGAGCGAAACCAGCAGGTACGCCAAGCCTTGCCGATGATCCATATGAGTTTGCGACCATAGTGAATGAACTCTGGGGCAGCGGGCCTGGTGTTCGTACCGTTGGCCGGGGTAGGGTATACGCCGGCATGACGATCGCTGAGGCGATGCATGCGATAAAGGTCCAAGCCGACTTCAGTTACTCAAAGCCGCGTCCTGATACGAAGCTTCTCTTCGTGCATCGGAGACTGTCCCATGGCGATCTGTATTACGTCGATAATCGCAGTGACCATGATCAGTCAGTCGATGCTGTCTTCCGTGTCACGGGGAAATCTCCGGAGCTATGGCATGCCGAAACAGGAAAGACTGAGCCTGCTTCTTTTATCATTTCCGGCGACCACACGAACGTGCCGCTGACCCTTGAACCATGGGGCACGGCTTTCGTCGTCTTCCGTCATGGGACGAATAGAACTTCATTGGCCTTGCCAGTCATGCAGGATAAGTCAGTCGCCACACTGCAGGGTCCGTGGCGCGTCAGCTTTCAGCGGGAAAGAGGCGCGCCGGCTCCGATTGAAATGCCGAAGCTGGCTTCCTGGAGCGTGAATCCGGATGAGGGTGTGAGGTATTTTTCCGGCAGCGGAACCTATCAGAAAACTTTCGTCGCGCCTCCGGATTGGTTCGCCTCGAAGGGGCAGCTCTGGCTTGATCTGGGTGACGTTCGGAATCTTGCGACCGTCACATTGAATGGAAAGCCGCTGGGCACGTTGTGGCACGCGCCGTACCGCGTCGAAATAGGCAGCGCTATCAGGCCGGGTCGGAACGAATTGTTAATAAAAGTCACCAATTCATGGGTGAATCGCATCATTGGCGACCTGCAGCCGGACATACCGAAGCAGTACACCTTCACGGTCATTCGGCCCTATGCAGCCGATTCGCCGCTGCTTTCGTCAGGGCTGCTGGGCCCGGTTACGGTGCTGGAAAGGGGTCCAAATGGTGTCGAATAGTGACCTTTTTGTGTCGTTTTCCGTCTAAAAGTTGTCGATTTTTGGCCGTTCTACACTCCCACTTACAGGGGAGTAGGGATATCTACGCCTGCGGTATCATTGAAAAAGCGCGTTTACGCTCCAAATAGCACTGTCGATCAGGAAATCATGTCGAAAACGTTCAAGCGTTCTGTATTCGGGATCTCCGTTCTGCTGGTGGTCTTTGCATTTCTTGGCACCATGCGGCCCAACGGCGTTCATGCGGGTACGCAGACCGACGGCGCGTATCCGGAGATGGAGGTCTACAGCGAAGTTCTGAACAAGATTCAGAATGACTACGTGGTCGACCCGAATATGAATAACGTGACGGTAGGCGCGTTGCATGGTCTGCTTGAATCGCTGGATGCAGATTCGAGTTTCCTCACGCCCAACGAGTACAAGCTTTACAAGCAGCACCAGAATGAAGGTTCGGCGCAGGTTGGCTTGAATGTCTCCAAGCGCTACGGTTACGCGACCGTCATTTCCGTCGAGCCTGACAGCCCGGCATCGAAAGAGCACATCAGTGATGGCGACATCATCGAAGCGATTGACACACAGTCTACGCGCGAAATGTCGCTTGCGATGATCAGGCTGATGCTCGAAGGTCCAACTGGTAGCAACGTGACTGTTTCCGTGGTGCGGCCCCGCAAGTCCGAGCCTGACCAAGTGGTGCTGAAGCGCGGCAATACGCCGGCGCCGGCGCTCGCCGAGCAACAGTACGAGAACGCGACGATCTATTCATTGCGGCCCGTGGTGTTGACGAAAGAGCGCGTGAATGAAATCGAATCCAAGCTGAAGAGCATTGAAAAAGGCGGTCATCACAAGGTGATCCTGGACCTGCGCGACGTAGCCGAGGGCGATGAAGCACAGGGCATTCGTCTTGCCAATTTCTTTCTGCAGTCCGGAACTATCGCGACGCTTTCCGGACAAAAATTTCCCTCACAGACCTTCACTGCTGACCCCAAGTTATTCGTTACGAACGCGCCACTGGTTGTGCTGGTGAACCACGGTACATCCGGCCCGGGTGAACTAGTCGCGGGTGCCATCCTCGGTAACAAACGTGGAGACGTGGTTGGCGATCGCACCTTTGGCGAAGGAGCAGTGCAGAAGACGATCGATCTGCCGGATGGTTCAGCACTGATCCTGTCAGTCGCGAAGTATGCGACGCCGTCTGGCAAGAAGATTCAGGATGAAGCCGTAAGCCCCAATGTAGTGGTGGCTTCAAACCAGGACATCGATGACGCGGGCGATGATACCGGCATCGACCAGGGGCCGACCATCGAAGGCAAGCCGAAAACGGTTCCGGGTCCGGCGAACCCGACGCCAGTACCTGCGAAGACACAGCAGGACGATCAATTGAACAAAGCTCTTGAAATCCTCAAGGCTAAGAACGTATAGCAGAGGAATGGTGCTGAGCATTTTGCTGATGAATCGGAGCGACGGCTTTGAACGCTGCATGGTCGCAACTCCGATAGCTGTCGCCGTTTGAATCCTCGTCCCGACGACGCGGGAGCGCGCACGCCGCCGAAACCGCGACCTGGTGGCTTTCGGCCCCCGGCCTCCACGCAAGCCGCTGCCGACCAACAATCGGCCTGCTCGCCAGGCGCCGCCGATGCCGGTGGCGAAACGGCAACTCATCAGCCGTCTCACTCTCGGTGTGCTCGTCTTCCTGGCGATGACGACTGGCTGCCTGACAGGATTGATGCTGGTCTACTCGGTCGACCTGCCGCAGATTGCTGACCTTCAACGCTACCATCCGGACACCACGACCGAAGTCTATGACGCGCATGGACGGTCCTTTGGCTCCTTTGCGCTGGAGCGTCGCGTGGTAGTGCCGTATTCCTCATTTTCCCCGCTGCTGCGCGAGGCTGTTATCTCGATCGAAGATAAAAACTTCGAGAGCCATTGGGGTGTAAATACCTTCCGCGTCGCAGGCTCCATCTATCATGACCTGGCGTCTAAGGGTAGAGCGCAAGGCGCTTCGACGTTGACCATGCAGCTGGCACGCAACCTCTTTCTTTCTTCTGAGAGGACGTTCGGACGGAAACTGCAGGAGGTTTTTCTCTCGATCCAGATCGAGCGGAAATTTACCAAGCAACAGATTTTTACTCTCTATGCAAACCAGATTTACCTGGGGCATGGCGTGTATGGATTTGAGGCGGGTTCGGAATATTTTTTTTCCAAGCATGTGAGCGAACTCACGCTGCCTGAGGCTGCGATGCTGGCCGGTTTGCCGAAGGGGCCAGTCGGCTATTCGCCGCTGTTGTATCCGGACCGCTGCCTGCGGCGGCGCAATCTCGTACTGACCAGCATGGAAGACGACGGCATCCTCACAAAGGCCGAGGCAGATGAGGCGAAAGCTACGCCGCTGAGTCTGCATCTGCCTGCGCCGACCAATGGCGTAGCGCCATGGTTCATTGAAGAAGTGCGGCGGGAACTCGAGCGCAAGTTCGGCGCCGACCAGGTGCACCAATCGGGCATGCGCATCTACACCACGCTCGATCTTGAATTGCAGCAGACTGCGAATAAGGCCGTGCAGGATGGGCTTGTGACGTACGAGCGACGCAAAGGATGGCATGGCCATCTTCTGAACGCTATTGCGATGGGCAATACAGTTGAGCAGTTCAGGCACCCGGACTGGGCTGGGCCCGTGGTGCCAGGAGGCTACGAGCATGCGCTGGTAGTGGGCGTACTGCCGGGCCGCATCACTGCGAAGGCAGGTGCGCAGCGGCTGGAGATTCAGCCCGCAAGCTGGGCCTGGACGGGTGAGAAGAATGCCGAGCAGCTGGTGAAGGTTGGTGACATTATCTACGTGCACGTGGCAGAAGACAGCGCCAACGAACCGATTATGGAAGCCGGCCTTGAACAGGACTCCGGCGCCGAAGGGTCCCTGATGGCAGTAGAAAACAGCTCCGGTGACGTATTGGCGATGGTCGGCGGCCGGGACTTTTATTTGTCGCAATACAATCGCGCGACGCAAGGACAGCGGCAGACCGGCTCGTCGTTCAAGCCGTATGTGTATACGGCAGCGATCGAGGCAGGCGCGAGTCCGCAGCAGATGATCCTCGATACCCCGGCGACCTTCTACACGGCGAGCGGTGCGTATACGCCGCATGACTTTGAAGGGAACTATCTCGGTAGCATATCGCTGTTGAAGGCTTTCGCGGATTCGCGAAATATTCCGGCGCTGCGCCTGGCGGAACAGGTGGGCATGCGCAAGGTGATTGACACAGCACATCGATTTGGTGTGACCAGCAATATTCCAAATTACCTGCCGGTCGCGCTGGGTGCGGTCGAGATTACGCTCGAGCAGCAGGTCGGTGCCTACAGCGTGTTTCCGAATGACGGCATTCTGGTTGAGCCCCACCTGATCCGCAAGGTTGCGAACTCCGATGGGATGACGCTTTCTCAGGACTCCGCGAAGGTAACGGAAGTGACGAGCACGCGGACGGCGCGCACCATGATGACGCTTTTCAAAGAGGCAGTGCAGAGCGGCACGGCGGTTGAGGCTGCATCGCTGCATCACGCGCTGGGTGGGAAGACAGGCACGACCAGCAACTATACGGATGCATGGTTTGTTGGATTCTCGCCATCTGTGACGTGCGGCGTGTGGGTCGGGTATGACAGCCGCCAGTCGCTTGGCGATAAGGAGACGGGCGCGAAGGCGGCGCTGCCGATCTGGGCTGATTTCATGAAGGTTGCGATTGCCGGCAAGCCTGGCGAACGCTTTCCCGGCGACTGAAATAACTTTACGGATGGTCGAAACCATAGCTGAGAATCCGACACGAAGCTGGAGCCGTTTCGACGGTGTAGATTGCCTGCGTGCGCTTGCGATTTTCTACGTGTTGATGAACCACGTCAACATGCAGTTGCTGTTCGGCCACGTTCCATATACCAAGGGATTGCCGTGGCAGCTCGAGAGTTCGCTGGTGTGGCAGGGGCAGAATGGCGTACAGATTTTCTTTGCCGTCTCGGGGTTCCTGATCACGTCCACATCGATCAGGCGATGGGGGAGGCTGTCGCAGATACGGTTTCGAGATTTTTATCTGATTCGTTTCGCGCGGATCGCTCCGCTTTTCCTGACTCTGCTGGCGATGCTCAGCGCACTGCATCTGCTCGGCGTGCAACATTTCGTCATCTCGGAAAAGACCGGTGGCTTGTCCAGTGCTTTGTTCGCTGCACTTACGTTTCACACTGGCTGGCTCGAGGCGACGCGCGATTATCTGCCGGGCAGCTGGGACATTATGTGGTCGCTCGGGGTAGAAGAAGTCTTCTATCTCGCGTTTCCGCTGGCCTGCCGTTTTTTCACGCGCGGCAAGGGACTGATGCTGGTGCTGATCGCGCTCGTGGTGCTCGGGCCTTTTGCACGGACGACCTTTACGCAGCACAACCCGGTGTGGCGCGAGTATTCCTATCTTGGCGGGATGGATGCGATCGCGCTAGGATGCCTGACGGCAATCGTTCTTGCGCGATGGAGAATTTCAAAAAAGATGGTGCCGTATGTGGTGACAGTCGGTCTCGTACTGATGGTTTTCTGTCTCACGTGCGAGCCGCAACTTGAGTCGCTGGGTCTGCAAAAGACGGGACTGGCGATGAGCATCCTCGCTGTCGCGGCGTGCATGGTGATTGCTGCTGCTGCTGAAACAAAATGGCAGGCTGCGCGTATCTTCAAGCCAGTATTGGCGTATGGCCGGCGCAGCTACGAGGTGTACCTCACGCACATGTTCGTAGTCCTGGCAGGCTTCGGATTTTTTGAACGAATGGGTAAGCCGGTGCGGCTGGCGCCGCTGCTATTTGTCTGTGTCATTGGTCTTGCAGGCGTGCTGGGTGAGATCGTTGCGAGGTACTTTTCGGAGCCTGCCAGTCTGTGGCTGCGGATTCGATTTGGTGACGGACCAAAAACTCTCGGCTCTGTGGTGCAGGCAGACTAAGTTATGAGGCGAAGATAGCGCTGCGCAAAACCCACATCTTTCATGATCTGTGCTTTCAACGCTTCAGGTGTTGGCCACTTGCGCTCTTCACGGATGCGCCTCAGGAAGTAGAGACGCATCGGCGTTTCATCACCTAGTTCCAGTGGCTCTACGGC
>CAXTNK010000010.1:27497-36373 GCA_964245665.1 uncultured Acidobacteriaceae bacterium
CTACGGCTGGATCGTAGTTGAGCAGGTAGCTCTCGACGGCGAATGAATCTTCACCGAAGGTTGGCCGGTTGCCGACATTCGTGACTGCGTTGAAGCATCGATCATGCACGGCAAGTTGCGTCACATAGACGCCATGCGCAGGGAGCAGTTCGGAGTATGCAGCGAGATTGATCGTGGGCACGAGAAGCTTCGTGCCAATGCCTCGTCCGCGCGCTGGTGGTGCGTCGATAAAGAAGCTGCGGCCAAGCATCCAGCGGGCGCGTCGCAGATCCCCTTCAGCAATCTTTTCGCGAACAGCACTGCTGCTGACAACGCTGCCATGCGTATGCTGCGCGGAATAAACGACGACGCTGAAGCCGAGTTCGCGACCAAATGCCGCGAGTTCAGCCGTGCCCGCGTTCGCATCTTTGCCGAAGCGAAAATTATCGCCTTCATGCACTTCGATGGCGTGAATGCCGCGTGCCAGCACTTCGTCCGCGAAGGTATATGCGGGTGTCTCTGAAAAAGCGCGCGTGAATGGGAGCACGACTGCTGCGTCAATGCCGGTGGTCGCCAGTAGTTCGAGTTTCGATGTGAGCGGTGTGATCAGCCTGAAGGGAACTTCGGGCCGGAGTACGCGGATCGGATGTGGGTCGAACGTTAAAGCGACGGCTTTAGCGTTTCGTCCGCGTGCGCGATCAAGCACCTGTGCCAGCACATAGCGATGGCCGATGTGCACGCCGTCAAAGTTGCCGATGGCAGTTACGGTCGGTCCATAGTCCTGCGGAATCTCGTCGAGGCTGTTGAAGATCTGCATGTCAGAGCTCGATCGGAATACGCAGACCGTCATAGGCGAGGCGGATAGGCGGCGGCAGTTCGGGGTCTGTCTCTGCATGCAGGATGTCATGCGACATGTGCGTGAAATACGCGGCGCGGGGATGAAGTCTGGTGACCCAGGCCGAGGCTTCGTCAATATTGGCGTGTGACGGATGCGGCGTTTTGCGCAGGGCATCGAGGATGACGATTTCTACGCCTTCAAGCAATGCGAGACTGGTGTCCGGAATGTGATTCATGTCGGTCAGGTAGGCGGCGTTGCCGAAGCGAAAGCCGGCAACTTCGAGATCGCCATGCATCAATGGAATGCGCATAAAGCGCGCGCCTGCTATCTGTACGGAGGCTTCGAGACGATGCAGATCGACGCGGGCTTTGTTGGGGTAGGTGGAATCCGGCGAGAAGGTGTAATCGAAAATGCGTTCGAGGATGAGGGCCGTGCTGTCTTCTGCGTAGAGCGGGATGTTCGCCTTCTTGCCGTGTTCATCTTTCGCAAGAAATGTGAGTGGTCGCAGGTCATCGAGTCCAAGGATGTGGTCGGCATGAGAGTGCGTGTAGAAGACTGCATCGATGTGGCGGATATTTTCGCGGAGAGCCTGCTCGCGGAAGTCGGGGCCGGTGTCGATGATGATGCGATGCTGTTTGCCGGCATGCTCCCATTCGACAGCAATGGAAGGGCGCAGGCGACGGTCGCGCGGGTCGGCGGAGGTGCATACGCGGCAGGTACAGCCGAGTGTCGGTACCCCCATCGAGGTGCCACTGCCCAGGATCACGATCGTTGCTTGCATGCGGTCAGTGAGGCGGCGGCGCGGTCAGGCGCGAAAGCCCGGCTTTCCGCCCAGCCCCTGTGCCGCGGGACTTTGCGCCGAGGTGGCGATGGCATTCGTGATCTCGAGGAAGCTCATACGCAGTTCGAAAAGAGCATTCTGTAACAGGCGCTGTTCTTCCTCTGTAGTGTTGCCTTTGGTCTTGTCTGCGAGCACGGAGAGCATATCGATGCTCTGGCGTGCTCCGAGGATGTCGACGCGTGGCTGCTCGCCCGGCTGGCCGCCGGCACCAAGCTGTATAGCCGCGGTCATGTAGAGGGACTGTACGAGGCGGTCGAAAGTCATCGGACCGGCAGCGCGCGCCTTGGGGTTCTGCTTGGCGACCATCTCATCGAGAGTGCGCGTCGTTTCCTGGTAGGCGGCGTGCTGCTCGGCGGCTTCAGAGTCGGTCGGCTCAGGGATCAGGCCGTTCTCATCGCCCTCGTCTTCGTGTTCATGGCTGGTCGCGACTGCTTCTTTTTTCGACGGGTCGCTGATTGCTGAAGCGGGCGCGGCGCTCTGCTGTGGATGCGCGGCCTCGTGGGCTGCCTCCTGCGCAGGCGATTGCGTGGGAGGCGGCTCAACCGGTATTTCGGCGGCAGTGACACCTGGCCGCAGCGCTCCATCGGTCGTGAATTTACGGCGATCTGTGACGGTAAACAAAGGCGCTTTTTCTGAGTCTGCCAAGGGAAAGTCCAGTCCTTACGAAGTTAGG
The DNA here is from genome assembly GCA_964245665.1 of uncultured Acidobacteriaceae bacterium. GTDB lineage: Bacteria > Acidobacteriota > Terriglobia > Terriglobales > Acidobacteriaceae. The sequence goes on from CAXTNK010000010.1 coordinate 29,829, forward strand.
GTGCGTGATGCTGCAGATCGAGCGAAGTGCCGCCTGCTAGAAAGGGATGGTCGGCGGTCGATCCAGGGCTACTGCTACTCCACCATTGTAGGTCAGCGCCGCTGCCTTGCTCAGGTTGTCGCTGCGGACAATGCCCATGGCATACCGGAACGGGCCGGACGGGGTCTCGATGGACACTGCACTGGTGAGGCGTCCGATACTCATGCCGTCCGCCAGCAGATCGGTTGGCAGGGAGTGCAGCGCGCCTTCGAGGGAGAACTGCCGGAGACTTTTATGGACGGCACCGCGGGAACGGATGCGCTCGACTATCTCCTGGCCCAGATAGCAGCCTTTGTTGAAGTTGAGGGCGCGTTTCTGGCTGGTCTCCTGGGGCAGGTCGCGGTCGGTCAGGTCGACGCCGTAGCGGGGCAGTCCTTCGATGACCCGCAGAGCTTCGACGGCTTCTACACCGCAGGGTGTCGCGCCATTCTGAACGAGCTGCTTCCAGATAGCTGCGGCGTCTGCAGGGCTGCAGAAGATTTCGAAGTGCGGCGTCACTACTCCCTGCATGGCTACGATAGTGATCGCTATGCCGTCGAAGGTCGCTGCACTGAAGTGGATCGGATTTTCGGCGGTGGTAGCCGGGATAGCAACTCCGGCTTTCCCTAGAATTTGGGCGGCATCAGGACCAGCGAGGCCAATGCTCGTTGAGGTTTCATGCAGATTTTCGAGCACGACGTCATCCATAATGATGAAGCGATCGAGATGGGTCAGGATCGCTGTAGCCTGATCGACGGACGTATCGAGCAGCAGTCTGCCGTGCTCGCGATAGACATACGCGTCCCCCTGGATGCGGCCCTGCGCATTCAGAAAAAAACTGTAATTGCCTGCGTGCACAGGCAGCTGCGGGACGGCATTTGTAACCATGCCGCTGAGCCAGCGCAACTGGTCTTCGCCCGTCACCTGGATGCGGGTACGCCAGCCCAGGTCGAAGACTCCGGCTGTGTGCAGAAGGGCTCGCACTTCGTCACTCGTCGATGAAAAGCGGGCGATGGTTTCAATTCCGCAGAAGGTTGTGAGAGGCAGGTCCAGATGGGTCGTATGCAGCGCTGCGGTCAGCACTGTGGGTGCAATCAAAGAGGAAACCGGCTCTTCTGGAGACGTTGCGGCGGTGGAAACGTCAAAGTTTGAAGCATCGCTCATGGCAGAAACACTGCTTAGATTATAGCCTTGCAGTCAGGCCCAGGTTCGCGATGAGCCAAGTGGCATGGGCTGAGATGAAGGGTGTCTTTTTGATGAAGAAGAAGTTCGGCTGTTACGCGACTGGCATTGCTATCGGATTGCTGGCTGGCTCGTGCACGATGGGAATTGCCCAGGCAGTGAACACGCCGCCAACAGGCAAGCCGCAGCCGCCTGCCGGCGCTCCCAATTCCGACAGCGCTCCCAAATCTGCTGCTGCGAAAAAAGACACGCGGATTACGGCCGACCAGGCGAAGGAACTCTTCCGCTCTGTGGACCAGATTACGGCGTTCGCGAGCCAGGATTCGGGCTATGCCTCCAAGGGCAGCGTAAAACGCAGGCTGGTGACCCGCGACGAAGTGGAACGGTATATCACCGACAAGTTTCACGAAGACAAGGACACGCAGAAGGTCGAGCGATCGGAGATTGTGCTGAAGAAGTTCGGCATGCTGGATCGCGATTTCCAGCTGGAGCCTTTCCTTGTGAGCCTGCTGAAAGAGCAGGTCGCCGGCTACTACGACAGCAAGTCGAAGACAGTGAACCTGCTGGACTGGATTACTCCTGATGAGCAGAAGCCGGTGCTGGCGCATGAGTTGACGCATGCGCTGCAGGATGAGCATGTCAACCTGGAGAAGTGGGGCGATCAGAGTATTGAAGGATTGTCGCGCAATGCGGACAGCGATAACCGGCACGTGCAGACGGATGAGGATGACACCGCGCGCGATGCCGTTGTCGAAGGCCAGGCGATGGCGGTGTTTGTGGATTGGGGATTGAAAGACCGCAAGATGACCATCCGCAACCTGCCGAATATCGAGGCAGCCGATGCGTCCGATGATGCAGCCTCTGCCGCAGATTCGCCGGTACTGGCGCGGGCTCCGCTGGTGCTGCAGCAGCAACTCTTGTTTCCTTATAAAGAAGGACTGAACTTCGAGCAGGTGCTGCTGCAGGACAAAAATACCCAGGCCGCGTTCGCAGGGACGCTCGACCGTCCTCCATCGAGCAGCTACGAGGTGATGAACCCCAAGGCTTATGAAGCCGGCAAGACGCCGACGGTTCTGCGCATGCCGGATATCCATCCGCTGGTTGATGCTCAGTATGAGCCGTATGATGTGGGCGCCATGGGCGAACTCGACGTACGCATGGTGGCTGAATTATTTGGCGGCAAGCCGATGGGCGCTGCGATTGCAGAGCAGTGGGATGGCGGCCTTTACTACGCGGCGCAGAGCAAGGATGCTAAGACGCCGGAGCAGAAGGCGAAGACCAGCTCAGTCGCACTCTTTTATCTGTCGCAGTGGAAGACAGAAGCGGCGGCGCAGAAGTTCGCGTCTCTCTACGCATCGTCGCTGGGCCGGAAATATTCGTCGGTCAGCCGGGACGATGCCGAGTCCTCGGGAACGCGAGAGAGTGTCTACAAGAGCGAAGAAGGACCGGTGCTGATTGCAGTCGAGGGCAAGGACGTTTTTGTGAGTGAGAGCTTCGACCTGGCGCTGGCACGCAAACTGCAGATTGTCCTGGTGGGCGCGCAAAGTAATGGCGAACAGGAAGATGCCCGGCTGCGCTCGCAGTTTGAAAGGCTGGACTCGCCGAAGTCTGAAAGGCCGGAATTGACGGCCTGGCTTGGCCGCTACCTATGCGGGTACGGCGTCATGCGGGCTGCGCTGCGGCACTGACGGACGATGCCCGTTTATACTTATCCTTCGTGACAGAAGGAGCTTGATTCATTGCAGCAGGCAGAGATAGGCATCATTGGCGGCAGCGGACTTTACTCCATGCCAGGGCTCACAGAGGTTGAAGAGCAGGTTGTTGAAACGCCGTTTGGCGACCCGTCGGATGCATTTATTCTGGGCCTGCTCGAAGGACGCCGCGTGGCATTTCTCGCAAGGCACGGCCGCGGTCACCGCATCCTTCCATCCGAACTGAATTTTCGCGCCAATATCTACGCGATGAAGAAGCTTGGCGTTGAGCGAATCGTGTCTGTTTCCGCAGTCGGCTCGCTTAAGGAAGAGCACAAACCGACGGACTTCATCATCCCTGACCAGTTCATCGATCGGACGTTTGCCCGCAACGCTACATTTTTTGGAGAAGGCATCGTTGGCCACGTCGCATTCGGTGATCCGGTATGTGCAACTGTGGCAGGTTCGATTGAGTCAGCATGCAAATCGGTCGGAGTGATCGGCAAGAAGAATGGAACGTATGTCTGCATGGAAGGCCCGCAATTTTCGACGCGCGCCGAGTCGAACCTGTATCGCAGCTGGGGCGCGGACGTTATCGGGATGACAAACCTGCAGGAAGCGAAGCTCGCCCGGGAAGCAGAGATTTGCTACGCTACGATGGCCATGGTCACTGATTACGACTGCTGGCGCGCGGGGCATGACGACGTGACGGTCGAGCAGGTGGTCGCCGTCATTCATCAGAATGCAGACAACGCGGCGAAGGTAGTACGGGCGGCCATTGCGGCGATGCCCGAGGGACGAAGCTGCGCGTGTGCGTCCGCCCTGCAGTATGCCGTAATGACGAGTCATGACGCGATTCCCGCGGCGACGAAGAAGAAGCTTGCTCTCGTGATTGGAAAATATATCTCGTGATTCGCTCGTATGTGCGTCTGGTCAAGCGCTCGTATAGACATTCTGCATAAAGAAAGAAACTGGAAGATACATGGCAATCCTCGTAGTTGGTAGTGTGGCATTTGACAGTCTTGAAACACCGCATGGCAAGCGCGAGCGCTGCCTCGGCGGCGCAGCGACGCACTTCGCATTGGCCGCAAGCTTTTTTACCGATGTACGCGTGATCGCTGTAGTCGGCGAAGACTTCACCGCGGCTGAGGAGGCAGTATTCACGCGTCGCAAGATCGATGTACGCGGCATTGAACACCTGCCCGGCAAGAGTTTTCACTGGAGCGGCTCGTACGTCAAGAACCTGAACGAAGCCGAGACACTTAATACAGAACTGAATGTTTTCGAGACGTTCTCACCAAAGATTCCGGCTGACTACAAAGACAGCGAATATCTTTTCCTCGCGAATATTGACCCGGTGCTACAGGCAAATGTGCGACAGCAGATGCCGAATGTGAAGCTTGCATTTGGCGACACCATGAACTACTGGATTACCGGTCACGGTGAGAAGCTGGCGAAGGTGTTGACGGGACTCGACGGCCTGCTGATCAACGATGGCGAAGCGAAGCTACTCGCTCATGAGAGCAACCTGGTGCTGGCTGCAAGGAAGATCCAGGCGATGGGGCCGAAGACGCTGATCATCAAGCACGGCGAGTATGGCGCGACTGCTTTCTTTGCAAACAAAGCGGAACACGCGACGCAGCCGTTTCGCGCGCCGGCACTCCCGCTTGAAGCAGTCGTTGATCCGACGGGCGCGGGTGATTCCTTTGCCGGCGGCTTCTATGGCTACATCGCTTCGCAGGGCGAATTGACGCCAGCGGTGATCAAGCGCGCGATGTTTTATGGCGGAGTAATGGGTTCGTTTGCTGTCGAAAAGTTTGGCACGGAACGAGTGCAGACACTGACACGCGAAGAGATAGATGCCCGCTTCAAGGTCTTCGAGGAGCTTTCGCACCTTGAGTAAAACGCCCGGCACGCCGACGACCGCGGTCGCGAAAACGATAACGGTCGTTGACGAGCGGACCAGGCTTGCCCATGAACGCAGTGTAGTGCGGTTGATCGCCATGCTGCTGACCATGGCTGCGCTGGTGTATTACGCGGGTCACGGCTACCTGCTGCTGTATGGCGACGCAGTGGCGCACCTGCACATCGCGCGGCGCATCTTTGACTCGCTGAATCCCGGCTTCCGCCAGCTTGGTTCGGTTTGGCTGCCCTTGCCACACCTGCTGCTCATTCCGTTCGTGCAGAAGATGGCGTGGTGGCAGAACGGGATGGCGGGTGCGATTCCATCGATGGTGAGTTATGTGGCGGGATGCATCGGCATCTATCGCCTGGCTCGCCACTGGATGACTCCTGCATTCGCCGCAATAGCGGTTACCTTTTATGCGCTGAACCCGGGGCTGCTTTATTTCTCGACGACGGCGATGACGGAGCCGTTGTTCCTGGCAGAAATGATCTGGGCAGCCGTGCTGCTGGTGGAGTTTGGCAATGCACTGCGTGATGCGTCGAGCAACCGTGCTTCTCAACTGCTGCTGTACCTCGGTGGTGTACTAGCGGCCGCCGTTTATACGCGTTATGACGGATGGATCTATGCGGCTGTGGCGTGGGTGATAGCGACTACTCTGCTGTTACGCGAGTGGGAGTTGAAAGACAGGAAGACTGGCGTATGGCTGCTGTTCACGGCTATGGTTGCAGTGGCGCCGCTGCTGTGGATCGCTTACAACGCCACGCAATTCCATGATCCATTCGATTTTCTGCGCGGGCCCTATTCCGCGAGAGCGATCGACCTGCGCACGTCGAAGCCGGGTTCGAGCCACTATCCCGGTTATCACAACATGAAGAATGCAGCCTTCTATTTTTTTAAAGCCGCGAAGCTTGGGGCAGTGTGGCCCTTTGCTGATAAATTGCTGGTGATCTTGATCGCTGTGGGGTCCTATGTCGCTGCGCGCTCTATTCGTGGCGCATGGATTACGCTGCTGCTGTGGCTTCCATTGCCGTTTTACGCGTACTCGATTGCATATGGCTCGGTGCCGATTTTCATTCCTGTTTGGATGCCGTTTTCCTACTACAACACTCGTTACGGGATGGAACTGCTGCCGGCATTTGCGCTGTTCACGGCGTTCGCCTGTGTCGGCATCAGTGGCTATCGACCGGCGATCGCGCGATGGACGCCGCTCGCTGCAATCGTCTTGATCGTTGCCAATTCAGCGGCACTCATGCACGCCAAGCCGCTGGTCTTTCGCGAGGCAATGGCCAACGGCCGCACGCGCATTGCCTTCGAGCGGGCGCTTGCTGCCAAGTTGCAGGATTTGCCACCGGGTGAACTCGTGCTGATGTATACATCTGCCCATGTAGGGGCATTGCAGCAGGCCGGTGTTCCGTTGAAGAATACGGTGAATGAAGGTGATTGGCTGCTGTGGCAAAAGGCTCTTACGGCACCGGCGACTGCGGCGCAGGCAATGCCCCCACAGAGCTTACGACACATGCCTGAGGCGTAGTCACAGGCCGTGTGTTCTATGGGGTTGCTGGAAACAACTGCTTGCTACTTGTTGTGGAAGAAAGGTTCAATGGCTGCATTTGGCCGCCGGGTGCAGGTGGGCTACGCATGGTCCTGCCCTGCTCCAGCACAGGGATGCCAGAAAGGAGGCTCCCACCGCATCGGCCGGTCGCGAGGCGGCATCGGGCTTCGGGGCGGCTCCAGCGCGGATCATGCGC
>CAXTNK010000010.1:36383-44320 GCA_964245665.1 uncultured Acidobacteriaceae bacterium
AGAATGAATTGATCAGTTTCGCTAAAGCCCACGCGTGTGGAAACGACTTTTTGATTATCGAGCAGTCGCAGCTTCCCGAGGCCGAATGGGCAGAGGGTGCGCGGCAGCTTTGTGCTCGGACGACAAGTGTCGGCGCGGATGGGGTCGAGTATTTTCGCTGGAAGGGTGAGATTGCGGGAACGATTCGGCTGTTCAATGCGGATGGTTCGGTTGCCGAAATCTCAGGAAACGGCACGCGCTGTGTGGCTGCCTGGATGGCGCATGAACGCGGCTTGACGGAAGGCGCTGTTCTGCGGATTGAGACGGATGCCGGAGTGCGCGAGTGTCGTATTGTGCGGGAGAATGGATCGTCGTATGAGATTGTCAGTGCGATGGGTGTTCCGCGCGTGCAGGCTGGTTCGGTGCAACTCGACGAGGGAACAGTGATTGCCGGCGCGGTTGTGAATACCGGTAATCCGCACTTTGTGATCCTGGTCGACAGTGATGAGTTTACGGTTGCTGGACGAGCGTGGCAGAGCATCGGGAAAGAGATCTGCTTCCATGCGGATTTTCCCGAGCAGACCAATGTCGAGTTCGTCCGTGTACGGAGCAAGGGTGACATCGAGATTCGTATATTCGAGCGCGGGGTTGGGCCCACTTCTTCATCAGGTACCGGGACGTGCGCGACTGGTTCTGCCGCGATTGCGCGGCACGGATGCGAGAGCCCGCTGCGCGTGACTGCGCCGGGCGGTCCGCAGATGATCGAGTGGCAAGGAGTCGGCAGCGAGATCCTGCTTACCGGGCCGGCTTCGCTTATTGCTGTGGGACACGCATATCTCGAGGGAGTTCCTTCGTGAGCGTGAAGCTGCTTAAGCCCAAGGCGCTGAAGCCTGGCGCGAAGATAGCAGTACTTTCGCTCGCCAGCAGTTTCAATCCGGCCCTATTGCCGCTCGGACTCGAAGCTCTCACCACCTTTGGCTTTACTCCGGTGCTGTCGGAGCATGTCTCCGCAAAGGCAAGACCTTATTTTGCGGGCACACCGGAAGAGCGGCTGCAGGATTTACATGCAGCACTGGCCGATCCCGAAGTCGGCGCAATTATAAGCACTCGTGGCGGTTACGGATCGAATTACCTGCTGCCGGGGCTTGATCTTGCCCTGGTCGCGCAGCATCCCAAGCCAATTTTTGCCTATAGTGATATGACGAATCTGCAGAACTGGCTGCTTGACCAGACGGGACTGGTTTCATTTCATGGCCCGATGGTGACAGCTGATTTCGCGGTTACAGATGGTGTCGACGCGCCAAGTTTCCTGGCGGCATTGAGTGGATTGGTCTATGAAGTCGGCCCGGCTGAGGGGCTGCGCGTTCTCAAGAGCGGGCACGCAGAAGGTACTCTTTACGGCGGCTGCCTGAGCCTGCTGACGGCTGCGCTGGGTACGCTGTATGCTCCGCAGACCGAGGGCAAAATACTTTTTATCGAAGACGTGGGCGCCAAGCCGTATCAAGTCGATCGCATGCTGCGGCAGATGCTGCTCGCGGGAAAGTTCGAAGGCATCAGCGGCATTGTTTTTGGAGAAATGCTGGACTGTGTTTCTCCCGGCGCTGATCCGGGTCTGCTTGAAGAAGCGATAGTCGGCGTACTGAAAGATTTTGCGGGGCCGATCGGTATCGGTCTGCGATCGGGCCATGTTTCGCGCGGGAATGTGACGCTGGCTTTCGGTCTCAAGGTCTCGCTTGATCTAAGCGATGCACCTACGCTACGGTTTCTCGAAACTGCTACAGAAATTTAGAATATCGGATGAACAGACCTTGACCCAGCGCAGAGAAACGTCCGCGAGCAGTGCGAAACATATCCATCTTATCGGTATCTGCGGAACGGCGATGGCGTCGCTTGCCGGCATGCTGCAGCTGCAGGGGCACAAGGTCACCGGCTCGGACGCAGCTGCGTATCCACCGATGTCTGACCTGTTGCAGGATCTCGGCATCCCTGTACTTGAGCCGTATGCAGAGGCGAACCTGACACCGCGGCCTGATCTGGTGATCGTCGGCAATGCACTGTCGCGCGGCAACGTCGAACTGGAATTTGTGCTCGATCAGAAGATCCCGTTTTCGTCGCTGGCGGCCACCATCCACGAAGAATTTCTTACCGGGCGGGAATCGCTGGTCGTCGCCGGTACACATGGCAAGACCACGACGACCAGTATGCTGTCATGGATCTATGAAGTTGCGTCGAGGCGTGATGCGAAATTTGCGCCGTCGTTCATCATCGGCGGTGTCGCAGAAAATTTTGGGACCAGCTTTCAGTTGAAAGATACCGGCACGTTCATCGTTGAGGGCGACGAGTATGACACGGCGTTTTTCGACAAGGGTCCGAAGTTCATGCATTACTTTCCCGATGCCGCGATCCTGACACATGTCGAATTCGATCATGCGGATATCTATCGCGACCTGGAAGCGGTAAAGACGGCGTTCAAGCGGATGGTGAACCTGATCCCGCGACACGGACGTTTAATTGCTTATGATGGCAGCGCAAACGTAACCGAGTGTGCGCCTAAAGCGTTCTGCAAGGTGGAGCGCTATGGTTTTGCAGACGGTTCGGACTGGCGCATCGTCGATCTTCATCATGAAGAAAAGGGTACGCGGTGGCGTCTTGAAAATGCCGGATATGATCCCATGGAACTGCTGCTGCCGATGGCAGGCGAGCACAATGTATTGAATGCGACGGCGGCGGCGGCTCTCGCGGCCGGACAGGGTGTTCCGGTTGCTGCGATTGTTGAGGCGCTGGCGACTTTTCAGAGTGTGAAGAGGCGGCTTGAAGTGCGGGCTGTGGTCGATGGGGTGACAGTGATCGATGACTTTGCTCATCATCCGACAGCGATCCGCGAAACGTTGAAAGCCCTGCGCTCGGCGTATCCAAGAGGGCGACTTTGGGCAGTGCTGGAACCACGTTCGAATACGCTTCGCCGGAATGTTTTTGAAAAAGAATTGATTGAAGCTCTATCGCTTGCCGACCAGGTGGTGATTGCGGGTGTCTTCAAGCAGGAAGGCATCCCGCCGGCTGAGCGGCTACATCCCGAAGCGATTGTGGAAGGCCTGCACAAGGCTGGCCACCCTGCAATTTTTGGCGCGGATGCGGATGCGATTATCGATGCGATTACACCCCAACTGAAGCCCGGCGATGTGGTCGGGATACTCTCGAATGGTGGCTTCGGCGGCATTTACGAAAAGCTGCCCGAACGGCTTCGCCAGCGCTAGTTGCTGCATTGGTCAGGTGCAGATGCGGGTCCCTCCGCTATGGTCAAGATGACAAGAGGGGGGCGTAAACGCTCACGTCCGCATTCTCTGCAGCAAGCTTATTTCAGAACAGCGTTGTAGCCGTTCGCAAGAAGTTTTTGCCGTGCGGCGAGAGCGACGTTGCGTTGATAGGGACCGACCTGCACGTGATAGAGCAAGTCAGGTCCGTCGTTGCGGATCGACGTCGCAAAGCCTCGCTTGCGCAGCGATGATGCCAGGACTTCGGCATCGTGCTGACGGGACATCGCGGCAACCTGCAGGACAAGAACTTCATGCGGAGCGGCTGGCGTAGTCTGCACAGAGTCGTCGTGAGATGTGCCGTGCGCCGTGGTGAGCACAGGGCGGGGTAAGGTCGCGTGCGCATGTACATAAAACGGCGGTGTGTAGATGGAAGGAGTAGAGGGACTGCGCAGAGCATTCGGCGATACGCCTTCACTATGTGCATCTGGAACAATGACCGTCGGCTCCTCCATCACAGGACGAATCGCGCTGGGCTTGGCGAGCAATTGTTCGAAGACGGCACTCGGTTGAGTGGGAGCAGTTGTGAGCCTGGCCGTTGTCGCAGTCGGTACAGGCTGAGCTGTTCTCGCTGCCTGCCTGCTTGCTGATGGATCTGGTACGGACACCGCAGGTAGAACGATGGGCGCGGGTGCGCCTGTTTTACGGATCGCAATGGAGTTCGTTTGTAGAGTGGGCAATGCGACGGGCGCCAGCGAGAGTTGTGCGGGCGCGGATGTATTCAACGTCGATGTCGTCCGGGATACGGTCAGGGCTATCGTTTGAGCGGGAGCTATCCGGGCTGCAGATACCTGTGACGGAGCGGCCACGGCGGGAGGCTTCGCAGTGAATGCTACTGACTGGCTGAAGCTGCGGCGGCCATAGCTGTAGCCGAAGCCGAAAAAGATGCTGCAGACCATGGTAAATCCAAAGAAAATGCCAAGCAGGGAAGCCGTGCCGAGCGTCCGCTGACTGTCGATTGTTTCTTCGAATTCTGAATCAGCAAACGCACTACTCATGCTCAGTCCTCATGCGCCGGTTTCTTTTCTGCAGTTGGCTCGACCACCGGGCCGCCGACCTTTGCAGCAATTTTGTTGAAGAGCGACATCATTTCCATGGGTATGGGGAAGACGATGGTGCTGTTCTTTTCGGTTGCGATGTCGGTCAGTGTCTGAAGGTAGCGAAGCTGCAGGGCCATAGGTTCGGTCGCGAGCAGGGCGGCGGAATCGGCCAGCTTTTGCGCAGAAGCAAACTCGCCTTCGGAATTGATGATCTTCGAGCGCTTCTCCCGCTCGGCTTCCGCCTGTTTCGCCATGGCGCGCAGCATGGATTCGGGCAGGTCGACCTGCTTGACCTCCACGCTCACGACCTTCACGCCCCAGGGCTCGGTCCGGGCGTCAATGATGGTCTGGATACGGTGGTTGAGGGCCTCGCGATGGGACAGGAGCCCGTCGAGTTCTACCTCGCCAAGTACAGACCGGAGCGTAGTCTGCGCGAACTGCGATGTCTGGTAGACATAGTTCGTGACTTCAATGACGGCACGCAGTGGATCGATGACCCGCAGCGTGATGACGGCGTTGACCTTGAGCGTGACATTGTCGCGGGAGATGACGTCCTGCGGCGGGACCTCGAGTACTTCCTGGCGGAGGGAAACGCGCACCATCTGGTCGAATGGGCGGAAAACCAGAAAAAGGCCAGGGCCCTTGGGCGCAGGCAGTGCTCGACCCAGCCGAAAGATGACGCCGCGCTCATATTCACGCAGAATTTTGATCGAACTTACCAGGTAAAGGAGAACGATCACAACGACGATGAGAACTGGGAATCCCATGGGGACGGCTCCTGAAGTGGATTGTAGCGTAGCTAGCTTGGGTATTCTCTGATTCCTGAGTGTTAGGGAAAGCTCAGAGAACCGGCTCAACGAACAAGAGTAGACCCTTCCGCGCCGTCACGCGGACGGAATCGCCCTGGCGGATGGGAGTGGTGCTTTCGGCCTGCCAAAATTCGCCGTGAACGAAAATCTGGCCGTGGGGATTGATGGCATCACTTGCAATAGCGGTCTGACCGATCAAGGTGTCGGCGCCGAGAACGGTCTTGTTCCGGCGTGCGACCACGGCAATGCGCACCAGGAAGACAGTGATGATACCGAAGCCGATGCCGGTGGCTAAGGCTGTTCCGAGGTGGACGCGCATCTCCGGTATAGGCCCGTCAACCAGGGTGAGCGCGCCGAAGACCAGGCAGACTATTCCGGCAAAGGCGAGCACGCCGTGGCTGGCAAATTTCACCTCCAGCACCATGAGCGCGAAGGCAATGAGGAGGAGCAGGCCCGAAGCGTAATGGAGCGGCAGAAGGTTCAGCGCGAAGAGGGAAATGAGCACCAGCACGGTCCCGAGAGCGCCGGGGATGATGGTGCCGGGGGCATTGAATTCGATGTAGATGAGCAGGCCGCCGAGTACCAGGATGAGGACGGCGAGGTTGGGATCCATAAGCCAGTCGAGGACACGCTCGCGGACGGTCGGGTCGACCTGGCTTAGCTTTGCATCGCGGGTATGCAGAACGACTTTGCTGCCGTCGAAGCGGGTGACGGTCCGGCCATCGACTGCATTCAGCAGCGACGGGATATCGGCGGCGATGACGTCGATAAGGCCGAGGTCTTTCGCTTCTTTTTCGGTGTAGGACTTCGACTGGCGTACGGCGTCCTCGGCAGCCGAGGGGTTGCGACCGCGGCGCGAGGTGTAGGAGCGCAGGAAGGCAGCGGCGTCGTTCTCGAGCTTCATCTTCATGGTGTCGTCGATCTTGGCGCCTTCGACGACGGGATGGGCAGCGCCTGCATTCGTGCCGGGCGCCATGGCGGCGATGTCTGCTGCTTCAAGCAGGAAGAATCCGGCTGAGCCGGCACGAGCGCCCGTGGGAGCGACAAACACGATGACCGGCACGGGCGACGCAAGAATTTTGCTGCTGATGGCTCGCATGGAGGTGAGCAGGCCACCGGGTGTGTCGATTTCGATGATGATGGCGGCGGCATGCGCGGCTGCGGCGGAATCGAGCCCGCGGGCTACGTAGCCTTCGCTGACGGGTTGGATGGTGTCGCGAAGATGAAGGACGAAGACGTCGGGAGTATTCGCCGGGGCTGGCCACGCACGCTGGCTCAGCAGGGCTGCAGAGAGCGCCAGCAGTAGCAGCGACCAGCGCGAGAACCAGCGGCGAGTTTTCATGGTGTTTTTTGTTGCCGGTTCTGGATCGTCTGTTGCAGGGTGCGTGCAGACGCGTTCGCCGGGTCGAGCGCAAGGGCCTGCTGGACATCTGTAGCGGCGACGGAGGGCTGGTTGGCGGCAAGGTCGACGCGGGCCAGTACAACGTAGGCCGGCGAACTGGGCTTGAGCTTGATGGACGCCTGGGCTTCGCTGCGGGCCGCGTTGTCATCGCCGTCTCGCTCGCGGACTTCGGCCAGGCCGGCGTGCGCGGCTGCGTTGCCGGTATCGAGAGACAGGGCTGCCTGGAATTCGCGTTCGGCTTCAAGGATCAATCCTTCGCCCAGGTAGCGCTGGCCTTCTTTGGTCAACTCTGCTGCGTGCGCAGACGGTGGCATGGCGTCCAGGCGCATGGACTGCATTTCTTCAATCGCGAAAGCTGCCTGGCGGAAAGAGGCGTCGTTGAAATTGCGCTTGATCCGCTCGAGCGGGCCGCTGTCAGGTGCTGAAGGATCAGTTGCGGCCAGCGCAGCAGTGGTTGGGTTGGAAGTAAAAGTCGTGTTTTCCGGCTGCGCTTGTGTGCGAATCTTCGCCGCGAAAGACAGTGCTTCGGAATCCAGCGGGCGAAGTTTGAGTGCCTGGTTGATCGCGGCAGTCGCGCCGGCCTTATCGCCTTTTCGGTTCAGCGCGACGGCGAGATTGAAGGCGTAATCGGCGTCGGCTGTATCGTTCGCGGCGGCCTGGCGGAAGAGGGACGAGCCATCCTGGCCACGCCGGCTCTGCGCTACGCCCTCATTATTCAGGACTTCTGACAAGGGAAGCTGGCCGGCGATAAAGCCGAAGGCATCTTCTGCTTTGGCGTAATTGCCGGTGTAGAAGAAGGCGAGGCCGCGGTAGAACTCGGCCAGAAGGGCATTGGGATCGGTCTTGGGCAGGTGGCCGAGAGCGACGGCCGCCAGGTCATACTGCTGGTTCGCGAAATACGCCTGGCCAAGCGCCAGCCATGCAGCGCTGTACTTCGGGTTGATCTGCGTCGCATCTTTCAGATGACGGATGCGGTCGGCAGAATTGGGGTCAACCAGGCCGCGGATGTAGTTTTCGAAGCCATCGATGCGGAGGTTGGAGCCGGCAGCGACGAAGGTGCTTTCTGAAACACTGTACTGCGGATCAAGCGCACGGGCGACGCGCCATGCTGTGCTGTTCAGTACTTCGAGCAGGCGCGAGATGTCGGCTTCCTGGTCGAGCGGTTGATCGAGACGCAGTTGGTTGATATCGAGAAGCTGCGTGTGCGTTGTGAAACGCTGGTCCTGTAGCGAATAGCTACCGATGACCACGTAGTCCGCGTCCAGTGTCTGCGCAATGCGGATGGCGGTTGCGCGCGTCGGTTGAAAATTGGGCGGCAGGCCGAGATGGGTAAGCGCGTACTGGCGGTCGATGCGGCCGATGGGCAGAAAGCCCGCGGCACCGAGACGCTGGTTCA
>CAXTNK010000010.1:44330-50537 GCA_964245665.1 uncultured Acidobacteriaceae bacterium
AGGTTTGACTGGCCAGTGCGATTCTCATAAGGCAGAACCAGGAGCAGGCGATGCTCTTTAGCGGCTGCGGTTGACATTTGTGCGGCAGAGCCGGATGGCGTCTGGCCGATGGCTACGGGGCCATTGCAAAATGCGAACAATACGACGGCAGCGACAGACAGGCATCCACTGAGCGGTCGTTGGAATGGGCGGAGATAGGGGCAGCTTCGCACGTCAGGCTGATTATAGCTTTGTCCTCGCGGCTGGGGCGGAGGGTCGTGCATGGCCGGTTTTCGTGGCGGGTGGAGAAGACGCAGGTCCTTCGGCTACGTTTCACTTCGCTCAGGATTGACGTCTGTGGCCGGCTGGGATGACCAAGCTGAACGGAATGGTCAGTCGTGAAGAGACGCTAACTGCGGCCGGTCGAAGTGCAGGACGGCAGCCCACTGGCCATTGCGTGAACCCTGCCAGACGACTTTGCCGTCGAGCATGTGGGCGATGGTTTCGGGCGGCAGGTCCTGGTGGCCATTGAAGAAGCGTGCGTCGAGTGCCTGGTTGGTGGTGCCGAGACTGAAGGGCAGCCGTGGCGGATCGTATTTTGTGCTGAAGACGAGTGCGACAGTAAAGTCGGCGTTTGACTGGCCGGCGCGCTGGATGCTGTTCAGCGAAAAATCATTGATGGCGACGACCAGGTGAGGGTGTTTTACATAGCCCACTTCCGGCTTGGAGAGTTCGTCTGTCGCCGGCCATGCGCTCAGTACCGTCGCGGTCGGATAATTTTTCGCAATTACACTCAGTGCCTGTTGCTGAAGCACGATCATATCGCGATAACTCAGGTTGTCTTCCGGCGAGAAACGGTAGGGCGGGTTGATGAAGATGCCGAGCAGGAAGGCCACTGCGCTGAGCGCCAGCAGCACGCTCCAGCCACGTACGCGGCGGTTCCACGCGCAGACGCAGAGCAATAGAACGAGGGGATAGAGCGGTAAAAGATAGCGGGTCAGCAGTGCGCCGCCCAGTACGGAGAAGAAGAGTGCATTCGCGACGAGTACAGTCCAGATGCGGAGCAGGGTAGTGCGACCGAGTGCCGTTGCATTGTCACGTGGTGGGAGCATCCATGCAGCGGCTGCGCACAGTACCGGCACGAACAGGTTCATGTGGGCAGTGAGATGGAAGATCCGGTGGCCGAGCGCGACGGCGATCCGTAGTGCGCTGAGCGTAGACGTCGCGTTGTAGCGCAGGTATTCCGGATTGCCGAAGACATAGCCGGTCTTATGACGGTGGTAGGCGTACCAGGCAGCGAGTGGCAGCAGCGGCGAAAGCAGGATGGAAGCGCGCTGGAAGCGCCGGCTTGTTTTGAATGCGGTCGGTTGCGGATAGAAAAGTTCGCCCAACGCCAGGGCGAGCGGGGTGACGATGGCTGTCTCTTTCGAGAGAACAGCGAGCGAAAAGAAGAAGGCGGCGAGCCCTATGTTCTTTATGTCGGAATCGTTGATCGGATTGGAAGTAAATGCAGATCCCTCCACTCCGCTGCGCTCCGATTGCGATGACACGCGTAGGTAGAAGCACAGCGCCCAGAGGGTCGCGGCAGCGGCGAACATGTCGGCGTGGGCGAGCGTGCTTTGTGCGAACCAGATGGGATACAGCAGCGTCAGCAGCGTGACCGCTGCGGCGACTGCGATCCTGCGCGTCACCTGCAGCGCTAGCTGATAGACGCCGAGCAATGCGAGCGAAGTGACGATGCACATAGCGACGCGCGTGACGAAAGGGATGAAACCGGAAGCCTTCCACCAGAGCGCGAGATAGAGGCTTGGCAACGGCGGGTGAGCATTCGTCAGCGTGGAATACGGGATGAGCGAGCCGTTGCGCAGGAAGTCGTACGCGGCGGGGATGTAGTAGCCGGCCTCATCCCAGTAATAAGGTAACCGCAACAGTGACACATGCGTCAGGTAGACGCAGATGAAGATGAGCGGGAAAATCTGCCACAAAAAAAGGGGCCGCGGCTGCACCTGATCCCTGGAGCCGCGGCGGGTATCGCTGCGGCCTGCGTTCGAAGAAAGGTTCAACGGCGGCCCTGCATGCTGGCTGAGTTGCTCTCGTTGATGGGCTGATTGAATAACACCATGCCCTCAGCGGCTAAAGCCGCGTTGCAACGGGTAGGGTTATGGCGGGACTGAAGTCCCGCTCCTTCAAAGCTGACACTGGATCAGCCGATCAGCGTGTACCTAGTTGAAGCTGCGGACATTGCTGGTCTGCGGCTGCGGCTCGAGGGCCACGTTGCCGAAGGTCTGCTCGTATTGCGCGAGGTTCTGGCCAAGGATGTTCCACAGGGCCTTTGCCTGCTGCGGGCTGAGATAGATGCCCTGGAAATTCTTGATGGTCAACTCATCGGCGGTGTCCTGCGAAGCAGTGCCGAAGTAAAGGAAGAAGTCCCACACACTGATGCGAACCTGGACACTGTTGGCGTAGCTGTCGCGATATTCGGGGCTGCGGGTGACGTTGATGCGGGGCTGCTGTGGCTGATTCTCTGCGCTCATTCTGTCAATGCCTTTTCTAAACCGTGTTGGGAACAGCTGCCGGACGTGATGCCGGCGTGAAACAGAAATAGATGGTGCGGGAGGGGGGACTTGAACCCCCACGGATTGCTCCGCCAGATCCTAAGTCTGGTGCGTCTGCCATTTCGCCACCCCCGCACAGCCTGCAACGCAGCACCTGCACGCTGTCCGTGGATTGCGTGTCTTTGCAGAGCACGAAGCACGGGGAATACAGTGTGAACGGAAGCTGCGCGGCCGGGTAAATCTTCCAACAGGGAAGACGACTCGACACCTCCAGCGTACCGGCAAAGGCGATGCTGCGCAATGCTGCGTGGATGCAGGCCGCAGACATTTGAGTGAAAATGGTCGCATGCCCATGTTCAGTCCGCGGACGGCTTTTTGTACCGCATTGCTGGTGTTGTTTTCCGGAGCGCTCCTGGCGCAGCAGGCTGCGAAAGATAAAGACCTGCACGTGGATGAATTCAGCTCAAAGTCCGCCAATGGTGTGCGGAATGCGACGCGTTTCCCTGGTGCCGATATCGGTGCGCAGATCAACGCAGCCTTTGCGTCGTGTCCACAGCAGCGGTGCACGGTATTTGTGCCGGCAGGCAATTACGAATACCACACGGGAATTGTACTGCCGCCTGTGCCATCGGCAACGCTCGAGATGGACCAACAGGCCTACCTGCACTACACCGGGAATGGCCGCGCCCTTTCGACCTCGCTCGGCACGGGCAGGGTGTTTATTCGCGGAGGACACATCATTGGTAGCCCTGCGGCGAAGGTGGGCATCATGCTGCTGCAGCAGACGCAGGGTATTTACATCGACGGCACGGATGTCAATCAATTTACGAATGGCGATGGCGTACTGAATCTCGGCGCGAATGTGGTCAAGTTGACGAACATGCAGATGCGCTCGAATCTGATCGGCGTGCACTTAGTAGGTGCGCCGGGGTATGCAAGTAACAACGTGACGGTGAGTGGATGCGCGATCCACGACAACACACGCTGGGGCATTATCGATGGCGATATCACGCAGTATCCGGCTAACTGGATGGGTACGGGTGGAGGAGCAGGGGTGGCGTCGCCCCTGCTGGGCAATGAATTTATCAACAATGACCTGGAGGCCAATGGCAGGGATCCTTCTGGTGAATATGGGGCGGTGCTTGAGGCTCTGACGTACAAGAGCGTCTATACGGGCAATTATTTTGAAGGTAGTCCGCACCAGGTTGTGCTGGGTGAAACGCCACACAATGACCCGGTGTACGAATCGCTTTATGCATTGAATGGGCCGGAGGGCGGGACGCCTGGTTCTACGACGGTGCGCGACAACTACTTTACCGCTGGAGCGCAAATCGAGGTGGAACTGCGCACAGCCATCAGCGCCATTATCGAAGGCAATGGGGAAATGGGGCCGCGCACCAGCTGCTTCGCCAGTATTACCGGGGCCGCGCTCGACACGTATGTGGCGCATAACCACATCGATGGCTGGGCGCAGGCGAATCACAACCAGGGTGAATGGATGCTTTGCCGCGGTGCAGGAAAAGGGCTGGTCAAGGGCTGGGACAACATGGACGCAGTGCCGACGGCGTTCAGCGTTGGTGGCGACAGTGTGTACTTCAACGGTATGAGTACCGGTGGAAACAAGCAGATGATCCGCTACACAGCAGATGGACCGCCACTCGGATTCTGCACGCCCGCCTGGTCGCCCGGCGCAATCTGGATGAATACGACGACTGGGCAGATGTGGGTATGCCAGGCGGATACGATAGCGCCAAATGGTGGCGCTGGCGCAAATGCGAAGGACGGACACGGGACCTGGGTCGCGAAATAGCAGCGGTGGTCGTCAGCCTAAAATTGTCCTTCGAGTTTCTGTTCTTCTCCCGCGATGACGACGCGTTCGTGCTTGATGTCGAGCCGCAGGCGGCCAAAAGCGCTCATGTAGGCATTGGCGATGGCTACCAGTGCAAAGCCGCTGATGAGGTAGCCGCGCCAGTCCGTAAAGAGAAGATGGAAGCGCGTAATGAACAGGAAGACGATCGTAACGTAATGGCTGAAGCAGTATTCACAGGTGAACAGGTAGAAAAACTTGCGGGCAACGAGTTTTTTGCATGCCTGACTATTGCGTGCGCACCATTCGCGGGGTTCGCGGAAAACTTCTTCGTGAGTGACCGTCCATGCGACGCAACCGATGGGGATCGCCAGGAGCAGAAGGGTAAGAAACTGCACTGCCAGCGAGGTGATGTCGTTGTGCAATTTTGACTCTACTTTCTGATTCTTCGGCAGAGCTGAAGCAATCTAACACAAGTTTGCTGCTGCACCTTGGATGCCCGTTTATTCTGTCCGCAAACCACAGAAAAGTGCACTTCCTGAATCATTTGTCGACACAGTGAATCTTTGTATAGACCTCCAGAAGGCCGGGCGGAAGTATGCCTGATTGCCTGGACACCATCATGGCGCAAGCCTGAGCATCTCGCCCTCTAGAAGGGTTTGGAGAACACTGCATGAGAGAGCACCAGCAGCACGAGGACGCGCAAACGCTTCTTGACCGAACGAAGAAAGCGGCAACATCCGCCATTCTGTTGACCAGTCTGATGCTGGCAGGCAGCGCGGCCGTGGTCGGTTGTGCGAAACGACCTGCCGCGCCTCCAGCCCCGGGACCCATGCCTGTGACCACCGCAGAAGTGCAGCCGACGGACGTGCCGATAGCCGGAGAGTGGGTAGGCGTGCTCGATGGCTATACCAATGCGCAGATCCAGCCGCAGGCCGCCGGCTATCTTATAAGCCAGCTTTACAAAGAGGGTTCGCAGGTAGCGAAAGGGCAGGTCCTTTTCCAGATTGATCCGCGACCCTTCCAGGCGACGCTGGATTCCGCGACAGCGCAGCTGGGCCAGGCGCAGGGCACACTGGCGCAGGCCAAGGCCGCGCTCGGTCTAGCGGTGATCAATGTGAACCGCGACACGCCGCTGGCAGCTGCGCGAGCGATCGCCAAGAGCCAGCTGGATAACGATACGCAGCAGAAGCTTGAAGCTGATGCGAATGTTGCGACGGCGGAGGCAGCAGTGAAAGCCGCCGAGGCTGCGATCGAGACAGCCAAGCTGAACCTGGGATTTACCCATGTGCGTTCGCTGATTAGTGGCATTGCCGGCCAGGCGACCATCCAGGTGGGCAGCCTGGTGAATACTTCGTCTGTACTCACGTCTGTATCGACCGTCAACCCCATCAAGTGCTACTTCTCGCTCAGTGACGCGGAATATCTTGCGCTGGTCGAACGGGCCAAGAGCAAGGGCGACCTGCTGCATGGCGAAGCGAAAGTACCGCTGACGCTGACCCTCGCGAACGGGCAGGACTTTCCCTCCAAGGGCCACATCGAGTACGTGGACAGGTCATTGAATGCGCAGACCGGAGCGATCCGAGTGGCTGCGGTCTTTCCGAATCCCGGCAATGTACTGCGCCCCGGACAATTTGGCCGCGTAAAGGCAGACACCGAGATGCGTCATGGCGCGCTGCTGGTGCCGCAGGTTGCGCTGATGGAACTGCAGGGGCTGCACCAGGTCTATATTGCTGGTCCTGATGGAAAAGCTCACCTTGAGACGTTGACGCTTGGCCCGCAGATCGGTCAGAACTGGCTGGTCGAATCCGGAGTGAAGGCCGGAGACAAGGTGATCACGGACAACCTGCAGAAGCTTCGTGAAGG
>CAXTNK010000010.1:50547-58293 GCA_964245665.1 uncultured Acidobacteriaceae bacterium
AACCGTCGGCAGGGAGGTAACAGATGTCGAAATTCTTTATCCGGCGACCTATCGTCGCGATCGTGATCGCCATCCTTACGGTTGTGCTCGGCATCATCTCGATGCTGTCACTGCCGACCTCGCAATTCCCAAATATCGTTCCGCCTGAAATCCTGGTGACCGCGACCTACCCTGGCGGCGACGCCAAGAGCGTGACGCAATCGGTAGCGACGCCGATCGAGCAGCAGATGAACGGCGTGGACAACATGCTGTACATGAGCTCGACCAGCGCCAATAACGGCGTCATGCAGCTCACAGTCGACTTCGATGTAAAGACTGATCCGAACATCGACCAGGTGCTTGGACAGCTCCGCGTCGACCAGGCGCAATCGCAGCTGCCGACACAGGTAACGACTGCGGGTCTGACGGTACAGAAGGCGCTGACGTCGCCACTGATGCTGATCGCCGTGAACTCGCAGGGCGGCAAGCTGAGCCAGGACTTCCTGACCAACTATGCCATCATCAATATCCAGGACCAGATCACGCGTGTCGTCGGTGTCTCCCGGGTGCAAACTTTCGGTGGCCAATATGCACTGCGTGTATGGGTACAGCCGGACAAGCTGGCCAAGCTGGGCATCACTGCACCTGAAGTCATCCAGGCTATCCAGACACAAAACAATGTGAATCCCGCCGGGCAGATTGGCGCAGAGCCAATTCCACAAGGACAGCAGTTTACATATACAGTGCGCACGCAGGGCCGTCTTGTCACACCCGAGGAGTTCGGCAAGATCATCCTTCGCGCAAATGCTGACGGCTCGATTGTGCACCTGAGCGATGTAGCGCGGGTGGAACTTGGCGATCAGCAATACGGGATTTCGGGACGCTATAACCAGGCGCCTTCCGGCATCATGGCGATTTACCAGCTGCCCGGCTCGAATGCTGTTGAAACCGCGAAGCTGGTACGAGCCCGTATGAAGGAGCTTGCAGCGACGTTCCCGCCGGGCATCACCTATGATGTGCCGCTGGACACGACTCTTGCCGTTACCGCCGGCATCCACGAGATCGTGATGACGCTGGTCGAAGCACTGGCGCTGGTCGTCATCGTCGTCTTCGTGTTCCTGCAGGGATGGCGAGCGACGCTGATCCCCTTGCTGGCGGTACCGGTGTCGTTGATCGGTACCTTTGTCATCTTCCCGGCGCTCGGCTTCTCGATCAATACGTTGTCGCTCTTCGGACTGGTGCTGGCCATCGGCCTGGTGGTCGATGACGCCATCATCGTCGTCGAGGCAGTGGAACACCATATCGAAGAAGGCATGGATCCGAAAGCGGCGACGATTAGAGCGATGGAGGAGGTCGGTGGCCCGGTGGTCGCGATCGCGCTCATCCTTGCTGCCGTTTTCATCCCGACGGCTTTTATTCCCGGCATTACGGGACGCATGTATCAGCAGTTTGCCGTGACGATTGCGATCTCTGTCCTGATCTCGGCCTTCAACGCGCTGACCCTGTCGCCTGCCCTGGCTTCGCTGTTGCTCAAGCCGCGCGAGGCGAAAAAGAAGAAGGGTCCGCTGGCTGGATTCTTCGCGTGGTTTAACAAGATTTTCGGTGGCGCGACCAACAGCTTTGTCAGCACCTCCAGCGTGATGGTGCATAAGTCGGGGTTAGCGATGGTCGGCATCGTGATCATCCTCGTGATTGCCGCGCTGCTCGGGGGAAGCCTGCCTGGCGGGTTTATTCCGACGGAGGACCAGGGCTACATGTTCCTCGCGCTGCAGCTGCCGGATGGCGCTTCAGCGCAGCGCACGGACGCGGCTCAGCAGAAGATTACTGCCGCCCTGCTGAAGACCCCGGGTATCCAGGGCGTCATCGCCGTCACCAACTTCTCCCTGCTGACGCAGGTACAGAGTACGAATGCCGGATTCTTCTTCGTGGCGCTCAAACCGTGGGAGGCGCGCAAGAGCAAGGATCAGCAGCTCAGCTACATTCAGGACAATCTGCAGAAGCACTTGTTCGCTGATCCGGATGGCATCGCTTTTGCCTTCCCGCCGCCATCGATTCCGGGTATCGGTACGTCGGGCGGTGTCACCATGGTGGTCGAGGACCGGACCGGTTCGGACGATCCGATGACCCTCACGAAAAACGTGCTGACCTACCTGGGGGCGATCAGCAAACTGCCTGAAGTTGCGAGTGCAATTCCATCCTTTGAACCCGCGGTTCCGCAGCTGTATGCGGACGTCGATGAGGCGAAGACGCTGCAGCAGCAGGTCTCCCTGTCGGATGTGTATGCCACCATGTCGACTTTCATGGGCGGCTACCTGGTGAACTACTTCAATCGCTTCGGAAGACAGTGGCAGACCTATGTTGAAGCTGAAGGAACCTCACGCCAGGACATCAATAACATCAACCAGTTTTACGTACGCAGTGCCAACGGCGGGCAGGTGCCGCTGAGCAGCCTGGTGCACGTGAAACAGACAACCGGTCCGGAATTTATATTCCGGTTCAATGAATTTAACGCAGCGCAGATCAATATCACGGCCAAACCCGGTTACAGTTCCGGCCAGGTGCGCGCGGCGCTCGAGAAGACTTTCGCGCAGACGATGCCAGCGGGAGCCGGCTTCGACTACTCGGGCATGTCGTACCAGGAGCAACAGGCGGAAAAGGGCATCCCTTCATGGGCAGTCTTTGCGCTGTCACTGCTGTTTGTTTTCCTGATTCTTGCAGCGTTGTATGAAAGCTGGTCATTGCCCTTCAGCGTGCTGTTGAGTACGCCGGTCGCGATCCTCGGCGGCTATCTCGCGCTGCATGCGAGGCTGCTCGAGAATGATATTTTCGCCACTATCGGCATGGTCATGCTGATCGGTCTTTCTGCGAAGAATGCCATCCTGATCGTGGAGTTCGCGAAGTCGAATTATGAAAGCGGGCAAAGTATCGCGGAGGCTGCGCTTGGGGCTGCTCGACTGCGTTTTCGGCCGATTGTGATGACCGCTCTCGCCTTCATCTTCGGCTGCCTGCCGTTGTGGGTTGCAACCGGCGCCGGCGCTGCGTCGCGGCAGATTCTCGGTACGGTCGTGATCGGCGGCATGGTGTTATCCACTGTAGTCGGGCTGATCTTTATCCCGGCGTCCTTCTCCACGGTCGAGTGGATTTCGCATCGCTTCAGCAAAGGCGGAAAAGGAACGACGATGGATTCGAAACATGATCCGGAAATTCCGGAATCCGAGTCGGATGCTGATCGCGCCCGGACAACTCAGCAGGAACATGCCCAGGTGGGAGGTCAGAAGTGAGAAACCAGACCGAATGGCTCAAGCGGGCAAGCACTCTTCTGCTCGGCTGCATCTCGGTTGCGACCATTGCAGGCTGCAATGTCGGGCCGAACTACAAGCGGCCGAACGTTCCGGCGCCCCCTGCCTATCGCGGGCCCGATGAGGCGCAGATCAAGAGCGAGCAGCAGAATTCGCTGGGCGATCAGAAATGGGCCGAAGTGTACCAGGAGCCGGAACTGCAGGAGTTGATCCGCAAGGCCCTGGCGAACAATTTTGACGTGCAGATTGCGGCTGACCGTATCCTTGAACAGGAGGCGCAGGTCAGGATAGCGCGCTCTGCGGAGTTCCCGACGCTGAGCGTGGGTGGCACCGGCATCGGAGCGACTTTCCCTACCGCGACCATTGGTAACAGCAGCGGTATTTCGAGCCCGCTCGCCGAAGGAAGCTTTAACCTGTCGGCAGCATGGACGCCTGACTTCTGGGGTCTCTATCGGCGGCAGACACAGGCAGCGCGAGCGACGCTGCTTGCACAGACCTGGGCGCAGCGCGCGGTAAGACTCACGCTGGTGCAGAATGTCGCCACTGCTTACCTGCAGCTGCGTGCATTTGACGAGCAGCTTGCGGTGACGAAGCAGACTATCCAGGCCCGTGAGGATTCGTTGAAGCTGACGCAGACGCTCGAGCAGGGTGGCTCTTCGCCGCTGTCCGATGTTCGGCAGGCGGAGCAGTTGCTGTACACCGCGACCTCGGAGATCCCGCAGATCGAGCAGAATATCCAGCAGGAAGAGAATGCGATCAAGCTGCTGCTTGGCGAGAATCCCGGACCTGTCGTACGCATGGCAGCGAAGACGCTGACCCCGCCGCCACAGGATCTGCCGGTTGGATTACCCTCGCAATTACTGGAGCGCCGGCCTGACATTCAGCAAGCGGAAGCAAGCCTGATTGCCGCGAATGCGCAGATCGGCGTGGCTCGCGCGCAGTTCTTCCCGTCACTCAGCATCAGTGCTTCGGGTGGTGTGGGCGGCGACGACTGGAATAATATTTTCCTGCCCGGCAGCAAGACCATTTATGGTCTCGGCACCCTGGCTCAGCCATTGTTCGAGGGTGGCAAGCTGACGGGGCAGCTCCGGTATGCGCAGGCCTATGACAAGGAACTCGTCGTCACCTACCAGAAGACGATTGTCACTGCGTTCCAGGATGTTTCGAATGCGTTGATCGCGCTCAAGAAGCAGCATGATTATCGTGTGGAGCAGGAGAAACTGGTGGCGGCGGCGCAGGATTCCACGCGGCTTGCGCGCATCCGGTACCAGGGCGGATCGACGGCTTATCTCGAAGTGCTGACGACCGATACGGCGCTGTACTCGGCGCAGTTGACGCTGATCAGTGCGCAGCAATCCGAGGCGCTGGCGCTGGTGCAACTGTATGGCGCGCTGGGCGGCGGCTGTAAACAGTAGAGGCTCGCGAGACAGGGCATTGAGTGTATCGCTTAGCTGATGGGGTGAAGCCCTTCTCCTGTCCTGGCGAAGGAAGCAGGTCCTTCGACTTTCGTTGATAATGTCTGCATGTCAGCTGATCGTTTTTTTTCGAGTGCGAATGGTAACTGCAGACGCTTCAGCAGGAATCATTCATGACCGCCTCAGCGCAGGACTTGGCGAAGCTGGCGGCGGCGCGGCACGCTCTTACGTTCATCAAGCCGGGCATGATTGTCGGTCTTGGTTCCGGCACTACGGCGACGCTGTTCATCGAGCAGCTTGGTGAGCGGGTGAAGCAGGGGCTCAGCGTCCGGGGTATTGCGACCTCCATCAGCAGTGAGAAGCTGGCGCGGCAATTCAATATCCCGATCATCGATTTTACGCAGACACTGACCATTGACGTTGCGGTCGATGGCGCGGATGAAGTTGCTCCGGGACTGGCGCTGATCAAGGGCGGCGGCGGTAACCTGCTGCGCGAAAAGATCGTTGCCAGTGCGGCAAAGCATTTCATCATTGTCGTGGATGCGAGCAAGATTGTGCAGCAGCTTGGCGCGTTCCCGCTGCCGATCGAGGTGATCCAGATGGCTGCGCCGCTGGTCGTGCCAAAGCTGCAGGCGCTCGGCCTTGAGCCTGCAATTCGCCAGGCAAAGGATGGATCCGGACCTTACATCACGGATGAGGGCAACTACATTCTCGATTGTCATTCATCGGGGTTGAAAGATCCGCTTAAGCTCGCAAGTGAACTCGATAAAATTGTCGGGCTGGTTGAGCATGGATTGTTCCTGGGCATGGCTGAACGCGTCATCATTGCGGATGGAGAGAAGGTAAGCGAGCGAACCGCGGCTGAGTTTGTTGCATGAGATAGATGCTGGCGGCCGTGGCTGCCCGAGAAACCGCAGGTCCTTCGGCGTCGTTCAGGAGGACAGTTCCTTAGGGTAGGCGAGATAAGACCACGCAGATCTCTCCACCGCGCTTCGGTCGAGATGACAAGATTTTCTATACTGGAAGCAAGTTCTTGGGGGCGGATGGGACGTTTACGGCATATTGGCGGCCGACTGAAGTACGGGTTGAAGATGGTCTGGCGTTCCGCCTGGGCGCCGATGGCCGGCAAGCACGAGCAGCCGGTGCTGGCGGGGCCGGACGAGATTGGCGTGACCTTCATCGGGCACTCGTCTTTTCTGCTGCAGATGGGCGGGAAGAATATCCTGGTCGACCCGGTATATGCGCGCTGGCTGATCCTTCTGCGGCGTTTGCGACGGCCGGGTGTGCGGATCAAGGACCTGCCGCCCATTGACCTGGTGCTGCTGACCCACGCGCATATGGATCATCTGAACCGGCCGACCCTCAAAAGGATTGTCCGGCGCATGCGACGCGTCCATGGTCAAGCGCCTGAAGTCGTGGTGCCGTGGGGCAATGAGGACCTGATTTCGACCATAGGATTCGCGGCAGTGCATGCGCTGCGCTGGTGGGAATCCGTTGAAGTGCAGGGGTTGACACTCACACTGACGCCCTGCAAACACTGGGGCACACGCTGGTTCAAGGACAGCCACCGCGGGTACGGCGGCTATGTCATCGCGCATGGCAATCAGCGTCTGTATGACTCAGGGGACACGGCTTACTTCGGCGGCTTCCATGAAATTGGCCGACGCTTGCGGCCGCAGCTGGCCCTGCTGCCGATCGGCGCCTATCACCCTGACAGCTTCCGGAGTGTGCATACCAGTCCTGAAGACGCGCTGCAGGCCTTTGTCGACCTGGGTGCGACGACCATGGTGCCGATGCATTACGGAACCTTCCGTCTGTCGCATGAGCCGATGGAGGAGCCGGTGCCACGCCTGCTGGCGTCGGCGTCGAAGATGGGCCTGGCCGATAGGGTGAGGGTCGTCCGTGAGGGAGAGACAGCAGTGTTCGCCGGCGATGCATTGGAGACTTCAGAACTTTTGAAGACCCGTCGGTGATGCCAGACGGGGGGGCAGCAGCATCATGAGCGGGACAACCGCGACCGCGGTGATGGCTGCTGCGACCGCTGCCCAGGTGGAGCCGGCTGCATCGCCAAGACGCCCATAAAGCACGGGAGCCAGCGCACTTGATCCTAGAATGCCGGTGTAGAACAGGGCGAAGGCCGGTTCGATCCGCCCGGCGGCCACCAGTTCCGGCACCGTGCCGTAGAGAACTGAAGACGTTCCATTGAGCATTACCCCGAGGATCGGCAGCAGGACCAGGCTCGGGGCGAGTGGCAGGAAAAGCACAGTCAGGATGGCCGCAGCCGTTCCGACCTCGGTCGTGACCACCGTTGCCAGCAGTCCGAGACGGGCGCCAAGCCAGCCGCAGGCGGCTTTTCCGAAAGCTCCGCCGATAAAGACGAGCGACAGCGCCAGTCCTACTATCGTCAGTGAAGCGCCCTTAGCCTTGAGAAGGAAGGGCAGGAACAGCAGGAAGCCCATGCGCGCTGCTGTGTCCAGTATGCCGATGGTGAAAAGAAGAGCAAAACCGCCCCTGCCGGCGGCTTTGTTGTCCGGTTGCGCCTCGTTTTGATGGGTAAATGGAGGGGATTTGACGGGAGGCATAAGCAGGCGGAGAAGGAACGCGACCACAACTCCCAGGCCGGCAGCAACCCAGAGCGCAGATCGCCAGTGCATGAACGTCAGCAGTAAAGACAGAGCCGGTGGCAGCGAGGCTTTGCCCAGGTCGCCAGCAAAATTGTAGGTGCCGAGTGGTCCTCGCGCCTTTTCGCCATACGCACGCGAGACGGCTGCGGAAGCGAGTGGATGCTGAGTACTGCCGCCTGCGCCGGCCAGGGCGAGCGATGCGCATAAACCTACGAGACCACCGGATAGGCCGGCCAGTGCGTAGCCGCCTGCACTCAGCAGCGTTCCAAGGACGAGAACAGTTCGCGCGTTTATACGACGCGCCAGGTGGCCGGACGGCACCTGGAGTGCCGCCAGGGAGCCGACATACAGGGCGCGGATGATTGCCAGTGCGCTGTAATCGAGCGCAAACTGGGTCTGCCAGACCGGCAGGAGTACGTAGATCATGTC
>CAXTNK010000010.1:58303-81958 GCA_964245665.1 uncultured Acidobacteriaceae bacterium
TGTCGGTGTAGCCGTCGTGCAGGGCGTGAGCGAGGCCGGCGAGCACGAGGGTGCGCTAGGCGTGGGACCTGTCCGTCACAATCCTGTCTGGTGGGATGACGACAGATTGGTTCAAAACGTGACCCTCTATTGAGGATAACGCCTGTCGTGCTGGAGATTCCATGTCTCAGAAGCGCGACAAGGGGCACCCGGACCACGTCACCCGACTAAGTCACCCGACTGCGTCAACCGGACTTGTGGCGGGATGAGAAATGCAGGTGGCCCTATTACGCTGCGCTTCGGTCGAGACGATGGAACGGGGTGTGGGAGATCCACGTCTCATCATCGAGACGTGGAGCTTCTGGGCTGCGCGATCACTGGTTGGAGTGGAGACTGGCGCTTGCGCGCTGCATGTCGCTTTGCTTGGCCTTCTCTTCGAGGGCCTGGGCCTGCGGCAGGTAGCCGATGGCCGAGTTGATCATCGGATCCCAGAGAGCGCGGACCTTCAATCCCTCAGTCTGGCCGAATTGCGAGGTGAACAGCTCTGCCTTGATGTTGGCTTTGACCCAGTCGATGACTGGCGGGAAATCGGCGTCGGTGAACGGGATCTGTTCGCTGGTCAGGAACTGCTTGAAAGTGGTCAGAGTGGCGTCATCCACCTGGAAGTCCTTCGTCACGGTGTGGTTCGACATGTAATGCGTGGCGAAGTTGAAGAAAGCCTGGTGTTCGAGCAGGACGTCCTGGAAATGGTCGGAGCGCGGGGTATCGATCTTGTCGTCAGGCGTGATGCCGCCGCCACCGTAGACTGTGCGGCCCGAGTCGGTCATTTTGACTTCGCGGTTTGCCGCTGACTCCTGCTTCTTCTGGATGGCTTCGTGGTTGTAGTAGTAGTCATACAGTGAAACGCCGTCGTAGTTGCGCTGGATCAGGCGGCCGCTGGGCGTGAAGTAATGGTAGGTGGTCAGTGCCAGTCCAGTATTTTCTGACAGCGGGAAAACGGTCTGCACCAGGCCTTTGCCGAAGGTGGTTTCGCCGGCGACGATAGCGCGATCGTGATCCTGCAGGGCGCCGGAGACGATCTCGGCGGCCGAAGCTGTTCCACGGTTGACCAGGTCGACTATGGGGAAGAAGTGGTCGCCATTGCCATGCTGCGCTTTGTAGACCTGCTCTGGATAGGCGCGGCCACGCTGCGAGACGATGACCTGGCCCTTCTGCAGAAATTTATCGCAGACGGCGACGGCTTCACTCAACAACCCGCCGGGATTGCTGCGCAGGTCTAGGATGAGCCCTTTCATGTCGCCAAAACTATCCACTGCGTCAGAGAGCTCACGACCGGTGGTCTCCTGGAACTGCGTGATGTGGATGTAACCGATGCCGGGCCGGATGAGGAAGGCGAGATCGACGCTGCCATGCGAGACTTCATCGCGCACGAGGTCGAAATTCAGTGGCTTCGGCGATCCATACCGCGCAATCGATACCTGCACATGCGTGCCCTTGGGGCCTTTGAGCAGGTTGGCGACGTCTTCAGACGTCATGTTGTCGGTCGGCTTGCCATCGATGGCGACGATCACGTCACCGGGCTTGATGCCGGCCTTGAATGACGGCGTGCCTTCGAACGGATTCACGACGACGATCTTGTTGTTCTGCGGCGAGATCAGCATGCCGACGCCGTAATACTTGCCGTGCTGGTCTTCCTTCATCTTCGCGAAAGACTTTGGGTCGTAGAAGTTGGAGTGCGGATCGAGCACCCGGAGCATGCCGGGGATGGCGCCGTCATAGATGGCGCGCTCGGCCTTGTCGCCGGTCAGCGGTTCCGCGTAGTTCGCTTCGACGATCTGGTAGACGTTGGTGAAGGACTTCAGGTCGTTCCGCAGGATGGACTCGTCCGCATTGGACTGAGCACCGACCTGGCGCGCGACAAACGTGCCGGCCAGCCCACATGAAGTCAGGAAGATGGCGGCAGAAAACAGAGTGCGACGTGTGCGGGACACCATAGTCCGGGGTATTCCCCTATAGGGCGATATGCGAGAACAGCAGAGCCTTCCAACCCCGAACAGGAGTGAGCCGAAGGATGTAATCGTAGTTGAAGTATAGCAAAGCCGCGCCCTTGCCCGGGTCCAGCTTGACCGCCGTTTGTGTACCTTTAGAGGGATAGACGGGGCAGCGGCGAGAAGGTTACCGGCTAGGAGAAAGGACAGTTGCGGCGTCGATTTTGAGTCCGGCTGGCCGCTGTTGTTCTCCAATCAGGGATTGGGAGAGCGAAACGACATGGCACAGAAACACAAGGGTAAGACAGCGTTGATCACTGGCGCGAACAAGGGCATCGGCTTTGAAGTGGCACGCGAACTGGGTAGCCAGGGCATCACTGTGCTGGTGGGCGCGCGCAATACGCAGCTTGGTAAAGCTGCCGAGGCGAAGCTCAAGACTGAGGGCATCGATGCGCAGTATGTGGAACTTGACGTCACCAAACCTGAAACCATCAAGGCAGCCGCGGAAGCCATCGGGGCGAAGTACGGCAAGCTCGATATCCTGATCAACAACGCGGGCGTAGTGGCGCAGGGGGATGGTCCGCCGAGTGTCGCCGATCCTGAAGCAGTTCGCCAGGTGCTCGAGGTCAACTTCTTCGGCGTGCTGGCGGTGACCCAGGCTATGCTGCCGCTGGTGCGGAAAGCTCCGTCCGGCCGCATTGTGATGGTCTCCAGCGGACTCGGTTCGCTCACCTGGAATGCCGATCCGCAATGGGCATTTGCTGCGATCAAGCCGCTGGGCTACAACGGTTCGAAGGCGATCCTGAACATGTTGTCAGTCCAGCTGGCGTGGGAATTGCGGGATACGCCTGTCAAGGTCAACACGGTGAATCCCGGGTACACGGCGACAGACCTGAATAGCAACAGCGGTCACCAGAGTATTGCCGAAGGCGCGGCCGAGACAGTTCGCCAGGCGCTGGTTCCGGATGACGCGCCGAGTGGCGGCTTTTTCGAGACAGGCGGTATTGTTCCCTGGTAGAGCGAGCCCAGGGGAACCACCCGAGTATCAGCTTGAAGGACAATCGGACGGGGTGCTGGAAGATGTAGGTTAGCAGTGTTTACAATGGGCTCAACACGGACGGTGTTCTGTGTCATGCGGGCTCTGCGGCAGGATGACCTTGTTCGGCTAGCGGCGTCCGATAGAGAACAGGTTCTGGTGCTACCGTTTTGTGCGTGTTGCTGAACCTTATGTTGCTGAATCTTTAGAGAAGTTGAGACGTAATGACCCTTTCCGCTCCGATGTTCCGTAGTCTGCTGGCTGGTCTGGCTGTATCCGCGCTTTCTGTATCGGCAATCTCGCTGTCAGCCCAGGCCACCGGCAGCACTGGTCCCCAGGGGTCGAAGCTGGTGAACCAGGGGCCGTACCAGCCGCAGGCGCAGGCATCGCCTTTCAACGGAGCAGTCGTTGAAGACGTTGTGGCCCGGGTCAATGATCAGATCATTACGCGATCCGATTACCAGCGTGCGTTGCAGCAGATGGATGCCGATGGCAAGCAGCAGGGATGGAGCGAGCAGGAACTGGCTGACCGCAAGAAAGATCTGTTGCGCGACCTGATCGACAAGGAACTGCTGCTCTCCAAGGGCAAGGAACTCGGCATCACCGGCGAGACGGAACTGGTCAAGCGGCTGGACGAGATTCGTAAGCAGAACCATCTCGATTCGATGGAAGACCTTGAAAAGGCGGCACAGCAGCAGGGTGTCTCCTACGAGGATTTCAAGCAGAACATCCGCAATGAAATTATCAGTCAATCGGTGATCCGGCAGGAGGTTTCGCGGCGTGTGCAGCTGACCAAGACCGATGTAGCGAACTACTACCGCACGCACCAGGCCGAGTTTGCCCAGCCTGAATCAGTACACCTGGCTTCGATATTGATCCCGGTGGACGGCGACAGTGCGGAGAGTCTGGCGAAGGCGCAGGCCAAGGCAGCGGAAGTTGAAAGCCAGCTGAAGTCCGGCGCCAGCTTCGAAGACCTGGCCAAGAAGGATTCGAGCGGTCCGACGGCGGCAACCGGTGGCGACCTGGGCGACTACAAACGCGGTGCGCTTCCCAAGCCGCTTGAAGATGCGACCTTTGACCTGAAGGCCGGCGAAGTGACGCAGCCGATCCGCACCAAGCAGGGCATACTCATCATGAAAGTGACGCAGCACGTTGGCGGCGCCTCGCAGGATTATGCATCGATTGAACCGCAGGTAGAAGAAGCCGCGTTCATGTCGCGCATGCAACCGGAGCTGCGCAAATATCTGACGACCCTCCGCGAGCAGTCGTATGTGGATGTGCGTCCGGGGCTTCAGGATGCGGGATCGGCGTCGAATGGCGTGAAGCCGCACATCGTCTACAGCGCATATGTTCAGCCGGGCAAGAAGAAGGAAAAGAAGAAGGGCGCGCGCACGAGATTCAATGAAACGCGGCATACCTTCCGCAACAAGTCGGGCGCAACCCAGACCGCTTCTGCGACACCGGCTGGCAGTGCGTCACCAGCAGCGACACCAGCTACGACGCCTGCGATAGCATCAACGGCCGCTGTTTCTGCTCCTGCATCCGCGGCAACCGCTGCTGCAAAAACGCCGGCGGCTTCTTCAAGCTCGAACGTAGCCGCGAACAATTTGCCCTCCACCAAGCCGGTGAAGAAGCAGAAAGTACGCTTTGGACAGGCGCCCGTGGGCACACTCGATAACGCACCTGGCAACACGACCGTGGCTGCCGCTGCTCCGCCCGCAGAGACGCAGGTAGCGAGCAATCAAGGCGGCGTGAGCTCGAATATTACAGGCTCGGGTATCGAAGAGAATGCTGCGACTGCTGCGAAGAAACAGAAAACACGCTTCTCGGAACGCAAGGGCAAGCAGGTCAAGGGGGAAATCCAGGATCAGCTGGAGAACCAGGCGCAGGGTCCGGTGACAACGGAGCAGACTGCTTCCGAACAGACGCAGGCGGCTCCCCTTGGACTGGGCGGTGATACTGCGACCAAGAAGAAGCCGGTGAAGGTGAAGACCGACCAGAAGACGCGCTACGCCGAGAAGCCGAAGGCGGGGTCGACTGACCAGAATGGTACGGCTACCGGCGATACGAATGCCGGTGCAGCGGCTACATCTGCGACGACACCTGAAGCAGGAGCGCCGGCGACCAGTTCAGCACCGCCGGCATCGACGCCGGATGAAAAGGCTCCGCTCGACACCACCCCTGCACAGCCTGGCACCACGCCGCCGGCAGCTCCGAACACGCCGACGACGTCTCCGCAGTAACGGCTGCGAACGCGCCCTGATGAAAGACTTTTATGTAGCGGATGCGGCGCGCAAAGAGAACCAGCAGATTGTTGGCTACTTTGCCGTGAACGCCAAACAGGTCCGCGCCAAGAAAGAGGGCGGCGAATATCTCGCTCTCACGCTTGCCGACAAGACCGGGCAATTTGACGCGCGCATGTGGGATAACTTTTCCGAGTGCGTGCCCAAGTTCAAAGTCGGCGACGTCGTTAAAGTGCAGGCACTGGTCTGCCGCTTTGTTGACAAACTTCAACTCAAAATCGACAAGCTGCGCATCGCTGAGCCTCACGAGTTTGTTCTTGCTGATTTCGTTCCGGCGACCGAGAAGAATGTAGACGAGCTGTGGTCGCAGCTCAATTCGATCATCGCGACATTCACTGACAAGCACCTGCTGCTGCTGGCCCGCAGCTTCATCGATGATCCTGAACTTGGCTCGGCATTGCGTGAAGCGCCCGCGGCGAAGAGTATGCACCACGCGTTTATCGGTGGCATGCTGGAGCACGTGGTATCCATGCTGGGGCTGTGTGATGCAGTGGCAAAGCATTATCCGCAAATCCATCGCGACCTGCTGCTGACTGGCGCGCTGCTGCACGATATTGGCAAGCTGACGGAGTTGAGCTGGGGAACGAGTTTCGACTACACACTCGAAGGCCAGATGCTTGGGCATATCACGATTGGCATCGGGCAGATCGATCGCAAGATAGCAGAGATCGATGGTTTTCCGCCGCAACTGCGTATCCTGGTCGAGCACCTGGTACTGAGTCACCATGGTAAGTATGAATTCGGGTCGCCCAAGTTGCCGATGATTCCTGAAGCTGTCCTGTTGCATTACGTCGATGACATGGACGCGAAGATGCAGACTATGGAAAACGAATTCAAGAAGTCTGCAACTGCCGGCCGGGATGCTGCGACGATGACCGAGTGGGTTCGTTCGATGGAGCGGCCTCTGCTGAATACGCACGCCTACCTGGCAACGGCAAATGAGCCGGAAAAGATCGAGGAGTAGATGCCTTATTTGTTGAAGACAGAGCCGAGCGTGTACTCCTTTGGTGATTTAGAGCGCGATGGCGAAACCGTATGGGATGGCATCAAGAATGCGCAGGCGATCAACTCGCTGGCCGCGATGAAGAAGGGTGAGAAGCTGGTGCTGTATCACTCGGTGACAGAAAAGACCGTGGTCGGCACGGCGAAAGTTTTGTCGGTAGATGCGAAAGATCCGCGCAATCCAATCGTAAAAATTGCGCCGGTGAAAAGGCTGAAACGCCCCAAGTCTCTTGCAGAGATCAAGCAGGAAAAACTGTTCGATGGCTCTATCCTGTTCCGGCAGTTCCGCTTATCTGTTGTGCCGCTGACCGACGAGCAGTACGCATGGCTGATTGGCTGATCACTGCCTGCTTTAGAATGATTATTTAACCCAGGATCAAAAATGCTACGACTATCCACCGCAGGGGAATCACACGGCGAAAGCCTGATCGCGCTATTGCAGGGACTGCCTGCCGGACTCGCGGTCGATCAGGCATTTATCGACCGCGAATTATGGCGACGCCAGCAGGGCTTTGGCCGCGGCGGCCGCATGCGTATTGAGCAAGACACGGCGCACATTCTCTCCGGCATCCGCCATGGCAAAACGATTGGCGCACCGGTAGCAATCGAGATCAAGAATCGCGATTGGAAGAACTGGGAAGACATTCTGCCGGTCGGCGCAGGTGATCCGTCGAAGCACAAGGCAGTCGCTTCGCCGCGGCCCGGTCATGCGGACCTTGCCGGCTCACTCAAGTACGACTTCAAGGATGCGCGCTATGTACTGGAGCGTGCGTCGGCGCGTGAATCGACTGCGCGCGTAGCTGCCGGTGCACTGGCAAAAGCCTTGCTGCTGACGCTCGGTATCGATGTTGCGAGCCACGTAGTGCGCGTCGGCGGCGTGGAGTTGGAACGCGACGTGACATGGGAGGAAATCTCTTCGCTGCGCGACAAGGAAGAAGTGATGCTGGGCTGCGCCGATGCCGAGACGGAAGAGCGCATGAAGGCCGAGGTCGACAAAGCGCTGCGTACCGGTGATTCCATCGGCGGCATTTTTGAAGTTGTGGTGCATGGCGTCCCCCCTGGCCTCGGTACATATGCAAACTGGGACGAGCGACTCGATGGCCTGCTGGCCTGGGCGGTCATGTCTCTGCAGGCGGTCAAGGCAGTCGAACTCGGACGTGGTGTGACGGCAGCACAATCGTTCGGATCGGAAGTGCATGACGCGATCGGCTATGCGGCTAATGGCAATGGCGCAGACGCCGGTAGGCACACGAAATTTACGCGTGAGCGGAATAATGCCGGCGGCATTGAAGGCGGTATTTCAAACGGCGAAGATATCGTTGTTCGCGGCTACTTGAAGCCGATTTCGACTTTGCGCCGTCCCCTTGAGTCGGTGACCTACGAATCGCGCGAAGCAACCAAGGCAGCCTATGAACGCTCAGATGTCTGCGTGGTGCCGGCAGCTGGCGTAGCTGCGGAGGCCATGGTGGCGTTTGTGATTGCAAAGCTGGCGCTGGAAAAATTTGGCGGCGATTCGGCTTTGGAAATTAGACGTAACTACGACGGATACCTTGAGCAGATCCGCAAGTTCTAGCCTGCCTGTTCCGTACTGTTCATTGTTCAAATTGAGAAAGAGAAGCAACAGAAGAAATGATTCGCCCGATCGTCAAGTACCCGGACCCCATTCTGCAGCAGGTGGCTGAACCGGTCGTCACATTCGACAAGGAGCTGGAACGGCTGGTCGAAGACATGTTTGAGTCCATGTACGATGCACGTGGCATCGGTCTGGCCGCGCCGCAGATTGGCGTGAAGAAGCGCATCACGGTGATCGACCTGAGCAACAAGGCGAACGCCGAAGATAAACTCGTGCTCATTAATCCCGAGATTATTTATCGTGAGGGCAAACAGTTCTCTGAAGAGGGCTGCCTGAGCCTGCCCGAGATTCGCGAGAAAGTGACGCGTGCGCAAAAGGTGAAGATCCGTGCGCAGGATGTGAAGGGCGAGTGGTTCGAACTCGAAGGTGAGGAACTGCTTTCGCGCTGCTTCCAGCATGAGATCGACCATCTCGACGGCGTGCTTTTTTTGTTTCGCGTGAGTGCGTTGAAGCGCGATCTGCTGCTGCGCAAGATCCGTAAGCTGCAGAAAGCTGGCGAGTGGTAGAGCCTGGAAGGAGCAGCGCGTGAAACTGGTTTTCTGCGGAACTCCTGATTTCGCTGTGCCTGCTCTGCGTGCCGTGATTGCTGCAGGGCACGAAGTTGCGCTGGTTGTCTCGCAGCCCGATCGGCCTGTTGGACGCGCTGCCGTACTGACAGCGCCTGCCGTCAAACAGGCTGCGCTTGCGAGCAACCTGCGCGTGGTGCAGCCGGAAAAAATCAAGAACAACCTGGAGCTTCGCGCCGAGCTTGAAGCAATCTTGCCAGATGCGATCCTGATCGTCGCTTACGGGAGGATTGTTCCCAAGTGGATGCTCGATATGCCACGCTATGGCAACATCAACCTGCATGGTTCGCTGCTGCCAAAGTATCGCGGGGCGGCGCCGATCCAGTGGGCGATTGCGCGTGGCGAAACCGTGACCGGTGTCACGACGATGCGTATCGACGAGGGCCTGGATACAGGCGATATGCTGCTGCAGCGCGAAGTGCCAATTGGGCCCGACGATACATCGGTCGATCTTTTTCCGCGACTGGCGGAGACGGGTGCTTCGCTGCTGGTGGAGACGCTGGCGGGTCTCGATGATCGAACACTCGTGGCTCGACCGCAACTGCATGACGCGGCCACGCTGGCGCCGATCCTCACTCGCGAAGATGCGCTGGTCCATTTCACCCAGCCGGCTCAAACAATCTATGACCGGTGGCGTGGGTTTCAACCGTGGCCGGGAGCTTATTCTTTTCTGCAGGGAAAGAAGCTGACGCTCCACAGGATCGCTCCAGACGGCGCATCGACGAAGCCGCCTGGTGAAGTGTTGATCGATAGTGGGCGATGTTTTGTCGCCTGCGGTGAGCAGAGCCAGATCGAGTTGTTTGAGCTGCAGATAGAAGGCAGGAAGCGCATGCCTGTTCAGGATTTTCTGCGCGGAGCCGGCTTGAAGACCGGCGATCGGCTTGGCTGACGGTGGCACAGCCTCCCCTAAAAAAAGATGCGTCAAAAAAAGCTATACCTGCAAAGGCTGTGGTCAGGATCAGTCCATCGCGCGTGGCAGCATTTCATATTCTGCTGGAACTTTCGCGCGCTGCTTCGACGCACAGTGATGACCTGCTGCAAGGGGAGCGGGTCGACAAACTTTCGGCACAGGACCGTAATCTTTGCATGACGCTGACCATGGGAGTGTTGCGATGGCAGTTGCTTCTAGACAAGCAGATCGCGGAAGTGTTGACGCACAAGACCAAGCTTGATGAGCCGGTGCGCATCGCGCTGCGGCTGGGTGCGTTTCAGCTTCTCTTTCTGGATCGCATCCCTGCGCATGCAGCTATCTCGGACAGCGTAGAGCTCACGAAGCGTGCCGGTCACAAGTTTGCTTCAGGACTGGTGAATGCGGTGCTTCGCAAGCTTGCCGCGAAAGCGGATGCGATCAAGCAATTGATTGAACCGGTGGATGCTTATCCAACATGGATGGTCGAACGCTGGACGACCTTCTTTGGCGCGGAAGAGGCTGCTGCGATCTGCCGGTATGGGCTGTATCCACCCGCCGCCAGTGTGCGCCTGGCCAGCGCTGCTGCCGAAAACGCACTGATCGAAGAAGGCGTCGAAGTGAGTGCAGGCAGCTTGTTGCGCGACGCGCGCACAGTGCTTTCGGGCGATGTCGCGAACACTGAAGCCGTGCGGGATGGCGGGGCGCGTCTGCAGGATGAAGGTTCACAGCTGGTTGCAGAATTAGTCGGAAGTGGCGCGCGTGTCCCAGTTGCAATTCTGGATGCGTGTGCTGCACCCGGTGGCAAGACTGCGATCCTGGCGGAGCGATATTCACAAAGCAGGGTAGTGGCGCGCGATGTAAGTGCTGCCCGGGTCGCGAAGATGAAGACCATCTTGAAAAAGTCACCGAAGCTGGCACGAATTGAGACGAGCGTCCTTGATGCGTCAAAGTTTGAAGAAGGTAGCGAGCGTTTCGACTTCGTGCTGTGCGATGTTCCGTGCAGTGGTACCGGGACACTAGCGCGCAATCCGGAAATCAAATTGCGGCTCACTCACGATGACATTTATCGGCAGCAGGAGCGACAGATCGTTATTCTTCGCGCCGGATTACACGCGCTCGCACCGGGCGGACAGCTGGTCTATTCCACTTGCTCTCTTGAGCCTGAAGAGAATGAACAGGTGGTGCAGGCTGCACTTACCGCCGAACCGGGATTTGCATTGCTTCCCATGAGGGACAGGCTCGAAGAGTTGCGCGGGTCTGGAGTACTGCTCCACGACAGCGCCGCGCTTCTGATCGAAAAAGCACTGAGCGGCGACTTCCTGCGACTGCTTCCTGGAACTTTTGCCACCGACGGTTTCTTTGCGGCGATACTGATCGCGCGTTAAACCTCGCGGCTACTGAGACACGGTCAGTTCGATAGATGTATTTGCGTCGATGTGCATGCCTGCATCGGGCTTTTGCGCGAGGATAATTCCTGCGGGCAATGGTGGCTTGGGTGGTTGCGGCACGCCTGACGTGTCGATTGCAGCGACGGCAGGGATGCCGACGTTGCGATAGTCCACCGGCCCGAGTTTCAAGCCGAAGCGAGTGATGGCGGCAGAAGCTTCTGCGTAATTACTGTTAAGGAGATCGGGCATGACAAAGGCCGGCAGAGCAGTCTGCGGTGGCGTGGCAAGGAGCAGGCTGACGTTGGGGCGATCGACGTTCGCCGCGCCCGGCTGTGGTGTCTGCGCGATGACCATGCCCGGAGGCTGCGCGCCATACGGCATGCGAGCGATGGTGCCGAGATCGAGACCCAGTTTGCGAACGTCCAGTGTCGCGACGCGCTCGGCAACGCCGGTGACTTTCGGTATCGCAACACGCTGTGGTCCGAGGCTGTCTGTGACGCGCACGCTCCACTCACTGCGCACGCTGGTACCGGGCGCCGGCGATTGTGTCAGCACGTGGCCTTCAGCAGTAGTGGCGCTGTAAAAATGCTCATCGACGGATAAACTAAGGTTCGTCTGAGCGGCTTTACGCATGGCTGCGGCGACGTCCATGCCGCGAAAATCCGGCACCTTCACTTCCGCCCCGTGGATCGCGAAATGCATGGTCGTGATGGCAGATACGAGCGCGACAATGCAGAGTGAAAGCGCAACCAGAACGAACTGGAAGAAGCGGAGAATCAAGCGCCGTAGTCTCGCGTGGCGGGAACGTCGTCATCATATTCGATGATGAACTCGATGCGTGCCGTCTTCTCGAGCATCGCTGAGACAGAGCAGTATTTTGTTTTCGAAAGATGGACCGCATCTTCGACACTCTTACGGTTCACATTGCCGCTTACTTTGTAGACCAGGCGGATGTGGGTGAAGACGCCGGGAGACTCCGGCGCCTTCTCGGCGGACGCGTGCACATGCAGGCCGGTATGGCCTTCACGCTTCTTGTTCAGGATGCTCAAGACATCGATTGCCGTGCAGCCGCAGAGCGCCATGAGCACTGCCTCCATCGGCGTGGGGCCGGCTTCTTTCGCGACATCGAAAGTTATCGTATGGCCCGATTCTGATTTCGCTTCAAACTGCTGTTCATGCGTCCAGGTGGCGTTGGCGATCATAGGGTTTGTGTCTCCATCACATGACGTTCGTGACTATTATCGGTTGCTGGCTCGGGGTGGATGAGAACACGGTAGACGTCTGGGCAAGCCAGCTTGAAGCGGTCTTCGAGTGCAGTGATGACGGCGTGGACTTCATGCATCGGCAGCTCATCCGGTAGAGTGCAGTGGCAGGAAATCTGCATGTGATCGGTGACGCGGCTGACATTCACATCATGGATATCGATGATCGATGGAAGCTCGGAGGCCGCGCTGCGCAACTGCTGCTCCATGCGGCGGTCACGCTGCAGGCCCGAAGGTTTCTCGATCGTGGCAGGTTCACTCTCGATGTGGGTCAGCACAGAAAATATCTCGGGAACATCTTTGCGAATCTGGCCTTCGATATTGCAGACGAAGCTATGAGCTTCTTTGAGTGAGAGAGTTTCCGGCACCTCAATGTGCTGTTCAACATGAAGACCTTCGTCGAAGGACTGGACGCTGACATCATGCAAGAGCACATTATTGCGCGAGGCAACAGCGCGGATGCGATCGAAGATGCTTTCTGAAAATCCTTCGCGGGCCACGGTGCGGACGACGACATCGCTGCCAGGCACGATGGCTTTGACGACCTGCGACACCTGCTCGACCAGTGCCTCTGTCCGCTGGAAGGTGAGACCGCGGGAGAGCGCGATGGTGAGGTCGGCAAAGTAGGCGCTGCCGCTGCGGCGCACACGCACCCGTTCCACATCGAGGACACCCGGCGTCGCACGCGTGGCTTCGGCGATATGCCGGCGGAGGCCCATGGGTGCTGCATCCAAAAGCACTTCAGCTGTCTGAGAGGCGAGCTTCCAGCTGACCTTGAAGATAATGGCCGAGACAAAAATGGCGACTGCCGGATCTGCATAGCGCAGCCAGCTGATGTGGAAATGAACGCCGCTGTAGGTGGCGACAAGGCCGAGCAGGACAGCCAGGCTTGACCAGATGTCTGAACGGAAGTGAAGCGCGTCTGCTTCCAGAGCCTGGCTTGCCGATTCATGTGCGATGCGTGCGAGTTTGCGGGAACGGGTGTAATCGACGGCAATCGACAACAGTAATACTGCAAATGGCCACGGAGAAAAGTGGAGAGCGACGGGATGTGCGATTCTAGTAACTGCTTCTGTGACGATCCAGATACAGGAGGCCGCCATGAGGAAGGTTTCGGCAAATGCGGAAAGGTTTTCGATCTTCCCGTGACCGTAGGTGTGACCTTCATCGGCTGGTTTGTCAGAGATGCGGACCGAAATATAAGTGAGCGCGGAGCCGAGCAGGTCAAGACCGGAGTGGGCCGACTCGGAGAGCATGCCGAGACTTCCTGTTAGCAGGCCTGCTAGTAGTTTGAGCGCAGTCATGACGCAGGCAGCAAGGACCGACAACAGCGCAGCGGAGCGCTTGTCGCTTTGAATCTCGTGCTGCGGCCGAGGCTGGCTCTCTTGCACCATACGCTCTAGAGTACCTTTGCGCGTGGAAGATGCCTAGAGCACCGATACTGACGAACTACATTCTGGTGCCCTGGAAGAGTCCTGCGACACCAAAAGTGTAGGGCGTCCATGAAACGTCGGTGAAGCCGGCGCTCTGCATCATGTCGAGCATCAACGGCGGCGACGGAAAGCGTTCGACCGAGGATGGCAGATAGGCATAGGGACCGGATGAGCCGGAAAGCAGTTTACCGATCCGAGGCAATATCCGCCGGAAGTAAAAGGCATAAAGCTTGCCGAGCAGGCCGCCTGGCTCGCTGAAGTCAAGGATGCCGACGCGGCCGCCGGGTGCAAGCACGCGATGGAACTCGCTTAGGCCGCTTTGGTAATTCGAGAGATTGCGAAAACCGAACGCGGTCGTGAGCAGGTCAAGGGAGCTGGCGGCGATGGGTAGATGGAGTGCATCGGCCTCGATCGCGATTGCGCCTCTCTGCGTGAATTTGCGGGCCCCTCGAACCAGCATCTGGTGGGAAAAGTCGGCTGCGATGATGGGTACAGCCGGCGATGGACGTCGACGGAGCAGGGCCATCGTCATGTCCCCGGTGCCGCAGCAGATGTCGAGAATGCGAGCATCGGGACGCGCAAGAATGTTTCGAAAGACGCGGGCAGCGCGCCACCACCAGAGACGATCGATGTTGAGTGAGAGGACGTGGTTGAGGAAGTCGTAGCGTGGCGCAATCTCATCGAACATCGACTGGACGGCAAGCGCGGCGCCCTGTTCGTCTTTTGCGCCCGTTGGTGTTGCACCCTTTGCAGCGTTTGAGATTGATTCGTTCATGGGCGTGCCGGCTTCAGGATTGCGTTCATACCAGCCTGCAATTCTGCATCTGTCACATTGTCGACGACATATGCGGCGCCGATGGTCTTAAGCAGCACGAAGCGGCGTGTGCCGGATGAATTCTTCTTGTCTTTTGCTGTCGCAGCGATCAATTTCTTCGCAGAAAGTTCCGGCAACCTCGGCAGTCCGTAGGCATGGATGGTATGGACGGCGCGGGCGTATTCTTTGTCGAGAAGCCCGCGCATGCGGCTGATTTCAAGTGCGGCGAGCATGCCCCAGCCAACAGCATCGCCGTGCAGAAGCGTGCCGAAACCTGCGACCGCTTCAATGGCATGACCGATGGTGTGACCGAAGTTCAGAATCATGCGGAGGCCGGATTCGCGTTCATCCTTGCCGACAACCTCAGCCTTCATGCGGACCGATGCAGTGATGACTCGGTCAAGCAGTGCTGCATCGCGGGCTAGTATGCCCTCCTGCTCGCGCTCCATGAGACTGAAGAGTGCACGGTCGCGGATGAAGCCGGCCTTGATGCTCTCAAACAGGCCGGCGCGGAGTTCACTTGCCGGGAGGGTCGATAAAGTTTCGATATCGATGAAGACCACACGTGGATGATGAAAAGCGCCAATGAGATTCT
The DNA here is from genome assembly GCA_964245665.1 of uncultured Acidobacteriaceae bacterium. Classification (GTDB taxonomy): domain Bacteria; phylum Acidobacteriota; class Terriglobia; order Terriglobales; family Acidobacteriaceae. The sequence continues at coordinate 73,213 of CAXTNK010000010.1, forward strand.
TGCCGGTTTTGAGGTTCACGCCAGTCTTGCCACCGACGGACGAATCGACCTGCGACAGGAAGGTTGTGGGAATTTGTACATACTCGATGCCACGCATGTAAATGGCGGCGAGGAAGCCGGTGACATCGCCGATGACACCGCCGCCAAGGGCAAGCAGCACAGTGCCGCGATCAGCACCTGCGGCAGAAAGTTGCGCAGCCAGTTTCTCCACTTCTGAGAAGCGTTTGTACCTTTCTCCGGAAGGAAGAAAGAGCACGCCCGGCGGGTAATTTCCAAAGGACTGGAGGATTCTTTGTGACCACAGCGACCAGATTTCGGGCGAGGTGACGAAGAAGAATTTCGTCCGCCTGTCAGGGAAAAACTTTGGCAATTGCTTGCCCAGGCCGGCGAAGAGGCCGTTGCCCAGCAGGACATCATATTTCGCGGAGGCTGTCTGAACGGGAATCGTACGCACGCTTTTATCGTAGCGTAGTTACACACGTTGCAATGTAGCCCTGTGACGATGCTTTGCGCCTGTCCGGATAAGGGGCGTGGAGCGATGATAGCCTCGAATCATGAGCACTGAATGGGTAGCTGACTACGTTGTCGTGGGTGCAGGCATCGCCGGATTGCGCGCAGCAGTAGAGCTGGCCGAAAGTGGCCGTGTGCTGGTGGTGACCAAGGAACAATTGGGCGAATCGAATACGCAATATGCGCAAGGCGGCATCGCTGTAGCAGTCAGCGGCGAAGAAGATATCGCACTGCATCTTGAAGATACGAAGATGGCCGGGGATGGGCTGGTCGATGCTGCGGCTGCTGCTGTGCTGGTGCGCGAAGGGCCAGAGCGCGTTGCCGAACTGCTGGCGTGGGGCACCAATTTTGATCGCCATCTGAGCGGAGACAACATCGGTGAGCTGATGCTTACGCGTGAGGGAGCGCACAGCCGCAATCGCATTCTGCATGCGAATGGCGATGCGACGGGTCGGGAGATCAGCCGGTCGTTGCTGGCGCATGCGCGGACCACGAAGAATGTCGAACTGGCCGAGTGGACGATGATCACCGGGCTGGTTGTTGAAGGCGGCCGATGTGTCGGCGTCGAACTGCTCGATAAAGACAACGTGCAGCACACGGTCTACGCAAAGGCGGTGTTGCTGGCGAGCGGTGGCGCGGGACAGGTCTTCAGCGATACGACCAATCCCGCGGTCGCGACAGGCGATGGCATTTCTGTCGCGATGGAGGCTGGTGTCGAGCTTTCGGATATGGAGTTCTACCAGTTTCATCCGACGGCATTGAGTCTGCCGGGCGTGCCGCGCTTCCTGATGTCCGAAGCACTGCGTGGTGAGGGCGCCTATCTGGTAAATGACAAAGGCGAAAGGTTTATGGAGCACTACCATCCGCTGCTGGAACTGGCGCCACGCGACGTGGTGGCGCGGGCGATTACGCGCGAGGGATTTCCCGAGCATCCGGATAAGGACTCGGCTACGCGGCCCGTTTATCTCGATATGCGACATGTGGAGGGCGAACATACAGGCTTGATTCTGACGCAGAGATTTCCCGGGATTTCGGCGTTTCTTTCGCAGCATGGACTCGCACTCAATCGCGACCTGATTCCCGTGCGGCCAGCCGCGCATTACCTGATGGGCGGTGTGCGGACCGATGTGGATACGCGGACATCGCTGCCAGGGCTGTATGCAGCGGGTGAGGTTGCATGTACGGGCGTGCATGGCGCAAACCGGTTGGCGAGTAATTCGTTGCTCGAAGGATTGGTATTTGGTGCACGGGCGGCCAAGGCGATGCGCAACGAAAAATCTGTGCAGCCGCGCAGGACGGAGACGCGTGAGTTGCAGCCGAATGACAACGGCGCGGTTGAGCTATTCATCCACAACCTGCAGGCTGCGATGTGGAAGCACGCGGGATTGTTGCGCGATAAGGCGCTGCTTGCCTCCATGCCAAAGATGACACTTGATGCCGGAGAGAAACAGAACTGGAGTCGCCGGACGCATGAAGCGAAGTCGCTCGAGCGCATTGCGAATGCGATTGTTCGAAGTGCACTGGGAAGGGAAGAGAGCCGCGGTGCGCACTACCGCAGTGACTTTCCTGAACGTAATGATGCCCGCTATGGCGGAAAGCATTCCCTGCTGAGTGGTGACGCGTTGACCTTCGCGACGCAGGATGAACATGTTCTAGCTAGCCGGTAGTTTTCGCTTCTCGCTCGGAGAGTAGTAGTGATGCCGCGATGAACAGCGCGAGGATGCTGACGATTACAGCGAGCGACCAGGTGATCGGTATCTCGACCCAGCGGCTGATCAGCATCTTGATGCCGACGAAAGCGAGGATGAGGCCGAGTCCGTAGTGAAGCAGGCGCAGTTTGTGCAGCATGTCTGCCAGCACGAAATACAGCGAGCGAAGGCCGAGAATTGCGCAGATGTTCGACGTGTAGATGATGAAGGTTTCGTGGCTGACCGCGATGACGGCCGGTACCGAGTCGAGCGCGAAGACCAGGTCCGTGATTTCAATCGAGACCACGGCCAGAAAAAAGAGAGACGGTCCCCGCCTGTTTCTGCCCACCAGCCAGCGGGTCCAGGCTGGCTGGGTATGGCTGTCTTTCTGCAGCAGCAGGCGAACCGCGGCATAGAGCAGGATGGCGCCGAAGAGGTACTCCACTGCAAGGAATCGCTGCAGCAGCGCGACGCCTGCGGCAATGAAGAGACCACGCATGACGATGGCGCCGGCGACGCCCCAGCCGAGGGCCTGGCGCTGTGCGGCAGGCGGCAGACCGAAGCTCTTGAAGAGCAACAGAAAGACGAACAGATTGTCGACGCTGAGTGACAGCTCGATGGTGTAGCCGGAGATGAATTCGAGGGCAGCTTGGTGGCCGCGGTCCCAGTAGAGGAAGCCGGCGAACGCGAGCGTGAGCAGGACGAGGAGCAGAGTCCAAAGAACCGAAGTGTGCGTCGAGGGCTGACCTTCGCCGCGCTGCAGCCAGAATGCATCGATCAGCAGGATGACCAGGACGGCGGCGTGGAAGGAGATCCAGAAAGCGATGGACGCGCCTGCAATCATCCTTCGTTCCTGACTCGAGGAGCGTCCATGCCCTATTGCAACATGTTTGCGTGAGATCGTCTGCGCGAAATGGCGGCCGGACGGTTTGTATTCCAGCGCGCAGGGCCAGATCGCATCGAGAGCTCAGGATGATACATCTGTGGAGCGGCTGAGGATGACATATCCAATGTGAACGAATGCATTCAGGCCATCGACGTTCTACTGTCCCTTCGAGACCCGCGGCACTACCTTGATCTCGAACACCTTCGGCCATTGTTTGCCCGTCACGAAAAGGCGATCTTTTTCAGCATCGTAGGCAATGCCGTTCAGCACAGACTCGGCATTGACCATTTCGTCTGGCGTGATGAGGCCGCGCATGTCGATCCAACTGATGACATGGCCGTCTTTGGGCGAGATGCGGGCGATGCGGTCCTGGTGCCAGATGTTGGCGTAGATTTCGCCCTTTATGTATTCGAGTTCGTTGAGGTTATCAATCGGCTTCTTGCCGTCTTTCACGACAATCTCGCGCGTGGGCCTGAAAGTATCGGGATCACGGAAGCGCAGGATGGCGCTGCCGTCGCTGGTGATAATCTCTTTCGCCGTTCGCGTCATACCCCAGCCTTCGCCCTGGTAGGTGAACTGCTTGATGGGGCGCAGGCTGAAGCGGTCCAGCACGAAACAGACGTGTGATTTCCAGGTCCACTCGTAAATGTCTGGACCCCAATCGATAATGCCTTCGCCGAAATATTCCGGAGCCAGCTGGCGTTGCTGGATCACTTTGCCGGTCTGTGGCTCTTCGACCAGGAGGGCGGAACGGCCTTCCATGCCGGTGCCCTCGTAGAAGTGGCCGTCGAGATAGAAGAAGCCCTCGGTGTAGCTGTCCGTCGAGTGCGGATAGGTAGCGATGATCTTGTAGCCGGCTACAGGCGCCTGAGCAAACAAGACACCAGAAAGAGTAAGGGTGAGCAGCAGCGCTGCCCGTTGCAACAGATTCATTTCGCGGCGTCCTTGGCTTCTTTCAGACGATTGCGGCGGGCCGGGTGCACCAGGAAAGCTGCGCCAATGCCGACGAGATAAAGCACCAGCATCGGAGTTGCGAAGACGCACATGGTCATGATGTCCGGCGTCGGCGTGATGATCGCGGAAATGATGAAGATGATCAGTACGGCGTAGCGGAAATTCTTCCAGAGAAACTTGGCGCTCACGATACCGAAGAGCGCGAGAAACATGATGAGGATCGGGAGCTCGAAGGTGACGCCGAGACCGAGAATGACGGTCATGAAAAGGTCAGTGTATTCGCCGATCGTCACCATCGGCCGGAACTGCTTGCTGTAGCCGAGCAGGAAATCGAGTGCGCCGGTGAAGACGTAGTGGTAGCCGAACCATGCGCCGCCGAGGAAGAGCCCGACCGTCGCTGTCATGAACGGCACAACGTAGCGTTTTTCTTTCTGATAAAGGCCGGGCGAGATGAACATCCAGACCTGGTACAGGATGAAAGGCGATGCGATCACCACGCCGCCGATCAGCGACAGCTTGATGTACATGTTGAAGGCGTCGACCGGGTTCAGGTAGACGAGATGAGGGTCGAGGCCATGCTTCTTGAGCGCGGCGGTCATCGGTGCTTCCATGAGGCCGTAGATCTTCTCGTGGAAGTAGTAGGCGATGAAGAATCCGCAGACCAGGTAGATGGCAGAGCGGACGATGCGGCGGCGCAACTCCTCCAGATGTTCGAGGAGGCTCATGCCGGGTAGTTCTACGCGTTCGGTAACGGCGACGCGCGCGCGGTCGAGGATTTCTTCTGCGCTATCCATTGTGGGCCGTCGGATCGGAAGATGTCGGTGTCACTTCGGGTGCTGCCTCGGCAATAGGGCCAGCAGATGGAATGGCAGTCATGACATTTTTGGCAGCGTGGTTCGGTGGCAGCGCACTGACCAGGGTGCCGGTCGATGGAGGTTGGATAGTTAGAGGTGTCGGCGGCTCGACCGGTGTAGCAGCGGCCAAATCAGGCGGCGTGCTGATGATCTCGGGAGAAGCCGTCGGTGGCGCGGCGTTCAGGTCGGCGCTCTTCAACCCGCTGGTCTGGCGATCAGGCGGCTGTGGCTCGGTGCCCTGCATGGCTTCGAAACCGGAAGTGCTCACTGTCTCGGAGGGGACGGCGCTGGTGGTCGTTTCGGCTGAGAGCACAACAGGGGTGGCAGGCTGGTTTGCTGCCGCCTGCATATCGAGCACCTTCTGGCGGTCCTGCTGCTCAGACAGCCGGAGTTCTTCTTCAATCTGCAGCTTGAAGTCGTTCGACGCCCGGCGGAATTCAAAGACCAGTTTGCCGATCTGTTTGCCAATCTCAGGCAGGCGTTTGGGCCCGAACACTACCAGCGCCACCACAAATATGGCGAGTGTGTCGGGAATACCGAGTGAGGCACGCGCCACAACAGCGTGGCTGAGCGCCCACTGGTGCGCGGCCGGTAGTGCAGTTAAAAGCATGACTTGCAATTGCATTGCTCACCTATGATACCTATCTGCGCGCCCTTGCGACACTCGCCAGAGACACCGTTGCTGCCTTCGATGCAAAAGCGGGTAACGATTACGACCGGCATCTCTCTAAGCGTGAACGTCCCGCCGATGATTACAGATGTATTAAGCTGAAGCTGGTTGTTCTGATGAAAGCGTTTGTGAGTCTGGACGCCTTCGTGGAGCATCTGTTGTAACAGCATTGCAACATCCCCGCGGATTGGGTGTTCTGGCCAGAAAAGGTCCAGGCACAGTGAACCCGCTGCAATGCCTTTTGAGCTTTCAACATCCCCGTTCGCCAACACGCCGGACTGAAGGCGGAATATCGTTATGGGTACTTTTGTCGAAGATCTTTCAGGACTGCATGTTGGCGAGATTGAAGCCGAACCAGCCTTTGAAACGGGAGCAGAAGCATGCTCTCTCGAGAATTATCTGACCCTGCCCGACCACAGCATGGATGACCGGATTGCGCGGTCCCGTGAGCGTCTGGGCGCCAGCACTGTACTGCTGGGACACCATTATCAGCGCGACGAGGTCATTCGCTTCGCCGACTACACAGGCGACTCCTACAAACTTTCGAAGATCGCGGCTGAAACGGAGGCGAAATACATCCTCTTTTGCGGCGTGCACTTTATGGCCGAAAGCGCCGATGTCCTCGGTCGCACCGACCGCAACGGCAGGAGTCTGCAGCAGGTGATCCTGCCTGATTTGAACGCCGGCTGCTCCATGGCGGACATGGCGGAGATCGGCCAGGTGGAGGCATGCTGGGAGGGTCTGCAGCGGGCGGGGCTGAAGGCCGAAGAAATTCTGCCGCTGACCTACATGAATTCGACCGCCGCGATCAAGGCATTCTGCGGAGAACTCGGCGGACTGGTCTGCACCTCCTCGAATGCACGCGCGGCCTTTGAGTGGGCTTTTGCGCGGAGGGAGAAAATGTTGTTCCTGCCGGATCAGCACCTCGGCCGAAATACGGCGTTTGCCATGGGTATTCCGCTGAACGAAATGGTCGTCTGGGATCCGTACCAGATTGGCGGCGGCATCGCCCCGGATCGTCTGAAGGCTGCGAAGGTCATCCTGTGGAAAGGGCATTGCTCGGTACATCAGCGATTCCTGCCCAGTCATGTCGACCAGGTTAGGGCGAAATATCCCGGGATCAATGTGATCGTCCATCCTGAATGCCGATGGGAGGTCTGCCAGAAGGCCGACGCGCTCGGTTCAACGGAGCGCCTGATCAAGCTGGTCGAAGATGCGCCCGACGGGTCGATGTTCGCGGTCGGCACGGAGATCCACCTGGTAAACCGGCTGGCTCGCCAGTTTGCGCCGGCTTCAATCGGAGGACGGGGCAAAAAGATCATCACGCTCGACGACACGGGCTGCCTGTGCACGACGATGTACCGTATCTCGCCGCAGCACCTGGCCTGGGCGCTCGAGAACCTGGAACAGGGCCGCGTGGTGAACCAGATCAAGGTGAAGGATGACGTCAAGCACTGGGCGCGCGTGGCGCTGGACCGGATGCTGGAAGTGAAGGCTTAGCTGATGAAGAAATTCTCTCTTGTAGAGGCGCAGGCTCTGCTGCCGGTGGTCGAAATACTGCTCGACAGGGCAACAGCATCAGCGCTGCTTGCCGCTCGCCTGGAAGAGAAAGCGGCACTGCTACGGGTAAGAATCTTTCATTCCGGCGGCCTCGCGGTAAATGTCGAGTCAGCTTTCCGGGATGCGGAAGAGCGAAGGAAGCAGAAGGACGATGCGGCGGAGACGCTTGCAGAACTGGAGCAGATTGGCGTGCAGGTGAAGGACCTGGCTGCGGGCATCCTCGATTTCCCCAGCGAACTGAATGGCGAAACGGTGCTGCTCTGCTGGCAGAGGGGCGAAGCTCGCATCAGCCATTGGCATGCGCTGGATCAGGACTTTTCGGACCGGCAGAGTCTCGATGCAGTCTCCAATCCGCGTACCGATCGGTCGGGATCCAACGGCGGTTCAGGGCGGCTGAATTAAGGTTGTGAGTTGTTTATGAAACGCGGATACGACGCAGATCTCTCCGCCGGGTCGAGATGACAATCAGTGACTGGCACATTTTTCTGTCATTGACAATAGATGATAATCCTTCTCAAATAACAACAGATGACGCAGGCTGAACCCATGGAATTCCGCGAATTATGTGTGCGTACCGGCATGGCCGTGACCCATCAGCGGCAGGTCCTGTATGAAGTCATGCGCGGGATGGAAGGTCATCCCAGTCCTGAAGAAGTCTATGAGCGGGTCAAGAAACGGATCCCGTCCATATCCCTGGCCACCGTTTATAAAAATCTTCACCTTTTCATCAACACCGGTATATTTCGCGAGGTAAGCCTGCACCACGGATCGCTGCGCGTAGAGATGAACGATCGGCGCCATCATCACCTGGTCTGTACCGTCTGCAAGGCCATCGCCGATGTGGAAGAAGACGAACTCGGCGGAGTCGTCAGTCGACCCCACCAGCCACTGGAAAAGCTTCCCGGCGGCTTCCTCGCAGAACGTTTCACCATCGATGTCCTTGGCCGCTGTATCGCCTGCCAGACAAAGAATCAATAAGGGTTGGCGTTGGCCGCTGGAGGCTGACTCTGCCCCGCGAATAATTCAGGATGCTGCGTCCTTCCTTAGTGGAAAGCCCGTCTGTAGAGACGGGCTTTATTCATGAGGTCATAAATTCCGGGCCCGTCGTTAGTAGTATTCTTCGAGTATCCATTCCGGCTATTGCCTGTTTGTGGGCGACCGTCGCCCAGGAGTAAAGGAAATGAAGCGTTTGTGGTGGATGGCCGGTATCGGTCTGCTGGCTCTCTGCGGCTGCGGAAGTTTCTTTACGAGTCAGAATAGTGGCACCGGCAGTGGTACAGGAGGTGGCACCGGCAACACCTCGGCGGGCGATGTTCTGTATGTTGCGAACCTGACTGCTGCAAATATCCTGGCTTACTCCGTCTCGACGACGGGGGCGCTGACTGCCGTGAGCGGATCACCATATGCGCCGGGTGAGCCGCCGACGGCGATGGCCATTACCCCGGGCAACACCTTTCTCTATGTAGCTTCCGCCAGTGGCATTCTGGGCTACTCGATCGGTTCCGGTGGCGTACTGACGGCCTTGAACAGCGGCACAGCCCTGGAGACGGATGTGCTTGCTTCGACCGCCATGGTCGTCGATATGACTGGCAATTATCTGCTTGCCGCGGGGATTGATCTTGCG
>CAXTNK010000010.1:81968-86020 GCA_964245665.1 uncultured Acidobacteriaceae bacterium
TGCGAGCGGGACGAATACACCGGAGGTCGGCGTCTACCAGATCGATACGTCTACCGGCGCGCTCACTGAAATTTCCGGCTCTCCGCTGGCAGTGCCGAATGGAAACGGGTCGACCAGCAGCGCACCGACGCAGCTCTACATGGCGCCGAACAACCAGTATCTATATCTGACACTCGCCAGCGGCGGCACCGATATTCTCAACTTTACGGAGAGCACCCCATCTTTGGGCGTTCCCAGCAGCGGTAATCTCGTTAATCTTTCCACCGGTGGGACCAGCCAGAGTAATGTGGTTGCCAATGCTACGAGTACGTTGCTGTTTATGACCGAGATAGGCACAGGTGTACGGGTATTCACTATCGGGGCTGGAGGGGCACTTACCGAGATCAAGGGCTCGCCCTTTGCCGCTGGCACCGGCGCTACCGGCATCGCGTTGAATGCCGCCGGGACGAACCTGTACGTGACCAACAAGGGCAGCGGCACGGTGAGTGGTTTTTCGGTTGCGGCTGCAGGTACGGCGGGCACGCTTGCGGCATTATCGGGTTCTCCCTACACCGTGGGAACGCTGCCATTGTCGCTCTCGCTCGACCAATCCGGGAATTTCCTTGCCGTGGCGAATTCGGGGGGAACGCCCGATGTTGGCGTCTACTCCATGAACGCGACAACCGGTACCCTGACGTCAACTGGCACAGTAACTGAGAGCACAACATCGGCAGCGGGTGCCTTTCTGGTCATCAGAACGCAACCTTCGAGTTAGTGGAAATGGCCTGTTTCGGGCTGTCGCGATGCTATGCTTGCCTTGTTGTCAGTTACGTCGGATTGACGTTGAATCGGACGTTGAATCAAGTCAGGGCAAACGGGTTTTCATACCCCGGCATCCGCTGAATTTGCAGGTATTGTGACCCTTCGCCATCCCCGCCAGATCTATCTTCCACTGTTGCTTTCGGCTAGTCTCGCCCTCTCCGGCTGCCGGCATTTCAGTACGGCATCTTCGGGTGAATATGTCTACGTGATGGCGAAGCAGACGTTCCTGCGGGACCGCGTGGCTGCCGTATCCAACAAGGTGGCGACGGTCAATAACGGGGAAAAGCTGGAAGTGGTTGACCATGGCCGACGCTTTCTCAAGGTGAAGACTCCCTCAGGCGAGATCGGCTGGCTGGAAGAGCATATGATCATTGACCAGCCGACCTACGACAAATTCAAAGCACTCCATGACGCACATCTGAACGACAAGCCGGTCGTGACCGCCGTGCTGCGCGATGATCTGTATGCCCACCTGTTGCCGGGACGCGACACGCCGCGCTTCCTGCTGCTGCCGGAGAATGACAAGCTCGAACTGATCCAGCGGGCGAGTATTCCCAGGGAAGATACGCAGAATGCCTGGATGCACCCTACTGCGAAGACTGGCAAGGCTGGAACGGCTGCGAACCCTGCGGTCAAAGTCATTCAAAAACCTGCTCCTGTGACTGCTCATCCCGCCAAGGGGAAAAAGGGCAAGCGTGCCAAGGTGGATGAGTTCCTGGCCCAGTTCATGGATCCGAATGCTCCGCCGATGGAAGACTGGTGGCTGGTGCGGGATACGGAGGGACGGGTCGGCTGGGTGCTGGCGCGGCGGTTGGACGTGGATGTGCCGGATGAAGTGGTGCAGTATTCAGAAGGGCAGCGCATCATCGGCGCATTCCTGTTGAATAAGGTGAACGATCCGGATTCTAAGTTTCCCGATGGCGAAGCGCCGAATTATCTTGCGGTGCTGAGCCCGTACAAGGACGGTTTGCCGTTCGACTTCAACCAGATCCGCGTCTATGCCTGGAACGTCAAGAAGCATCGCTACGAGGGTGCGTATCGCAAGCGGGATATCGCCGGCTACCTGCCGGTCACGGTCAAGCACCAGGTGGAAGAGTTGGCCGGGCCCTATGCAGGCCAGGCGGTACCGGTGTTCACGGTCAAGGTTGCGGTCGACGGGGCGGTGCCGTCGCTTGATCCAGCGACCGGCCTGGTGAAACAGGTCGAGACGGAGAACCAGACCTTCAGCCTGGAAGGCGAGACGGTGAAGCGTCTGCAGTCAAACGAGCCGGTGGTGGCCGGAAGGGCGGCTCCGCCGCGGCCTGTGCCGGTGGTTGCTCCTGCTGCTGGTGGTACTACCGGGCAGGCGGCGGGCAGGCGGCATCATCGGGTGGTCGAGCGGAAGAGAAAGAAGCGTCGACGTGGTTGATGCGGGTTGTTCGGCTTCGCTCAGATGACGTAGTGGTGGGAAGGCGAGACGCAGATCCCTCCACTTCGCTGCGCTTCGGTCGAGATGGCACATTCGTGTCGGCGGAAGAGTCAATCACGAAAGAAAGTGCGTAATCGCGGCGACGACAGTTTCCTGTTCGTCCTGCCTTAGCTGCGGGAAGATGGGCAGCGCGAGGACTTCAGCGGCGGCGCGTTCGCTTTCGGGAAAGTCTCCAAGCTTCCAGCCAAAGCCTTTCAGTGCTTCCTGCAGGTGCAGCGGGACGGGATAGTAAATCTCCGAGCCGATCTTCTGCTCGCTCAGAAACGCTCGCAACTCGTCCCGCCGGCGCACCCGGATGACGTACTGATGAAAGACCGGGACGGCCTCGGGACGGGTGAACGGCAGCACGACACCCTTCTCGGGATAGGGGCCGGCCTCGACCAGGCCGGCCCCGGTGAAAAGGTCCGCATAGACGGCAGCGATCTCGCGGCGGCGGGCGTTCCATGCATCGATTGAGCGTAGCTTGACCAGGAGCACGGCGGCCTGGATGGTATCGAGTCGACTGTTCCAGCCGATTTCGTCGTGGTAATAGCGCTTGCGCATGCCATGTGCGCGCAGCATCCGGGCCCGTTCGCCGATATGCTCATCCTTCGTCGTCACCATTCCGGCCTCACCAGCGGCGCTCAGGTTCTTGGTGGGATAGAAGCTGAAGGCGGCGGCATCGCCGAGCGAGCCAACTGGACGGCCTTTCCATTGCGCGCCGAAGGCCTGGGCGGCGTCTTCGATCAGCAGGCAGCCGGTGCCCGATCGGATGGCCTCCATGGCGTCCCAGTCGGCGGACTGCCCATACAGATGGACGGGCAGAACGGCTTTGATGGGCAATGACAAAGCGGCGACGGCAGCGGCGCTGAGGTTGAAGGTCGATGGATCGATATCCGCAAGAACAGGGGTGGCGCCAGTGCGAAGGATGGCGCTGACGGTCGCGAAAAAACTGAACGGCGTGGTGGCTACGTTGTCTCCGGGCCCAATGCCGGCGGCTGCCATGGCAAGCCAGAGGGCGTCTGTGCCGGAGCCGCAGCCGATGGCTTCAGGCACGCCGCAGACACCGGCGGCCGCGCACTCGAACTCGCCCACCTGCGGCCCCAGGACGTAACGCTGAGTTGCAAAGACATCGCCGACAGCAGCGATCACCTCCGGGCCGATCTCGGCGTATTCGCGAGAGAAATCCAATAACGGCACGGCCTTGAAGGCGGTTGAAACCTTCCGAGGGGTCGTCTGCGTCTCCAGCGTGCTGCTGTTGGTCTGCGGAATAGCCACATCGAGTAGTCTACCCGCTGCGTTAAAATGATCAATCGCGCTCACCTTTAAAACCCACGGCCCCCGGCGTGCATCTCTCTTGTTGAATCCACTCAGTTGGAGTCCGCTCTTCGGCCATCTGAACTCGACCAGCCACCTCCTGAAAATGCGCGAATGGGTCGAAAGCGGTAAGCTGTTCTAGATCAGCAGACTGATAGGTAAAGGGTAACTACTGCAATCTGTTGTACTTCACCAAAGTTTTTCTAATCCCGCTGCGTTGTAGAGGAGATCGGCACATGGATAACAAGCCGGCGCAAAATATCCAGGATACTTTTCTGAATACAGTCCGCAAGGACAAAACGCCGATTACGATCTATCTGGTAAGTGGAGTAAAACTCACAGGCAAGATCCGGTCGTTCGACAAGTACTCCGTCCTGCTCGAGAACAATAGTCAGGAACAGTTGATCTTCAAGCACGCCATTTCAACTGTTGTCAGTACCCGCTCTGTACTGCATGGCGAACATGCTGTCAGACCACTTGGTAGTCC
>CAXTNK010000011.1:0-19405 GCA_964245665.1 uncultured Acidobacteriaceae bacterium
GGAATATGCTGCGATTACCTCCCTTGGGCGGGCTGAACGGGCCTCCTGCAAGTGATTGTGACTTGAAGCGCAGGGTAAGCGCCATTTGTTCCCGCATCGCTGTAGTTCGCATCCCGATACATCTGAGCCCTACCGCCGAAGGTAAGGCCATGGTTGCCTGCGCTTGCATTCAGATAATCTTGGAGCTCAAAATCATCCTGGTTGTCGCGCCCATTTCCTGAGTTGCTGCCGCCGTCGGTGAACGCGCCCTGTACTGTTAGCGTTGGTGATGCGTACTGAGCGCTCTGCTCTGTTCGGATGCGGCGATAATCAAGGCGAAGATTGTCTACGATCCTGCGGCAAGCCCGAGCGACTCGTAGACGCCGGAGGAGTTGGTAATGACCTGCTTCGTTGGTCCCTGCCTGGAACTGATGACCACACTCGCATTCGGAACAGCAGCACCAAATGGATCTTTGACCAGTCGCTGGATCGAGCCTGACTGATGCATCGCCACCTGGCCGAAGCACTCAAGAGGTAAAGAAACACCAAAAGCGATCATGCAGATGAGGCAGCCGAGGAGACGGTGAGAAATCTCATGCTCACTCTTTCTCATGCTGCAACCGGTAAAGCCGCGTTGAGGTCTTCTGCAGTTCGTGTCTCCGGAACGAGCAGTTGGAAGGCGCCAGCGGCGCACAATGCGAGTGCTGCAAAGCCGACGAATGTGGTGTTGAAGCCGAAATGCTGCAGCACAAAGCCTGAGACGACAGGGCCAACAACACCGCCGACCGCCTGCGATGTTGCTAAGATGCCGAGCAAGGAGTTGAACTGGCCTTTCCCGCGTGTAAGATCGGCCGCAAAAGCGACGATAGCGACGCTGTAGATGCCGGCGCCGATGCCATCGAGCGACTGCAGGAAGACCACCATGTGCGGATTGTGCGCCAGCGTATAGGACAGGATTCGAAACGGCAGCACCCAGAAAGCGATGGCCATGACTGGCTTTCTGCCCCAAAGATCACAAAGCCGACCGGTTGCCCAGGCGACCGGAACCATGACCATTTGCGCGGACAGGACAGTCAATGTAGTCAGTGCGCTCGTTCCGCCGAGTTGCTTGATGTAAAGCGCGGTAACCGGGAGTATTGGCGCATTGGCGAGATGGAACAGACCGACAGCGAGGAGGAGGAACAGCACGGTACGATCACGTAGGATCGCACTCCAATTCATCTCTTGCTGTTTGCTGTCACCTGATGGCATGTCCTCGTTAAGTTCCTGCTTGCGCATCCAGTACACAGAAAATGCGCCGACCAGCGATGCGATAGCCACGGAAAAAAAGATGGAAGCACTGCCAAAGTATCGGACAGCAACAAATGCCAGCAGAGCAGCGACAATGTTTCCTGCGTGATTCCATCCCTGATTTTCACCCAGCGTACGATTCAGAGCCTTGTAGCCGACCAGAGCGAGCGCCAGTGCGCCGAGGACCGGGATGAAAATACTCTGCGCAGCCCCGGACAGGAAAAGCAGCGTGTCGATCCCTAGAGCCGTGTGCGGCAGGAAGGGAATGACGCCAAAACAAATCCCCACCAGGATCGAAGCAACAAAGAACAGGAGACGACGACTCTTGACGTAGTCGACCAGAATGCCCGCGGGCGTCTGGAAGAGCAGCGTGCCCAGTCCTAAAAGCGCGGTGGCTAGCCCGATCTGGTCGTAGCGCCAGCCTGCTTCCTTCAGAAACGTATTCAGGATGGGTAGAACAACGCCCACTGCTTCGGCTTGGAAGAAGTTGGCCGCGTTGAGGCCAAAGCGGCTTCGCAGTGAGTAGGTCTTATCAGCTTGGCCGCTCTGCTTCTTCTCCATCATGCGAGAGAGAAGAGCACATGAGTGGCCATGACGCTTCTTTTTCAATAGCGCTTGATTTCAGCTGTTTAGCTGAGTACCGCTCGGCGCCCGCTAGCGAATATGTTCGCTTTTCCCGCAGACGGTGACCGCTCACAGTACACATCACCTGATCGTATCGAACCTCTTGAAGTCCAAAAATGTGTAATTTGTTGCATTTACGCTCGCTACCCGCTTTGGCTACCTGAATGCTTCTCCATAAGCGCAACAAGGAGAAGTCCATGAACCCGATTCGTCTCTATCTCATCGCAGCACTTAGTCCAGCCCTCGCGCTTTCAGCTTTTTGCCAGACCCCGCCGCCTGCTCTGCCTGCAGGGAATGTCTCCGCACCACAGGCCCCTCTCTCTGCGCCACAGTCACGAGACGGAGTAGCAACTTCGCACAGCGGTCGGGTGAGCTCTGTCATCTATGGACCTCAGGGCGAAGTGCAGGGCCTCACGTTACGAAACGGTATAGCTGTCGCCCTGCCTCCTGAGCTTGCCATGCGCCTGCAGTCCAGCGTCACTCGAGGAGCTCGCGTACAGGTGAGCGGCGTACAACGGATGATTGCAGGGCAGGCAAGTCTTGTCGCCCAAAGCATTACCGCCAACGGTCAGACTTTTGTCTCGGAAATGCCTCTCCACGACCGCCGTTCTGGAAGAGCAGCTACAGGTCCTGCGACAGACGCTGGGGCTCCACCGCCTCCATCTCCTGTAGGTCCACCGGATCCGCGAAACATAGCGAACCGTGGCCAAGGTGTACCGCCGCCTCCGACCGGAGCAGTGCCGCCACCGCCGCCGAGGAATACAGGCAATCCTCTGCCTCCCCCACCCGTGCAGGACTCGGGTGTACCTTCACCGCCGCCAAGTCCAACAGGTGCAGGTACTCTGACGCCCCAGCCACCCGGCGCAACCGTACAACCTGCATCGTTGTCAGATATAGCTCCGACTCCGCAGCAGAGATAGAGAGACACACGATCAGAATGCGCTCAACGTTACCAGGCCCTCCGGCTTTCATCCTGTTTCCCGGGTGTGTGGGTCCGACCGGATTGCCCGTTGGCCTGGGACCCGGTTGGGATGAGCTTGCGGGAGTAGCGATCGTTGGACCGATCGCTACTTTCGCATTATCAAGTCCCGCATAATTTCTGTTCACGCAGCGATGGGCCACCAACGCGACGTCTCCTTCAGCCATCGTAAGAGAGCGCAACGCTCGCGGTCAGATCAATCAGGATGAATATCAGCAATGAAACAACATTTCTCATAGCATCTCGATCACCGCCCTCGCTTTTAAGATTTTCAGTCATCAGGTCCTCTCTAACAGGAGCATTTCTATGTCGATTGCAACACCTTTGCCTTTTTTCCGGCCACACCAGCCAGACACTGCAATCGTCTCGTGGGTCCACATCGGTGACCTGCACATGACCAAAGCAGGCGAGCAGAATGACCGCGACCTCAACTGCATCGTCGATGAGATTAATCGCGTGTTTTCTGCTTCGATCTCATTTGTCTTCATCCCGGGCGACGTCGCAGACGATGGGAGTGCCTCCGCGTACGGCGTGGTGCGCAAGGCGCTCGACCGTCTTGAAGCTCCATGGTGCTCGATCATTGGCGATCATGATGTTCACGAGAAGAGTTTCGATAACTACCTCACCTTCATGGCCCACACCAGGCATTACTCTTTCGTCCTCGGTACCGTGCGTTTCATCGCGTTGAATGCCTTCGATATTCCAGATCCTCGCTCTTTCTCTCTCCTTGATGAACAGCTCGATTGGCTCGAGAGCGAGGTTGGACAAGCTGAACAGATGCAGCAGCAAGTTGTTCTATTTCTGCACTGCTATCCCACTGATCTCAAGCAAGGAGGAGAGCGTCTGCGAAAATTGGTCGCACGCCCTTCCATTCGCCTTATCGATATGGGCCATACGCATTACAACGAACTTGCGAATGATGGACAGACGCTCTATACAGCAACGCGTTCAACAGGCCAGATCGAAGAAGGACCAGTTGGCTTTTCTGTTACCAATATCGATGGCGCAGTGATCAGCTGGAAGTTTTTTCCTCTAAATGGCCTTCCCGCTGTCATGATTACTTCTCCCGCTGATGACCGCTTCATTACAGACGCAACTTTGGATGGTCACATAGCGGAGAACAGAATTCTGGTCCGGGCGAAAGCTTGGGACCTTGGTCCGATCAAAACGGTAATCGCCAGCTTCGGAGATCAAAAAGTGTCTATGGCACAGGTGTCTCACAGCTATATCTGGCAAGTGGAACTGAATCGAGGAGCATTGGCAGATGGCGTACATCAACTCACCGTCACCGCAACCGACGAGAATGGCAGCACAGCAGAGGACAGCATACGACTGGTTCTCGGAGTCACAGCCTACAACGCTCGAAGCCGTTCTGAACGCGATCAGGACAATGCAATCGAAGCGTGGCCAGAACGTGGTCTGCTTGGCACGCAACTTGGTCCTAACAAGAACGGAAGAAAGTGGTAGATGCCAGCTCCTATTCTTCTTCCTCTAATTGTTGCCATCAGCATTATGCTGATGCTGATCCGTCCACGCGGTATCGCTGAAGTCTGGTGGGTGTCAAGCGGCGCACTGCTGTTGGTTGTGCTGCGACTAATACCGCTCAAGCTGGCTGGAAAGGCCATCGCAGAAGGAAGCGACGTCTATCTTTTCCTCATCGGTATGATGCTGCTGAGTGAGCTGGCTCGCGAACAAGGTGTATTTGATTGGGTGGCAGCAGTCGCAGTCCGCGGCGCGAAAGGCAGCTGCTCGCGGCTCTTCCTGCTGGTGTATGGCGTGGGCACGCTCGTGACTATCTTCATGTCGAATGATGCAACGGCCGTTGTGCTGACACCAGCCATTCTCACTGCTGTTCGGAAGGCCAAAGTCTCCCCGCTCCCGTACCTGTTTGTCTGCGCACTGATTGCGAATGCAGCAAGCTTTGTACTGCCCATCTCTAACCCTGCAAACCTGGTTGTTTTCCATACCGGTCTGCCACCGCTGGGCACGTGGCTCGCAGACTTCGGTGTGCCGTCCCTGCTTTCAATCTTCGTCACCTTCATCGTCATGCGGTTCGTATTCCGCAAGGAGCTTCGCAACAGCATTGAATGCGAAGTCGACGACACGAAACTCAGTGCAAATGGAAAGTTGGTGCTTGCAGGTCTGGCTCTAGTGATCGCTGTGCTTCTCACCGCTTCTGCACTCAAGAAAGATCTGGGACTGCCGACGTGTCTCGCGGCACTGGTGGTTACGGCGGTAGTCTCTATCAAAGCGAAGAGCAATCCAATCGGCTTGGCACGCGAGGTCAGCTGGGCGACGCTTCTCTTGGTCGCAGGATTGTTCGTCATGGTCGATGCGGTCGAGAGCCAGGGTGCGCTGCGCCTGACACAACAGTGGCTCGCCTGGGCCTCACATCTCGGCCAGAACGTCGGCGCGATGATCGTTGGCTTCGCCGTCGGCATAGCCAATAACATCGTCAACAATTTACCCCTTGGATTGATCGCGGGCGGAACGCTTCAGGCAGCTCACACCAAGGGATTGATGGCCAATGCAGTCCTGATTGGCGTCGACCTTGGACCAAATCTTTCTGTCACCGGGTCGTTGGCGACCATACTTTGGCTGCTCGCTCTGCGTAAAGACGCGGGCGAAGGTACGGGCGGAGAGAAGCTCGACGTAAGTTTCTGGAAGTTTTTGAAGGTCGGTGCCGTGGCCATGCCATTGGCGCTCTTTGCTGCACTCGGCGGAGCCTTGCTGATGCAGTTGCTCGTTGGAAAACAGTAGGAAAGTGGAGAACACCATGAATGCCGGCTGGATCATTCCCTTCATCATCCTGGGTGGTGCGCTACAGAGTTGCGGCGCGGCCATGAACGGACAACTGAATAAATATGTCGTCAACCCGTGGCTGGCTTCGGCGATCTCATTCGCACTCATAACCTTCTTCTTTGCCAGTGCGGCGTTGATCCATCCGAACCCGCTACCTACTCAGAAAGAGCTGGCCGCATTGCCCTGGTGGGCTGTGGTCGGCGGTCTGGTTGGTGCTGTGCAGGTCTACGCAGGGCTTACGCTGGTCAATAAGATTGGAGCGGGCCCGTTCGTAGGCTTCACCGTTACAGCCGCGCTCATCACCTCACTGCTTATCGATCATTTTGGCTGGTTCAGGATGCAGCAGCATCCTCTAAACGCTGGCCGCATCGTCGGTGGTCTTCTCCTCGTCGGTGGGATCAGCCTCATCGCCAAGTTCTGAACTGCCGTCGCCACCGTTTATTGAAGTTCCTCACTTACACCACGATGCTGTCAGATTGCGCAAGCAGATGCATGCTTAAACAGCTAGAAGCCGTCCCCCTCTCAGGGGAAGCGTACAAAGGGGATACAAAGGCGCCCGGCTGTCGGGATATCCTCAGATTGATAGCAGGTGCAGTAGTTCCTTCCCTCGCTGTCGCGTAGGTTTGGGGTATTGCAGTCCCTGACGGGCAATGGTAAGGAAATCGGATGTTCACACCTGGACGGCGTGTTATTTGAAGATTTAGCAACGCAGTAGCACTAAAGCGGTACAAAGATGGTGACACGTTTTTCTTCTAAGCGCGCTAATCCGTACTACTCTAAATCTAGACGACGGGCCGCGGCCCGATATGAGATAGTGTCGTCTATTTTGTGCCAGGAGTATGGAGTTGATAGATGCATGCTTCAATTCGACTTGTAGGAAACCTCTTCTCTATCTAAGAGAAGGCCGTATAGTTCGGATTGCTCGTCGTCGTGAGAGTTTTGAAGCAGTGGAGCATTACTGGCTTTGCGGAGACTGCTCTCAGGAATTTAACTTCCATTGGGGTTCTGACGAATCCGTCAATCTCTCGCGCAGGGATCCGCAAGATACATTAGCGGCTGGGCAAGTGCACATCCGTAGAATACGTGTCGAATAGCCGCTCAACCAACTTAGCTGTTTAAAGGCTTTTAATTAGCAAATCAAGGAATTGTTTCACAGGTTGAGCAAGGCTGGCGCAGACGACCCCTACGTTCATCGATTCGTGTAATAAGGGGCGCTTCTGCTGCGAGAACTGATTATTTAAACCTCCTCCAGCGAAGCAACAAGCGATGAAGACATGGCAGAAGGTGATGATTAATTCATTGCAGAATACGACGTCCATCGCGAAAGTACTGGCGTCAATTCTCTGGTCGCCTGTGAATGGGTTCCATTTCTAACGTAAGTCTGTCAAGACAACAGGCGGGTATCTTGGGTCTGGGCAAGGATCGTCCGAGTCTCAAATGACCAGGTAGGAATCGAAGCGAATGCCGACTCGGGCTGACTAGGTTCAATTTTATTCATAAGGTCAACGAAGCTCAGGTAACCGTCTGCAATATCTATAAGCGGCCCGCACAAACGGGTTATTGCAGTGTCATCTAAAGCAGCAGACACTGTCCCTGGGACGGCGGTGAAGGGTTGTTCTATTCATTGAAGGTTGCAATCGAACCGTCGTGAGCGCGTTCGAGGAGATCCCTCCCGACCCAAGGCGATCAAGCATGCTGGACCAAAAAGCTATTCGACTCCTGGCGCGCGCGATCCTTGTCTCATTGGCGTCGTTGACGCCTGTCACGAACGGCTTCACTGAGCCCGTTTCCTCGCATTCTCAGGTCATTACGAGCATCGGGCAAGCGCACGATCTGACGGCCGAGCGCGGGAACGGCGTCCCGGTTCATCTTTTGGGAACTGTGACTTTCTACGATCCTGGCGACCGAGAGTTGTTTCTTCAGGATGAGACAGGCGGTATATACGTCAACACAGATCGGCCCTACCCGATCCGCATTGGGGATCTGCTCGAAGTAGAGGGAAAGACGGATTCAAGTTATCGAACAGAAGTCTCTTACGGCTCGTCGATACAGGTTGTCGGAACGGGTTCTTCCTATACCGCGCCGCTTGTGCCGTACTCAGACCTGATTACTGGAATCTTCGACAGTCGTCTGGTTCGCGTTCGTGGGCGATTGCGCACTGCAAACATTGAACAACATGAGAATTCTCCATCGGTTCACCTGGACCTGGCAATGCAGGGAGGGAGAGCTGAGATATACCTGGCGAATTCGAAAAGTTTCAACCCTCAGACGCTTCTCGATGCTGAAGTTGAGATTACAGGAGTGGCCGGCGCACAATTCGACGAGAAGAATCAAGTTACCGGAACAGTACTTTATGCACGAGACTTGACTTCCATCCGTATCTTAGAAAGTCCAAAGCTGACCGTTGATCGACTGCCAATTACAGATATCGACAATGTATTCCAATCGCGCTCTGTGACAGATGAATCGATTCGTGTTCGAGTGCGCGGGACAATTACGTACTATCAAAAAGGAGCTTCGGTTGTCCTCGAAGCGAACGGGAAGAGTATCTTTGTTCAGACAAGGCAAACCAATGAATTGGCAGTCGGGGATGTTGTCGATGCCTACGGCTTCGGCAGTTCGAGTGACTATGCTCCAAGTCTGGTGGATGCTTTCGTGCTTAAGACAGGTGCCTTTGAATCAATAAAACCGCGAGCCGTAACTTACGACCAAGCAATAAGCGCGCTCTACAGCGACAACCTTATTCTCCTGACCGGAACCATGGTTTCTCAGATGCAGCGCGACCGATCTGACGTGATCGTTGTGGATGTTAACGGTCATTTAATCACTGCGTATATTCAAAAGAAAGGAGAGTTTGTCAATCTTCCTCTGGGTAGCCGTGTGAGTGTGTCTGGAATATGTCGGATCGATGCTGGGGGACCATGGCGGGCGCCGTATGGTTTTCATCTAGATTTGCGGGACCATGCAGACGTTCATCTCCTGGCATATCCGTCCTGGTGGACTGTGAATCATCTGATCGAGCTATTAAGTGTCATTACGTTCATTGCCATTGGGACAGCGACCTGGGCATCAGTTTTGAGGAGCCGCAACTTAAAGCAGACACAGCGCATACAGAGGTCGATGACCGTCGCACAGGAGCGGAGCCGCATTCTTGAGCAGATTAGTGCGAACGCGCAACCGAGCGCTGTCTTGCCGGAAATCTGCCAGTCGGTCCAGCGACTCTTTCCTGCTCTGGAATGTCACTTCGTCCTGAATGAAGACCAGCAGGCGAAACCTGTCCCGCTGATCTATGAGGCTGATGATCGGATAAAGGTGTCGCTCACAGACCCGGCAGGACAGGAAATCGGCGAGATCGTGGTCGTCCCGCGTGAGGAGGGTGAGCTAACATCTGAACAGCTTGAGCTTGTGAATAGCTTGACTGAGCTTTCGACTATGGCTGTCAGACAGGCGCTCCTGTATGACGGCCTGGTACATCATTCAACCCATGATCCATTGACAAACTTACCGAACCGACGGCTATGTGAGAGCCGTCTTGCCATAGCAATCAGGGACGCGGCAAGAGACAACAAGCGTCTGTTGGTTATTTACGTTGACGTCAATCGCCTCAAGCAGGTCAATGACCAATTTGGCCACAAGGTGGGTGATTGTTATCTAAAGCTCATCAGCCAGCGTTTTCTTGCACAGCTACGTCCTTGCGACACCGTTGCGCGCATAGGCGGGGATGAGTTTTTGCTCATCGTTCCATTGAGGCTTGAGACAGAAAGCACGGATGAGATCGTGTCACGCTTGCGGTCATGCTTTGATTCTCCGTTCCACGTTGATGAGGCCCGAATAATGGGTTCGGCTAGCTTTGGAGCAGCGATTTATCCTTTTGATGGGTCGACAGCAGACGATCTGAAAAGAAGCGCTGATTATGCGATGTATCTGGAAAAAAAGGTGGATTCGGTCGCGGTTTAACGCAGTACGCACAGCATCACCCACAACAACATTGCGACCACTTCCTAGCCGGCCGGATAGATTGAGGGCTTCTTTTACAGACGACACCTCACAGTTGAGAAAGCAATGAGGGCCAAGTGACATCAAAAGTGGAACTAGTCCGATTGCTTACATCATGCTGCTTCTGCGCTCACCGCAAGTGAATGACTTATGGTGGCCCCGGACCGACTCGAACGGTCGACCTGCGGTTTAGGAAACCGTCGCTCTATCCACCTGAGCTACGGGGCCACTTGTGTAGTTGAAGTTACTGCACCATTTTACAGCAGGGCTCCGGAGTGGTGCTGCCGGTTTGTAGCCGAGCCATCGCGCAACCGTGCAGTCGCTGATCCAGCTTTCCATCACTGGCGTAGAGTGGTGGGGTCTTCGTGAAGCACCGCCTGGCCTTCACCACTTTGCATGTTTCAATTTTGATTAGAGGGAACTTCTTCAGCCTTGTGAACGCCGCATCTGAAAATCGAAAGCTGTCGCTTCCGATGGCAGTCTATCGTGAGCACAGACGGCTTTAGCCAGCGACTCCCTGCGGTTCGACAGCGCGGTGCTGGGCGATGCGTGTCAACTTGGCCGTGACGCGCATCATGCCGGGCCATACCCTGAGGCAAGCCGGCAGAAGAGCGCGAGCGAACGAATTGTTCAAACCTGTGGCAGCTACCTGAGCAAGGCGCATCTGTGTGATGAGCGAGGAACGCAGCTTAGTCTGAAAGAGTGTGGCTGGTTCCAGCGCGAGATAGGCCGCAACGGCACAGCCGGCAGTATGCAGGGCAATCGATATTCCGTCGCCGGTGAACGAAGGGATCACTGCGGCCTGGTCGCCGATGCAGTAAATTCCCTCGTCTGTAGTGCGGCGAACGTAGCCATACGGGATGTGCGTGATGGCGAGCGGCCTGGCGAGCTGCGGTACTGCGCCATCAAGCCGTGTTCCCAGGTGCGGACACTCCTCCTGCATCTTCTCGAGGAAACTCTCCCAGCGGTTTTCTCCAGCTGGCAGGTATCGCCGTTGCACGACGCAGCATAGGTTTGCTATGCCATCCTCCACTGGCTGGATACCGCTGTAGCCGCCGGGATAGAGCATCAGCTCGGAAGCGCCTGCCAATTCGGCATTTTGCATGGGGGAAAGCCGAAAATACATCTTGAATGCAACCCACTGGTCGGGGTCTTTCGGCCTGGTATGGCCGCGCATATCGTGCTTACCCGTGGCGAGAAAAACCGTCGGCGATTCGCGGGTGGTGCCATCGTCGAGAGTAACCTGCCATGTGTTGGCCGTGGCGCGGCTGAGAGACTCCACGCTGCGGCCCTGCTCTACTTTGACCCCGGACGCAATGGCTTCAGATATCAGGGCGGTGTCCAGTGACTTGCGAGTCAAAGAGGCTGCGGAAAAAGGCAGCGGTGCTTCAGCAGCGCTGCTGGCTGCGGCAAGACGAACAGAGTGTATCCGCACTGCCCTGAGCAAGGTCACGTCGATGCCAAGCGCACGGAGGTCCTGAAGTGCCTCGCCGCTCAGGAATTCGCCGCAGACCTTATGGCGCGGCGTAACCTCGCGTTCGACTAGAGTGACACTGCGGCCCCTGCGCGCGAGCGCGATCGAAGCAGCACACCCCGCCACACCCCCGCCGACGATGAGAACTTCGTCTTTCAAGTTATCGCTCCTTGTTCGCCAAGCAGACAGCAGTCGTATTTCTTAGTCTAATGACACGCAGCAGGATCAAGGGCCTCACTTCAACCGACCCACGCACAACCGTCCCGGCCACCAATCTTCTATTGTTGCTGCCTCCCGCGGAATGTCAGCAGCCGACAGCAAACGCACCCAGTCGTCGCTACGGAAGGCTCGTCGGAAGGACACCGGCCCGTCGTGTTGTACAAACCTATGCCACCTCACCATTTGCGCGCACCATCCAACCAGCCGCGCCGCTTGTTCCGCCCTCTCCAAGTCATTAATAAACCAGCCGCACCGAGCAGTTGCTTCCATCCACCTCAGCATGGTGATGATTTGCTCATCTTCCAGGTGATGGGTCATCAGCGAACTCACGATAATGTGCACCGGCTTTTCGGACTGGTACAGGAGGGCATCGCCGGTGAGCCACGTGATGCCGGTCTGCTGCGGCGTGGAGGTTTCCGACGCTCGGGCCGCGTAGGGATTCAGGTCGATCCCGGTCAACTTAACGGGAACGCCGCGCCTCTTTGCCCAGGCTGCAATCCGCCGCAGCAGATCACCACCGCCGCTGCCCACATCGAGGATGTGCATCGGCTCACGCCGCCTGCCCGATAGCTGTTCCAGCCACGCCAGAGTAGGCTGGTAGCCCAGCAGCCAGCGGTTCACCTGTTCGAGACTGTGCAGGCAGGCGCGAAAATCCTCATAGCTGCAGTCCCCATCCATCAACTCGGGCAGATCGCGGGGCGAGACACGATGTCTGAAATCGTTGTCAGAGCTAGACCACATGGAAGCGCATTGTCTCCGCGGTCAAGCCCGGCCCAAACGACATTGCACACCCATGCTGACCTGGGCGGCCCTGCTGCATGAGTCGCTGCAGCACAAACATTACGGTTGCCGATGACATATTGCCGAAACACGACAGCACTTCGCGCGATGCTGCCAGTGCGTCCGCTGGCAGCTCCAGTCCCTTTTCAACGGCGTCAAGGATCGACCGGCCACCGGGATGGACCGCCCAGAGGTCGATTCCTTCACGCTCGGCCATCAGTTCGCCAATACGCAGCGCTTGTGCAAGCTGTCCCGGCACCTCTCCGGAGAGCAGCATGTCAAAGCCGAGTCCACGAATCTTCCACGTAATCAGCCCGCGGGTTTCCGGCACCACCACTGCTTTGAAGCTGTCCAGTCCGAAACCCTGTTCCCGCGCAGTAATCAGGCTCGCCGCAGCCCCATCCGCGAAGACCAGAAAAGAGAGTACCTGCTCAAGATCCTGCGTCTCCTGGAAATGCAGCGTGCAGAGCTCGAGATTCAACATGAGCACTCCGGCCTTCGGATCGGAGCGCACAATGTGCCGCGCCAGCTTCAGCGCATTGATCGCAGCATAGCATCCCATGAAACCAACCATCGTGCGCTCCACGCATGGCGACAGGCCGAGGTGTTCGACAATCTCAAAATCCAACCCCGGCGCATAGAAACCGGTGCAGCAGGTGACTAGCACGTGTGTGATGCCAGCGCGTTCCTGCTCGCTGAGCGCAAGACGGTCAACGGCCTTCCGCATGAGCAGTGGAGCGGTCTGCTCAAATAATTCCATCCGTCGCGATGTGTTCGGAAAATTGCCGAGCCGATAAAACTCGTTTGCATCATGCGCCGAAAACCGATCCGGCCCTGGCTGCGGATTGAGGAAAGAATAGCGATGTGTAATGGCAGAGCGGCTCGCCATGCGGCGGAATACTGCGCGCAAACGTGGGTCGGCAAGCATTTTCTCTGCGAAGACCACGAATACATCATGCACATCATGCTCTGGTACGGCAGTGGCAATGCGATTTATATAAGCCGTGGTCATGCACAATGGGCCCTCAGCCGGATTAGGTTGATTATCGCGTGTGTGTTGAGAAAGCTGGACCCCGAGTTGATGACGATCGGGCGGCAGCTGACTGCTGGGGAGAACGAGTTCCTTACTTTCCGAGCAAGCGTTGTTGACAAAGGCATAGCTTTCTACTGTATTGATAGCACTTTGAAGAAACTGAGAAGGATGACGATTTGTTCACGGAACACGCAATCATCAGCAAGCCCGCTTACTCTGGTCCTTTTCAGTGCTCAGTTACAGATCAGCAATGTAAGATGCACGGCCCTGGAACGTGTCTGGAGACGGAGTTGGTGATGTCCTATTCGCCCTCAATGATGGGACCGATTCATCCCATAGGAAGTCGCAGCGTCTTCATCAGTCAAGGTGTTTGCTCGTTCCATGAAAGCTTGGATGATGCGACGAAAGACCGCTTCCCGACTGTTCATCGCCTGAAATTGATCTCGCAGGAAAGCTGAGCACGAATATTGAGTATCGAAGATGAGCCAAAGCGGCCTTCGATGAGCCAAAGCGGCCGTCGAAACGCGATCCGTCCCCAGGCTGAATGACGCATGTCCATGGAGAATTCGAAGCCTGACCTCTCATTGAAACTGTGCAGGATCGACCGACATCGAAGCAGGGGGCAGCGAGGCTTGTTCAGTGCCGAGGGACTTGTTGGGAAGGTTACCCATGGATAGTTCGAGCACGCCTCCACTCGTAAGATCCTTGTGGGAAAGCCATAGGCGATCAAGAGGCTTTCCATTCCAGCGCACGCTCTGCACATACTTGTTGTCAGGGGAAGACGCCGGAGCGCTGATGATGAATGTCTTCCCATTCTTCAATCGAATGGTCACCCTGGTGAAGACAGGGCCGCTGATGTCATAGACCGGAACACCGGGTGTGACGGGATAAAAGCCCATCATGGAAAAGACGACAAACGCGCTGAGCCCGCCGCCGTCTTCATCCCCTGGGATACCCTGCAGATCATCTCGAAAGTAAGTGTCCAGAATAGTACGCACACGCTTCTGTGTTTTCCAAGGAGCACCGAGCCGGTCATAGATGTAGGGAATGTTGAGGCTTGGTTCGTTCGCCATGGAAAACTCGCCGATCATGGATGTAGAGTCCGGAAACTTTGCCTGGAACGCATAACGTGAAGCTGGCAGTGATTCCCGGAACAACTGGTCGAGATTGGCTTCCGCCTTCGCCTTTCCTCCCATCAGCGTGAAAAGTCCGTCATAGTCATGAATCACATCCCAGGTGTAAGTCCAGCCATTATTCTCGTCATAGTAGTCGCGGCCGCCAGGCCCGCCGCCGAACTTTGGATCGAGTGGCTCAATCCAGCTGCCCTTGTTATCTTTCGGCCACATCAGCGATTTGTCGGCGCGATAGAGATTGCGATAATTGGCCGCACGCTGCAGGAATAGTTTGTTGTCTTCGGGTTTGTTCAGAATGCTCGCCATCTGCGCGAGGCACCAGTCGTCCGTGCTGTTTTCAAGGGTTACGGCAACAGCTTGCCGCTTTTCAGAAGCGTTAACTCCTGCTTCAGTCTCCTTGTCTCCTGGTTGCAGCGCAGGCATATAGCCATGCGCATTGTAGAAATTATCGAGCGTGGTTTTCGGCCCCAATTCCCACGGCAGCAGCGTTGTATCGAGTGAACGTTTGCGGAGACCTTCGTACGCGGCCGGCAGGTCGAAGTTTCTAACCCCTTTATTCCAGGCATCAGCGATCCAGGGTGCCGCATGATTTCCATTCATAATCGCAGCCGGACCTGAAGTCAGCGCGAAGGTCGGCATGATGCCTGATTGCTGATACATCCGTACGTACGACTGAATCTTATCGGCCTGTATATCCGGGTTTAGAAGAGTCTGCAAAGGCTCCATGGCGCGGAAGGTATCCCAAAGCCAGTTATCTACATAGAACGGTCGCGCATCCTGATGCACCTTGTGATCGTAGGCGCTATAGTAGCGGCCATCTTCCGTAATGTTGACCATGCGCTCAAAGCAGCGGTAGAGCGCAGTGTAGAAGACCTTTCGCTGCGCCTCGGTCCCGCCCTCGATCGCGATGCGACCCAGCGTTTCATTCCACTGCAGGCGGCCCTGTTCTTTCACGCGCTCCAGGCCCCACGCCGGTATCTCGCGATGAAGATTTTGTTTTGCCTGCTCCGCGCTGATGAATGAAATGCCATAGCGGAAGTCGATGGTCTTCGTATGCGCGGCGATATGGAGTTGATCCTGATCGTCTGCGCGGTTTTTTTGAACTACAACAGGCGAGCTGAACTCTCCATAGAAAAAGGTAGTCATGCCCATGACCGACTCCTTGCCGGCGAGGGAGTCTTTCCCGATCACCTGAATTGAGCCTGCATGAAGGTTCTTGATGGTGAGGGCAGCATGATCGTCAGCAAAGCTGAAGCGGAAATAGCCTGCCTGATGCGACGGCGAGAACTCCGTGTGGATCATGGATTCATCGAACCGGACTGAATAGTAATAAGGAGCGGGGTGTTCCATGTCATAAGCGGCTGGACGATCGGTCGCGCCGGGCATGATGGCAAACAACTCGGGCTGCCGGTGCGAAAGGATGGTGAGTGGGAAGTCACGAATCTGATCGTCGAGCCCATCTTTGCGCACAGGATACATGCGGACTATGCTGTTGGGCAGGTATGCAGTCGGTCTGGTTGGCTCGAGCAGAATGCTGACGTTGCCAATGGTCGGGTCCACTTCATCGACCTGCGCCAGCACCCTTGATGCTGGAACCAGAATCAGCAGGGTGATTGTAAAGAATAAGCAGAGATTTCTTAGTTCTAAGGCGCCCAAATCAGACTTCAAGAAAGACATAGATCGCTGTTTCCTCGCAGGGTGTGCAGGAAAAGACTATGACACTACACTCGAAAAGTTTATCTGATGGGAGCGATATGAGTGCGCCGGTCAGACATGGCGGTCTTGTGTGTATGTCATGCTGCGGCAACTTGTCTGCTTCGGGACGGCCGTCTGGTGTGAGTGTAAGCGTAGATGCGTAACGGCCAAGAAGGCTGCGTCGCAACCATTCGCCGTTGCAGCGCTTCTGTCGCATCGATGTAAACAGAGCACGCTGCGTACGGAGCGCGCTCTGCTGCTGGGAGCCTCCAGCTTGTTGCGGTACGTCCCTTGAAGATGGCATCCACAGGGCCCGGCGTGGACAGGTAACGAGGCGAAGCTGGCCACTCAGGACAAGCAGTATCTGATGCAGGTGTCGAACGAGTACTCAGTGCTTCACAACATCAACCCTGGCACCGCAAGCGCCTTTCTTCTCTTGACGGATAGGTCACGTGTGTCGAGGTGGAAGACAGGCTCACTCCGCAATCTTGCAGTTGAACTGATTCACCCGGTGTGCAAGGCACTCGTGTTGCGAAGCCTTCTCACCGCGAAACTCTAACCTCGTGACGGTTCTTCAAGGAACCGGCCCACCTAAATAGGTGGGAGCCGGGCATTGCGTTTACGCACGTGAAAAGCTACTGGCTACGATTCTTCAGATGGGGCGAGCACTCGTTCGAGAAAGGATTCACCAGGAATGTCCCTGCAATTCCTGACACGAGGACAGTGCCATCTTGATTGAAGTGCGCCGTGCGGAATTCTCCGGCAGGTAAGTCGTTCAGTCTTTTCCACGTCATGCCTTTATCTCTGCTGATATACACACCTGAAATCGAGGTAACGACCTCACGCTCGAGCCTGATTGGATCGACTTCAATGCTGTAGGCCCGAAGGTTGGGGCCAGCCTCATCAGAAAATCGGTGTAAGAGAAATCTTGCGCTTGTCACCCGCTTTACTCTTCCTGGAACTGAGGGATTGTAGACGCCCCAACATGCTGCCACATGAAGGCCTCCTACAAGAGTCATGCCATGGATGGCTGAATCCGGTCCGACTCCTTCAACGCGCTTCCACTTTCTCGTTTGGAGATCGAGTACGTAGACCTGATCACCGGTGCCGACGTAAAGAAGATGGGTCTGGTATGCATCCTCGAGCTGTACGGAGAGAATGTCCATTTCTGTCGGCAGAGAGGGAAGCTGATCTTCAATTTTCCACTTGCTCTCGCTGGTCAGGCGATAAATGAAGATCTGAGGCGAAAGATCGAAGTAGCCATACCCTATGACAAGATGCTTTTTGTCAGAGGTCATTATGACAACGTTTGCTCTTACAGGCTCCCCGGCCTTCTTGGGTATACGCACCTTCGGAGTGGATGATGGGACATGTGGACCAGGAATAGAAACCACGATAGGCTCGGTAGAACCCGGTTGAGGAATGACCTGGAAGGCTCCTCGCTGTGTGGTGATCACGAAGTAAGCCGCGCCGGGCCCGACAATGAATCCATTGCGCAGCCCTTCTCCAATCCTGGCGTTGAAATACTTCGAGTTCACCCTGGCCACCTGCGCCCATGTCATACCGCCATCGACAGACTTCGCTATATACATGGCGCGAGCCTGGCGCGGGACGTCACCACTGATGTCTGCGGTAAGAGCATAGATTGCGGCAGCGTCTGCTATGTGATGGGCAGGGTCAGTCGCAATTGATTCGATGAAGTCGCTGGCGAACCGATGGCTTCCTGGAACACTGGTTACCCGCCGCGTGCTGCAACTTGCGCTTACGTCAGGGCTAGGTCGCTCAGCAGCGTTCACAGGTTTCCATCCTGCACTGACCGCAGCGATGAACAAGAGCAGCCCCGGATGGACGACATGAAGCAGGCGACAACGAAAGGGAATTCCTACCAATCTCGTGAAGGTATTTCTCAACATCATTCCCACGTAAATCTCACAGGAGAGTCCACATCACGGTGCAGGCTCTTATGCACTGGGCAGGTGTGCGCGGCGCGCTCAAGCTTTTGTTTGTTCTCATTGCTGAGTGAGTGGGGTATGTGAATCCGGACGGCGAGAGTCTTAATCATTCTCGGCGGCGCAGTGGTCATCTCCTTTTCGACGGTGGCCGTGGCTCCGGAAATATCGATGTTCAAGGTACGAGCCATGATGCCCATAACTGTCAGCATGCATGAGCCAAGCGCAGTGGCCACCAGGTCTGTCGGGGAGAAGCTTTCGCCGCGACCCTGATTGTCTTGAGGCGCATCTGTGTTGAGTTCAGTTCCTGATGGGCCGTGAACTGCTTTGCAGTGCAAGTCTCCCTGGTATTCAAGTTGGATGGCGACCATGTTGCTTCCTCAAAGGAAATGTTGCAGGCGTACCTTCGAGGTTCGCTTGCTCGTTTGAATAATTATGTCAGGGTTTTCACCGTCACAACTTGCAGCATGAACGCGAAGCGTCTCTAGCGGCTGTTTACCGGGCGGGCCGGTCTTTACGGAGGGCTCGTAGTGGTAGGCTTCCGGCGGCATTTTCAAATTTTCCCTACGAGAGAAGTAAATCGCCCTGGGTCTGGGTAATCGCAGGATTTCATTCAGAGGCTCGTTCAACAAGTGAAGAAGCAGGGATTTGGCGTGAAGCTGGATTGAAGGCATTTATGTTGCAGGTCGGCTATGCTTCTCTCGGTAATTTAACGAGTCGCCACGCAGGCCTTGAAAGATGACGTATAGACTTAAGACATTAGGGCGGCGTCAAGAGGAAGGCTAAACCTCCAGGTTACACTACCCTGGAGGTCTTCTGTTTTAAGGGCATCTGGCAGTAATTATTTGAGGGTGTGCTGGATAGATTCAGTCGTTAGATTGTCTAATGCCCTTTCTTCCAGGGACGCCACTGATACTGTGATCAGATTTCCATCCTGAAGAATGACGCGAGTGGCTTCACCAGTTATCACTTCATTATGGCGAGGCAAGTGCCGCGAGGTTGAAAGATGTTTATGTAGATCAGACTTTTGGAGGAAGCTCATGAGATTCTCCCATGGTTCGGTTGTCTGTGAAGAGCGCCCGTCTGGAGCAGAGCAATATTAAGCTGGAGGCGAGGAATCAAAACCGGGCTAGTGATGAGCATACTCTTCCATCATCCGCCATGCGTCTACCGGCACATTCGTGGCCGGATAGTTAAACTTGAATATTATTCGGACGGACAGACGCGGCTTGAACAAACCTCAAAGCCCGATGCGTTTCGCGAACTGTGTATCTATCAGACTTCAACTGTCAAGTTGAGGCCGGTTTACCCATCGGAAAAGTCTCTCCGGGATGATGCTTCTCGGTGAAAGGTGATGGATGAGCGAGATGGAAATGCGCGTGGGTACGGCAGGCTGGACAGTGCCGAAGCATCACTCCGGTCTTTTTTCCGCAACTGTTGGAGGACAAGTCT
>CAXTNK010000011.1:19415-21464 GCA_964245665.1 uncultured Acidobacteriaceae bacterium
GACAAGTCTCGCACCTTGAGCGCTATGCAACGCGACTGCGCTGCGTGGAGATCAATTCCAGCTTCCATCGTCCGCATAAACGCGCGACCTGGGAACGCTGGGCGGCGGCGACACCAGATGATTTTCTTTTCGCGGTTAAGGCGCCCAAAGCAATCACACACACGGCAAAGCTTGTAAACACTGGTGGCGCTCTACTGGAATTTGTTAATGCTGTGGGTGGATTGGGTAAGAAACTCGGGCCTTTACTCATCCAGCTTCCTCCCAAACTCCTTTTCGAAGAAGGCATCGCACACGAGTTCTTCATCACACTGCGGGAGATGCACGCTGGAGGCGTGGTTCTTGAGCCTCGACATCCAAGTTGGTTCACTGCGTCGGTCGAGCGCCTTCTGAGAGGCTTTGAGATTGCACGTGTCGCCGCTGATCCGCCGAAAGGCTCAGAGTTGGCGGCCCGACCAGGAGGCTGGCCCGGTCTACGCTACTGGCGTCTTCATGGATCACCGCGCACCTACTATGCAAACTACGACGATGTCTGGTTGCAGGAATTTGCCGAGCGGTCTCGCTTACGTGAGACTTCTTCAGAAGTCAACCAAACCTGGGTCATCTTTGACAACACTGCGCTGGGCAGCGCTACTGCAAACGCGGTAGCGCTTCAAGAGTTGTTGTGCAACGGCGCTTAGGAGTTCTGCGATGTTACAGCCCATTTAGCAAGAACGTTGTTAGTTCGAGCAACCTGAGATGACAGTCGAACTCCAGTAAGTTTCTGAGGTGTGTTGTAGGGGTCAAACACCGTCCCGTCTCTGGTGATCGACAACAGCCTTTGGGTATGCCGCAAGCTTTTGTAACCTGATTTTCACTCGCGACGGCGATACTTCGAGACATACAGCTAGTTCCAAGCCACCCAAAACGTTTTCGGTTATCAACGCTCAGCCTGTAGGTTGCTTTAAAATAATCGTTACCGCTTCGCACGTGCGATTTGTCGTCTTCGCGGAATTTGATCCTTACGATGTCCCTGGACTCCTATTTCAGGGAAACTAAATCATAATTAGGGGAGACTAAGTGTTGTTCAAAGCATTCTTCCCGTTGGTTTTTGTAGCTTTCGTCACAGCTGCATCTGGACAGGATGTCACGCCTACAATCCAGACAACGGACACGCAAGCAGAAGCTCCATCTACCCCTAATATTTTTCATCATCCCGACGACGTCCGCTATCTGGTCTCCGGGCAGGCCAACATCATCTTTCAGGCACACGGTCCTTTTCATTCGCCCTACGAAGGTGCGAACAGTCTTCTCGGACGAGGCGAGTACAAGACTTCACTGCTTGGGACCGTTTACCTGGGCTATGAGGTCAACAAAAATGCCCGCTATGCGACAGATGGCATCCTTGACGTGGAATCAGCCGGAGGCCGTGGCCTTTCCGAGGCATTAGGTCTTGCAGGCTTCACTAACCTGGACGTAGTTCGTAATCCAAACCTCGGTTCCGCACCTTACCTATCGCAGTACATGGTCCATCAGGTTATTGGATTCACGGATGAACTGGTTGATGCTGAGCGATCCACTGTTTCACTGCATACCAAGGTGCCAATCCGGAGAATAGAACTGAATATCGGGCGGATGGGTCTGCCGGATTTCTTCGATGCCAACTCCGTTGGGACAGACTCTCATCTCCAGTTTCTAAACTGGACTGTCGATAACAATGGAGCCTGGGACTACGCGGCGAACACACGAGGCTATACCGATGGTGCAGTCGCAGAGTACGTGGATCATGCGTTCACTGCCCGTTACGGCATCGCCGCGATGCCCACCGTTGCGAATGGGATCGATCTGCAATATGAATTTCGCAGAGCCAGTGGTCAAAATGTTGAACTGGAGCTACGCAAAAGCGCATTACCTAATTCACAGCTAAAGGGTGCGGTGCGACTGCTTGGCTTTGTCAACCACGCCAACATGGGGGACTATCGATTGCAAAACCAGATGTTCCTTCGTGGGGAGACGTCAACGCCGGAAATTACAGCTCACGCGCTCACCAATTCAGTCAAGTATGGCGTCGGA
>CAXTNK010000011.1:21474-53859 GCA_964245665.1 uncultured Acidobacteriaceae bacterium
GGAATGAGGGCCAGCACGAATCCTTTGCTTACACCGAGGTGGATCAGACAATCGCACTCGGCGGCGACTACAGCTTCAAAACTGTCAATCGGCCCGACGATAAACTCGGATTAACGTTTGTGAGCAATGCCATTAAAAAAGATCACCAGACTTATCTTGCCCTGGGAGGCAAAGGTTTCCTGCTCGGAGACGGCCGACTGAATTACGCTCGCGAAGACATCGTTGAAGGCTACTACAATTTGCATGTCTGGAAGGGCGTTTATTACGCTCTGGATGCTCAGTTCATTGAACATCCAGGCTACAACCAGGATCGTGGGCCGGTTCTGGTCGAGTCAGTCCGTATGCATGTCGATTTTTGAGTTGGTGATCACGATCGTATCTAGAAGTTGAATTTCAGTGCACCCTGCAGAATCCGCGCCGGCGCGGCGCTGATGGTATTGCCAAAAGTCGAATCGCCAATATTACCGTCGACTGAACCAGGCCCATTGAACTGGGTATGATTGAAAACGTTGAACGCCTCGACGCGGAAAAGGAGCGCTGTCGCCTCTGTAAGCTTGAGATGTTTGGCGACTGCCATGTCATAGTTCTGAGCGCCAGGACCATAGAAGAAGCGGCGTTTCGCGGTTCCCAGCGTTCCCAATGCATTCATGCTGAAGTCGTTTGAGGCGAAATAACTATGACCATCGTTCCGCGGATTGTGATTAAGGTGTAAAGCGCCGCCATCGTAGTCCGGTTCATCAATACTGCTGTTGTTAATCCCATTCGGGTTTGTTCCGATGAGAGAATTATCGCCATTGTTGACCATGGTGATTGGGAATCCACTTACAACATGCGTAATGCCCGAGATAGACCAGCCTGTGGTTAGGCGATCGGGATGAATGAACTGGTCGAACGGCAGCTGATATTCATAGCTCGCTACAAAGTTCTGTTTTACATCGAAAGACGAGAGTGCATAGCTGAGTGCGGAATTAAACGGGTTGACTTCTTCCGCTGGATTCGAAGACTGATCCATCGATTTGCCATAGGTATAGGCGAGTGAGAACTCCAGTCTGCCAGTTGTGTGGCGCGCGCTAAGTTCCAGTGCGTTGTAGTTGGCAAACCCCGTGTTGGATTGCAATGCATTGACGCCAAAGTTCGAGCCGAGCGGCCCCCGTGTGCCGTTTACCTGGCCTCCGTTCGCCGGGAAGTAGACTGCATTTTCGCCGTTTGGCCCGCACGGTGTGGTACCGGCTAAAACTTCGCTGGTCTGGCTCAAGCTAAGACAGAGTTGCGGATTGCCTGGATTTGCGGCGATGAGAACGCGCTGACGATGACTGCCGTTGCCAACGTAGGTGGCCGTCAAAACTGTGTTTGGCCCAACCTGCCGTTCGAGAGATAGCATCCATTCTTCGGTGTATGGTGCGTGATTCTTGTAGTCGTATCCAGGTATGCCATCAATAGGCAGGTAGTTACTCCAGTTGAAGTTCGCGTCAGGATGCCTGCGGGATGAATTGAGCGGCGCGAAGGTATATGGGAACGGCTGGCCATTACTCTGGCCATCGGTTGCATTGACAAAGGGCGTGCCAAAGAGTGGTTCGACTGGACTGGTGTAAGTGGTTCCGTATGGCGGGTTCGCTGCCAGGACGCCGATCGACGTCGCATCAATTGCTGTAAAGAAGACACCAAAACTGCCACGAATACTTGTACTGCCGGGTGCACCCAGGACCTTCTCAATCAAACTACCGGTGGCTGACTGCGGTGACCAGGCGAATCCGACGCGCGGTGCAAAGTTTCGATTGCTGATGGAGGCTAGTGTGTTGGGAACAGTTTTTCCGCTAGCTAACACATCACCGGGATAGAGAATTCCTGCAGGAGCTCCTGGGAAGACTACGGACTGAGCACCAGGATCAAAGGTCGAGATCTGGTTGTATTTCTCAGACCAGGGAGCGACACGATCCCAACGCAGTCCATAATTTAAAGTCAGTTCAGGCGTGGCCTTCCAACTGTCCTGCGCAAACAGCCCGCCATACTTATTACGGCCATAGAAAGGATTCAACTGGCTCTGGTTGTACTGGCTCGGAACTCCAATGAGAAAGTCAGCAAAGTCGACGCCGGTCTCCGTGCCTGAGAAAACAAAGCTGCCGTTATATTGTGCGATCGGGTGTGCGTTGACCTGATCTGCATGAAAAGCTCCACCGAATTTCAAGGTGTGATTGCCGATGACGCGGGTAAACGTGTCCGTCACCTGGATCGTATTATTGACCTGCGTAAGTTCGTTTGCTGCGGCGCCGGTCGAATAGGCATTGAAGTTGAGGTTCTCTACACTCTGCCCTTTTGGATCGAGCGCGACAATACTGTCTGTCTCATTTGCATTCACGAAGCCTTGAGATGCGAGGCTTACACCGCGGCCGCCAAGGGGTTCACCGAGATCTGTCGCGTCTCGTAGGTAGCTCAGATGCACCTCGTTAACTGCATTGGCAGACAATGTCTTCGTGTCGCTCACTGAGAGCAACTGTGCGCGGCCGAGAGTTAGAGCGCTGAAGCCCGGAACACTGGCGCCGCTTTGCGCAACCGGATAAGGATCGTTCAAGCTGAAATCGTCAACAAAGTAGTAGGCGGAGAGCAGGCCGAACCGGCTGTCACCGTCTATGCGTACCGCACCTTTATCATCGCGGACGACCTGGTTGAAGGCTGAAGTCGCGTAGCCGCCATTGACATTGGGTGCTGGGATATATTGCAGCATCTTCTGCGCTGGAGCAGACCACGCGCTTAGTGGAATGGTTGCGTTCGGCAAGACGCAGGTTGTCTTCGTGCAGCCGGGAACATAGTAGGGCTCACCCTGAACGATCGGGTAGCCAAGCTTCTGGGTAAGCAGTGTTGCCAGATAAGGTCCACTCACAGTCCCAGATAGATTGCTGGCAAGGTCTGTCAGATTGCCGGTTCGGTCAGCATTGGACGGTACGCCGATCGTGCCGGTATCGACACCCTGCGTCTGGCGCGTTCCTTGATAATCGGTAAAGAAAAAGAGCTTGTCTTTGCGGATGGGTCCGCCGACTGTGCCGCCAAACTGGTTCTGCCGGAAAGCTCCGCGCGTCGGCGAAAAATAGTTGCGCGCGTCGAGATCTGTATTGCGCAAAAAATCAAAGGCATTTCCGTGAAAACTGTTTGTACCAGACTTAGTGATGACATTAATCTGGCCACCACTGAATTCGCCATACTCAGCGTCGAAATTACTGGTCAGGATGCGGAACTCTGCAATTGAATCAAGATTCGGAATGATTGCAGTGCCGACGTTGACGTCTTCTTCGCTGTCGCTGCCATTCACACTGAAGTAATTTGCAAACTCTCGCTGACCATTGACGGAGATAGTGCCGGGATTCAAAGTTCCGGAAGGATTCAGGATGGTTGCGCCGATATCCTGTACTGTTTCAGAGGTGATCGATGTCTGGGGTGCAACGCCTGCTTGGAGTGAAAGCAGGTCAGTATAGCTGCGACCATCGAGTGGAACCGCACTCATCTGGCGGCCGGTAATGACCTGACCCAGCTGCGTGCTTTCAGTTTCGACATGCAGCGTATTATCTGTCACGCTTACTACCTGCGCCACACTGCCCACCTGCAGCGATGCATCCAGAGTAAGAGCTGCACTGGTATCCAGCACTATGCCCTTACGTTCATAGCCTTCGAAACCAGGTGCTGCTACATTCAGTTCGTAGTTTCCCACGGGCAGGACTGGAAGTGTAAAGTGGCCGGCGCCATCCGTATGTGTTTTGTAGATGAGACCTGTGCTGCTCTCCCGCACATTAATATCCGCATCGCGAACGACTTTGCCGGCTGTGTCTCTGACTGTGCCCGAGATGCTGCCGCCAATGCTGGCCAACGCTATTGAAGCGGATAAGACCGCCATGGCACAGAATGCTTTGCCTGCGTTGCGAATCATCAAACTGGGTACGGTCGACATCTTGATCTCCTGAATGTTCTTGTTCAGCCGGAAAGCTTATTGCACGGTGATTGGAACGTTCACGCTAGTTTGGAACTGTGAGCTCCCAGTTCCTGCCGTGCCAGTTACAACCACCGTGTAAGTGCCGGCTGCAGTACCCGGATCAGCTATCGAAGTGCTACTTCCACAGCCGATCCCGGTAAAAAGGACAGCCGTTATGGCAAGCAGAAGCATGGTTCTGATTCGCCGGGTACGGCCGGGAAAAATCAGCATGCAAAGGCAGGCCAGGGTTGTTCCTCCGCTGGCTGCAAACCAACCGATACGCGGTTTCCTCAGTGAACTACTGAGCGGATGCTTGGGAGTGGTATTGACGATGAGAGATACTTTTCCTGTGCCTATAATCAAAGTAGGATTCACGAAGCATGCCGACTCGGTAATGTTGCCGGGCAGGGTACAGGTAAGTTGAATTGGAGATGTATAGTTTGTCGCTACATTCACAGTAACCGCAGCCGTAGCAGCTGCGCCCACGGCCGCGGTGGTACCAGACGATGTCAAGGCGAAATTCGAAATACTTACCGGGATTGCCGCAGAAAGAGATTCTGTGTAGCTGCTGTCGCCCTGGTAGAAGGCAATAAGATTCCCGCTTCCTGATGGTCCGTTAATTGCCGTTGTCAGGGAGCCCTGGCCATTCATCAATGGCAGGGGATTGCCGACATTGACTCCGTTCAACTCGAATTGCACCAGTCCGGTTGGAGCAGGATTTCCCGTAGTTGCATCGACTACGTTTGCGGCGAGCGTGATACCCCCATTCGGTGTCACGCTCGAAGTGGAAGCAGTCGCAGTAACGGCCGAAGCAGAACCCGGAGGCAGGACCTGGATCTCGCCCATCATGCCGCCATCTTCATGCTCCAGGATGTGGCAGTGATAGACGAACGTGCCAATAACATTGGGATCGCGGAAGTCCATGCGCACCTTCACACTTGGATAAGGGCCACTGCCGCTCCAGTAGGGAATGTCGACGGTGTCGCGTATCGCCGGATCACTGGTCGGCTGCCCATTCACTTCAAGCACCTGGAAGTGCAATTGATGGATATGAAAAATGTGATCTTCCTGGGCCCGATTCTCGACCACCCAGTCTTCTGTCGTGCCGGAATGGACGACGATGTTCGGCGCCTGATCCATGGTGAAAATTGCCGGCGTCTGACCTTCTTCTGTTATAAAAAAGGTCGTCGGACTGAGCGGATTCGTGGGGTCGAGCAGGACCTCAGAGAAATAAAGATTCCTTTGCGCTACAGGGGCCGTCGTCGCCAGATTCGCGAAGCGGGTGACTTTGTGGCTTGTATTGCTTGCCGGCAACGGCTTAGACGCAGTTGAGGCTTCAATGCCGTTCTGACTGACAATATTCGCTATAGGGCGAGCGGGATCATAGTCTCCATCCGGCCCAGTATCCCAATACTGGGTCAGGAGTTGTGCCTTGTCGCCTAAGTTAGGCGTCGTTATGACAAATTCGGCACGGGCGCCCGGCGCTAACAGGATGCTGGTCTCGCTCTCGGAACTTTGGCCGCTGCTGCCGGAGGCGATTGCATATCCATCGATCGCAACTACCTGGACAGCTTGCGCTGCACCGTTCACAACGTATTGCAGATTCAGAATCGTGTCGGCCCCTGTATTTGCGACGCGCCATAATTCTTTCTGGCCTGGATTCGTCTGGATGACGGCGGGTGTGTAGCCGGGATAGGTGACCGGCACATAATTGATCGACATATCCCATGCCGGAATATTGTTGTCATTGAGTTCCGAGTTAGGTAGCAACTGGTCACGAAGAACAAAGGTACGTTCGGTCAGACCTGCTAGTGCAGTATCAACATTCTGCAGCCCTTCGACGATCAATGCGCCGGTAGCCCCACCCTGCACCTGGCCCTCTGAAATGCCATGCGGATGAGGGTGGTACCAGTACAGTCCGGGTGGTTCATTCGCAGGGATCTGTACCGTGTAATCAAAGCTTTGTCCAGGCTGCACGAGTGTATGAACGACTTCATCCTGGCCGCAGACGGGTGCCACATTCGTTCCGTGGAAATGGATATTTGTGACGTTGGCACCCATTGCACCATTGCAGGCGCTGGTCGTGTCCGCACTTGCAGAAAGCGTCATATTCATACCAGCCATGTTGTCGCTCTTGCTGGCAGCGGCTGGTACAGGAAGCTGATTGTTGAAGTGAATGATCAATTTATCGCTTTGATTTACTCGGAGCGTCGGTGCTTCGAGACCGGTGTCTGTCACATAGCAGTAGCGGACGAGCCCTTGTGAGTCGGTCACAGCTTTGAAGTTCAAAGTAAGTTCGAGCACGCCATTCGAACTCTTCAACTCGGGGGGCGCTGGAACGATCGCGCCGGCGGTCGACCTTGCGCAGACTTCATCCGCGGTGCTCGAGCCTGAGACCATAGGCGAAGCCATCCTGGCGAGATCCTGTGCAGACATCGCGCCATGCGCTGGATGCGCGCTCTGCCCGCTCGCAACCTGGAAGGGCCCGCAAAGCAGAAATAGCAGGAACAGCCGATAGATACTCTTCTTTGCAATCGAACTGCGGACCATAGCTCGGCCTGCAGGTTGCTTTTGGGTCTCAGTGGTCATGCGTCGCCTCAAAATCACAGGTCTGCCGGGACACAATTAAAGTTGTGCCCATCGTGCAGTTGAAATTCTGCGGGCTGGCACCCTATAGTGAGGGAAGCCCGCAGTCATGCTGACTGTTGACTCCAGGTCCTCGCGGTCTCCGCCAAGAGTTTCCCGCGAGGATCTGGCAAATAATTAGCAGGGCCGAGTGATGAGCTACATTCGGGTGCTTAGCCGCTTCATTACTGACTTTTTGAATATACGACAGATTTGGTCGTAGTACAAAGCCGCGAAAGTCTGTTGTCCGAAAATTAGTATTGATTTGTAGTGCTACAGAGATCGGGCATCCCGGCGCTAGCCGATAGCACCAGGGTCATTTTGTGCATCGGATTCGTCGGATTGAGGATCATCACTCCCCGGTCATGCGCAGCCGACGAAAAGTCCTGCTGCTTTGGCAGGATTGGCATCTCTGCTGTGCTTTCCTCCATCAACGCCGTAGGCGACTAGCAAAGACGATAAAGCGAGATGCGGTTACGTAGAAGGCGGATCAAGGCCCGCCTGAGAATGACCAAAGTTTTCTTTGTGCAGCCGCCACCGCAACGTTCACCAAACGGAGAAAGATGAACATTTAAGCTACGCGGAGCTTCTGGTCTCCTGTTGTACCGGCGAAAGGTTTTCCTTATGCGCCCAATGCCATAATCGATGTGTGCCTCGCTGCCAACACCTT
Source organism: uncultured Acidobacteriaceae bacterium (assembly GCA_964245665.1). Classification (GTDB taxonomy): domain Bacteria; phylum Acidobacteriota; class Terriglobia; order Terriglobales; family Acidobacteriaceae. The sequence goes on from CAXTNK010000011.1 coordinate 28,728, forward strand.
ACGTAAGTGTTCGGGCAGGATTACTGGCACAGGGGAATTGGCCATGGAGCAACGTAGACGTTTTGAATCAAGTGCTGGCAATGCCAATGTTGGCAGCTTCCTGTTTTCGAAAAGTGATCCAGGCCGTTTCTGGTCCTCGCTTTGTTCATTTGGAAACGCAAATGTTTAAAGAAGAAAGGCCAAGATTCATCGAGTCATCAAAGTCATATAAGGGTGAGCACAGACGACGGGGATTTCTCCTGCTCGCGCTCGCTGTCTTCATTCTTTTCATTGCCGGACGGGTTGGCATTTCCAATTGGGTTGATCTCCTCTGGTTTGAATCCCTCGGATACGGCTCCGTGTTCTGGAAGACGTTTTGGCTGCAGACAACGACCTTCCTCTTTTTCGGCGGCATGACCTTTCTCGTTCTTTACGGCGCATTTCTGATCCTTCGGCGTTTGCACCAGGCTGACATGCCCAAGGCGCAAGCCATTATTATTGCGGGACGGCCGGTTCACTTATCGATTGAGCCAGCGCTGCGCTACATCACCCTTGGAGTGTCGTTTGTCGTTGCGCTTCTGACAGGTATGGGAATGACAGCCCAGTGGCCGACTTTAGCCCTGTTCTGGTACGCTCCGCCTGCCAAAACAGGCGCTATCGATCCTATCTTTGCGAAGCCAATTGGGTTCTTCCTGTTCACATTGCCGGCCTTGCAACTCATCAGCGGCTGGCTGCTGACGCTGGCCATTGCGACCTGTGCATTCGCGGTGCTGTTCCTGTTTCTTACCAGTGGCTCACGTACGCTTGAGACGCGGCGCATCACATACGGCTCATCGCCATGGCGTGGGCTCTCGCTGGGTATTTCGTTCCTGCTCGTGGTTGTAGCGATACGAATGTATCTCGGTCGATTCCAGCTGTTGCTTGAACATCACACGTTATTCGACGGCATTAACTACACAGATGCTCACGTGATGATCAGCGGTCTGTTGATTGTGTGTGCGGCCTTGCTGCTCGGTGCAGGTGCAGCAGCGTTCAATGCGATGCGTCGATCAAGCGGAAATCGAATTGTCGCTGCCATCCTGCCTGCTGCCTTGTGCTACCTGCTGTTGACGATCATCGGCTGGTATGTGAGCACGTTTATTGTGAAGCCGAACGAACTCGTCCGCGAAGAACCCTACATCGCTCATAACATTAAAATGACGCGTCAGGCTTACGGTCTGGATCGATTCGCAAAGCAGGAGTTTCCGGCCGAGACAACGGTTGGGGCTGCGGACCCCGCCAACAACCAGGCTACATTGCAGAATATCCGCCTTTGGGACTGGCATGCGCTGCAGGATACTCTGCGTCAGATCCAAGAGATACGCACCTATTATGATTTTCCCGGTATCGATATCGATCGATATCCAATTAATGGAATAACCCGCGAAGTAATGCTGGCGACGCGTGAGTTGAATGTCGAGAAGTTGCCCATCAGCAGCCGTAACTGGATCAACGAAAAGTTGATCTACACGCATGGTTACGGCGTGACGATGAATCCTGTTAATGGCTTCAGTACAGAGGGTCTGCCGAATCTCCTGCTCAGTAATGTGCCGGTGCAGAGTACGGTCGCAAGCCTCAAGGTGACCCGTCCCCAGGTGTACTTCGGGGAACTGACCGACACCGATGTATATGTCAAGACGAGGCAGCAGGAGTTTGACTATCCGCAGGGGCAAACGAATACTCTTACGTCGTATGAAGGCACCGGTGGGATCATGCTCGGCAACTTCATACGTCGCGTGATCATCGCTTTTGATCGCGACGATCTTGGCACACTGCCGTTTAGTGACGATGTCAATCCCCAGAGCAGACTGCTCATGCGGCGCAACATTCGGGAGCGGGTAGCCAGGCTTGCTCCATTCCTCACGTTCGATCAGGATCCTTATGTAGTCGTTGGGGACGACGGCCATCTCTCCTGGATTATGGACGCTTACACTGACGCTGATAGCTATCCTTACTCGACCCACTATACTGTTGGCGATACTTCCATCAATTACAGGCGCAACAGCGTAAAAATAGTTGTCGACGCCTATAACGGTGCTACTACCTTCTACGTTTTCGATACGAGTGATCCGCTTATTGCGGCCTATCGTCATATCTTCCCGAACCTTTTCAAGGATGCGGCAGCAATGCCAGTCGACCTGCGCCGGCATGTGCGCTACCCGGAAGATCTTTTCACCCTGCAATCACAGGTGTATGGCTTGTATCACATGACGAATCCGCAGGTCTTCTTTAACCGTGAAGACCTTTGGACAGTCGCTACAGAGAACGGTGCAAGTGGTGATGGACAGCAGGTAGTCCAACCAATGCAGCCCAATTTTGTGATGATGAAGTTGCCGGGAGGAGTGGACGAAGAATTTGTGGAGATCTTACCCTTCACGCCAGCGAACCGGAACAACCTGATCGGATGGATAGCGGGGAGATCCGACGGCGCAAATTACGGCAGCGCTGTTGTCTATGATTTCCCCAAAACGCGGTTGATCGACGGGCCGCAGCAGATTGAAGCACGCATTGATCAGAACGCGCAGTTATCCGGTCAGCTCACCTTGTGGAACCAGCAAGGGTCGCATGTGCTCCGTGGCAGCCTGTTGGTCATTCCGACCGGTCGCGCTCTTCTATACGCGGAACCTATCTACTTACAGGCCCAGCAAAGCCCGATGCCGGAGTTACGCCTAGTCGTGCTTGCATTACAGGATAAGCTTGCGTACGGCACGACATTTGAAGCGGCCCTGAAGTCTCTGTTTTCTGGCGAGGCTTCGTCACTCAATGCCACCGAGGCGCAGCAAACACCCGCGGCTGCTTCCACAAGCCCAGGTATTCTTCTCGCACCTGCAACCGACGTGCACGTCCTGATAGAAGAAGCGGGAAGAGACTTTTCGGATTATCAAAGGCTGACGGCCGCAGGCAAGCTGGGTGAAGCTGGGCAAAAGCTGGATGCGCTGAAGAGCGTGCTAGGAAGATTGACGGCTCAGAGTAAGTAGATACAGTTGTTTGAATCCGCCTCACAGTCTAGCGCGATGATGCGAAGGTTGGCTATCAAACTATACCTTCGCAAGCTCTAAGTAGGCGGCCAATGGTGTTCCCAGCAAACGGTTCGCCGGGTATGTAACCGTGGGTCGGCGAATGTCAATCACGCTGTTTATGTGCCTCATCTGCTTACTCTCTCGACGTTTGATGGACGCAGTGATGCCATCTTCTTTACTTACCTCGATCTGATCGCCAAGGTGGTTCATGGTCTGAGGGCAGTCAGCACGGTGAAGAGTACGGATGCGGTACACAACTCTCTGCCTGGCAGTGGAGCACAGATTGTGAGCGAGCTCTGATCAGATTGGACTTGACGGTGCACGTAGCGCTGTTTCGTTGTCTCAGGAAAGTGAACCGCGGTCCATGCGCCGCCGGGTTCTGGTGTGGAGCGTGTCGAGCAGCATGTGGGGTACCGTTAGCGCGGCCAGGCCGATGAAAACGATGCGCAAAAGTCTGGCGTCCGTGCCGATGTGTGGAACCAGGTAGTATGCGAAGCCACTTAGCAGCAGCGTTGCCATAACTACGGGAAGGGCGGTGCGATAAACGACCGACAAACTCCGCATGCCAAGTCCTTCTGCAGTCTCAAGGAGGTGAAGCGGGCTATGCAGCAGCGCAAAGTAGCACGTGAAATAGACGAGTGGCTCCAACAGCAGCGCCCCACTTACAATAGCGAGCAGTTCCAGCAAGTCGCTACTGCGTTCCCGAAAGCGCGGTGAGGTCCCCACCGCGGCGATCACCACTGCGCAGGGCGCAAGCACTCTGGATAGCATGACCAGGATAGATGCATGCTCCGTACCCAGCATCGCGTAGATGGCAGCGATCTCCGCCGGAAAACGCAGGGTGGGCAGCGTGACGATCGCAAGGCCATAGGCGCAGCGTGTGAACAAAATACTGCGTGGCTCCCAGTCACTGCCAAAGTGAAACGCCGCGATCACCAGGAAGAACGAAAGTCCTGCTGTTGGGTACAGATTCCAGATCAGCCAATAGCCGACCACAAGCGCAAGATAGGCTGCATAGAAGACCGTGGTGATATGAGCGCGTCTCCCAGCAAACACCTGGCGAGCAACCATCGGATCAAGCGATCCGTGCGGCAGACCGAGAAGCACAACTCCCATGACCAGCACGACCATCGCTGCGGAAGCACTAAGCTGCCGACCGGTGAGTGCCGCCAGGGCGAGAAGTCCTGTGACAACAATAAAGATTCGACCATACCAAAGTTTGGCGATCCTCATCACTCAGGACTTTCCCCACTGCGAAGCCACGCACTCGTCAGCTTGGGTGTCTCATGCAGAAACTTACCCCAGGGAAGACCTTTGGCAACAGCCCAAAAGTCGGATGCCCGCGGAACTCCTGACAAAAATCGGATCAAGCGGTCAGTTGGGCATGACTCGAAAAGATCCATAAAGATATCTGCGGCCAACGTCGAAGGTTGCTGCAACACACGCAGAAATAGTTCATCCATTGCGTCGAGAATACAGTTGGTGGCAGGTGGTACTGGCGTGCCGTTATGCAGAATGGATTCTGCGCAGACGTCCGCCCACCGTTGAATACGATGGAACGCATAGCCGGTCGAGATGCGCATATTGCCTCCCCGCGTCCCGGCGTGGATCACACGATGTTGACTAGCGGGGAGGGGCGGCGCCATAGGCAACGATCCTGCCTCTCTGCGCAGTAGATGCCATTGTGGGCCCACGTTCTCTCCAAGCCAGCGGACCAGTGCTGCTTCCAGAACCTGCTCTTCGTCACGCACTCTTGAGAAGCGAGTGCACTCGAAGAGAAAGCAGTTCTCTCCGAAGGGAATTGAATACATGAACTCGACAACACTGCCGCTGGCGGGTTGAAATGCCATCAGCGTGGGAGTGTCTCTGTCTATCTCGATAGCAACGTCACATTGAACGACATAACCCACAAAGTTCTGCCACAGCCATGGTTGCTGTAACGTTCGGACACGAGGCCGTGTATCGATCACCCACGGACTGCGAAGCATCCTTCCATCAGCGAGAGTTACCTGCACATGGTTCTTGGCCTCGAAGACTGTGTCCGCACTTGTCCCTAGCAGCAACTCCGCCGAAGCGCCAGAGTGTATCAGTGCACAAGCTTTCTCATACACAAGGCTAGAGCGGACCATCTCGTATGGATAGTGACTACTCTCCAGCAGCAGCGACTGGCGTGAGGCTGCGATACGCCACTTGTTCCAATGCGATACCGCGCAGTCCGAGAAGAAGTGTGGAGCTATCCGCCATCCGCACCATGTGCGATCTTCTTCGTAGTGGGTGCGCGGCTCGACTACTGTCAGCGCGATGTCCGGCCTCTGCTGCACAAGCCTTGCTGCAAGGCTCAACCCCGCGCACCCTCCACCAAGAATGATGAGCTCTCGTGCACGTGCATGGACTGTCATTGCGGTCCGGGTAGCCCGGCGAGAGGCTGCGACAGTACTTCGACACAGGCATCCGATTTCAGTTGGCGGATTGGAGATCGACCCAGGTATACCAGGGCGGCGATCCACAGCTTTCTTCGAAAGGCCACGCGCACTCTGCCATTCCACCACGCATATCGATTGTGACGCAGTATCGTGCCGATCTCCCGATACACGGCCGCCGCGACTTCTATTCCTCTTCGTGTTCGACCAGGAATCAAATGGAAGCCCAACGCGGCGCTTGCGTAGTAGTGGTCCGCGAGATTCAGCAGTCGCGCCACTGCGCGCGCTACCAGCTCTCTTGAGTCAGATAAGTCGTCATTGGAATTACGAACGATCTGCTCTGCCGTCATGTTCTGCATCCAGCTACCGGGAAGATAGCGGCGCTTATTCCTCGCATCTTCGTAGACATCCCTCGCAATGTTCGTCATCTGCATCGCGATGCCGAGATGGACGGCCGCATCACCCGCCCGTTGCTGGTCCGCACCCAGTATTGGTGACATCATCAGCCCGACCGTTCCCGCAACTCCGTAGCAGTAGCGCACCAGTTCGGCTTCATCCGTAATGTGTAATTCCGTTGCAGCGTCCTGAATAAAAGTGGCGATTAGATAGTCTGCAGCTTCGCGAGGCAGGTTGTACTGCGTTGCCAGTGCGAAGAAGTCCAGTAATTCCGGATTGCTGGTATCCCCGCTACGCAAATCTCTGCGAACCCGCGCGAGCGTTGCCTTGTTCTCCTGAGTCACCGCGACGTCGGCGAGGTCATCCATCGCACGGCAGAACGCGTAGAGTCGAGCAGCGTCCGCCGCCACCTGCCTGGGCAGAAAGAGACTGGCAAACCAGAACGATTTTCCGTTCCGTTTCATGGTCGCGACAGCGTCGGTTCTTTGCTCAGTCATCATCAGCTTCCCACCTGCGGAATCAGGTGGTCCAGAACTTTGGCACTACTAAGGACGCCAGGCAGACCTGCACCTGGATGTGTCCCGGCGCCGACAAGAAACAGATTGTCCACACCCTCGGCACGGTTATGAAAACGGAACCACGCCGATTGGCGAAGGATCGGCGCAATGGAAAATCCGGCGCCGTGCACACTCAGGTAACGATCCTGAAAATCGAGCGGCGTCATGTGGAATCGCTCCGTCACATGAGTCCGCAGGCCCGGCATCATCGTATCTTCGAGGGCCTGCAGAATTGAGTCTCCATAGCCTTCCGCAACACCTTTCCAGTCGGTACCCGACTGCAGATTCGGCACGGGCGCCAGCACATACCAGGAGTCGCAACCTGCAGGAGCAAACGAGGGATCTGTTGCTGTAGGACGATGCACGTACAGAGAAAAGTCTTCGCCGAGATGATGGATGTGAAAGATGTCTTGGAGAAGCTCGCGATAGCGTTCACCAAACCAGATCGTGTGGTGTGCGACATCGTCATACCGTCGCGTGGTACCAAAATAGAGGACGAACAGGCCCATGGAACTCTGCGCGAACTTCAACTTCATCCGAGGAATAAAAGCTGGCCTCTCAATCATTTTTGAGTAGAGGAATGCCGGGTCGGCGTCGGAGACGACAATGTCCGCGTTCAAGCGCTCACCGGTAGAAAGGACAACACCCCTCGCGACGCCGTGCTCAATAATGATCTGATCGACAGTCGAGTCGAGTCTCACCTCAACTCCTGTTTCATGCATCAGCTTTCCCAGTGCAGCCACCAGGGCTCCGGTCCCGCCCATCGCAAACTGGATGCCCCACTTCCGTTCCAGGTAGTGAATAAGCGAGTAGATACTGGTGGTATCGAATGGATTTCCTCCGACGAGCAAAGGCGAAACTGAGAACGCCCGCTGGAGCCATGGATGCTGAATATACTGTGTAACCAGCTGCCAGACCGAGCGGTAGCCGCCCAGCGCCACCAGCGAAGGTAACAAGCCTAGCATCGTGCCAAGACGGTGGAATGGCTTGTCGGCAAGCTCCTCGAACCCAATCGCGAAAATCTTCTTCGACTCGGCAACGAGCGCGAGATAGCCCGTGCAATCTGCCGGCGAAATTCGATCAATCTCCGCAAGAGTGTCATCGACGGAGCCGCCGTAATTGAAGTACGTGCCGTCAGGAAAGCGGAAGCGGTACCAGGGGTCAAGATCCACTAACTTCACGTAGTTGCTGAGGAGTTTGCCATGCAGGGTGAACAACTCCTCGAAGAGGAAGGATGCAGTAATCACTGTCGGACCTGCATCATGCCGGAAGCCGCCCTTTTGGAAGACCTGCGCCCGCCCACCGAGCGCGGCGCATCGATCGAGAAGCAGCACGCTATATCCCTTTGCCCTTAGCCGGATCGCTGCGGCCATCCCGCCAAAACCTGCACCCACTACGATCGCGCGATGGCTCATCCTACGGTCATAGCGTTTCAAGATACCTGGTTCATGACTTTTGAAAACGCAGCAGAGGCATAATTCAACAGTGACTGCCGCAGCATATCGGCATGGTCGATCATCACAGCGGCACAGTCGTACGGGAGCAGGCCCGCACTTGTTTTCGAGGCCACCAGCTTCGCCTGTGCTATCTCGACTGCAGCAGCCAATGCCTTATCCTGCGTCATACCCTCCTGCTCCATGAACAACATCACAAGATTCAAAGAGCCCTCCTGCGAATCCTGCGCAAGGTCGGCCAGGTCATCGGAAATCTGATAAGCAACAGCGAAGTCGCAAGCTGCGGAGTGGGCGGTCTCTAGCGGGGAAGCATGTCCTGAAAGCAGCAACGGCAACTCCAGTGACAAACTGAGTAAGGACGCCGACTTTCCCCTGGAAAGCCGCTCGTAATAGGCAACGGTCGATTCCCGTTCAGACTTCCGATCGCCTTCCGCAGCCTGCCCAAGAATCACCTCGCTTGTGCGCCGGTGCACCAGGCGAAGAGCAGGAGCGATGGACCCGCTATCAGAGATTTCAGCCAGCAAACCGTAGGCTGCAGAAAGCATCAGGTCACCGGCGCAGACTGCGATCGAATCTCCGTGGGTCACCCACACGCAGGGCTTTCCCCTGCGGAGTGTCGAGCGGTCGAGCAGATCATCCTGGACAAGCGAAGCATTATGTAGGAGTTCACAAACGGCTGCGATTCGTACAGCATCCGTATTCGACAAGCCGAGGGCATTGCCTGCCTCGGCACAAATTCGTGCACGCACACGTCCACCGCCCGCCGCCAGATGCTGATGAATCGCTTGCAGGCACGTGTTCATCACTTCTAATGACGGCGAGCAGGCCAAGGTAAGCGTCCTCTCGATCATTGCCGCTATTAACTTCATCTGTTCCCGCATGGAAGTGGTACCAATTACTCCATATATCCGATGTTCATACTGTCTTCAAGGACGCCTTGTGCCCGAAGGCAACAGAGGAAAGTGTTTGCAGGAAGCAAACTGGAGCGCGTGCTGCGCTCCAGTGCCGGTTTAACTAAGCGTAACCCTCAACTTCAGACTTGCGCAGGGCAATCGTATAAATGAAAATACCGAAAGCAGCCTTTGCAAGAACGTCGGCGATGCTGTAACCCACCTGCACACCTACTTTTGCTGATCCGCCCGTTAAACCAATCATCGGAAGAATGAAAACGATAGGGTAGAACAGCCAGGTTATGACAGTAATATAGCGCGCTGCACTGACAAGCCCCCGAACACTCTCGGGTTGAGCTTTGATGGACGCAGCCAATCCTACGAAAAGCTCATACTGAATGATGAGGAATGGAATCATCGAAAGGCACCACCACAACCAACGCGTCGAGGCGACGTTCGAGATTTCACCCGGGTATCCAAGAAGGACCATGACGACGGCTAGAAACGCCAGTCTGGATGCTTTCTTTGTTCCTTCACTTCCAGAGAGCCGCATGACAAGAATCAGTTCAGTAACGAGGAGTGGGACAGTCAGCAACCAGTCGACATAACGGTAGGCATCGTTGAAGGAATGTCCGGTAGGCGTGACGACACCATTTAATACAGAATACGCGGCGTCCCAGCTATTGAAGATTCTGACGTAGTGATATAAGGCGATCATCGTGACCAGGCCTGAGACAGTGACGGCTGATTTGTACCTGGAATTGACTTGAGACCTGCTTAGAAAAAGAAATACGGTTGCCGCACCCATCGCGGCAATAACGAAGGAGAATGCGTTGTATACAAGGCTGTATTGTCCCAAAGATATCTGATCCATAGGTTCGCCTACCTTTCTTGTTTCAGCTGCGAGTGAAACCATAAGCCCGTAGAAGTTGCACGGGCAATCGCTCAAATCACGCAACTTACAAGTCGGCTTTCCTTTGTTCGTAAGGCGAAATGGAACTGGGTCGGCGACGGAGGTTTTTTTAACCTGACCTGTCCAGGTATCGGGACAGCGGAAAATTTGCCTTCTGGCCACTGTTCTGGCGTAGCTTCAAGCCGATTTCGTTCAATATGAGTTAGACCTACGCGGTCAAGGTATTTAGCCTGATGACGCTATGCCACCCACCGGATACTATGTGAATGTGCGGGTAGCCACTTCATTTTTTCACTTGTTGCAACCCCATGAAGTGCTTTGCTTCGGTGATCCGGATCGCATATTCACCGATTGAGGATCACTGGAGGAGGTAGTTGACGCAAAGCAGGCGGGCTAAGCGTGTAATAGGTTTCACGGGGCACAAAAACCCCCACGTTCATCTCTACATGCTTGACGCGGCACAAAGTACGGCTTCCACTTTGACACCGCGCAGCTGCCTCTCGACCCTATGGACGCGCGTTTCCTGAGCTTCGGTCAACTCGTTGTTTGCCGCTTGATTGCTGAAGGAACCGGGGCGCTTGGCGTGAGGCTTTCGGCGGCTCTGATGGCGTCATTCTGAAGAGTAAGACTGTTACTCCCATTGGGTACCTCCACTATCAGCTCCACCTGCCCGCCTCCGTCGTCGTTACTGGCATTGACTCACCTGAAATTCTCAGCAAGGCTTTTTCAGGCCGCGAGCAGCTTCCAGCTGACGGACGAGGAGCAACTCGCCGGTGTGGTCGCAGAAACCGACTCCCACGCACTCACTGGCAACTACCAGCTCTTCAAGACTTTGGCTCACTTCGATACCACGGCTAAACACGCTGATTGGCTCGGCGAGGATTCTCAAATTGCGAAGCTTCTTGCTTCGCCGAATGCAGGTTGATGTAGTTCGAACATCATAGCCTGGTGTCAGGAAACTAAAGAGAAGGCTTATGGCGGAACAAAGGTCATCCTAGATGGTGAGTAGTTCCTCATAGAAGCCGCCGATCTGTTTCTTTCGATCGACGAAGTGAATCTCAAGGATCCAGTGGCGGTTCTGACCATGTTCATCCGGGGTGCGCATAAGGAGATCGTTCTTCGGATGAACGTATAGGGAAACTTTGTCGTCAGCGATGCGCTCATGCGGGAACTGGCCGATGAGATGTCCGGCGATCGGTCCACCGAACTCCCATCCATAATGCTCAGCGAGCGACAGGGCATAGCGAAATAGTTCACTGCTGGTAATGGCAGGATGAGACTGGAAGTACTGTTTACCTTCAGCGAACGCGTGCTCGATGTCCTGTTTCATTTTGTGCTTCAACGGATCGTCACCAAGTACGAAGGTCCGCCCGAAGTCTGCCTCCCATTGTTCAAAGACTGGTCCAAGATCGAGAAACAGAATGTCGTCATCCCCGATGGTAAGGTTTTGGGGATTGTCGGCATAAGGAAGTAGGGTGTTCTTCCCTGATCGAACAATGCGCTTGTGCCAGTAAGTCGAGATGCCATACATCTCAAGGGCAAGAGCATAGATTGCGTCGTTGAGTTTATTTTCTGTGAGGCCGGGCTGGATGAGCTTTCGATATTCGACTTCCCGAAACAGGCGTTCAGCTTTGGCCTGGGCATCGATCAATCCTGATATCCTGACCTCTTCTGCCACTGTCATTTCATTCTCTCCGTGTGCAGGATGTCTTCCCATCGTGCTCTACTCTCAAAGTATGAAGAGCATTCGGCCCGCAGTGCTGGGTATCACGCTTGACGACCAGACGCGATGCACCCATTATCATTCTCTTCTCGATATCATCGCAATCAAGATGAAATGTTGCGGGGTTTATTATGCGTGCAAGGATTGCCATGATGCGCTTGCCGGTCATGCGGTCGCGGTCTGGCCGCGTGAGGAATGGAATCAAAATGCAGTCCTATGCGGAGCATGTTTTATGGAACTGAGCGTCACCGAATATCTACAGTGCGCAAATCGGTGTCCTAGCTGTGAAGCCCGCTTCAATCCTGGATGCCGTAAGCACTATCAATTCTATTTCGAGGCAATATAGCACGTCCTCTCCGTCAATTTTCTGAGCCGAAGGTAAACGCATAAGCCTGTACGCCCGGGCTCAGGAATTCAATCATGAAGATGCGATCGCGGAGCGCACTGCCTTGCCGGATGAGCGGATACAGGCGGTCGTTTGTGATGTTTGAGCCCACTCTTGCGAAACGGCTGATCTGAACGTGCGAAGACAAAGGGGAGTACCGGCAGAATGCAGGGGCTGAGAATGGTGAGAGCCGACCGAGGTAGGCCAGAACAAGTAGAAGCATGATCCACACTCCTCCCTCTGTTAAATCGCCGCGCTGCAAAATGATGCTCCGCGTGCAGAAGGTGGGACTCAGAGACCCTCCCTTAGGTCCGGGACGGGAAACTGTTTTGCTTTGCAGTGCGCAACCTTAGTCTTGCTGTCGGGACAAATAGCCGGCAACGATACGTGCCGCTTCCTCAAGAAAGAGTCTGTCTTCTTCCGTGAAGGCCGCCGGATCGTGGCTGTCAATGTCAATTTCTCCCAAAACTTTTCCCTTTACATAGATTGGCACAACGATCTCGGATTTCGTTTTGATCGAGCAGGACAGGTAACGGGTATCGGCATGAACATCATTGACAACCACCGTCTCGCCGGTTGCGACAGCAGCTCCGCAGATGCCTTCCGTTATTGGAATACGAATGTGTGGAGTGGGCTCGCCGAGAAACGGCCCCAGGACGAGGGTTTCCGGATCGTTGGGATCGAGCATATAGAAACCAGTCCAGTTGTAATGAGGAAGTTCACTCCCCATTGCTTCGACCATGTCTTGCTGTAAAGTCTGAAGGGAAATGGCGGATGCGGCAAGGAGAAGAAACCGTTCCAGAAGTTTAGATCGAACGTTAGGTAGTTGTATCTCTGACATACTATCCAGTATCTACCAGGGTCACTTCGAACGACGAGCCACCCCATGCCCGTCAGTCACCAAGTGGAGCAGATGATGCAGGAACGTCGCAACGAGAAACATCCTGGCGCCCATGAGTCCAGCAAACATGTAGTGCGGACCGATGACCGCGTCGATCCAGCTGCGGTGGTTTTGACATTCGCCCGAAACTCGCGCGGAGATCTTTGAACCCAGTGGCAGCGTGAACTCAGCATTGGGATCATGTATGGTAAAGCTGCCTCTACTTAAATCCACAACTCTACTGTTCAGCGCTCCAGTTGTTTGGATGAGCAAGCCATGCGAACGCATAGTTGCCGGAGCCGTTCGTTCTCTGAAGAGGTCGCCTTCGTCGCGGAAAACGCAACCCCTACTGCCAAAATGTACAGGGAGTCCCGCAGCCCGGATACGACGGATGGGTTGCTTCCACTCTTGCGAATCGACGCCTGGCTGGATCAACTTCGATTGCGCCAGTCAGTTGGCGTCAGGCTGGTTTGCTGCTTGAAGATACGCATGAAGTAAAACTCACTGGAATAGCCGAGTTGATCGGCAATCAGTTTCAATGGCAGATCCGTCTCATCCAGATATCGCTTCGCCGCTGTGATTCGTTGCAGCATTAGATAATTGCCTGGACTACAACCAAAATAATTGTGGAAGCGCCGTCGAAAGGTGCTGGGACTCATTCCATGTTCACGCGCGAGCCACTGCAGATCCACTACTCCCGGATGGTTGCGCAGATATTCAGCCGCTAATAACAAGCGTTGTCCAGACATATCCATCGACTGCCTGGTTAAAAGTGAAAAGGCTGCGCCGATTACAGTATGGCAAAGGCCAGCCATAAGATAAGGCGCATGTAATTGCCGACTTGCCATGTGGATCATCCGTTCGAACGTTTCTTCCAGATCGAATTGCAGGTTGGTCGCGACCACAGGCTGGTCTGCAGTGAAGAATCCTTCATCACGCCAGGCTTGCGTAAAGCTGCCATTGAATGTTATCCAGAATTCCTCCCAGCCTGTAACCGGGTCAGGACGATAGCGGTGCCACTCCCCGGGAACAATCAACAGGACATCGCCTGCACTGATCTTCAGCTCTTTAGAGTTGGAGCTATCGAAAATCCCACTGCCTGCCTTCAGATGAAGCAGCACACACTCATCGAGTATTCGACCGCGCTCCCACTGAAACGTATAGGCGGCGGGGTGAGCAGTCGGAGGATACTGACTCCCCGGTGGGAGCACTGCATGGCCTACGCCGGTGACGTAGAGGCCCCACGCTTTCTCTCGAATACCGACGGCAAAGTATTTGCTGAATGAACTTACGGACATGAGCGAAAAGTATATAAGAACGACCGTTGAGTGGATGGTCATCTATCGTTTGTGGGGAATAATGTAGTCCAACTGAAGTGACCATCATGCATGCGTAGCCAGGAAACCACAAATGATCCTCGCCGAAAATACTCTCGAAATTTACTCCTGCGGAGAAAAGCTTGAAGCTTCAGCCGATCAACTCGGCTATCTCCGCGATGCAAATGAGCTACTAGGTAACTCGGCCCTCCTGCAGAATCGAATGGTCGAGGATGGTTACCTGAGTCTTCGCGGTTTATTGAACAGAGATGAAGTGCTCGCCGCTCGAAGGCATACGCTCGAACAACTGGCGGCCCATGGGCAGTTGGATCCTGATGCACCGCTGATGGAAGGTGTGCCGAAGCCTGGCACCGCGCTCTTTTTCCAGCCTGAACTTGCTCAGAAAAATAACCCACCGCTGCAGCATCTCCTGTACGGCGAGGGCGGGGAACTGATGCGCTTCTTCAGTCATTTTCTGGACGGCCCGGTGGGGCATTTCGACTTCACATGGCTCCGCTGTATCTCCCCAGGCCTGGGTACGCCAAGCCACTGCGACGTAGTGTTTATGGGTCGTGGTACGCGGAAGCTTTATACGGCCTGGGTCCCTCTCGGAGACGTCGATTTCAGCAGCGGCGGCCTGATGATTCTCGAAGGGAGCCACCATAATCCTCGATTACAGCCGAGCTATCGGACAAGGTATGTCGACAGATACTGTGAGAATGATCCTACGGACGCGGCCCGCACGGCGAATGGCTACAACGGCTGGCTTTCAGAAAAGCCAAATGAGTTGCGCAGTCAGCTTGGCGGAAGATGGCTGGTGTCAGAATACGAGGCCGGTGACGTCGTCATTTTTTCCATCGATCTCGCGCATGGCGGAATGGATAACCGCTCCAATCACCTCCGTCTTTCTTCCGATTCCCGATATCAGCTTGCCAGCGAGCCAATCGACGAACGCTGGATTGGCGACAATCCTCCGGGACACAGCACAGCGGGTAAAAAGGGCCGCATCTGTTGAGCTCCACTGACCCCGCGAAGTCTCTTCGGATTGGAATGAACTACGGGAACGTCAATGATCTACCTGCATTTTCTACCGGACCGCATGGTACTCCTCTGGAACTTCACCAGGCTGTCGCCGATGCCAGCTATGAAGGGCTGCAAAGTGGTGATGCAGCGCTTTGTGCCCGGTCGGGTCTGGTACTGCTTGGATCAGGCCTCCTCACCCGTCCTGCTGATGCAGAGAATCTAGCAGCGCATTGGAAAGACAAAGGTTCTGCACTGGTCACCTGTATTGCCGGCTACGGCATGGAGAATGACAGGGAATCAGATGCCTACGCTGCGGCTATCTGCGAGGCAAGCGCTAAGTATCAATTACCGTTGCTTCTGGAGACGCATCGAGCTTCGATCACTCAAGATGCCTGGCGGACAGTACAACTGTCGAGCCGTTTTCCAGAACTCCGATTCAACCTGGATCTTTCTCATTGGTTCACCGGCCAGGAGATGCCTTATGGCGACCTTGACGCGAGAATCGAATTCCTCAAACCGATACTTTCCCGTACTGACTTCATCCACGGACGGATCGGGAACCGATGTTGCATGCAGGTATCTCTTCAAGAAGCTGCGGTCAAAAGCATTTCTGTATTCAGACGCATATGGACCAGCGTGATGCATTCGTTTCTCTTCTCTGAGCAATGCGCTGAGACGGATCTGTGGTTCTGTCCCGAACTGCTCGGAACTTCCTACGACTATGCCCGCCAGTTTCGAGATAGTACTGGCGAGTTACACGAGGAGACAGACCGCTGGCAGGAAGCGGCAGCCCTGGTAGTTATTGCCCTGCAGTGCTTTGAGGATGCGCATTGCCTTTTAACCTGACCGAATAATTCGCTTGAAATAGACGCGGATGTCTACAAGTTTAGTGATTGCAACGATTGGAGAAGATGAACGTGACAGATGTGAGCCGAAGAACTTTCCTTGGCC
The DNA here is from genome assembly GCA_964245665.1 of uncultured Acidobacteriaceae bacterium. Classification (GTDB taxonomy): domain Bacteria; phylum Acidobacteriota; class Terriglobia; order Terriglobales; family Acidobacteriaceae. The sequence continues at coordinate 44,674 of CAXTNK010000011.1, forward strand.
TCTCCGCCTTGAGTATTGCCAGCCTGATGACTTCGCGTGGATGGTCTCAGCCTTCATCCACGCAGGGTTGGGATACCTCTCTCTATCGCTCCTTTCTAGATCCTGATCGCGAATTCAGCATCCGTCCTTTCTGGTTCTGGAACGGACGCCTCGATGCTGCCGAGCTGCGACGTCAGATGAAGGAGATGATCGATCACGGTGTTTATGGAGCGTATGCGCACAATCGTGATGGCCTCGAGGTTCCCTATCTATCGGAAGAATGGTGGAAAGTTCTGGGTGAGGCGCTCGACGCAGCTGAAGAACTTGGCTTTTCGCTGTGCATGGTGGATGAGTTTGAATGGCCGAGTGGTGAGGCTCGCGACTACTGGCTTCCCGGACCGCAGAAAAGCCGTGTGATCCAAGCCAATCCCGAACATCATATGAAGCGGCTCCGGCCGCAAGAGCACCAGGTGAGTGGCCCGCAGTCAATCCATTTACCACTAACCCACAATGCTGCCCAGGTGGTTGTTGCGAAAGTTGTGGGGCCGAATCGACTCGATCCATCCTCGTTACAATTGTTAGCTCCGCAAGCTAATTCGCATGAGATTTCCTGGAATGTCCCTGAGGGTGACTGGATTGTTTTCCAATATGTGCTTGAAGATTGCATAGGTCCTGATCACGGGTCAGTCGATCTAATGAGCCGCGAAGCTGTCGCTGCTTATATTCAGATCTATTACGAAGAACTATATAAGCGTCACGGGAAGCATTTCGGCAAGGCGCTGCCGATGACCTTTGCCGATCACGAAGGCACCTATGGGGGTCGCCTGCCATGGACGCCGCGGCTTCTCGAAACCTTTCAGGCTTCCAATGGCTATGAACTCGGCGCGGTGCTGCCGGCGCTTACGTATGACATCGGCCCGCGCACAGAGAAGATTCGCTGCGATCTACTTGATACGATCAGCGCTCTCTATAGCCAGAATTTTTGGCAGCAGGTCACCGACTGGTGCGAGAAGCACAAGCTCGGGCATAGCGGTCATGTGTGGGAAGAGTCGCTATTCTTTGGGCCAGCCTACCAAGGCGATTTTTTTCGCGTCCTTCGCTCGATGTCCCACCCCGGTTGCGACACCCTTCTTGAATGGGGCCGCCAGTCCGTATGGCTGAAAGAAAATGCCTCGGTCGCTGACTTCGAGCACAAGCACGTCGTCTGCGAAAACCAGGGCGTGCAGGGAGAGACTTCGTACCTTAGTCCGGAGCGAATGCGCCGGGTATCCAATGCACTCGGAGCATGGAATGTCGCTGAGTTTATTCCCCACGCCTTCGATTACGATCTGGCAAAAACAAACTACCCTCCGGACTGGTTTCGCAGCCAGCCCTATCTACATTGGTTCAAAGATTACGCGGATCAGATGCGTCGCGTCAGCTATATGAATCGCGACAGCCATGAGGTTGCCGACATCGTGATCCTGTATCCGCAGGTATCTATCTGGGGTCAGTCTGCTCCAGCATTTACCAGCGACAAGTTCGACTACATTCTCCATGACGATAACTGGAGCGCAGATGCCCGAGAGACCAATGATCGCTACACTGAGCTCAAGCTGCTGCTGTCTCGGGAACGACTTGCCTACCAGGTAGCCGATGACCATTACTTCATTGCAGCCCGAGTGGATGGCGCCAGGTTCGTAATCGCTGACTCGCACTTCAAGGTCATCTTATTGCCACCGATGTCCACGATTCGCCGTACGACGGCAAAACGAATCTGTGAATTCATCGACGCCGGCGGTATTGTCTTCGCTCTTACGCATCCTCCAACCATCTCGGTTGAAGATGGCCGTGACGATGCAATACTCCGCGATCTGTTTCAAGCGCGTTTCATAACAGTGAATGAAGATCATCTTCCGGGATCGCACACTCCTGGCCGAGCATACCTCATCGAAAGAGGTGAGAAAGATCTGCTCAGGTTGCTTCGTCAGCAAGTCCGTCCGGACGCTGTCGTTCTACAAGGTCCTATTGAGAACTTATTTTCTTTGCATAAACAGAAGCAGGGCGCCGACTTTTTCTGGTTAGTGAACGACTCACCTACTCCTCGAGTCAACCTGCTCGAACTGCCAGCGCACGGTCGTCCCGAGCGCTGGGATGCTCAGACCGGCCTGAGAGTGCCTGTCTTCTATCAGTCGACTCCTGAGAGCACGTCCATTCGTCTCAAGCTCGAAGCGTGGGACGCCGCTTATATAGTCTTTGAGCCCGATGGTGCTGTTCAGCCTCTCCAACTCACTTCCACGAATCTTGACGATTTCCACTTATTGAAAACAACTCCAGACCAAGTTTCCGTGCATGTGACGTCCATACTGCCAGCCTCCGGAGGAGTGTTGGAGCTCACAGGCGACGGGAAACATTTTCGCGGGTTCTTGCCAGCAACTACGCCTGCAAAGCTTATTGAAGGGGATTGGACGGCCACAATCGAGGCTCCGACGATGGATGCTCCTTATGCTCTCGTCGTAGAAGACCCTGATGATCTGGGCACCGATGCCGCGTGGTTCGCATTAAATCAAGAAGACTTGAACGGGCAGGAGCTGTGGCTATCGCCCATGCGTTACTCTATGCAGGCATGGAATGTGATCGGACCCTTCCCGAATCCGAATGATCTTGGACTGGACGAAACCTTTCCGCCCGAAAAGGCGATTGATCTTAATGAAACCTATTCGGGCAAAAAAGGCCTCAACCTGAAATGGCTTGAAGTCGATTCCACACGCTATAAAGTTCGAGCCGCATCGGGAATAGGTGCGATAGGAACCGTAAACCTCGAGGGAGGTCCTGATGGCAATCGAAGTCACATCGTGGATTACGGTTCTGCCCTGGGGATCTCTCCACTCGACGGTACCTTTTATCTGCAAACGAATGTCTATGTCGCAGAGAGCGGTGCTTATCGCATTTTGCTCGCGACTGGCTCCCCACGTGCGCTGTTCATCAACGGCCAGCAGGTGCACTCGCGTTGGTTGCGGCCTCTCTACAATGTTCTCGACGATGCGTTTGCAGACAAGGTAGACATACAGTTGCAATTCGGCTGGAACAGTGTGCTGGTGAAGCTATTGCATAATCCGGCGAATGAAGTTGGGGGCAGCTTGTTCTGCCGCATCGAAAATATCAATGGCAAAGTAATTGAAGGACAACTATGTTCCACGCGTACCTATCCTCCAGAGTCACAGCGGTCTGTTAGAGGCTATCGCTGGCTGAGGTTCGAAGTTCCACCTCTTGTCTCAGCCATTCATATCCCGAAGTTTCGATATTCGTTCCAGATTTATTCTGACGGCAAGCCGGTTGAAGCAGCAAAAAAAATTCCGTTGCTGCCAACAACGAGGCAGATAACTATTCGAGTCGACGCCAAGGAAATGCTGGATACATCATTCGTTTATCAAACTACGCGTGGACCGCTCGCACTTGGTACATGGATGAGGCCCGGCCTAGAAAACTTTTCGGGTCAGATGACCTACGAAAAAGATGTTCACCTGTCGACGGATCTTCTCAAGGAAGAGCTACTACTCGACTGCGGCGAAGTGGGTGTTGTCGCGGAAGCATGGATTAATGACGTGTACATAGGTTCGCGTGCATGGCAGCCGTTTGCATTTAAGCTTTCGCCACATGCCAGGCCTGGGCTGAATCGTCTGAAGCTTCGTATTGCTAACACGGAAGGCAATGCTCGAGCCGTCGGTCCGTCGCGCAGCAATCTTAAAGAAATTGATATTAACGGGTGGCATGGCCCAGTTCATCTGGTTCCGTTTGTGGATCGGCAGATGACATTGAGTTCAACTCGACAGTATGAGTCGCCACGCAGGGGATAGCCTGGAACGCAGCCTGGTTTTACTAAGGCGAAGCTACCGACGGTGGCCGGAACCGGGACAACACTTGTCCCGTTCAGCGCCCAGTGCAGTAACAGCCATACCATCAGCGTCTACTTCGATCAAAAGTGCTCATACAACTGGCTTGTCAACCCCTGAACGTTGACAATCACAATGTGGTTGGAAAGTGCGTGTCACCATCTGTTCGACCGAATGCCGGATCACGATGGAGGAGCAATTCAGGCATGCTGACTTTTATCTTCATCATCCACGCATCGCAAAGTACCTGGAGCTATCCATCCGCATGCTCGATCTGCCGCGTCATCTCGGACAGCATTCGGGTGGCATGATTATCGCCCAGGGTCAGCTTGCTTCCGTCGTTCCCATTGAGCCTGCAAGTATGCCAGGCCGCAACGTCATCCAGCGGAATAAAGAAGATTGCAGCGATATGGGCCTCATCAAGGTTGACCTGCTCGGCCTCGGCATGATGCTGTGCTGAAAGATTGTCTCGACCTGATCCCGAAGCACTACGGTGATCTTGGCGTGCCGCTTTTTCAGGAGCAGTTGTTGCGTATAGCGATGGCTATTTCCGATTTCACTGGTGGCGAAGCCGAAGAGTTACGGCGTGAACCTTTTGAAGAAATAGTAGCCTCACGTGTTAGAGGCGCCCATGCCTTTTCAGAAATACTGAAGACAAGGGAGGCGGCCAATACCTGCAATACCGATGATCCAGATCAAGCTTCGCTCAAGCTATCCTGCTGCCTCAAGTTAAATCGATGAGTAAGAAGATGCTTACCTTCGTGGAAACCAGCGGAATGGTGTTGTTTCTGCGCACGACTCCTCGACTGGCTACCGGATCGAAACATCATGCGGAGTAACGTCAACGCCTCGAAGGAGACAAACGTTATGCTCATGTGATGCCAACATCTGTTTACTGACGCACTTGTTAAACTCTCAATCAACGAGAACGGCCGGCACGCCTCTTTGTTGTGCAGAGCAGACCACTAACGCAAGGGTGTTTGTCGTACTGAGCTAAAGAGCTTGATCCTTCGCAATTTGTTGAGACCGAACTTCAAGTTTATCCACCGTCAATGAGCCGATTGAGAGCTTTTCGATGCGTGCCTCTGAAATTTTTAAGCGCTTTACTGTCATGATGCCTATTGCGACCGCTCCGATCGCCAATGCACCAAAAGCAATAGCACCGACGGCAAGTGCACCAAATGCTGTGCTCCCCCATTTCATTTCGTCGATCGAGTTCTTCGCTTGCATCATCATGCCTCTCTAATACGTCAGTTATGACTGAGCGTCTTCGTGGTTGCGGCTGCAGAAACACAGTATCATGATGCGGGCAACGAACCTTGCCCCCATGACCGAAGCACTGTCAACGGGCTGCAGAACTGAAGCGTGGTTTCGGTCAACCTGACAAATGTCCCGCACTTCGATCTTCAAACCTTAAAGTCAGCGCAGCGAAAGTTATCGTCGCTAATCAACGAACGCGCTGGTGAGAATGCGCTCATTGAGCATTGTGTCGAAGCTACTTCTCGGTTTTGAGCAGACGCCGCACGAGCAGCGCGCGCTGCGTGAAATGGTCCTCGCTCCGAAATGCACTTTGTTGATTTTCCATCCTTGACCGCCCCAAGGCGCCAATTATGCTGAACCATTGCCTGGACAGATTAAAGTGAGTGATCTTCAACTCAAGTCGATGCGTATTCATGGGCAGCTATGCTTGATTTGAGAAGCTTTAGGATGGAGAGCAGTTTGCTGACAGTCGTAATGATGTAGTTGCATTGCACCGTCGAATGTCTCCTACGCGCTGCGGTCTCATGCACAAGGTTCGCTAATGCGCTCTGGTAGCGGCTTCCCGCCGCCTCCACTCGTTGCTCGGCAGATGATGCCTCTGCCTCCGCTCCGAGTTCATGGGATCTTGCCAGATCAACCTCCTGCAATGGCAACAGTCCAGAATGTATTTCGAAGCATCAACGATTTGCTTATAGAAAAGTAGAGCAATCTGCGTCGCCACTGCGGAGCGTCGCACGTCGCTTCGGGCGACAGCCTTTCATCAAGCGTTTGTCTGCACATCAGACTCGGCTTTTGTTAGGTCTGCTTGTACCTCGGCTATTTCAATAGTGGCCGGCCATTGGCCTTGATTCACAAGGTGTCCGATATCAAGGAGTTAAACCGGGCTGCTGCATCCATCAACGCAGAGGTTTGGCTAAGCTCTGCCTGGTTCAATTTAACTATGCTGCTAACCCCGCGTCTTAGCGCGCCTGCGCCGGGCAGCGCTACGTTAGTCTGATCAACCAGCTTTTATGCAACCTGAATTTCAAGACTCGCGTCTTGTGCATGCGCCCAGCGTGAGGGTACAGCGCCCATGCCGCTTGCTCCATGAAAGCACCACTCCCATTGCGGCAGTCAACAATGGCGAGGGCTTGAATCGCTGAATCGACGACCACGCGCATCTTTCCAAAAGCCTGCCTGTGGCGACTCTTCTGTTAAACCAGGCCATTACTGCGAGGGGTGCACTTCTAGCAATGACGTGCTCCCGCGTAAAATGTACTGAGTGATGCGTTGAAGTAAGGCGGAAGTTCCCTCACGGGCGATCTGCGAAAGCGATACCGTGCTGAAGCCACAAGTGCCGCGCCTGGGACGGGAGATGCCGACAGTCGGTCCGTCTGTGTACCCTCACAATGGAAGCCCCCTTGTTGCACGACGTAATTGGAAGAGAAGAGCCGGGCTTATATACCGTGGCTCTTGTTGTAACCAACACTATTGTCCTGATGTCGGACGTCACTTTCTTCTCGAGTGGCGGGTACTGATCGCCGCCTATTAGTTCCATGGTGCCCACATGATCGTCATCATCTAAGTAATGGGCGCTTCTGCCGTCCACGACTCGACAGCGTTTGCGGGAGAGCGAATAGATATATAGAGCAGTACCTGATGCCCATTCTCCGTAAGGCTGTCTAACCGTACGGCAAGACTAGACGACTGCTGCGCGGCGTACAAAGTGTCATCGAATGGAAGAATTTGCCGCAACAACGTGACCCACGAGCGTTGTGCCGTGCCGAAGTTGTTCTCCGCCAAGCAACACGACGACCTGCGTGTCTTGGCAGTGACTGTTATCCCTTGGTTGCGCATGTTTTGCATCAACTACTTGGGTGAAATGCGTCCTGTTGGTTGAAGATGAGCGCAAGCTCGCAAAAGCGATTGCGGATGGTCTGCGCGGCGAAGGCTACCCGATCCATCTTTCAGCAAGCGTTGAAGATGCGTTGGCATCCCTGCACAGGCAGCATTAAGACGTGATGCTGCTGGGTGTCATTGCCGAAGAAGTCAGGTCTCCGAGTCCTGAGCAAGATGAGACGGGCAGGCATCCACACACGCATACTCGTTCTTACACTGCGCGATGCGACCGAAGATCGCGTGCCCGATCTTGGCGCCGACGCCGATGACTATTCTGTGAAACTCTTTGCATTCGCGGAACTGCTGGCGAGAGGGCGCGCATTGAGCCGCCGCGATCCCGCGGTCACTTGTTTCGTACTTGAGATCTCAGACTTTAAAGTCGACCTCATAGCAAAATCAGCATGCCTATGCCTTTACTCCGCATCCGCAGGAATACGGCAGGAAGAACCAATGATGAATTTCGCTTAGGACGTGACCTTCGATACGCGTACATCAGTCGGAGCCAATAGCCTTTGCGCTTCTCGGGTGCCATTGCTTACGCGTGTCCATTTTACCGAGTTCCGGACTGTGCACCGATATTGCTGTAGTTGCTGGTCGCTTTTAGTTCAGTCGGGTCGCGTAGAGATGAAAACGAGGGGACTATCAAAAGGGGGATTATCAAACCAGAGGCGACAGCAAACTGGTCGTCAATTAGTCATCCCAGAGTCACCGCAATACTCGACATTTGCGGCTTTGCGGTAAGTCATTGATTTGATTGGCGTCCCCGACGGGATTCGAACCCGTGTTATCGCCGTGAAAGGGGTATAGCGATGGCATTTGCAGCCCGCATGCGAACAATGGCGAATGAGCACAAACGTCAATAGCCATGCACCTTTGAGCGAAAGACGGTGTAGTTTCGTTGGATCATTATTCGCTTGTGTTCGCCATCATCTATGACGTACGCTTGACGTACGTCACAAGTTGCGAGGTTAATCCACATGGCACGTACTGCAACCAATCCACGCATCGTCAACCGTTCAGGTCGTCTAAAGCTGGCACCGCGTCGCGATCCCTACTGGCACTTGATCGCTGAAGGCAAGCACCTTGGCTATCGCAAAGGCGCACAAGGTGGGACGTGGATCGCTCGCGCCTATGACCCGGCAACCGGTCGCAGGTTCCAATCGCTTGGAACCGCCGATGACACGGTAGACGCCAATGGAAACGACATCCTGAGCTTCCAGCAAGCTCAGGAACAGGCGCGTACATGGTTTGCACGCCTGGCGCACAACGAAGCTGGTGGCATTGAATCCGGGCCATATAGCGTCGCTCAAGCCATGGAAGATTACGTCACGGAGCGCGAACGCGTGAAGCGCAAGCCGCTGCACCGTACGCGCATGGTGATCAAGGCGCACATCCTTCCGACGCTGGGCAAGCTGGATGTGTCCAAGCTCACCCACGGCAAGCTGAAGATGTGGCGCGATGCCATGCAAACAGCCGCACCACGGAAGCGATCGAAAGCAGGGAAGCCGCAAGCATTCCGTGAATTTGATCCACAAGATGAGAACGCTGTACGCGCGCGGCAAGCTACTGTGAACCGCGTGCTCACGACGCTGAAGGCAGCGTTGAACTATGGACACACGGAAACGAAGCGAATTGCGAGCGACGCCGCGTGGATCGGACTGAAATCATTTCGAAATGTAGATGTGCCAAAAATTCGCTTTCTGACCCCATCGCAGGCCACGGCACTTGTGAACGCGTGCAGCTTTGATTTTCGGCAGATCGTCCAAGCGGCGCTACTGACGGGTTGCCGCTACGGTGAACTGAAGGAAATGACCGTGTCATCCTTCGACGCTAAGAACGCTAGTCTGTTCGTCGCGAAATCGAAGAATGAAAAGCCGCGTCACGTTCTGTTGAACGATGAAGGCGCGGCCTTCTTCCGCACACTCACACATGGGAAGAAAGATTCGGATTGGCTGTTTGTGAAGGCGAACGGTAAACCGTGGCAGGATTCGGAACAAAAGCGACCGATGGATGCGGCTTGTGCGATCGCCAAGCTGGAACAGGTGACGTTTCACATCCTGCGGCATACCTACGCGTCGCAGCTTGCCATGAACACGGCACCGATGAAGCTGATCGCGGATCAGCTTGGGCACAAGTCAACCCGCATCACGGAGCGCCACTATGCTCACCTGGGAGACGATTACAAGCGTGAAGTGAT
>CAXTNK010000011.1:53869-55671 GCA_964245665.1 uncultured Acidobacteriaceae bacterium
TGAGCGCGCCTGAGACTGCGGAAGAGGGAATGGCTATCCAGCCGGATAACGAGCGCAAGGCGGGGCGTTTGCTGGCGGTGAAGGTAATGTCTGCATAGGTACGAGGCAATTCCTTGTTTGGTATCGCCCTGCGAAGTACACTTTATAGTACGTACGAAAGTCTCATAGGAGATTTTGTCAATTCATGAGTATCGATCCGGCGGCCGTCAATCTAAAGTTAGAAAAAATCCTAAACAAGGTCGATGACGTTGCCGGATCAACGGATCACATCGCCCGTCTTCTAGACAGGGTGACCAGCCCGCAAGCACAGCCGAGTGCGCCAGCCGCTAATGAGTCCTTGAGTTTTTGGGATCGCGCTGGAAGGGCAAACCAGATTGGTGCGATATCTCTGATATTTGCTAGTCTTTCAACGATCATCTCAGTCGCAGGTTACAGCGTGAACAGAGCAGCAATGATGGATGTACAGCGCGCGTTCGTAAGTTTTAGCGCGTATAAGTTCAATCATGATGAAAGTCAAAAGCGGTTCACCGTCAGTCCAACGTGGGAAAACAGCGGCACAACCCCCGCAACATCATTTGTCCACTTTTTTAGCGACAAAATTGAGTCAGGTGTCGTGCAGAATGACAGCGAATATGGACCAAACCAATATGAACCAACCGAAGAGGAATTCATGGGTCCGACTGAGAGGCCAAAGATCATCACACTTTCCACTGTCCAGTCGCGAGGTACAGTATCAAGCGGTGCGGTCGCTGTCCCGGATGTGAAGATTTATGGAACGGCACCACCTGTAGTTGGGCAGCTAAACTTGGTTCATAATTTGATTTTTTTCTTTGGCTGGGGTGTCTACCACGATGTATTTCGTCAGGTTCATGTCACGGAGTTTTGCGGTTACTTAACTAGTGCAACAGGTGTGCCGCCAAATGCTGCCTTTGAAGCTATGCCTTGCAACCACCACAATTGCGAAGACGATGATTGTCCCGACCACAAGAGAATTATTGAGTTAGCAAAATCATTTACGAAGTAAGGCTCGTTTCTAGAACTATCGAAACCACTTCACATCGATGTGCGTCGCCCAAACTTGAGCAAGTAAGCCGTAGCGGCAAGCGTCAGCGCCGTGATCCGGTTGCGTTGAATCCAAATCTTCACGCCGTTTCTGGTCGTGCGTAAGATATGGAACGGTCTGCCACCAGTATTCACACGCGCGTGAAATGTACAGTCCTGGTCGATCTGGTTTGCCTGCATCGGCCAAAAGCCGCTTCATCTTCTGCCAACCGCTGATGCGATCAGCCTTCCGCGCCGGGCTGAACGTGACGCCGGTGCGCTGAAACTCTTCCGCAATGCTTCCCGCGCCGCTGCCAGTCTTCGCAAAGCAAGCGTCATCCGCTACACCGCTCGGCGATACATCCCAGCGCTTGCAGAACTCGCGAATAGCTTCGCCGGTGACGGTTGCCGTCCAGCCAAGCCCCGTGTTCAGGCTCCCCGGCTTTACAGCTGCAAGCTCATCCACCAGAACCATCGACCCCCGTGGGTAGAAACGACCCTCATACGACGCGCCTGGAGACTTACAGAACAGGTAGGTCACCGAGGGGGCCGATGAACCGAAATCGTGACTGAGCCATGTCTCCCAGTCTTCCGGTAGTTCTGTCCATGGTTCGATCGCGTTCCGCTTTTCATCAAGCACCATGGCGAAGTAAGCGCCGCGATTCACCGCCCAATCGCCGTCCGTCCACGCGCGCAGCAACTCCGGATCATCGGGGCAGGAGCTTTCAAGCTGATCGCGGTATTGCTCAACATCTATGAAT
>CAXTNK010000011.1:55681-59914 GCA_964245665.1 uncultured Acidobacteriaceae bacterium
GAAGACGCTGGGCGCGTAGACCCATGTCCGCTTCGATTTCGGTTCATAGAACGGCAACCACGGGCCAGACTTGAAGACGTACCGCTTGGCAAGCCATGCGTGACCTGGGCCACCTGGATTCGCAGCCATGGCCACGCGGATGGGGATGTCCTTTGCGCCGCGTAGGTTGGATCGCATGATGTCCAGCAGGTCAGGCGTGGCGTGCTGGCCTGCTTCGTCTCCCATCAGCAGCGTGAACGATCGACCCTGATACTTCGCATAGTCCGCATGGGTTTCAAGCTGTCCCAACTCCATGTATGCACCGTTCGGAAAGCGCCAGACACCTTCGGCAGCGTTGTACCGCGCTGCACCGCCGTAAACCATGCCGAATAATTCACGGCAAACAAGCTCAAAATCTGCCAAGCCTTTGTACGTCTTACGTAGATACAAGATGCGTGCGCGGATGCCGTACTGTTCGACGTGGCGAAGCGCAAGCAATGCCAGACCATAACTCTTCCCACCGCCACGACCGCCGCCGAGGAATACATCGAACTCTTCAGGAACGGTTAGTAGTTGCGTCTGGAAGCTGTTTGTTTGAATTTCCTGCGATGCCATCGATCACCTTGTACTGTTCGGCTGTAAGCGCGCCGGGAATATTGAACACGACAGACACCCGGTTCGCCTGATCGCTCTGATCGCCTTCCCTGTACCCGTGGCGAGCTTTGAGAAGGAACATGGCGGCAACCTTATCGCCGCCTTCAATCGCCGCTTTATAGAGGCTGTTATGTAGCGCCTGGCGCTCCTGGTCGCGGCCTGTTTCCATGGCAAACTTCAGGCGCTCGTCTTCCAGCCATCTATCAAGCGTCTGTGTGTGCACACCGAAATGGGCAGCGATGCCCACTTTGCTGAAGCCGGTGGCCGCCAACGTTTTAATTTCAGCGGCGGCGTTCGAAGGCGGATTTTTTCGTTGATGTCCCATAGATCGTAAAAGTGGGGTGCGCCTGTGGCGGACGCACCCCTTCACGCCGGAGTGTGCGTGAAACTTAGTGGCTGAGCAAGAACGCGAGCGGTACAGCTTTACGCTGCACGACGCGTGTCCAATGCGTGCCAGATGACAGGTCTGCAATCGCGGGCGATTGCGTGGCTAAATTGTTTTCTACCCACTGGTAGCCGAGTGGATGAAGCGCGAGGTTCACGCGGCTGTGGAGCGTGTCTTGTGACCCGCCGTTACCGGCCTGTGGCCAATGAAAGACTTCGGTTCCCGGTGCTACGCGTGGCGCAGTCAAGCCATAACCGATCGCACCGTATCCCATAAGTACAGTTGTGTACACACCAGATGCCGGAGACAGGTTGTCATCTACGATTGCAAGCATTCCGCGATACGTCTTTATAGGCAATCCCTGCGACGGTTCCAGAAATTGAATCTCATCATTGATGAGCGCCTGCTTATAGATCGCGCTGTGCATCGCAATGGCTTTGAAATCATCCAAGCGGTCACCCAATGTGACAGCGGCATTGATTACGGCGGTCGCGCTGAACGTTGGAGTGGTTGCAGCGGTCACGTCGTACACCATGTCAGAACTGTTGTTTGCAACGTTCGATTGCAAAATGCCGTTCAACGTGGCTACCAGTCGCATTTCAACCTGACGATCCCAATAGTTCACAACGCGGTTCTGCAAAACCTGCAACGGATTTGAACCTGCAAGCTCGGACGCTAACGCCATCGAAGACCAACTTTGATGAAGGAAACTTTTGCGGCAAATTTGCTTACCGCTTGTAAGCTTTTGCGGAACGCTGTTAACGGTTGGATCGTCGGTGACGATATCGGCTTCAACATCGGGAAGATCATTCCAGTACGGCGCGGTGAATGAATCTGCTCCCGCGTGCAGTTGCGCTGCAATCTCACCATTCTGTATAAGAATCCCGGACTGTGCGAGCGCGGTTGATACAACGCTGTTCTGCACGGTGTAAGCCGTGAACTCCTGCGGTATAACTACATCTGCAAGCTGAGTTGTATACGTGACGGATGTCGTGGGCATTGCGCTAACCTCGATTCAAAGTGTTTTGAATTCCGGTAGCTGACTAGCTTTAAACCGAGTCACCGACTGGTGACGCATACAACCTGATGCGGATGCGCCGACTGGCGCTGTGCAACTTTCACTGAACTTATTGCGCTTTTCCGGATCTGTCAATAGCTACCTGAGCCCTAAATTAAGCCGGGTTGTGTTCTCGGCTGGCTCGATCGTCCTCGCGCGTGCTAAGCGATGGGAAGGTGTACCAATCGTGCCACCACCGCTGGCACGTGAACCAATCAGCAGCGGAGCCAGTTCTTTCGTCTCACGTAGCTGCTTGCGAAATTCGTCCAAACTGAGCTTAGTTGCCGTGGTTCCATCCTCTTGCATCACCGTGACCGTTGGCGCTCCGTCATCACCCAGCTTCACCTGGAGACGGTCGCTTACATAGGACCGTCCGAAACGCTCCACCGTGAACATTTCACGCGTGATGCTCTGCACAATTTGCTGCTTGGCGTAGTCTTCAGCTCGTTCAAGCTTCGAAGTGAGGGCCGCTGTTTGTGTCTCAGCGGCCGTCGTGAACGTGGCTTTTTCTGTCTCCAGCGCCGTAACCTTATCGCGCAGCTTGCGTGTCTTAGCAAGCAATTCGGCATTGATTTTCTTCAGCTTTTCCAGTTCATTGTCAATTTCGGTTGGCATGTTTATCTCTTTCCTTTCTTGATTGAATCTAGTTGTGAAGCTTCTACCGCGCCGGCAACTATGCCCGTCAGCAGTTCCCAGTTTTCACGAATTAGCCGTGAGCTAAATCCACGTTTGCCATTTGGGCCGCTGGCGACTGAAAGAACGTCGCTTTCATAAATCAATTTGAGCAAGCGTTGGTCATCGTATGTCAGCAGGTGTGGATAAGTGTGTGCCAGTCGGTCTAGGCGGTCAAAGGGATCGACGTCCCACAGTTTGTCAGCCATCGCGGCCACAGACGGCTTGGCACTTGCAGAGGACTTGTCATCGATTGCGGGATCAAGGGTGACGTTCTGCAGCGCTTGCTCGACTGCCCATTCAACAAAGCTGGAGAACGTGCGTCGTTGAGCCTTTGCAGCTAGCTCGGCTAGATATCGCAGCCTGGGATCAAAACGCACCGTAGCGGTCTCGGTTCGCGGGGCGCGGGCTGTCTTTAGTTCATTTGTAGGCGTCAAGGTCTGCTCCTCTTATCAACAAATTTAGCACAGATGTGTTTTTTCGCACACAAATATCCCAAATCAATATAGGGTGTCAGTATTACATGTGTGCAAACGCACACGGAGGTGTAGTTATGGGTTGGATAGAGCCAAAATTCTTGACCGTGCCAGAAGCAGGGAAGCGGTACCGCATCGGCCGCACGCTCTTGTATGAACTGCTTTCAGCCGGGACGATCCGATCCGTTGTTGTTGGACGCCGTCGGCTCATTGACTATGTCTCCGCTGAAACTTGGGCCGCTTCGCTCGATTCTGGCGACCTGAAATCTTCCACGAAGTAACAACCGGTAGGAGATTCCTTGTGAATAAATCCAGCATCGTCATCAGTCCGAACTTCACAGCTTTGGGAGTTGTGCAGCACTTAACCGCTGCCGATCGTGGCAGCAACTATTTCGAGTATCGCGAATACCTTCGCTCACAGAAACGTCTGAGGATGCTGATCCAAGTCCTCCCATACGACAAAATGTATGACCACTTCGACGCCGACAACGACGGTTCAAACTGGTTCCGCAAGTACGAAAAGCTTTTCTTGGAGCGTCCTCGACCACTGCTGTCCGTCACGCTGGCTCATGAGATGTTGACGGTGTTTCCGATTTTCCGGGGAACCCCACCTTGCCGGTTGATTTACGGCTGCAGCAGCTTCGTCGCAGTAACCGACAATGACGCGCAGATGGTTCAGCTTGAAATCGAGATGAAGCGGCTGGGTGGCTGGAACCGTGATGAAGTGAACGCCTGGACAAAGCAGGTAGTCGAGCACGAGAAACTGCGCACCCCATCACAGCCCGCGCCATCTGAGCAACTTGGTCCGAGCCTGGTCCACTGAAATGGCCAGTCCCCTCGCTGTTCAGATCTTGCGTTCTCAATTGTGGCAACAAGGCTACAGGCCGGTGCCATATGTACGCCCTTGATGGGCAAACAGATCAGGGGGGCGCCAGCATCAGGCATCGGCCTGATCATACAGGATGTCTTTTAGCCATCAAAGCATATACACTGCAGACAAGCAGCAGGCA
>CAXTNK010000011.1:59924-65366 GCA_964245665.1 uncultured Acidobacteriaceae bacterium
AGCCGCGACAAGCGAAGCAACAATAGACGCGCTTAACACGGGAATTCTTTGCGATGGTCTAGTCGTGGTTGACGTAGATGTTGATGAAACAGCCGTCGCGATGGAAGTTGAACGCATTGCTATCGAAATGCTCGGAAACGCACTTGTAAGACGACGTGCGAATAGCCCGCGTGTCGCTCTAATGTATCGCGCACAGCGCGGCGAACCAGCAAAGCGCACTTTAACGGGAACAACCAGCAAGATAGAAATACTTGGCCGCGGACAACAGTTGGTCATGGATGGAATGCACGAAAGCGGTGTCCCGTACGCCTGGCAGTACAGCCCTACTGCCAACCATCGCGACACTCTAAGGCCGGTTTCAGACGAAGCCATTACAGCCTTTCTGACGCGTTCCGCCGGGCTGATAGGTGCTGACGCCTCCAAGATCAAGAGCGCCGCGCCAGCCGCCAAAACTTCCCCGTCCACGGGTGTCGTATCGCAGCCGCAGGCCGTTTCGGAGCGTGACAAGGCATTCGCAGCAAAAGCCCTCAGAGAGAACAGCCAAGAGCTACGCGACACTTCATCCGGACGCAACACGAAACTGAATGCCATCGCCTACCGCATGGGAAGGTTCGTTGGTGCGGGGCATGTTGGAGCGACTGAAGTTGAATGCGCGCTTATGCAAGCTGCAACAGAGAACGGTTACGTGTCAAAGCGCGGCTACAACATGGCGCACAGGACATTGAAATCTGGAATGAATTCTGGAATCAACCAGCCTGTTGAATCCACGCCAGACTTACCACCAGTTGATATCAGCGCCATAGTGAATGGCAAAGGTGCATCAATGAACATTCCAAGTGGCAACAGACAAGTAATTCTCACACGTGGCACAGACATTCAGCACAAGACTGTACGTTGGTTATGGCGGGATTGGCTTGCTAGAGGCAAGGTCACGATTCTTGCGGGCAACCCTGGAACCGGAAAATCCACCATCACGCTATCCATAGCCGCAACCGTAACGACTGGCGGCGAATGGCCAGACGGGACGCGGTGCAAGCGCGCAGGCAACGTGCTGATCTGGAGCAGCGAGGACGATCCAGAAGACACCATCGCTCCGAGATTGTGGGCGGCTGGTGCCGATGCAAGCCGCTATCTCACCATCGATGGCACTACTGACGGCAACCAGAAGAAACCATTTGATCCGTCGCGTGATATGGAGTTGCTGAAGCAATGCATACGCGAGAGCGGCGGGATTGATCTTCTAATCATTGATCCGGTAATCGTGATGACGCGCGGGAAGAACAGCGACGCAGCGAATGACGTACGTGAGGCGCTTCAACCGTTAGTTGATCTTGCACGCGAATTTGATTGCGTGGTTATCGGCATCACTCATCGCAGGAAGACAAACAACGGTAAGCGCGACATCAACCCCATGGATGGCGTACTTGGCTCGCAAGCGTACGTGGCTGTTGCGCGCGTAGTAATTGGAACGGTTCGCGATAGATCCGGTCAATGCACAATGTTTCGGATGAAATCGAATATTGGCAAGGATGGCGACGGTTTTAACTATGACATTCGCGCCGTTCCGATTCCGAATTGCGAGGATGACGAAACAACGCGCATCGTGTGGGGCGAACCGGTACAAGGTACGGCAACGCAGATTGTTCAGGATGCGGAGATAGGTGCGGATGAGGATGACAAACACGGCAACAAGATGAATGCTGCAATTCACTTGATGAAGAGTGAACTTGCCAACGGCCCGCGATCGCAAAGCGAAATTGAAGCTCTATGCAGATCGCAGGAGATCAGCCGGTCAACGATGATGCGCGCAAAAGCTGAACTGAAGATCAAATCTGTGAAGGCGACCGGCACAATG
This sequence comes from uncultured Acidobacteriaceae bacterium, assembly GCA_964245665.1. GTDB lineage: Bacteria > Acidobacteriota > Terriglobia > Terriglobales > Acidobacteriaceae. The sequence continues at coordinate 61,780 of CAXTNK010000011.1, forward strand.
CTTGGTGGGTGGGAGTGGCATCTTCCCATCACCCCAGACTTCAGCGCGCTCCTAAGCAGCGTAGGTCGTCAATCCTGATCGCGAAGCGTGTCAAGATCCTGGCCTATGTTCCGATGAGACTCTTCATGGGATTGGGATTGTTGGAAGGATCTCAAGAGATGCGATGTGTCTCATCGAATAGTCAATAAAATCAGAAGATACTCAAATTTTATATATAAGGGACTTGAGACGCTTCTGAACTTTTCGGACGGAAGATGCTCAGGGGTACCGGACGGACGTGTTAGGTCCTCAGGCTAAAAAGCGTGGACCTATTCCTTGGACGGCAAGCCATCTTCACCGTAAAAGTCGCTTACATCGCTAGGGTAAAAATGTACTTGCTCGCCGGGAATAGATCGTTTTGGAAACCATCGTAACCGCCGCACGTAATGCTTATCATCTGCCGTTCCTTCGAGGTACATGCGTTCAGATACAAGCAAACATATTCGCGGCTCGGATCCACGTTAGGAATTCCGAGTTGGCCCGCTGTCGCTTCCTGGCCCACGGTTCCAACGACCTTCAGTTTCCTAACGTCTCGCTCGAACATTATGCCCCTTGTGGTGTCGCCGTATTATCCGATTGGATGCGAAATCTGCGGAGAACAAAAAGCGAAAAGCGCGCTAAACTCGCTTCATGACTGCGACACGCTGCACCGTAAGTTTCATCGATGAAAACGGCATTGAACATTGTGCTGAAGTTATTGCGTCTTCTGTTTACGAAGCGGGAGCCATGGCGCTCAAAGCGTTCACAGCCGATCCATTCATTCACGAGAAACCGACGCCTGGAACAGCGTTGAAGGTGAGTGTTCTTGCACCGTTAACCACGCATGAATTGAAGATCGCCACATTACGGCAATGGGCAGAAAAAGGATCACGCAGCCCGGCAGATATGTCGCACAGGCAGCGCATACGGCAATTGCTTGGACTACCTGCTCAGCGCGCTCTATGACGTACGTATGACGTACGGAGCTTGTATGTTTATGCTAAGTCGTTGATTTTATTGGCGTCCCCGACGGGATTCGAACCCGTGTTATCGCCGTGAAAGGGCGGTGTCCTAGGCCGGGCTAGACGACGGGGACGCACTGCTCTGGTGAGCTTGTCTGGTGCAGACACTTAAGGCTAACAAGCAGTGAGAGCTGTGTCAAAAATCTCCCTCTCCGCATATGTGTCAGCTAGCCAAAAACACTCGTTATTTGCAGGGCCGCGGCCTATCCAGCATTTTTGGCCCATCGCTCATTTGACCCATTGCTCAATGCGGAACGTTTGAATACAACGCGAGCATTTAGATACTGTTTACATAAAGCTAGATGACACCCGTGCCCGCGTCCATTACCAGCAGCCCTTCAAAATTTGCCGGACGTAGGCGGAACCTGATCCGCATCCGGCTTCTTCAACGATATGTACCATCGCTTAACCGCCATGCATATCGTTGAACGGTGCGGTTCTTCGGTAAAAACGTACCCAGGTCTCCACTTACGGGACAGACTGCGGTGCATTTACCCTGCAGGTGCAGCATGACTGAACATGTGCAAACCTAACCCTATGAGCACACAGCGCTGCATGCCCGGCGGTCCCGTTCATCCCTCGTCGCTGCCGCGTGGCGACACGGGGCGCGCGCTTTGCCGCTGGTGTGCCCTTGAAGTGCCACGCGGGAGATTTACCTTCTGCTCCGAGTGGTGCGTACATGAATGGCGCATGCGCACCAGCCCCGCCTACGTTCGCCAGTTGGTTCTCAAGCGGGATAAGGGTGTCTGTGCGGAGTGCCACATCAACACGCTCAGCGCATTTTTGCGGATGAAGAAGGCGCGGGGAAAAGGCCGTGACGAGATGCTCGTGCACTGGGGATTGAAGAAGCTCAATCGCCGCAGCCTGTGGGAAGCCGACCACATATTGCCCGTCGCTGAAGGCGGCGGCGAATGTGATCTGCAGAACCTGCGTACGCTCTGCCTGCGCTGTCATCGCCAGGCAACAGCGCAGCTCCGGGCGCGTCTCCTGCTGCTGCGCAAGCAGCGGCTCATCGATGCTGAAGTGCATTGACAGTCATCTGGATGACAATTACTGGCAGGTCAGCAGGCGAAAAGATCCGGTGAAGTCCAAGGAGCAATTTTCGTGAAGTCATAGCGCGGATACACGTGACTGCTGTTCTTTTCGCCAGGCTGAGGCTGGCTTGTATGCAGCTGGAAACTCAGTACCGTCAGAAAAATTGCTCTAGAATGAGCATTGGATGAAAGCTCTCGATCCTCTCCTCGAAAAACTGAACACTGCACTGGTCGAACGCCGTATCGGCGACGGCTTTACCCTTCTTGATCACGCGCACGATGACCTTTCCACGCTGGAGGCGGACCATCCGCTCGGTCCCGCCCTGCTGCTGGCGCTGGCCCAGTGGATCGACCTCGGCTACCATGACCTGAAGCTTTTTCACGCTCTGCTCCAGACCCTTCGTCAGGCAGACCGCAGAAACATGCCGTTGAAGGGGTTTCTGCTTCTTCGCATGTCGGAAGCCTACGCGGCCCTGGCGGAAGAAAATGCGTCGGAGACAGTTGAACTGCTCGACTTCGTGCTTCGGGTGGAGCAGGAACTGGTCGATGCGCACCTGATCACGCTGGCGCATTTCTGGAAGGGAAGAGCACATCGCAAGAAGGGCGATTACGCTACGGCTCTGCACCACATCCTGGCCGCGCGCACGCTCGCGCAACAAATGGCTGCACCCAGGATCACCGCCGTGATCAAGATTCACGAGAGCTGGCTGCTGTTTCAGAAGGACGAACGCCGCGAGGCTTTTCGCCTCCTAGATGAAGCAGAGGTCGAATTGAGCGCTACCGACCATGCTTTGTCGCTTGGCAATATCGAATCGGCGCGTGGTCGTTTCGTCCGACGCTCGGGCGAGTACGTAAAGGCGCTGGCGCATTTCGATCGTGCGGTCGAAATCTATTCCGAGCGGCATCAGCATCATCCAAACTTGGCGCGCGCCCTTACCAATGCAGCTTATGTAAAACGGCTCATTGCACTTGACCTGCGCAAACGTCTGCATGCGGGCAAGGCACGCGGTCCGCAGCATGCAAAGTATCTGCAGATCTGCCAGGAGGCACTCGATCTGCTGGACCGCGCGGGCGAAATATATTCGCTCCATCATCATCAAGGCGGTACGGGTTCGGTGCTCGTCAATGCGGGACATCTGCATCTCGACAGTGGGGATATCGATCGTGCTTCAGCCGAAGCACTCAAGGCGCATGAACTTGGCCAGGAGCGGGGCGACCGCATCCTGATGGCGCGTGCCCGCATCCTGCAGGCAGCAGCAGCAAATGCCCGTGTGGATGAGCAACTGGGGGATGAGACGGACACCGCCGTATTCGCGAATCTTGCGCTCGAGTATGCAGAGGAAGCCATCGTGCTGGCCCAGCAGACGCAGAACAAGCGACTGCTCACTGGCGCCTACATCGCGCGCGGCGCCACCGCAGCCAATGATTTTTTTCAGGAATGGGATGTGGCAAAGAAGTACGTCTCGCTCGCCTCTGACCTGATGAGCAAGGACGACCGCGACCATCTTTCAAA
>CAXTNK010000011.1:65376-82692 GCA_964245665.1 uncultured Acidobacteriaceae bacterium
TTCAAAAGACCTCGCTTCACTCAAGTCGCGGATCCTTCGTGCGTCCGGTATCGATGAAACCTTGCGCGCCTGGTCGGAAGGCATTCTCGGCAGCAAGACCTTTCAGCAGATCACGGAAGAGTTTGCCGAGATCGTCATCCCCAAGGTCTGGGCAAGGGAGGGACGCAAAATTTCGCGCGTCGCAGCCAAGCTGTCTATTTCGCCGAAAAAGGTCCGGCGCATCCTGCGCAATGCCGAACTGCTGGAGCGGCGTTAGCTCCCTTGCACCGGTAGATTCATCCTTCCGGAAAACCTGTCGATGAACTAACTATGGTTTGTCGTCTGCCCCCCCGTCTAGCCCGCAGTGATGAGCGTCATTCTGCGCGCCGCCTTTTGAATGAGGCCAACGCATGATTGATTCGGTAAGCCCCGCCTCGTCCCTGAACGAGAGCATCCTTTTCGTCGATGACGCGCCAGACCTTCTGCTTGGCATGCAGGTCATGTTCCGCGGACGCTTTGCCGTCCAGACCGCAGCAGGTGCCGAGGAGGGGCTGGCCGCGATGCGCCGGCATGGACCGTTCTCTGTCGTGATGGCCGACATACGGATGCCGACGATGAACGGTGCGCAGTTTTTGTCCCGTGTGCGCGACGTGTCGCCCGATTCGACCAGGATACTGCTCACCGGCAATGCCGACCTGGCCACTGCCGTCGAAGCCGTCAACCAGGGCAACATCTTCCGCTTTCTGACGAAGCCCTGCGATAAATATCAGCTGAACGCAGCCATTGAAGCCGGGATGAATCGCTACCGGGCGCTCATCATGAACCGGCATCAGCTCGAGTCCATGCAACTGGGCAACATCAAGCTGCTGACGGACGTACTGCGTGCGGCCAATCCCGCCATCTCTGCGAAGTCCATGCGGATCGCCCGCAGTGTGCGGCACATCAGCCGCCGGCTCGATCTTCCGGTTGCGGGCAGACTGGATGCCGCGGCCTCGCTGTCGCAGCTGGGTTGCATCACTCTTCCGGCGGAACTGGTGCAGCAGGCCTATGTAGGCACGCGCCTCACACTGGAGGAACAGGCTCAGTACGACGCCCACCCCCGGGCGGCAGAGGCGCTGCTGGCCAGTATCCCGACCATGGAAGCCGTTGGGTGGATCATCAGTCAGCAGTTCGTGCGCCACATTCCCGCGCAGTCACCATTCTCATCCGGAACTGACTCCGCCTCGATGGTCTTTGGCGCAAAAGTTTTAAAGCTCGCCGCTGCATTCGATGCCTATCGCATGCGTATGCTGACCGATAAAGAGGCAGTCTCGCGTCTTCGCAGCCGGGACACTGAATTCGACAAACCGATAGTTGATGTGATGGCCGAGCTCGCCACTGAAAAAAATGTCATGGAACTGCGCAAGGTAGCCGTAGCTCAACTCGAGGTCGGCATGGTCCTCGAGCAGGAGATCCGAAGCCGGCATGGCATGCTGAAAATGGCCAAGGGTCAGGAGGTTACAGACGCCCTGCGCGTCAAGCTTTGCAGCCTGGTGCGCGGCGGGATCATCGATGGCCACGTCCTTGTGCAGGCTCCCGTGTGAGTGATTTTCCATCGCCGTATATTCAATGCAAGGAAAGGCCAGCCATAAACAAAACTTCTGTCGACACCAGTTCGAAAAGCCTCGCAGCAACCCACTCGTTTCTCAGCGTCTTTCTGGTCGTCGCAGGCTCATGTAGACTGCGGAAACAAGCCGGAGGCCCGAGTGGAAGCTACTTCCCCGCAGACTGGATTTCCACAAACCGGGTTCGATGACCTGCTGAACCTGCAGCAGCAGGTGGCCCGCCTGCAGGCGCTGCTCCACGCCTCGCGCCAGGTGCATGGCAGTATCGCCCTGCGCGAAGTACTGATGACTGCCCTCGAGATTGCGGTGCGCGAACTCGAGCTGGAAGGCGCAGCTATCACCGAACCACGCCTGCAATACGGCGAGATGCCGCCCGAGCCCTGGACTGGCTGCGCACGCCTGCCCCTCCACGAACGTGAGGGGATTCGAACCAGCGAAGTTGTCATCCATTGCGCCCGGCAGCTCACGCTCTCTGAAGAGGACTTCCTCGAAGGCCTCGTGTTGCAGACGTCTGTTGCCGCCCAGAATGCCCGCTTCCACGAGCGCGATCTCGAATGGGCGCGCGTCCAGCAGGACCTGAATGCAGCTCGCGCCCTCCAGCGCAGTCTGCTGCCCGAGCGCATGCCCGACGTCCCCGGCTATGATGTCGCTGTCCGCTCCTCCACCTGCTTTGAAGTCGGCGGCGATTACGTCGACATACTCGAAATGCCGGATCATCAGCAGATCATGATCGTCGCCGACGTGGCGGGAAAAGGACTGGCCTCGGCCATCGTCAGCACTGCATTTCGCGCCGCATTCCGCGCTCTTGCCATCAGCGGCCTTTCGCTCAAAATCATTGCCGAACGGCTTAACCAGCACCACTGGGATGAAGGTGAAGAAACGCGTCGCAAGTATGTCACAGCATTTCTCATCCGGCTGGATTGCAAGAGCGGCCAACTCGAAATTGTCAACGCCGGCCACAATCCCGGCTTTCTGATCCCGGGCAGCGCTGGTGTTCTTCAGGTGACGCCGATCCTGCTCAAGGCAAGTGGACCGCCACTCGGTATCCTGCCCGGATCGCAATACGAATCCGAGCAGCTGGCCTTCACTGACGGCTCGCGGCTGCTTGTCTACACCGACGGCCTGACCGAGGTTTTCAAGGGTGAGGAAGAGTTTGGCGAAGAGCGTCTGCTGGCGACGTTTACGAGCAGTCCCGGTACCGCGGGCGCGCCCGCACTTGCTCATCTATGGACGTCGGTGCACGAATTTTCTGGGACAACCGTGCAGGTGGATGATATGACCGCACTGGCAGTCTGCCGAACGGCAGTCGGCGCCGGGGAGGATGCGTGGAAATAAAGCCGGGAGCCACGGTAGAGGTCCTGTTGCCATCGACCATGGGCTACGAGAAAGTAGCCATGAGCACTGCCGCCAGCGTCGCGAAGATGATGGGTTTTTCCGACGACCGCATCGAAGATCTGAAGACTGCGCTCGCCGAAGCATGCATCAACGCAATCGAGCATGGGAACCAGCTCAGTGGTGAATACCGCGTCGGTGTCGAAATGAGCGTCAACGATGACAAGCTCGAAGTGAAGGTGGTCGATGAAGGGTCGGGCATGCTCAACCAGCCGGCTGCTCCTGACATCGATCGCAAGATGCATGGAGAAGAAGAGGCGCGCGGCATGGGCATGTTTCTCATTAAAGCGCTGGTCGATGAAGCAGAATGGGTGCCCGGTTCTCCTTCGAGCAAGAGTTACGCGCGGCTGATGATCCGCCTCAACAAGGAGAAGGCTTAGTGCAGCAGGAAACCAAGGTTACGGTGGATCAGAAGCAGGGTAGCGGCGGTTCATCGATTACGATTCTTCGCTTCCGCGGCGACATTTCCTCGGCCTCGCAGGATGCTGTTCTCGGTACCTTCAGCCGCCTGCCCGCTGAGCAGCGCGGGCATCTGCTGCTCGATTTCACGAACGTCGAATACATCAACTCGAGCGGTATCGCGCTGGTCATCCAGCTATTGATGCAGGCAGGCAAGGCTGGCGATAAAGTCGCCCTGTTCGGTCTCACTCCGCACTTTCAAAAAGTATTTACGATGGTTGGCATCACGAAGTATGCGCAGATTTATTCTGATGAAGCAGCCGCCAGTGCCGGCTGATTGCGTTTAGGACAGCCTGTCATCCACGTCGACTTCGCGACTCGCCATCCCCAGACCTCTCTAAATGTGTCATCCTGAGCGAAGCGGAGCGCAGTCGAACGGACCCGCATTTATGCCGGCGTCGGCAGTGAAGCAGATCTCTCCACTACGCTGCGCTGTGGTCGAGATGACAAATGACACGCTTGGGTTCAAATGACAAACCAGCTGTTCAAGCCGGAACGAAACCAGCCCAGCCCTCAATACGAAGTCGACTCCAGCATCGCCGCAGCCTGCGCCACGCTCGTACTGAACGGCACTTCCTGAAAACCAAAATGCAGTGAGTCTTCCTGCCGCGAGACGCTCTTCAGCAGCAGAATATTTCCATCGATATGCACCTGCATCTGCTGCGTCTTCCACTGTCCAGGCGTGACCTCACCGCGCGCCATGAAGAACCGGCTATCCTGGCTCACTTTCCCAAGAATTCCATAACCGAATTCAACCGGATGCTCAAGATGCGTATCCAGCTTGCACAGCCGGTTGTCGCCTGAATGGACGAGCAGGTAGCCAGCCGAGGCATGCAGAACCCTGTCCTGGTAAGTCTGTTCCTGATACGAAGGATTTGGCTTGAACACAACCCTGGTGCAGCCGTCCTGCATGCCTTCGAGAGAAAAGATGTACATCTTCGGGAGCACGCGCAGCAGGTCGGCCGTCCGTGCCTCGTCATCTTTACGGTTCTGGTTTTCACGGCGTACGTCGTCAGGATGTTTCGCCAGGTACTGCAGTCGATCATGCTCAGTCTTCTGCTGGCTGTCCGTCAGCGGTTTGCCATCCACACGGATCAGACGATGCATCCGTCCCTCTGCCACCTCGACTACCAGTTCTTCCCACTGATGACCCTTGGTGCGGGTCGACGTTTCCTTGCGGCGGTAGAGAAAGTGCGCGCGGTCTTTCGCCGCAGCCGTCTCTGCCTGCACCATCTGGTTTACGACGTCGAGCGCTGACCTGGTCGCCTGCGAACGCATGTTCGCAGGCAATACCATCAGCGCCAGGAAGCCCAGCAATCGGAGAGGCTTGATGAACGACCGACCCTTTATCCCTGAACGTTGTGTGGAAATAACCTGCGCTCCTTTGTGCAAGTTAACATCGCTTCATGAATTCTGGCTGAAGGCCTTCGCAGATGCCCCCGCAAAGCCATTCAGAAACTTCTGCCGGTGGTTAGGATGCTGTTCATGAACCGGCGAAGATGACGATGCCGTCAGTCGGCCTTCTCTTGATACAGTCGTGTATGCAGGCAGAGCGATGACCTATCAGTACAGTCCCATCCATGCACCGCGCGGCAATATCCGGACAGCCAAAGGTTGGATCCAGGAAGCAGCGAAGCGCATGCTGATGAACAATCTTGATCCCGCCGTGGCAGAGAAACCGGAAGAACTCATCGTGTACGGCGGCCGCGGCAAGGCAGCGCGCAACTGGGAGTGCTACCACAAGATCATCGAAACCCTCGATCGCCTCGAGAACAACCAGACCCTTCTCGTGCAGTCGGGCAAGGCAGTCGGCGTCGTCGAAACGCAGCGGCTCGCGCCACGTGTGTTGATCGCTAACTCGAACCTCGTTCCCAAATGGTCTACCTGGGAAGAGTTCGACAAGCTTGATGCTGCCGGGCTGATGATGTACGGCCAGATGACGGCCGGTTCGTGGATTTACATCGGCACGCAGGGCATCCTCCAGGGAACGTATGAGACCTTCCGCGGCGCGGCCAGGCGTCATTTCAATGACACGCTTGCCGGCACTGTCACTGTAACCGCTGGCCTGGGTGGTATGGGCGGAGCGCAGCCGCTCGCCGTTAAACTTGCCGGTGGGGTCAGCATCTGTATCGAAGTTGATCCGCAGCGCATCCAGCGCCGTCTTGAGACACGGTACCTTGACAAGGCAACCGACTCGCTCGAAGAAGCCATTACGCTTGCCGTAGCTGCGAAGAAATCGCGCCAGGCACTTTCAATAGGACTTAGGGGCAATGCCGCCGAGATTCTGCCCAAGATGGTTGCACTCGGCTTCATCCCCGACCTGGTCACGGACCAGACCAGTTCGCACGATCCCATGTGGGGCTACCTGCCCGTTACTCGCTCGGATGAAGATCTGAACACCCTTCGCCAGCAAAAGCCCGCCGAATATTCCGCACGCGTGCAGGCATCGATCGCCACGCATGTGCAGGCGATCCTCGCCATGAAGAGCGCCGGCGCCATTGCCTTCGATTACGGCAACAACCTTCGCACACAGGCGAGAATTGCCGGCGTTTCCAATGCCTTCGACTACCCCGGTTTTGTTCCGGCGTTCATCCGCGATTCGTTCTGCGAAGGCCGCGGACCCTTCCGCTGGGTCGCGCTCTCAGGCAATCCCGAAGACATCGCAAAGACCGATGCGGCTCTGCTCGAACTTTTTCCTGACGACGCGCGTCTGCAGGAATGGCTGCGCTTTGCCTCAACCGAGATTGCCTACCAGGGCCTGCCCGCGCGCATCTGCTGGCTTGGCTATCGTGAACGCGATCGCGCCGGGCTTCTCTTCAACCAGATGGTGCGCGATGGCCGCTTGTCTGCGCCAATCGTCATCGGTCGTGACCATCTCGACGCTGGCTCGGTCGCCAGTCCCTTCCGAGAAACCGAAGCGATGCTCGACGGCTCGGACGCTGTCTCCGACTGGGCGCTGCTCAACTTCGCCACCGGCATCGCGAGTGGCGCCGGATGGATGAGCTTCCACCACGGCGGCGGTGTCGGCATGGGTTACAGCCAGCACTCCGGCCTCGTCGCCGTCGCGGATGGCAGTGATGAAGCGGAAGAACGCCTGCGCCTGTGCCTGCTCAATGATCCGGCGATGGGAGTTATGCGCCATGCCGATGCCGGCTATGACATCGCGAGGCAGACTGCTGAAAAACGCGGCCTCGATTTACCCAGCTTGAATGTCAAGAACAAAGCATGAACCCCGACTTGCTTAAGACAGACCTGCTTCATGCTGACGTTCTCTTCACCGGCATCGCGCAGCTGGTCACGGCTGAAGGACTCGGCGCAAAGCGCGGCGCTGCCATGCGCGAACTTAAACAGATCGACCATGCCGCCATGGCCTGCGTCGCGGGGCGCGTCATCTGGCTCGGCCCGCGCTCCGAATGGAGAGGCACGGCCACCCGCACAGAAGACCTCGGCAACCGCGCTGTTGTGCCTGCATTGATTGACCCGCACACTCACGCAGTCTGGGCCGGCGATCGCCTGGCAGATTTCGAAGCCCGCACCTCAGGCGAAACCTATGAGCAAATTCTGATGGCTGGCGGGGGCATCCGCAGTACGATCCGTGCCACAGCGCGTGCGAGCAGGGAAGAGCTTGTCGATGCCGCTTTGCCGCGCATCGAACTGCTGCTGCGCTCCGGCGCGACTACGATTGAAGTCAAGTCCGGCTATGGCTTTACCGTTGAAGCCGAGCTCGCGATGCTTGAAGCTATCGAGGCTATTGCGACGCGAACGCCGGCGACGATTATTCCGACTTTGCTCATTCACATTCCGCCTGCAGACCTCTCGAATCGTGCCAGTTACCTGCAGCAGATCTGCAGCGATCTGATTCCTGAAGTCGGCCGCCGCAAATTAGCAACAGCGGTTGACATATTTGTCGAGAAAGAAGCGTGGCGGCCGGAGGAAGCGCGGCTTGTCCTCGAATGCGCCATCAAGCGCGGCCTCGCCATCAAGCTGCACACAGAGCAATTCCACCGCATCGGCGGCCTGGAACTCGGCCTTCAGCTCAAAGCACTCAGCTGCGATCATCTCGAAGCCTGCAGCGACGCACAGCTGGCCAGCTTCGCCAAGCACAGCACCATCGCGACCATTTTGCCTGGTGTTTCTCTGCATCTCGGCATACCCGTCGCGCCCGGTCGCAAACTCATCGACGCGGGCGTCGCGCTCGCAGTCGGCACTGATCTGAACCCCGGCTCGAGCCCGCTCTTCTCGATGGCAGCGGCACTCGCACTCGCTGTTCGCCTCAACGGCCTCACTGCACAGGAAGCGCTCGTCGCCGGTACCGTCAATGCTGCGCATGCCCTTGGCCGCATCGACCTCGGGCGCATCGAAATCGGCGGTCGCGCTGATTTCCTGGTGCTGCATGGCCGCGACTGGCGCGAACTCGTCTACACTCTCGGCGTCAATCCTGTGAAGGAAGTGCGCATCGGTGGAGAGCAGGTGGCGTTCTCATGAGCACCCTGTACCGTCCTGAGCTGCTCTTTTACCGCGGCGAATTTCTACAAGATGCCGGTCTCGTGGTGGACGAAGCAGGATACGTATCAGCAATAAGTGCGAAGGCTGCTACACCCGTCGATACCATTATCGACCTGCCAGGAAAAGCCCTTCTCCCCGGCTTCGTCAATGCACACTCGCACAGCTTTCAGCGCCTCATCCGCGGTAAGGCTGAATCACGCGCAGCCAGCGGACGCGACTTCTGGTCGTGGCGCGGCTGCATGTATCACGCCGCCGCTTCGCTGACCCCTGAAGATGTTTACGACGTTGCCCGCATGGCCTTTCTCGAAATGGCAATGGCCGGCACCACAACTGTCGGCGAATTCCATTACCTGCACACCAGGCCCGACGGGCGCCCTTACGACGACCCGAACGAACTTAGCCATAAAGTCATCGAGGCAGCGCAATCAGTCGGCATCCGCATCGTCCTGCTGCGCACTGCGTATTTTCGCTCGGGCTACCAGTTGCCGCCTGATCCCGGCCAGACCCGCTTCATTGAAACCCCTCGTGCCTATCTGGAAAACACTCAGGCTCTCCTAAAAAAAATTCCTGACAGGGAGAGCACAGTCAGCATCGGCGTGGCTCCGCACAGTATTCGCGCCGTTCCGCTCGATGCTCTGCATCAGATCGCGTCATGGGGTAGAGAGCATCATCTGACGATTCACATGCACGTCGCCGAGCAGGTGGCAGAGAACGACGCCTGCGTCGCAGAATATGGCGCGACGCCCGTTGCATTTCTTGCGCGCGAGAAGATCATCGGTCCGGATTTTACCGGCGTTCACTCTATCCACATGGACGCAACCGAGATCGAGAAACTTGCCGCCGCGGGCTCGACGATCTGCTCCTGTCCCACGACAGAACGCAATCTCGGCGACGGTATCATCGCTGCCGAACTTGCGATGCGTGCAGGCATTCCGATTGCTTTCGGCTCCGACAGCCAGGCACAGATTGCGCCGCTCGAAGATGCACGACAACTCGACTATCATCTGCGACTCGCACAACAGCAGAGAGTGATTCTCGATCAGATCGAAGGCATCAGTCTCGCCTCTCGCCTCTTCACCTGCGCCACGAAAAACGGTGCGAATGCTCTCAAAGTAAACGCCGGCGACCTGGAACCCGGCACCTGCGCAGACTTCCTTACCGTCGATCTCAGCGACTTCTCGATTGCCGGCCACACGCCCGGTGATCTGCTGCCGATCCTCGTCTTCTCGCTCGAACGAACAGCAATTCGCGACGTTGCAGTGCAGGGAAGAGTCATCCTTCGCGATGGCCGGCACGTGCAGCAGGCCGAGATTCTTGGCCGCTACAAACAGCTGCATCAACGCGTCTGGCACGGTGCCGGAAAGCGCCAGCAATGACCCGCGTCGTCGAACATCTTGAAAGTCTCATCCGTATTCCGTCTCCCTCATCGGTCACTAATAACGGTGTCAATGAATACGCTGAGCATGTGCTGAACGCAGCAGGCTGGGAAACTTTACGTGACATCTATACGGACCCAAACGGCATAGACAAGATCAACCTGCTCGCTGCGCCACCCGGCCGTTCCGCTGACGACCCCAAGGTCGACACAGCATTCTTCTGCCATACCGACACTGTTCCGTATGCATCAACATGGACAGGCGCGCTCGACCCAACACAACAGAATGGCTTCCTGCACGGCTGTGGGGCCTGCGATGTAAAAGGTTTTCTCGCCTGCCTGCTTGCATCTGCCGAAAGTCGTGACACGCGAGACTTCGCCAACATCCGCATCGTCCTCACAGCCGACGAAGAGATCGGCTGCATGGGGGCAAAGCATCTGCTCGCATCCGATCTGCTGCATCCGAAAAAAATCGTCATCGGTGAGCCAACCTTGCTGCATCCCGCGCGCGCCGGCAAAGGTTATTGCCTCGGCCGCATCAACATTACCGGTTACGAAGCACACAGCGCTCACCCGGATCGAGGCGCCTCCGCTATCAATGCTGCAGCCCATCTGCTGCTCGCGCTTGAAAAACTTGCCGCCAACCTCGCTACAGAAATCAACCCGTTCTTCACGCCACCATTTACTACGCTCAACGTCGGCACGATTCAGGGTGGCACGGCGAAGAACATCATCCCCGGCACGTGCACGTTCCAGGTCGAGTGGCGTCCCATCCCCGCAGCTTCATCCATTGCCGGGGAGATTGAAGCCGCCATCAACCAGCAGCGTCGCACACACCCGCGCATCGGTTATGAGTTCATCATCGAACGCCAGCAGCAGGGTTTCGAGACGCCGGAACACTCTCCACTCGTGCGCTCGATTGAAAAGCTCACCGGCCATCCGGCTGTCGCTATTCCGTTCGGAGCAGAGGCGAGCATTTTCGCCACCATCTGCGAAGACATCGTCGTCTTCGGTCCGGGCGACATGACGTCAGCGCATAGTGACCGCGAGTGTGTCGAGATCGCGCAATTGCACCAGGCTGTATCCTGCATACACTCCCTGATGCTCGAAGACTAGAACCATATTCTGGATTCGGAACCGCAAAGGACACGATGCAGAAGCCACTCTTGCTGATGTGCCCACCTGATTTTTTCGGTGTCCACTACGTCATCAATCCCTGGATGGAGGGCCACGTCGATGAAACCTACGACGGGCTTGCTGCCCGCCAGTGGCAGGTTCTTGTCGACATCGTCAAGCCTCATGCCGATGTCATCCTGCTTCCTCCGCAACCCGGTCTACCGGACCTTGTTTTCACCGCAAATGCCGCTCTTGTCCGCGATAGAACAGCAATCCTCAGCAGCTTTCTGCACCCTGAACGGCAGGGCGAAGAGCCGCACTTTCAGGCCTCACTGGCAGCGAATGGCTTCGAGGTACACACCTTGCCGCGCGAGGTTTATTTCGAGGGCGCAGGGGATGCGCTGTTTGATTGCAAACTCGACCTGCTGTGGTTCGGTCATGGTGTTCGTTCCAGCATTCAGGCGCTGCCGTACTTCAAAATTCTTCTCGACGTAGAGGTGCAGCCGCTCACTCTCCTGCAGACCCGCTTCTATCACCTGGACACGTGTTTCTGTCCCCTCACAGGCGGCTACCTGCTCTATTATCCTGACGCCTTCGACGCCGCGAGCAACTCTGCCATCGAAGCCCGTGTTGCTCCTGAACTTCGGCTCGCTGTGTCGGAAGAAGATGCTTTCAGCTTTGCCTGCAATGCGATCAATCTAGGTCGTACAGTCATTCTGCACAGCATGTCAGCTGCCTCGAAGCAATGGCTCGCCGAGTGCGACTTCAATGTCATCGAGACCTCGACAACAGAGTTCCTCAAAGCCGGCGGCTCGGCCAAATGTCTTTCGTTGCGACTCGATGAGTAGCTCGAGTGACTGGACCAATAAGGCATATCGTTTGGTGTATCGGGGGCGAGAAAGCAGCACGTTCCTGACGTGTGACTTGCACCGCTAAGCCGACTATGCTAATTCTTAATCATTCAAGTTTGCTCCTGATCGAGCGGAACTGAATTTCATGCAGAGTGGCTGAGGGACGGGCCCTGTGACGCCACGACAACCGGTTTGGGCAATCCAAGCGTCCGGTGTCAACTCTCTCCTTAACGGGGAACATGAGATTCAGGTTTGCCATTATGGACCTGGATTCGTCCTTAGTTCCATTTTGCGCATTCCTACAATCTATAGTTTGTAGTTGATGTCAGTCACGCGCCCGTGCATCCGCCTCTCTCGATGAGAATCGACGAGGGAAGAGGTTTGCTGATGGCAAATTACTGGTTGCGTTGTAGAGATTGCGGGAAACGGTTCGAAAATCGCCCGCTGTCCATGTGTGACGATTGTTTCTCTCCGCTTGAGGTCGCCTATGACCTCGAAGCCGCTGAAATCAAAGATAGCTTTACCCGTGAGGCGATCGCCCGGGGGCCCCAGAATATGTGGCGCTATAAAGCGCTGTTGCCGGTTGCGTCCGATTACGTGCCAACTACGCCGACCGGCATGACGCCGCTGCTCCATGCGCCGCGTCTCGGAAAGCGCATCGGCGCAAGTAATCTTTTCGTCAAGAATGACGCTGTCTGCCTGCCGACGCTCAGCTTCAAAGACCGCGTCGTCTCGGTCGCGCTCGCCAATGCTGTCAGTTTCGGTTTCGATACAGTCGGCTGCTCGTCGACTGGCAATCTCGCGAATGCAGTGGCCGCGCAGGCCGCCCGTCTTGGCCTGAAGACGTACATCCTGGTGCCGTCTGACCTTGAGGCCGCCAAGATCCTCAACACGCAGGTGTACGGCGCAAAGCTGGTTCGCATCGATGGCAATTACGACCACGTCAACCGCCTATCCTCGCAGATTGCCGAGCGCTATCACTGGGGCTTTGTAAACGTGAATCTGCGGCCTTACTACGCAGAGGGTTCGAAGACTGTCGGCTACGAAATCGCTGAGCAGCTCGGCTGGAAGCTGCCGGACAATGTAGTCGTGCCGATGGCTGGTGGATCGCTGATCACCAAGATCCGCAAGGCCTTCAACGAACTCATCGCGCTGGGTCTGGTCGAGAAAAAGAACGTCCGCTTCTTCGGTGCGCAGGCCACCGGTTGCTCGCCCATCGCTCAGGCGGTCAAGAACAACACTGACGTCCTGACGCCGCAGAAGCCCAACACTATCGCCCGTTCACTTGCTATTGGCAATCCCGCTGACGGTCCCTATGCTTCGCGCGCGATCCGCGACAGTGGCGGCTGGGCCGAGGATGTCTCCGATGTCGAACTCGTCGCCGGCATCCAGGAACTGGCCGAGACCGAAGGCATTTTCACCGAGACCGCCGGTGGTGTAACAACGGCTGTTACAGCAAGGCTCTATGCGCATGGCCGCATCAAGCCGGACGAGCTCACCGTCACCTGCATCACTGGTAACGGCCTCAAGACCACTGACGCACTCGCCGGTCAGTACACCGTCGAAGATGCCATTCGCCCGCGCATGGCCGATTTCGAAGCCTACGTGACCGCGCACGAAGCCACAGTCGATGATTTAGCAAACCTGGTCGCCCAGGTAGGAGGAACCAATGTCCGTTAAGGTCCTGTTGCCCAATGCCTTTCAGAAGCACACCAATGGCGAGAAGCAGATCAACTCGGAAGCCGCCAATCTTCCCGCGCTCGTCACTGACATCGAAACCCACTTCCCGGCGCTCAAGCAGCATCTGCGCGACGGCGATGGAAAGCTCCGCCAGTTCATCAATTTCTATGTGAACGACGAAGACATTCGCTTCCTCGGCAACGACAAGTACGCCTTCAAGGACGGCGATGAAGTGCTGGTCATCCCCAGCATCGCAGGCGGATCGTGCGACAAGGATATCTGTACGTGCTGTTCCTACTGTGGACAGGAAGAATGTAGCTGTTCCTGAACGATCAGGAGACCGGGTGCTCCAGGTCTCGGATTTGAGACCTGGATCTACGTCCGCCCGCGAAGAGCCTCGCACGCCCGATCCAGGTCAGGCTGCTTCTTCGCGAAACAGAACCGCAGTAGATTCTCGCCGCGATTCTTCCCCGACCCATCCATCCCAAAAAAAGCCGACCCGGCTACAGAAGCAATTCCGGTCTCCTTCAACAATGTGCGTGCCTTCTGCCTGGCATCCGCACCGGCAATCGCCGTCGCATCCGCCAGCACGTAATACGCGCCCGGCGGCACAGACGGAATCATCCCCGCCTCTGTCAGCGCGGAGCAAAGCTGGTCACGCTTTTTGCCATACTCGGTCGACAGGGTCTCGTAGAAATCATCGCCCAGCTGTGACAGGCCGGCAGCCGCACCATACTGTGCCGGCGACGGTGCGCAGACATAGGTCAGGTCGTGAAAATACGCGATCGATGGCAGCCATTCCTTGCTCGCCGAAAGATACCCGGCACGCCATCCGGTGATACTGAACGTCTTCGAAAAGCCGGAAATGCTGATGGTCCGTTCCTTCATGCCGGGAATCGTCGCGGGGCTGATGTGCTCCGTGCCATCGAATAGAAAATACTCGTAAATCTCGTCCGTAATCACAAACAGATCATGCTCGGCCACAATGGTCGCCAGAGTCTCAAGCTCAGTCCGCGTAAATACTTTGCCGCATGGATTTGAAGGCGTATTGATGATGATCGCCCGCGTCGTCGGCGTGATGGATGCACGCACCAGGTCGAAGTCGATGGCCCACGTACCTTTCGCCATCGGGAGCAGCACCGGCTCCAACCGCATCGACAGCAGTGTGTTCAGGTGGTAGCCATAGAACGGCTCGAACATCATTACGCCTTCACCGGGATTCAGCAGCGCCAGCAGCGTCGCATACAGCGCCCCCGTCGCTCCTGAAGTCACCAGCACCTCACTATGCGGATCGACTCTCAACCCGTTGTAGTGCGCCAGCTTCGTCGCGATCGCCTCGCGCAGCAAAGCAATACCGTCGAGCCGCGTGTAGATATTGTGGCCGTCTTCAATCGCGCGGATCGCTGCTTCTTCCACTGACACCGGCAGCGGCGTATCGCACACACCCTGCGCCAGGTTCACGCCGCCCATGCGGTCGCATTCAACCGTCATCGAGCGGATTTCAGACTGCATAATCCGGGGCGAAATTTCACTCAACCCCAGGCGGGAAGCAGGACGCGTCGCAGTAGCCATGCCCACATTCTACGCATTTGCCATGCAGGCAGACACGCCTTTGGCGATTATGCTTCCGTTGGTCGCATGGTTCTTCGGTCACACTGCATCCTTGGCCGCTTGTGAGTCGAACTCCGGACTTTGGGTGCCCCACCCTTCGCGCTTCTGCGAAGGGTGGAGCAGCAATATCCTGTCACCGAATGCCATACGATGGACCGATGCGCAAAATCCTGCTCCTGGTCAACCCGCTGTTTGAAAAGAAGAACAGCCGCGACCTTCCTCACATCCTCGACACCCTGAAACAAGCAGGCGCTCAGGTCGAGTTGCAGGAGACCGCTGCCAATCGAGGCGCAGGCGAGCAGGCCAGGGCAGCCGTTCAAAAGAATGTCGACCTGGTCGTCGTTTGCGGTGGAGACGGCACTGTGTTCGATGTGATTCAGGGGATGGCCGGCTCTGCTGTCCCGCTCGGCATCATCCCTTTCGGCACCGGCAATGTGCTCGCGCAGAACCTCAGGATCCCGAAGCATCCCGTGGCTGCTGCGCGCTGGATCCTCTACGCGCAGCCGCGCACCATCCCTCTCGGACGCCTCTCGTACTGCAGTAACGGCACGCAGGAGAGCTGGTTTTTCGCCATGACGGCAGGCATGGGCGTTCACGCTGCGATGATGTCTGCGGCTGTCCGCGCCAAGAAAAACTCCGGTGGCCGCTCCGCTTATTTCCTCGCCGGGTTGCGACTGCTGTTCAATCACCCGCTTGAGCCCTTCGATCTCGAAATCACCACTACTTCAGGCGAAATTATCGGGCGTCGGGCCTGCGAAGCCATCGCTGTCCGCGTGGCGGAATTGAACATATGGCGTCCCGGCGGAGGCTTTGACCTGCCGTTTCTCCGCCTGGCAACCGTCGAGACAGAGGGCGATCAACCCGGCTCCCGCTGGAAGCTCGGTCGCGCCACGTTTGAAGGCCTCTTCCGCGCTACCGGCTCACGTAACCGTAAACAGCGGAGTAACGCACCCGCTCGTTATGAAGACATCCGGCGCGTCGTTTGCAGGCCGATCCCGGGCTTCGAGTATGAGGTGCCGTTAGCCGTCCAGGCTGATGGAGAAGTGCTCGACGCCAGTTGCGCGACCATAGAGATGGCAGGCGTCGACCTTCAGATGCTGGCAACACCAAAATGAGGACTTGTCATTCCGACTGAAGTTCCCCACCCACTTGTCATCCCGACCGGAGCGAAGCGTAGTGGAGGGATCTGTATTTTTCGCCAGCCGTGCAACCTGATTAGCCTCTCCGGCGCGAAGCGCGGGCCGCCATACCCGCAGTACTGAATTTGCGGTATCCAATAAAACCGTGCAGCATCAGAGAGAAAGAAGGAGCACGCATATGACCACTTCAGCACCCTCCCCAGTGATTCCAAAAATCACTCCCCTGGCCGAGCGTTCCGCCCGGAAGGCACTCACCGAGCACCACGGCAAAGTGAAGAGCACGACGTTGAAGGACCTGTTTGCGAAGGACCCCGCGCGCGGCGAGCGGCTCACGGCTGAGTTCGGCGGCATCTTCCTCGACTACTCAAAAAACCGCGTCAACGACGAGACGCTCAAACTCCTGTTTCAACTCGCCGAAGAGTCCGGCCTCAAGGCCCGGATCGAAGCGATGTTCACCGGCGAAAAGATCAACATCACCGAGAACCGCGCCGTGCTCCACGTCGCTCTCCGCGCGCCCAAGGGCGAAAAGATTGTTGTCGATGGCGAAGACGTCGTGCCGGCTGTTCATGAAGTTCTCGACAAGATGTCCGGCTTCGCTGACAAGATCCGCAGCGCGGAGTGGAAAGGTCACACCGGCAAGAAGATCAGGAACATTATCAACATCGGCATCGGTGGGTCGGACCTTGGCCCGGTCATGGCGTATGAAGCGCTCAAGCATTACAGTCAGCGCGACCTCACGTTCCGCTTCGTCTCGAACGTCGACGGCACAGATTTCGTCGAAGCCGTGCAGGACCTGCAGGCCGACGAAACCCTTTTCCTCGTCGCCTCGAAGACCTTTACGACGCTCGAGACCATGACCAATGCGCACTCGGCGCGTGACTGGGCTTTGAAGTCGCTCGGTGATGAAAAGGCAGTCGCCAAGCACTTCGTCGCTATCTCGACCAACGCGAAAGAAGTTGCCAAATTCGGCATCGATACGGCCAACATGTTCGGTTTCTGGGACTGGGTCGGCGGCCGCTACTCCATGGATTCGGCAATCGGTCTCTCGACCATGATCGCTATCGGGCCGGACAATTTCCGCGCCCTGCTTGATGGATTCCACCAGATGGACACGCACTTCCGCACCACGCCGTTTGAGAAGAATCTGCCTGTCCTGCTTGGCCTGCTCTCCGTCTGGTATACCGATTTCTTCAACGCCCAGACCGTCGCCATTCTGCCGTATGAGCAGTATCTGAAGCGCTTTCCAGCGTACCTGCAGCAGCTCACGATGGAGAGCAACGGCAAGCACGTCACGCTCGACGGGACTCACGTCGCAACGGAAACCGGGCCCATCTACTGGGGCGAGCCGGGCACGAACGGCCAGCATTCGTTCTACCAGCTCATCCACCAGGGAACGCGCCTCATCCCGTGCGACTTCATCGGCTTCTACAAGACACTGAACCCGCTCGGCGCACATCACGACATGCTGATGGCAAATGTTTTTGCGCAGGCCGAAGCATTGGCTTTCGGCAAGACTGCAGAGCAGGTGAAGGCTGAGGGGACACCCGACTGGCTCGTACCGCATCGTGTGTTCGAAGGCAATCGTCCGTCGAACGTTATCCTCG
>CAXTNK010000012.1:0-2662 GCA_964245665.1 uncultured Acidobacteriaceae bacterium
AGTGTAATCGGGTGGTCGCTATGACGCAGTATCGTTTGACGCGTTCGTTTCATGAGGGTGTATCAGGCATGTTCCCGCTTACCACAGTCACTCTCGCTTGCCAATACCCATCCGATGAAAGGAGCATGCACGCTGATGACAACGCTTCTCGAAATGCCCAGTACACAGAGCAGCCCCAAGGGCTGCAACTGCGGGCGTTCAGTGTGGACGATCAAAAGGACCTGCTCCAGTCGCTGTCTCTACTGCTGGTGACCTCGGGCGGATGGCTGCTCAAACATCGCCGGCCAGCGCAGGGCATTTTGCAGGTGGTCTTCGAGTTCGAGCGTTCGGCCGCGGTCGATATCTACGTGATGCTGGTATCACTTGGCCTGGAACTTACCGCGAACTCACACCAGGCTCTTACCGGCTTCTGCCAGAGGACGGTCAACCTGCCTGCAGCCCAGGCCCTTCTGGTGGCGGTCTGCGATCTTGAAATCCGCGATCTTGCTGATGAAGCGTCATCGCCGGAACAGTTGTTTGGCGCAGCCGCGATCGCCTGAGCTCCTATCTGGTCAGGCCGGTTCGATGTGGATATTCAATTCTTCTGCGGTTTCGCGCAGCCGCTTGTCCTTCGTCCAGATTTTTGTCGACGGATGGATGAGAATAGAGGCGATCAGCTGCGCATCCGTCCAGCCGATCCCACGGTTGCGCAGCGATCGAGCTTCCACCATCTGCCGTACTTCATCGATACGCGCGACGCGTATTCCCGGCAGTTGATCCAGCAGTTCAAGCGTCTGCCGGCGTTGCGGCAGCGACCCCAGGGCGAGTTCTCCCACCACGAAGGGGTGCATCACAATGCGCTGCCTGAGCAACTGATCCCGCAAAACGTCATTGTTTGCCCTGAAGTGATCGATCCAGATCGACGTATCGGCAAGGATCAATTGCGACGGCTTCTCTTTGAAAACTCATCGATCTGCCGGACCGTCGTCGCTTTGCCGCGCGGAATGTATTCCATCTCCGGCGCTGTTCCGCCCAATGCAGCCAGGCGGTGAGCACTCTCCCGTTCGATGAGCGCTTTGAGTGCTTCGCGGACGAGCGCCGTCTTTTCAACGAGCCCCGTATACTCCTGCGCGGTCTCTACGAGTTCATCATCCAAAGCAAGTGTCGTTCTCATGGCTTCCCTCCCAGGCACTCCAATCAGCACCAGGTGATGTCATGATTGTATGCTTCTTCTAGGTACTGGGCTAGTTAATTCGACACCCCGGCATTTATTACGCCTCGACCAGCCCATACCGCCGCTGCCACGCATCTTTGAGGCGATTCCAGACCCTGGTCTTCTCTTCGGGCGAGGCTTCCTCATCTGCGCGGGCGACGAAGCGTGAGGACTCAGCCTTAGCCAGCTCCAGTAGTTCACGGTCGCGCACCAGGTTGGCGACGCGAAACTCGGGTAGACCCGCCTGCCGGGTGCCGAAAAATTCTCCTGGCCCGCGCATAACCAGGTCCAACTCGGCCAATTCGAATCCATTCTGCGTCCGCACCATGGCGTCCAGACGTTCTTCGGCCTGTTGCGACGGACGGCCTCCTGTCATCAGGATGCAGTAGCTTTTCGCCGCACCGCGACCGACGCGGCCGCGCAGCTGATGCATTTGCGCCAGGCCGAACCGCTCGGCGTGTTCGATGACCATCACGGCAGCGTTCGGTACGTCGACGCCGACTTCGATCACGGTGGTCGAGATGAGGACATCGATCTCCCCGCGATGAAAGCGGCGCATAATGATTTCTTTTTGATCAGCATCGAGGCGACCGTGCAGCAAGCCAAGCCGAAGCCCCTTCAGCGCGCCCTGCTGCAGTTCTTCGTACATTGTGGTCGCGGCTTTGAGCGTCGGTTTGTCAAAAAGGCTGGAGGCTGATTTCTTCGCAGTCTTTTTCGCAACGCCTTTCTTTGCTGTGGACTTCTTCACTGCTGCTGGTTCAGGTGGTTCGAGATCTTCGTGCGGGAAATCCAGTTCAGGCTCATCTTCCTTGGGCCCTTCGATCACCGGGTAGACGACGTAGGCCTGAAGACCCAGCTTGATCTGCCGACGGACAAAGGTCCAAACCTCGTCTGCGCGTTCATCCGAAATACGCCGGGTCACGATGGGCGTGCGGCCCGGCGGCAGTTCGTCGAGCACGCTCAGGTCAAGATCGCCATAGAGTGACAGCGCCAGTGTGCGCGGGATCGGCGTTGCCGTCATCACCAGCACATCGGGCTCGCCCTGGCCGGGCTTCTTCATCAGCTTGAAACGCTGCATCACGCCGAAACGGTGCTGTTCATCGACCACGACCAGGCCCAGTTTGTCGAACTCCACTTTTTCTTCAATCAGCGCATGGGTGCCGATGATGAGGTCAGCCTCGCCGCGCGCGATTTTGCCGCGCGTCGAACGCTTCCTGTCTTCATCGAGCGAGCCGGTGAGCAGCACGATACGGTATTTGCGCGACGACCGCTCCAGCAGTTTGCGGGCGCCTATAAAATGCTGCGACGCGAGGATCTCGGTCGGCGCCATCAGCGCGGCCTGGTAGCCGTTCTCAATCGCCACCAGCATGGCCTGCAGCGCGACGATGGTCTTGCCGGAGCCGACATCGCCCTGGAGAAGACGGCGCATGGGGCCGGTCTTCTTCATGTCGTCCACGATCTCGCCCAGCG
>CAXTNK010000012.1:2672-16562 GCA_964245665.1 uncultured Acidobacteriaceae bacterium
GCAGTAAAGCACGCGCGACTGCGCGTTGACCAGCGTGCGCTTCTGCGCTGCCGTCGGATGAAACGGCAGCACTTCGCGGATGGCGCCGCGGACCTTTGCATCCGTAGTAAACGCCACGCCAACGCGGTCTTTCATCCTGCGCCGCTTCAACTCCAGGCCCAGCTCCAGATAGAACAGTTCTTCGAAGATGAGCCGTTTGTGCGCAAAGGTGCCTGAAGACTGCAGCAGCGTCATCGGGGTGCCGGCGATAGGGAAATGCGCCTGCCGGATGGCGTCCTCGCGTGCCGGTAAGGCGAGCCGGGCGAGAAGCTTTTCCGGCAGAGTTTCAGCCATGCGTCCCTTCAACTCTTCAAGCAATCCGTAGATGATGCGTCGCTGCCACCGCGAAGCCAGCTGACTGCCGCCGAGCGATTCGTAGACTGGCGTAATCCGACCCACTTCGAGTAGCTGCAGCGGATCCGCTTCCGCGCCTTCGACGAGCGCAGGCAGAAATTCAAATTGCGGCTGGATCATCTTGAATTTGCCCAGCCGCGAGCTCGATGCCTCCGCCTTGCCGTAGAGCGCAAGCATCTGGCCGACCTTGAACTTGTCCTTGAGATACGTGCCGTGGAACCACATGCATTTGAGCGTCTGCGTACCCTGGCCAATGGTCATTTCAAAGATCGGCATACTGCGCGTGCGCAACAGCGTACAGCCGCGCACCTCCCCAATCACGCTCGCCATCTCGCCCGCCTTCAGCTCAGAAAAAGGCAGCGGGTTCATGCGGTCTTCATAGCGGAAGGGCAGGTGGTACAGCAGGTCTTCTACGGTCAGGATGCCCTTTTCGGCGAGAGATCCGGCAAAGCGCGGGCCAATTCCCTTGACGAACTGCACCGATGTTTCCAGCTCCAGCACAGTGCGATCGTATCAGCCTTGCGCGGATGGCCGCCGCTGCCCAGAGCGATACCTGGTAGGCAGCTGGATGTTGCCACACGGCAGTGTGATCTACCGTGCAGCCGGCTACAACTTTCTATGCACAGCTGCACAGTTGCGTTAGTAAACTGCACTGGAACCGCGGAGGTCCTGCACGTGTCGTCTACCGCAATCGAACCTGTCGCCCAAACTCGATCCAGCACGCCGGCGGCCTCCATTGTTGAAGTGGATCGCGTCTCAAAAGCCTATGGCAAGAAGATCGCGGTCAACGAGCTGTCACTCTCGATCGAGGCAGGCAGTATGTTCGGACTGCTTGGTCCGAACGGCGCGGGCAAGACTTCGACCATCCGCATGATCGTCGGCATCACCATGCCGGATTCAGGGCAGATCCGGCTGTTCGGCAAGCCGTTTTCACGCGACCAGTTGACCCGCGTCGGCTACCTGCCGGAGGAGCGCGGGCTGTACAAGAAGATGAATGTGCTTGACCAGCTGATCTTCATGGGCGAGATTCGCGGCCTGACTGCTGCTGTCGCACGAACGCGCGCGCAGAACTGGTGCGAACGCCTGTCGATTGCCGATGTGATGGAGAAGAAAACAGAAGAGCTTTCAAAAGGCATGCAGCAGAAGATCCAGTTCATCTCGACGCTGCTGCATGATCCCGATTTCCTGATCATGGATGAGCCGTTCTCCGGTCTGGATCCGGTGAATGCCGTGCTGCTGCAGGACACGCTGCTCGACCTGCGCAAAGAGGGCAAAGCGATCCTGTTTTCCACCCACCGCATGGACCAAGTGGAGAAACTATGCGACTCCATCTGCCTGGTGCATGGTGGGAGGGCGGTTCTGCACGGCAGGATGCGCGATGTGAAAGGCCGCTATCCGCGCAATCGCATGCTGCTTGATTTCCATGGAGACGCTGCATTCCTGGCTGATCCGCTGGTGACCACGTCCGCCGACGAAGTGAGAAACTTCGGCAACCACGCGGAGTTGAAGTTGAATGCCGGCGCCGACCCGCAGGCACTGTTGCGGCACTTCACGCAGAGCACGCAGGTGTATCGCTATGAACTGGTTGAGCCTTCGCTCGAAGAGATTTTTATCCAGACAGTCGGAGGCAAGTCCGATGCATAACTACGAGGCGATGTCGATGTGTGAGTGGGTGGGCAAAAACGATGCATAGCGCCCTGCTGATTGCCCGCCGCGAATACCTGGAGCGCGTGCGCTCGAAAGCCTTCCGCATCAGCACTGTGCTGATCCCGCTGATTTTCACCGGCATCTTTGGTGTCGGAGCATTTTCTGCCACGCACCTGGGTGGCGACGCGCATATCGTTGTCGCATCGAACGACACGCAGCTTGCAGATGGCGTGCGCGATGAACTGGCACGCGGCGAGAATCCTCCATCAAACTTGGAAGTAGTTGCACCCGCGACCCAGGCCAACATTGTCTCCCTGGTGCAGCGCGTCGACAGTAAGGAAATTGACGCGTACCTGTGGCTGCAGGTGAGTCCGGGTGAGCCGCAGCCGAACGTCGTGTATGCCACGCGCTCGTCGACTGACCTGAATGCCGATCGCATCCGTGACGCTGTCAGCCATGCATTGTTGCGTGGACGCCTGCAGGAACGCGGCATGCCGGCGCCCGAAGTCAGCAAATTGCTCAGCACCATCGATATTCAGAGGCTGCAGGTGAAGAACGGCAGCACTGTTTCATCGAATGGCCAGCAGAGTTTCTGGGCAGCCTACGGCATGATGTTCCTGCTGTATTTTTCCGTGTCGTTCTACGGGTTGAACGTGGGCCGCTCTGTGGTTGAAGAGAAGACTTCGCGCATCTTTGAAGTGCTGCTATCGAGTGTGAAGGCCGAGTCATTGATGATCGGCAAACTACTCGGCGTAGGTGCCGCGGCGCTCACGCAATTGGGGATCTGGTTTGCGCTGGTAGCGTTTTATGCAGGCTCGCATATGGCTGCAAAAGCCGGCATCCACGGGGTAGGTTCGCTCGGCATTCAGCCCATCCAGGTTGTCTTCTTCCTGATTTATTTCGTGCTCGGCTTCCTGTTCTACAGCTCGCTCAGCGCCGGCCTCGGCGCGACTATGTCGACTGAACAGGAGATGAACCAGTTCCAGGTATTGATCATGCTGCCGCTGATCCTGGCCTTCACGCTTTTCAGTTATGTGCTCGGTAATCCAGGCTCGGCATTGTCGGTGGGACTCTCGCTCTTCCCACCCTGCACACCGCTCATCATGTGTCTCAGGATGGGCGTGCAGATGCCGCCGCTCTGGCAACTCGTGTTGTCCGTGGTGCTGATGATCATCGCAATTTACGGAGTGCTGTGGATCGCTTCGCGCATCTACCGGATCGGGATACTGATGTACGGCAAGCGTCCGAACCTGCCGGAGATGCTGCGCTGGATGCGGTATAGCTGAGCGCGGTCCGGGGAGCCACGATGTGTCATTCGGAGGGCAACCGACGTGGAGGCGAAGGACCTGCGTTTTCTACACCCGTCACGAGTGTTCGGCAGATGATTCAATAGAGCAGTGACCTCGAAGCCCACTGCCGATCAGCCTCGCAGATATTCCTTTGGCCGCCGCATCCTGCTGGTGATCGTGCCCCCGATCGTTGCGCTCCTAATTCGCGCGCTGGCCGCGACACTTCGCTACGAAGACATCTGCGAACCGGGCGCCGAACCCGCTGTACCGGGCGCGATCGGCGTCTGGTGCTTCTGGCACCAGTGCCTGCTGACGGCGGCCTGCTGCTTCAAGGATAAATACAGCGCCAGTATCCTCATCAGCCAGAGCTTTGACGGCGAACTGATTTCGCGAACGATCCATCGCCTCGGCTTTCTGACTGCGCGCGGGTCAAGTTCGCGCGGCGGCATCGGCGGTCTGCGGGAACTCGCCCGCCAGCAGCAGGGCGGCAGCCACACCGTGTTTCCTGCCGATGGTCCGCGCGGCCCGAAATATCACCTAAAGGCCGGTACCATCAAACTGGCGCAGCTGACCGGCGCGCCGGTTGGCCCGTTTCATACGCTCCCACAGCGCGCCTGGAAGCTGAGATCCTGGGACACGTTCCTCATTCCCAAGCCATTTTCCCGGGTTGCGATCGGGTGGGCCAGGCCCATTTTCATCCCGGCTGAATTGAACGAGGACACATTCGAAGAAGCCCGTCTGCAGGTTGAAGCATCGCTCGAACGAGCACGGCACCTCGCTGAAAACCATTTTGATGGGATCGTTCAAATGCCCTAAACCGGCGTTCGGTGCGCATCCGTCAAAACAACTAAGATTAAATGAGTGCTCGTCTCCGACTTCAATTTCCACCTTCCTGAAGAACTGATTGCGCAGCAGCCGGCAGCCGACCGCGACGGCGCGCGCATGCTCGCTGTCGATCGTGCGACGGGGAAGTGGCAGGACACAGCCTTCGTTCACTTCCCGGATTATTTGCGCGAAGGCGACGTGCTCGTGCTGAATAACAGCCGAGTGATCCCGGCGCGTCTTTACGCTCAGCGGCGACAACGCGAGAGCGAGCAGGGGCAGGAGCCCAGCGGTCGCATTGAAGTGCTGCTCACCGAGCAGACGGATGAACGGGAGTGGAAAGCGCTGGTGAAGCCGGGTCGCAAAGTGCAGCTCGGCGAGACGTTGCTGTTTCATCCGCGCGCATTAGAAGGCAACGAAGATGCACTGACCGCGAACGTAGTAGGCCGCGGAGATTTCGGCGAGCGCACCCTTCGTTTTTCTCCTACTGTAAAAGACTTTTTCAATGTGCTTGAAGCGTATGGCCACGTGCCATTGCCGCCCTACATTCATCGTGAAGACACGACGAGCGATCGCGAACGTTATCAGACGATCTATGCGGAACAGACAGGCTCAGTTGCAGTACCGACAGCGGGGCTGCATTTCACGCCGGAGATACTCGACGCACTGCGGGCGAAGGGCGTGAGCATCTGCTACGTCACTCTTCATGTTGGCCTGGGTACCTTCCAGCCGCTCCGTGTAGAGCGTGTTGAAGATATCGAGCTCCATGCAGAACGCTACACTCTGCCGGCAGCAACAGCGCACCATATAAACACCGCGCTCGCGGACAATCACCGCGTGATTGCAGTCGGCACCACGACTGTCCGCACACTCGAACACTGCGCACAAACAGCTGCAGGCAAGCCGTTGGAGCCGCATAGTGGCACGACTTCGATCTTCATCAGTCCTGGCTATGACTTCAAAGTTGTCAGCGCGCTGCTCACCAATTTTCATCTTCCGCAGTCGAGTCTGCTCTTGCTGGTCGCTGCTTTTGCGGGCCGCGAGATTCTTGCTGCCTACCAACATGCCGTTGCCGAACGCTATCGATTCTTTTCCTATGGCGACTGTATGTTCATCTCATAATTTTTGAAGAGGCCGCATATGCCGACAAGTTCTGATAAGCAACCCATTTACCTGCTCGACTCGATGTCCTTCATCTTCCGCGCGTATCACGCGATGCAGCGGCAACGCCCCATGTCCACACGCAACGGCGTGCCGACAGCGGCGACTTATGTTTTCGTGAACATGATCAACAAACTGCGGCGCGATTTTGCTCCAATCTTTTTCGCAGCCATTTTCGATACCAGCGCTCCCGTTTTTCGCGATGAACGCGCCAAGCAGATCACCGTTCTGCGCAAGTGGAGCGCCAAGACACAGAGCTTTGAAGAGACCGACTATGGCGGCTACAAGGCCAACCGTGCCGAGATGCCGCCAGACCTCGCGCAGCAGCTGCCCTACATTCGGCGGTCGCTCGAAGCCTTTCATATTCCTATCCGCCAGGCAGACGGATTTGAAGCCGATGACGTCATCGGCACACTCGCAAAACAGGCTGCGGATGCAGGTCACCCGGTGTTTATCGTCTCCAGCGACAAGGACATGCTGCAGCTGGTGAATGATCACGTAAAAGTGCTGAATCCGATGAAAGACAATTTGATCCTCGATCGCGACAAGGTGCTTGAAACACTCGGCGTGCCACCAGAACAGGTAGTCGATGTAATGGCTCTGCGCGGCGACACCATCGACAATATCCCCGGCGCGCCCGGGATCGGTGACAAAGGCTCCGTCGAGCTCATCCAGCAGTTCGGCACCGTCGAAGCCGCGCTCGACCAGGCTGCCGAAGTCAAAAAGAAAACGTATCGCGAATCGTTACAAAATAATCGCGACAACATCCTGCTCAGCAAGGAACTGGTGACCATCCATTGCGAAGTACCGATGGAGCTTGAACTTGAAACCATGCGCACGCTCGAACCGGATACGGCTGCCTGTCGCAAACTTTTCAACGAACTCGAATTCACCACCATGCTGAAAGAGCTCGCACCTGAGGCCGGACCATCGCAGGTGGAACATCTGCTCGAGCCTGATGCAGGTGCATGGAAGCGCTTTGCGAAGGCTGCGAAGAAAGGCTTCGCGCTCGCAGTTGATGCGTCGCTGCTGGCGACGCTGACCGAACAGATTTCTGCTTCAGAGACGGAGGCAATCGAAGAAGAAGCGCCGATTCTCAAGAGTATGTCGATGATGGACATGTTCGAAGCTGGCGACGTTGCTGACCCGGTCGCTGAACCACCGAAGCCAACGGGATTGACGCTTGCAGTAGCAGCAGTTACCGGCGAAAGTCTACGCGTGAACCTCGTTGGCCCTTATGCAGAAGAGCTTCGCGCGCTGCTGAACGACGCAGCTATTCCAAAGGCCGTGCATGACATGAAGAGCAGTCTCCGCGTGCTGGCGCCGCATGGTGTTGCGCTTGCGGGTGTTCGCGATGACATCATGCTCTATTCGTATCTCGTGAACCCGACGCATACCACGCATCGGCTGGCTGACGTAGTGGCGCGCTTCACGAGTCGGCCCCTGCAGGAGATTGGCGACAAGCAGCTGACAGAGGCTGCGCACGCCATCATGCTGCTCGGTCCGTTGATGCGGGAAGAAGTTGCAACACTGAAGACGGAAAGTGTCTATTCGACGATCGATCTTCCATTAACTCCATTGCTGTTACGTATGGAAGAAGCTGGTGTCCGGATCGATTTGAAGGTGCTTGATGCAATGAACGGGCATCTTGCCGCCGAGATGCAGCGGGTAGGCGAAGAGATTTTCACCCTGGCCGGGCATCGCTTCAATATCAATTCGCCGAAGCAGTTAGGCGATGTTTTGTTCAACAAGATGAACCTGCCGAAGCCGATCAAATACGGCAAAGGCAAAGTGGTCTCGACGGCAATGGATGTGCTCGAAGATCTCGCGCAGCACAATCCTGTGCCGAAGATGGTGCTTGAATACCGGCAGCTCGCCAAGCTGAAGTCGAATTACGTCGACTCGCTGCCGCTGCTGGCTGATGCAGATGGCCGTGTCCATACGACCTTCAACCAGGTTGGTACGGCAACTGGTCGACTGTCATCGACGAATCCGAACCTGCAGAATATTCCGATCAAGACTGAACTGGGACGCGAGATCCGCGCTGCATTCATCGCCGCTCCCGGGAACGTGATGCTATCGGCGGATTATTCGCAGATTGAACTACGCCTGATGGCGCATTTCTCTGAAGATCCTTTGCTGGTGCATGCATACACACATGACGAAGACATTCATACGCTCACGGCGTCCGAAGTGTTTGGCATTGCGCCGTCGGCGATGACGAAGGAGATTCGCAATCGTGCCAAGGCAGTCAACTTTGGAATCGTTTACGGCATTTCGCCGTTTGGCTTAGCTGCTCAACTAGGCATCGATCAGAATGAAGCGCGTCTTTATATCGAGACCTATTTCGCTCGCTACACAGGTGTCCGTACATTTATAGATCGCGTGCTCGAAGAGACGCGTGCCACGCAGAGCGTTCGCACTTTGTTCGGACGTGTGCGGCCGATCCCGGACATTCAAAGCAGGAACGCAAACCTGCGCGGCTTTGCTGAACGGACGGCTGTGAATACGCCTCTGCAGGGCACGGCCGCCGACCTCATCAAGATTGCCATGCTGCGAATCGATGAACGCATGCGGGCGGCGAAGATGAAATCGCGGATGACGCTGCAGGTGCACGACGAACTACTCTTCGATGCGCCGAAAGATGAAGTTGAAGAGATTCGTACGCTGGTCAAGCATGAGATGGAGAATGTTATTTCGCTCAAGGTGCCGATCATTGCCGATGTTGGAGTCGGCAATAACTGGCGCGATATGGACTAATTTGCTTCTGTTGTTGCTGGAAAAGAAGACGCAGATCTTTCCACTTCGGTCGAGAGTACAAAGTAGAGACTGGGTACTTTGTTAGACGCCCAGTTCCCCTCGAATCGCGTCCGCGATCGCGTCGGCATGCCGACGCATCTGCTGTTCTGATTCAGCCTCAATCATCACGCGTGCAAGTGCCTCCGTACCGGAGTAACGAACGACAACGCGGCCATTGCCGTGCAGATCCTCTTCTGCCTCCTGAATGCGGACAGCAACCGACTCAATTGCTTCCAGCGGCTTTTTTTCGCGCACGCGCACATTCACAATCACCTGCGGATACACCTTCAGGTCCGCGCATAATTCATGCAGCGGCCTGCCTGAACGCTGCACCATGTCAAGAATCAGAAGCGCTGTGAGAAGTCCGTCCCCCGTCGTCGCACGCGCAGGAAAAAGGATGTGCCCGGATTGTTCGCCGCCGAGGGACGCGTCATTCTCCTGCATCATCTGCAAAACATATTTGTCGCCCACCGGTGCGCGCAGCATGCGGATACCGTCTTTACGCAGCGCTGCTTCGAGACCCATGTTCGACATGGTTGTTGCGACCACGAGATCATTCTTCAGCATGCCGCTGCGCTGCAGATCACGCGCGGCCAGCAGCAGAACCCCATCACCGTTGACGACGCGCCCATTGGCATCGGCGAACAGAACGCGGTCGGCATCGCCATCGAAGGTGATGCCGAGGTCCGCTCCAAATCCGGTCACTTCTTTCGCAACAACTTCGGGGTGCAACGCTCCGCATGCCGCATTGATGTTGCGGCCGTCCGGCGTGACATGCGTAAAGCGAAGAGTACCGCCAAGTTCGTTAAACAGTTCCGGCGCGATAGCGGAGGCGGCACCGTTGGCGCAGTCGATGACAATAGTTTTGTCGTCGAGCCGGAGACCGGGAACAGCTGAGCGAAGATACGCCTCGTACTCCAGGCGCAGCGTCTCATCGACTGGCGGATAAGCTGCGACGCTCGCATCCACTGGAACATTTTCGGCCAACAGCGCGAAGATCTTTTCTTCCATTGCCAGTTCAAGCGCGTCGGGAAGTTTGTAGCCATTACTGCCGAAGACCTTGATGCCGTTGTCCTGCCATGGATTGTGCGAGGCAGAGATGACAATGCCAGCAGCGAAGGCATGCTTCTTCGTTAGATAGGCGATGGCGGGGGTCGTGACTATCCCCGCATTTACAACACTCGCTGTACCATGCGTTAGACCGGCGGTAATAGTTGCGACAATCCAGTTGCTGGATTCGCGCGTATCCGCGCCGATCAGTACACGCGGCTCAACGAAGGTGTCGTTCAACGAGCGCGCCATGGCGACTCCCACGGCAAAAACTGTTTTTATGTCTAAAGGCGTCTCGCCGGCGACGCCCCTGATTCCATCGGTACCAAAAAGTTTTCTCATAGTTG
The DNA here is from genome assembly GCA_964245665.1 of uncultured Acidobacteriaceae bacterium. Lineage (GTDB taxonomy): Bacteria > Acidobacteriota > Terriglobia > Terriglobales > Acidobacteriaceae. The sequence continues at coordinate 12,181 of CAXTNK010000012.1, forward strand.
TATTTCGGTAACAGTGCTGGTAGCAGAACCTTTGGCCAGGCGCGATCGAAGCGTGTCGCCTGGATGAAGCTGCGAGGCATCGCGCACCACCCTGCCCTTTTCGTCAAAGATGACTGCATAGCCGCGGCCAAGAACAGCAAGAGGAGAGAGCGATGTCAAACGCGCAGACGAGCTGTCAACTCTAGAACGGCGCTGCTCGAGCGTAGTGAAGGCACAGCGAAACAGGCGCTGCTCCAAACCTTGCACGCTCTCGCGATTTGCGGAGAGTTTATGCGTTGGCTCATGCCGCATGAGACGGGCCGACAGTTCCTGCACCTTGATCATGCAGAGGCGTTCACCCTGGCGCAGTGCCGCTTCCATGCGGAACTGTAATTCGTCGAGCCGCTGCTGGCGCCGTCCAAGGCCATCGCGGATACGAGCGGACGCAGCTGCGATCGAAACACGCGAAAAGCGTTCATTCGCCATCATCAACTGGTAGCGGCAGGCGCGCATGAGACGGCTGTGCAGCTCCTGGATGCGCTCTTCCACGCGATGCTGTTGAGCTGTAATCAGCTCGGCGGCGGCTGATGGCGTGGGAGCGCGAAGGTCAGCAACAAAGTCGGCTATTGTGAAATCCGTTTCGTGACCAACGGCCGAGACAATTGGCAGTTCCGACGACGCAATGGCGCGGGCCAGCGTTTCATTGTTGAAGCAGGCGAGGTCTTCGATCGACCCGCCCCCACGCGCGATGACGATCACGTCGACATTCTTTGCGCGGTTGAAATACATGATGCCGGCAGCAATTTCGGCCGCTGCACTATCACCCTGCACAGCGGCGGGATAAAGCAGAACATCCAACGCGGCGTGCCGGCGTGCCGATACGTTCAGGAAGTCGCGAATCACCGCGCCACTCGGCGATGTCACGATACCGACGCAGCGTGGAAATGGCGGCATGGGCCGCTTGCGTTCTTGAGCAAAAAGCCCTTCAGCTTTCAATTTCTCCCGAAGTTTTTCAAAAGCTTCCTGCAGCGACCCGGTCCCAAGTTCTTCCATCGCTTCGGCGACCAGCTGCATTTGTCCCCGCTGTTCGTAGACGGTCACTTTGCCGCGCGCACGAACATGCAAGCCATCTTTCGGCTTGAAACGCAGAAGCTGTGCCTGGCGTTTGAACAGTACGACCGGCAACTGGGCTTCGCCATCTTTTAAGGTGAAATACATATGGCCGGAAGGTGCAGCGCGCAGGTTTGAAACTTCACCTTCGACCCACACATCGCTGTAGGCGTCTTCTATGTGCAGCCGCACATCACGCACCAGGTCGCCGACCGTCCATTCCCGCCGTCGTTCCAATTCGGCGGCAGGCGATTCTTCGACAACTTCCTCTTCGAACAAAAAGAAAGCTTGTCCTGCTTCGGGCATGTTGGTAATGCGCTCTTTCATAGCCTGCTTCGCTGCCAAACCATGAGTCTACACCGCTTGCACGCGCATGGTTTCACTCAATGCGTCCGCAGGTCGAGAGGGACCGGTCTTCAAGGCAGACCGATGGCTGACATGGAACATTGCAGACCATTCGGTGTCTAGACTGGCATGCCGCTAGGCATGAGAGTTGCGGCGATGATCGGCTTCGCTGTTTTTACCGGCGCTGGCAACAGCCATCCAGCAGCGTCAATGTTTTTGCAGCTTATCGCGGCCGAGCGGAATGTCAATATAGCGGCTGCCAGGCCGGTTGCAGTTCGACCGATCGATCCGGAGGCGATGTCCGGGTTATGGGAGGCACCGGATGGGCACGGGGGCGCCATTTTGCTTGAATTGAAGTTTGTTACGCTCGCTACTACCGGTGCAATGTCGCTTGACGGTGTCGAGCAGCGCCTGCAGCATGTAGAGGTTTCCCTGCACCAAAGAACCCAGGCGGGCATCGAAAGTGGCGACGAAAACTCCTTCGAGGCTTCGGCGCGTGGCGGCGTAGCGACGTTCGAGGCTGGACGACTGATTCTGCGCGTCCCATCATTCGGGCTGCAACTGAAACAGGTGCGAGGAGGCCGATGGGCATGCCACGTAAGAGGCGCGCCGATTCTATTCCGGCATCCACTAGTCGCAGGCGAAAAGCCGGGCTGGGCTGTGGGCACCTGGCGAGAGCAGTCGCAGCCGGGCTACACCTGTCTTCACGTGGCAGAAGATCAGCAGGGAAACTACCTGGGTTGGTCGGATGCAATCATGGCCTGGGGCAAGGTCACCTTGGCGCCAGGCGTCAAAAGGCCGGACGGTCCTCAACAATACGGCGAACCGATGAAGGTACACACAACCGCAGGCAAAGGAGTCGTCTTTGAGCTCTATGCCTATAGCTGCTGCTGCTGCTCACATCGCTTGGTCGGAATCCCGACTCCGGACGGTCGACACATGCACGCGGAGTGGGAAGATGGAGGAAACATGGCTGCCCACTCATCAGTCTTTGAACGAAGGCCGGATGATCGCTGCCTGGTGCCGAACAGGCGCTGACGTTCGAGGAAAATCGCCTACCGGCGAAAGCGAGAGAGCAGGTATAACAACAGGGAAAGTACGACACTCAGCAGAAGAGACGTGCCCAGCGGCGCGAAGAAAGAGAAGTTCCTGCCACGGTACGCAATGTCCCCTGGCAGACGGCCGATCGGCACGCCGCTGCGTCCGAGCAACAGCATGGCTCCGCCGATAACTGCCAGCAGGATACCGACCAGCAGGAGAGTGCGTCCCAGTTCATACATATCCTGTCCGCCTCACTTTTCCGCGCAGGACCATTTTATGGCAGGGAAAAAAACGGCAGAGGATTTCTTATCTCAGAAGGAAGATTGGCCCGTTCAGCGGCCGTTTGGCAGCGAACGATGATCGATCAGCAGCCCAAGTTCGCTGGCCACTTCATGCAGACGAGCCAGGTTGGCGGAGCCGAGCGGCGTATCCTGCTCCAGTGTCACTTCTGCTTCGCGCGCCAGGTCCGTGCCGCGCGGCAGGCCGAAGGTGCCGAGGATGCCGGCCAATTTATGAGCAGTCTCTGCACCACGTTTTCGACTCTCGGTTGAGCCGGTGGCTTCAAGATCAGCGATGGATTCCTGCAACACGCGCAGGCGATCGAGCAGGATGCCTTTACGCTGCTCCCACAGCCCTGCCAGCAGGTCATGCAGCTTCTTCTGGGATTCGGCCTGCTCCTGCGGGGTCTGGCTATGAAGGGAGCGGCGCTCGGCGCCTGCAACGGGCTCGTCGGCCGGCTTTCGGCTCGCCTGTTCCTGCTGCGACAGTTTCTCGTTCGCCTGGCCCGGCACTTTCTCCATCGCTAATCCTTCCAGCCCAGTGCGTCGGATACCTGCTTTGACAGCAGCAGCGGATCAAAGGGTTTAAACAGGATGCCCGCTACGCCCAGTCCGGCGAAACGCCTCTGGTCTGAACCCTGCACCTTGGCCGTCAGCAACAGTACCGGTATGTTGGCCGTCTGCGGTGTCGATTGCAGTTTGAGGAACGTCGTGGGGCCATCCATCTCTGGCATCATCACATCGAGCAGGATCGCGTCCGGTTGTTCTTTCGCGGCAACTTCGACACCAAGTGCCCCCGAGTTGGCCAGCACCACGTCCCACCCGGCAATTGTTTCCAGGCTGAGTGCAGCCACCTGCCGGATATCGTCTTCGTCGTCAATGATAAGAATGCGTCGATCCATAAACCTAATTTACGCGTGCCGGAGCGTTTTGGATTGCCTGCGCTTCCGAAAGCACACCTGTGGTTGTAAATCTGCGCAACATGGTGCGCACCAGAGCCTCTACTTCCTGGGGCTGCACGCGCGCCTTGGTTACAAATTCCGTCGGCCCCAAAAGCAACTGTTCGCGTTCCACTTCACTCACGTCCCTAGCTGAATACACAATGAGCGGCATCCGGTGCAGATCATGCGTCTGCCGCAGCCAGTCGACCACCCCGAAACCATCGCCGTCGGGCAGTGACAGGTCCAGGATCATGATCCCCGGCTTGATGCTCTGGCACATCTCGATCGCCTTCACGCGAGTCGAGGCATGAAATATTTCCACCCCCGCCTGCTCGAACGTCGCCATTACGATGCGTGCCAGGTCTTCATCATCTTCCACCAGCAGCACGCAGGCGCGTTCATCTTCCTTGCGAACGACACGGGCAAGTTCGCGCATCAGATTGTGTTCCAGGTGTGGCTTGGTCACCCAGCCATCCGGACGTGCCGCAAGCGAGTCGCGGTCAGGGGCGTCAAAAACGCTCAATACCACCACCGGAATCATCGCAGTGTTGGGATTGTCTTTCAGCGCCCGAAGGGTCTGCCAGCCGCTCATACCGGGCAGCGTCAGATCGAGCAGGATGGCGTCCACGCCAACTCCCTCGGCATACGCAACAGCTTCGGCGCCGGATTCCGCTTCGACAACTTCATA
>CAXTNK010000012.1:16572-18483 GCA_964245665.1 uncultured Acidobacteriaceae bacterium
ACTTCATACCCATACTGCTCCAGGCTGGTCTTGAGCGCGAGCCGCGTCTGTTCGTCATCATCACACAGCAGCACCACTCCCTCTTCCGGCAGCGCCCGCGAAAGCTGTGGCTTTTCTTCTTCAATGGAGGACGGCATATCTGCCAGGCAGAAGAAGAAGCTCGAACCGCGGTCAGAGTTGCGCTCGGCCCAGATCCGGCCGCCATGCTGCTCGAGAATGGTGCGGCAAATCGCCAGTCCCAGGCCGGTACCGCCCTTCTGGCGCGAGTCGGACGCATCCACCTGTTGAAACCGGTCGAAGATCAGCTCCAGCTTGTCCTGCGGAACACCGCGCCCTTCGTCGACCACGGCCACCAGAGCGCCTTCGGGGGACTTCATCGTCTTAACCGTGACTTCAGAGAACGGCGGCGAGAACTTGATGGCATTGCTGAGCAGGTTCATCATCACCTGCAGCAGCCGATCGGAGTCGGCGTGTACCTTGCATGGCTCGGTCTTGAGGCGCAGCGAAACATTGGCGGCTTCAGCTACCGGCAGCATGGCATCAACCGCCTGCTGCGCGATCTCTTCCATCGAACACTGCCGGAAGCTGAGCGGCGCACGGCCCGACTGCATACGCTCCAGGTCCAGGATGTCGTTGATCAGCCGCACCAGCCGGTCAGAGTTGCTGACGGCGATTCTCAGCAGGTTTGCTGTCTTCTCGTTCAGTTCATGCAGCAGGCCGGCCGAGAGCAGCCCCAGCGCACCTCGGATCGACGTAAGCGGCGTCCGCAATTCGTGGCTCACGGTCGAGATGAACTCGTCCTTCATCCGGTCCAATGCATTCCTCTGGCTGATGTCGCGGAAGTTGAGCACGCTGCCGGTAGCGACACCATTCGCGGCCATCGGTGTCATGGTATATTCCACCGGAAAACTGCTGCTGTCCGGGCGATAGAACGTGTCCTGTCCGCTCACCGTTTCACGGATCAGGAACGCACGCCAGGCCCGGCTATGTTCTTCCTCCATCATTGCAAGGGAGTGATTGCCCTGTGCCGGCTTGTGATGAAGAATCGTATATGCAGACAATCCGACTAGTTCTGCGGGATGGGCCTGCAGCATGGCTGCAGCCGCTGGATTCGCAAAAGTGATGCGGCCGGTCGTATCGGTTCCGATGATGCCATCAGCAACCGAAGCGAGAATGAACTCCTTCTGCTTGTCGAGTTCGGTAGCGCGTTTCTCCTGTGCCCGCAGCGCCTGTTCTGCTCGCTTGGTGGCGCTCAGATCCGTCGCGATAGCCAGCAGTCCAGTCACTTTCGAATCAGGGTCGCGAATGGCCGAGAGATTCAGCATCGCGGGAAAGGAGGTCTCGTCCTTACGGCGGCACTGGATCTCGAAACCGCGCACCCGGCTGGCCGTAAAGCTGGTGACGTAGCGCAGGTACAGCTTGAGAACGTTTTCACTACTAGTTACGTCAATGACGTGATCGATACGCTGCACCAGCAGTTTGCCCACGCGCTCGAGCTCGCCGGCTGGAAACAGGTCCTGTACCTTCAGGTTGCTCAGCATCTCGTCCGCGGTATAGCCGAACATGCGCTCGGCAGCCGGGTTGCAGATAATCAGGTGACCTTCCAGGTCCGTCGCAATCATCATCGAACCTGCGGCGTCGAGGATGCTCCGGTGGAGTTGCACCATGTGCTGCAGGCGGCTTTCGGTCCGTAGCTGCTGCCGCCCGCTTCTCCAGTGGATAGCACAGAGCAGCAGTAGTAACGCCTGGCAGGAAACCAGAATGTACAGCAGAAAACGCCTGCGATCTTCAAGGCCAAAGAAGATCTGGCCCGGATGCAGGATGGCAATGATCGCGTAGGTCGCAAGCAGCAGCGAAAGCGTGACTAGGGCCACGGAAATTGGTCGGATTGTCAGCCGGGGTAAGTAGGCC
>CAXTNK010000012.1:18493-23704 GCA_964245665.1 uncultured Acidobacteriaceae bacterium
GCGTCGTTCGTTCGGTAATTGGACAACGTCATGCCAAGTTTTGCACCCGGACAACGCAGCGCTGAGCACCATCGCGCATCCACCTTGGGGCTATCACCGTCGTTGCGGCAGCAGAATAGCAGACTGGCGCCGCAATGGTTACAAAGAAAGCCCGGTTGCGCGGAGATTGGCTCTCAGATTTCTGGGAATAAAGACAGCAATCGGAATCAGCGCCGCTCGTCGTCGGCTCTGCGAGTCATGTACTTAAGTTTGGTTACTAGTAACCGGTATGGGTCAGAATAATGAAGACAGGAAGGCAACGCAAGTGACAACTTGCGTTCATCCACAAGGATTTTGTTGACTCAGCAGCAAACAGGTTCCTCCCCGGGTTCCTGCTTCCTAGGCAGTTACCGGCTCGAGCAAGCGGGACCACCGGCGTTCCGGTCGCTCCGCGTATGCCTTCTTGTGATAGGCATATCCTGTAATGAGGGGGAGCGCCATGGTCGCCTCGCTGTAGACCATCTGCTCAAAAGTTGTATCGACTTTTCCCCACGAGCTGGCTTCCTTCAGAGTGCTGGAAGAAAGCGCACCGTCCCGCACATCCGCCACGGTGATCTGAATGGCATACTTGTGCATCGGCGCATCGGCACCCAGTACATCGGCTGCCACGACGATGTCCTGTGCGAAGTTCTTGGGTACGCCGCCGCCGATCATCAATAGTCCCGTAGTCGGGTTCGCGATCTTTAACTGCGTAATTTCATAAAAGTCTTTGGCAGAGTCAAGTGACACCTTGGGCTTGCTGCCGCGCTCATGCTGGTGCGCTACCAGGCCGAAGCCGGCAGAACAATCGCTGAACGCAGGACAGAAGATCGGCACATCTTTTTCATAGGCGGCCCACACGATGCCGTCGACTCCGGTCTTGGCCGGTGTCTTGCCCTGCTTTTCGATGTATGCACCCATTGCGGCGATGAACTCACGTGAACTGTACGGGCGCGGGTCGAGTGAATCGGCAATGATCTTGGTTGTGTCGTCGCAGATGCGCAGCTCTTCTTCATCGATGAGCGTGTCGTAGATGCGGTCGATCATCAATTCGCGCAAAGTGCCGTCTTCTGTACCCGATTTCAAAAGCTCGTCGGCAATGTAATGCTTGTAGCCGAGCTGCTCGAAGAAGTCCTGGTCGACAATATTTGCGCCGGTCGAGACGATAGCGTCGACCATGTTGTTGCGGATCAGGTCAACGAAGATCTGCTTGAGCCCGGCGCTGATCAGTGAGCCGGCGAGGCAGAGGATGACGCCGCATTCTTTATCGCGCAGCATGCGCTCATAGATGGAGGCCGCCCGGTTCAGATCACGGGAGCTGTAGGCCATGTGCTGCATGGCATCGACCAGCGCGACTACGTTGTGCTGCTTGATGTCGATGTGCTGAATGGGCTGGTTCAGAAGTTCTTTTTTCGTTGCCATATGTTGTTTCAGGATAACAAAGCGTCATAGCGGCCGAACGTGCATTTTTAATGAAAACGTTGCTCCCTGTCTCAGCGACTACTGCTGCAAGCGACGCTTGGAGCGGTTGCAGCCTTGTGAAAATAGTGATTAGGCTTTACGTAATTTAATAGCTCGCCGGATACACTATCCGCGTATGCAGAGACACCAATTCCGCTCGCTCTCCGCCCGCCTCCTGCTGCTTTCCCTTGCGCTGCCCACGCCCGCGGTTTTTGCCTGGGGGAATGAAGGCCACCAGATGGTAAACGCCATCGCCATTGCTAGTTTGCCGTCGGACCTGCCGAAATTCATGACGACGCCCGCAGCCATCGCCGAGATTACCTATCTAGGCCCTGAACCCGACCGCTGGCGCTCGCCCATGGAGCCGGAACTGAATGCTGCCCAGGCGCCTGAGCACTTCATCGATCTGGAGTATGCCGAGATGATCGGCACCCTGCCCCACAAGCGCTTCGAATATATTGCTGACCTTTATGCGGCCGGTATTGCGCATCCTGACATGGTAAAAGAACTGCGCCCTGAGAGAGCCGGACTGCTGCCCTACGAAGCGATCGAAGTCTTTGAACGATTGCAGGCGGCGATGCGCGAATATCGTGATCGCCTAAGTGAGAACAAGGACACTGCGCCGACCGAAGCTGCCATCCTGTTCTATGCCGGCTGGCTGGGCCACTATGCAGGCGATGGCTCACAGCCCCTGCATACCACCATTAATTACAACGGCTGGGTGCAGAAGGACAATCCGCATAACTACATTAACGATCATAAGATTCACTGGCGGTTTGAAGGTCCCTTTGTCGCCCGCACCATTCATCCGCAGGACGTGCAACCATTCGTGACACCGGTGCATGTGCTGACGAATCCATTCGATGATTTCATGGCATACCTGCACCACAGCCAGTCGTTCGTTGAGCTCGTTTACCAGCTTGACCAGCAGCACGGCTTCGATGGCGAGGGCACGCCGGAAAGCCGCAAGTTCACGGCAGAGCGCATTGCCGCCGGTGCTTCGATGCTGCGGGACTTGATCGACACGGCGTGGGTAAACAGTGCGATCAAGCCACCCGTTCCGAAGTCGGACTGATGATCCAAGCCGAGCTAAGAACGTGTCATCGTGAGCGAAGGACCTGCGGTTGTTACCCGGGCCTGCACGGCTTCAATCAAACGTGTGCCCGGCATGGATGGCCGGGATGATCGTCGCAAGCAGGTGTGCGAAATCTCCTTTCACGCGCTCCCCTGTTTCGATAACTTCTTCGTGGTTCAACGGCTGATCGAGGACACCCGCCGCCATATTCGTCACGCAGGATATGCCGAGAACCTCAACCCCCATATGCCGGGCGACAATCACCTCGTGCACCGTGGACATGCCCACCAGGTCTGCGCCCAGTGCGCGAAAGGCGCGGATCTCGGCCGGCGTTTCGAAGTTCGGACCACTCAATCCGAGGTAAACACCTTCTGCCAGCTCCATCCCGATTTGAAGTGCGGCAGCATGCGCAAAGCCGCGCAGGCGCTTGCTGTAGGCCTCTGACAAGTCAAAGAAACGCAGGCCCAGCCGTTCGTCATTCGGCCCAACCAGAGGATTGGACCCGGTAAGGTTGATGTGGTCCGAAAGCACGACAAGCTGCCCCTGGCGATAGCTGGTATTGATGCCACCTGAAGCATTTGTCACGACCATTGTCTTAATGCCGAGAACACCCAGCACGCGCATGGGAAACGTCACCTGCTGCGGCGAATAACCCTCGTAACCATGCACCCGGCCTTGCATGACGGCGACGGGAACGCCATCGATTGTGCCAATCACAAGCCGCCCGCTATGTCCTACTACAGTCGATTGCGGGAAGTGCGGGATGTCTCTGAATGGGATAGCAACAGGCGATGCAAGCCGGTCCGCAAAAGCGCCCAGGCCGGAGCCGAGTACCATCGCAATGCGTGGCCGCGCCGCCTCTGGCGACAGGCGCGCAAGAATAGAATCCCGAGCCTCAGCCGCTGCGTCATAAATTGAAGTCGTCATCAGCAATCCTATGATGTGTCATCACGGCCGGATTCATATTGTCATCTCGACCGAAGCGAAGCGGAGTGGAGAAATCTGCGTCTCCTAATCCAATCACTACTTCAGCAAAATTCCAACAATCGAGGCTGACATCAGGTTTGCCATCGTCCCGGCAAACATGGCTCGCAATCCCAGCTTCGCAAGATCATTCCGTCGCGCAGGAACCAGCGCGCCGATGCCGCCGATCTGCATGCCAATCGATCCCACATTCGCAAAACCGCACAGCGCAAACGTTGCGATGGTGAATGACCGCGGGTCGAGCAGCCCTTTTTCCTTGCCCAGGCTCGCGTAGGCGACCAGCTCATTCAGAACCATGCGTGTACCCAGAAGGTCGCCGACCATCCGCGCCGCGTGCCACGGTATGCCGATGATCCACGCAACCGGCGCGAAGAAAAACCCAAGCACTGCATTAAGACTTTCAGGGAAGGGAATGTGATGTGGACCGAGCCAATTATGCAGTCCAAGAAACGCGCCATTTACTAGTGCGATAAGTGCGATAAAACTGACCAGCATGATGCCGACATTGAAGGCGAGCCGCCCGCCATCGATCGTGCCGCGCGCAATGGCGCCAATAAAATTCTCTTCTGCGTGCTGTTCGTCTCTCGGCATGGTCGCGTGGCCGAAAGTGACCGGCACACCTGTTTCCGGCACCAGCATTTTCGCCATCAGGATCGTGCCTGGCGCCGTCATGATGACGGCTGACAGCAGGTTCTTCGCCTCGATGCCGTAGAGAATGTAAGCCGCCATAATTCCGCCCGAAACATGCGCCATGCCGCTGGTCATGATGGTCATCAATTCGGAGCGGGTCGCGTCATTCAGGAATGGCCGGATGGTCAGCGGCGCTTCCGTCTGCCCCATGAAAATACTGGCTGCGACGTTGAGCGATTCGGCCCCGCTGATCTGCATGGTCTTCTGCATGATGCGTGCGAAGAACCGGACGAAGATCTGCATGACGCCGATGTGATAGAGCGCGGCGAAGAGGGCCGAGATAAAAATGATGGTCGGCAAAACCTGGAACGCGAGGATTGAACCAAATGACGAATGCTGCTTGCCGAGATCACCGAAAACCATGGTCGATCCGGCGAACGCATAGGCGAGGACGTGATTAATGCCATTACCGGTGGCCGTCAGCACCACTTGTCCGGTGGTCGATCGCAGCACGATGAAGGCAAACAGCAGCTGCAATGCCAGTCCCCATGCCACGGTGCGCCAGCGAATGGCTCGGCGATCAGTCGAGAAGATCCATGCCAGCAGCAACATTGTTGCCAGGCCAATCAGTCCTGTCAGTCTGCCCAATCCACGCTCCCGCAATACCGTATGTCCGCTTATACCAGAGGTGCGATGGGCGTCTCTCAAATTGTTGCGTATTGAGTATCTTCCGGACTGTAGCTAGTTTTAAACGCCAATCGTATCCATCACGAGCGGTCGCATCCTTTGCGGCGTATCGCCGACAATAGTTGCCCGCTGCAGCAATTGCGCCGGCTCATCCAGCCGCGCTTCTTCATCCGTGAACATGGTGTAGATCGCTTCGTCCTTCTGCACAGCGCTACCAAGCTTGGCGTGCAATTCGATGCCAGCCATCGCAGATACGGGCTCGCCAGCTTTCTCCCGGCCTGCGCCGAGCCGCTGCACGGCCCAGCCGATCGCCTCGCAATCAACCGCCGTAATGCAGCCGGAGCGCTCTGCAAACA
>CAXTNK010000012.1:23714-47659 GCA_964245665.1 uncultured Acidobacteriaceae bacterium
TTCCGGTTCAGCGAGGCAGGTCACGTCGCCTCCCTGCGCAGCCACCATCTGTTCGAAGCGATCGAGAGCTGCGCCGGAAGCGACCAGCGACTCCGCAATGTCCCGACCTTGCTGCGCATCTTCAGCCTTGCCGCCGAGATAGATCATCCACCCGGCCAGAATCAGTGACAGCTCGCGCAGGTCTTCGTTGAGCGGATGCCGTCCGCCCCGCAGCAACGAAACCGACTCCCATATCTCAACCCAGTTTCCCGCAAAGCGTCCGAGAGGCTGATCCATATTCGTGATCAGCGCAACAGTGCGCGTGTCAGCAGCAGTGCCGGTCTCGACCATCAGCGATGCAAGCAGCCGCGCCTGCTCTTCTTTCTTGAGAAACGCGCCGCTGCCTGTCTTCACATCGAGCACCAGGCCGTCGAGCCCGGCTGCAAGCTTCTTGCTCATGATGGATGCACAGATCAGCTGCGGACTTTCGACTGTGCCCGTTCGATCGCGCAATGCATAAAGCACGCGGTCAGCCGGAACAAGCGCGCGCGTCTGGCCCACGATGCTGACGCCGGTGTGTGCCATCACCCGGTCCATCTCTTCAAGTGAAAGCTGCGTGCGATAGCCGGGAATGCTCTCGAGCTTGTCCAGCGTGCCGCCGGTGTGGCCGAGGCCGCGGCCGCTGATCATTGGTACCTGCAGTCCCGCGGCGGCCGCAATCGGCGCCACCAGGAAGGACGTCTTGTCGCCCACGCCACCGGTCGAATGCTTATCAACCGCAAAGGCGCCGGCGGTGCGAGTGCGTTTTTCGCCCGAGTCTCGCATCGCCACCGTGAGAGACGCCAGCTCCTGCCTATCAAGTCCGCGCAGAAAACAGGCCATGAGCCACGCAGCAAGCTGGTCGTCGGGAATGCTGCCGGCCGCGGCGCCCTCCGCCATGTGACGCACCTGATCAGCGCTCAGGGCAAGGCCGTCCCGTTTGCGCCGGATGATGTCAACTGGATGATGTGCCACCGTCATGCCAGTTGAAAACCGAAGGGTAGAAGTTCGCTCAAGCGTCGTATCTCCTGCTGTCCGTGCGCTCCCGGAAAGATGATCCACGCGTCAGCATCCATAAATTCGGCGAGCACCTGCCGGCATGCGCCACACGGCGAGCTCGCGGCCTTGTTTAAGTTGGTGACACACACAGCCTCAATCCGTGCCGTCGGTCCGTATAGCGCGATCATCGAGCAGACCGCCGACCGCTCCGCGCAGATCGTCAGACCGTACGACGCGTTTTCTACATTCGCGCCAGTCACAATCTCGCCTGTAGCTAACCGCAAGGCCGCGCCGACGCGAAACTGTGAATGCGGAGCGTATGCGTGCGCAGCCACGGTTTCCGCGGCTATCTGCAGCTGTTCTACTTCGCTCTTGACGGGATCTGCATGTCCATGGCTCATCGTTCCCTGAGGCTAACGCTCAACGCGTGTCTGCGCAAATCGCCTGCGCGCTTTGCCAGTGTGTCCTTTTCAATCAAGCCCGATGCATCGTCTAACAACTGCATCCTTCACGGAGTAGTTCTCTTGAGAAGCGGCGCCGAGGAACCTGCGATTTTAGCCGGCCACGCGCTTCTCGCGTGCGATCTTTCATGCGGTCACCACAGTGTAGCCCGCGGCAAGCATCCAACCGGAGTCAGACTATCCTGAAAAGCAAGTGTTCATGGCAGAGAAGAAACCAACCCGGCGCATCGCGAAGACGAAGGCCCCGGAACCTGTCCCGGTGTCACCTGTCCTGCAGTCGCCTGTCAAGCAGGAGCCTGACGCCCTCGCCCTCTTCCACCCCATCACCGCCGAATGGTTCCGCGCAGTTTTCGACCAGCCCACCAGTCCGCAGCGCCTGGGATGGCCAGCCATTGCGCACGGCGATAGTACGCTGATCCTCGCTCCCACCGGCACAGGCAAAACACTTACGGCATTTCTCTGGTGCATTGACAAGCTCATGCTGCAGCCGCAGCCGGATACGGAAGAAGCCTGCCGCGTCATTTACATCAGCCCCTTGAAAGCGCTCGCCGTGGATGTCGAGCGCAATTTGCGCGCCCCGCTCGCGGGCATTGCCAACATGGCACGCCGCGCGGGCATTGCTGTGCGCGAACCGGAGATCAGCGTCCGTACCGGCGACACCTCGCAGCGTGAGCGTGCCCGATTCCGGCGTCACCCGGCCGAGATTCTCATCACCACGCCGGAATCGCTTTACCTTCTGCTGACGTCAGAATCAGCGTTGAGCCTGCGCCATGTCGAGACGGTCATCATTGATGAAATTCATGCACTCGTCCCGACCAAGCGCGGCGCTCACATGGCGCTATCGCTTGAACGCCTGCAGGCGCTTACGCAGAAACCTCTGCAGCGCATCGGCCTGTCTGCCACGCAGAGGCCGCTTGAAGAAGTCGCGCATTTTCTCGCCGGCGCCGATGGTTCGACGCTGACTGTCGACCCAGTTAATGCAGAATCAACTCCTGAGATCGAAAACGCACAGGAAGCAGCAGTCCGCTTTCGTCCTGTCTCGATCATCAATGCGAGCGAGCCGAAGAAGCTGGAATTGCGTATCGAAGTGCCGGTCGAAGACATGGCGCGCCTCGGCCAGATCGAAGAGATACCGAGCGGCGCCGCGTCTCAAGGACCAAAGCGGGCGTCCATCTGGAGCGCGATCCATCCGCGTCTGCTTGAGATTGTGCGGAGCCGCACATCGACGATTATTTTCGTGAACAGTCGTCGCGTGGCTGAGCGACTGGCTGGCGCGATCAATGAGCTTGCCGGTGAATCCATCGCGCGTGCTCACCATGGATCACTCGCCGCATCACAGCGCAGCGAAATTGAAGAGCTTCTGAAAGCCGGGCAGATCAAGGCGCTTGTCGCGACCTCTTCTCTCGAACTAGGCATCGACATGGGCGCAGTCGATCTCGTCATCCAGATTGAAGCGCCGCCATCCGTTGCAAGTGGAATGCAGCGCATTGGCCGCGCCGGTCACCAGGTCGGCGCAGCGAGTGAAGGCATCATCTTCCCCAAGTACCGCGCGGATCTGATCGCTTGTGCTGCAGTGACACGCGCCATGCACGAGGGCCTGGTTGAATCGACGCGCTACCTGCGCAACCCTCTCGATGTACTGGCGCAGCAGATGGTCGCAACGGTCGCGCAGTCGCCGACCGTGGGCCGAACTCCACGGAAGAAAAAAGAGCCGCCGACACCGTCGACGATGACAGTCGACGAACTCTATGCGCTCGTCCGCAGTGCTGCACCTTTCGCCTCGCTTGCTCGTAGTACGTTTGAAGGCGTGCTCGATCTGCTTGCCGGCCGCTACCCTTCGGACGAGTTTGCCGAGCTCCGGCCGCGGCTTACATGGGATCGCATCACGAACATTCTCACGCCGCGTGAGAGCGCGAAGTCGCTCGCGATCCTCAACGGCGGCACCATCCCAGACCGCGGTCTATATGGCGTTTTCCTCGCGGGTTCAGAAAGCGGCAAACCCATTCGCGTCGGTGAACTGGATGAAGAGATGGTCTTCGAGAGCCGCACCGGCGACACCTTTATTCTGGGTGCATCGACCTGGCGCATCGACGAAATTACGCATGACCGCGTGCTGGTTACGCCGGCTCCCGGCGAGCCGGGCAAGATGCCTTTCTGGCATGGCGATGCAGCGGGCCGTCCTCTTGAGTTTGGTCGACGCATCGGTGCACTCATTCGCGAACTCCGTGAGCTGCCGCGGAATGCAGCGCTCTCGCGTCTCACCCGCGACCATGATCTGGACCCCGGCGCAGCAGAAAATCTGCTTCGCTTTCTGGCTGACCAGGAGTTAGCCACAACAGTTGTTCCAGATGATCGCAACATCGTCGTCGAACGTGTGCGTGACGAACTCGGAGACTGGCGCGTCTGCGTTCTGACCCCTTTCGGCAGCCGCGTGCATGCTCCGTGGGCGATGGCGATCACCGGCCGCATCCGCGCAGCCGGTGGTCCCGACGTCGAGGCTATGTGGGCTGATGATGGCTTTGTCCTGCGCTTTCCTGACGCCGATACTGCGCCCGATTCAGACACCATCCTGCTCGACCCTGCGGAAGCTAACGATCTGGTCCTTCGCCAGCTTGGCTCAACAGCACTCTTCGCCGCGAAATTCCGCGAAGCCGCGGCTCGTGCCCTGTTGCTGCCGCGTCGCCGCGCACAGGGCCGCACCCCGCTCTGGCAGCAGCGCAAACGTGCGTACGACCTGCTATCCGTCGCGTCACGCTACCCATCTTTTCCGATGCTGCTCGAGGCCTATCGCGAGTGCCTGCGCGATGTTTTCGACATGCCGGCGTTTCAGGAAGTTCTACGTGCCATTGGCAACCGCGGCATACGCATCCACGTCGCAGATTCGCGCACACCATCACCTTTCGCATCGTCGTTACTCTTCAGCTACGTGGCAAATTACATCTATGATGGCGACGCGCCTCTCGCAGAGCGCCGCGCGCAGGCGCTGTCGATCGACCAGGAGCAGCTTCGCGAGTTGCTCGGCGATGCAGACCTGCGCGAACTGCTTGATGCAGATGCCATTGCAGAAGTGGAAGAGCAGTTGCAAATGCTCACTGAAACCATGCGTGCGCGCAATGGCGACGGCATTCAGGACATGCTGCTCCGTCTCGGTGATCTGTCTCGCGAAGAATTGCTCCGACGTCTTGAATCACCAGCAGTCGCCATTCACGTGGAGAGATTGCTGAAGGCGAAGCGCCTGCTTGAAGTAAAAATCACTGGCACAAAACGACTCATTGCCATAGAGGACGCAGCGCGTTATCGTGATGCCCTTGGCATCCCACTGCCTCCGGGTATTGCGAAGTCACTGCTGACGCCGGTCGCCAAGCCGGTACTTGAAATTGTCCGCCGCTACGCCCGCACGCATGGCCCGTTCACCCTGCAGGAAGCGTCTGCACGCTTTGGCCTCGATCCCACTCAGACGGATGCCGCTTTGCGTGAACTGCTGCTTGATGGGCGGATCCTTGAAGGCGCATTCAGGCCAGGCGGCATTCATCGCGAGTGGTGCGATGCCGAAGTGTTGCGCATGGTCCGGCGTAAATCTCTCGCTAAACTGCGCAAGGAAGTGGAGCCGGTCGAGCAGCAGATGCTGGCGCGCTTTTCCACTCACTGGCAGGGTGTTCTGCAACGCCGACGCGGGCTCGATGCGCTGCTGGACACGATCGACAATCTGCAGGGAAGTCCGCTGCCAGCGTCCCTCATAGAGACGGCAATCTTTCCTTCACGCCTCGGCAATTATCAGCCTGGGGATCTGGATACCCTGATTGCTGCAGGCGAAGTCGTCTGGTGCGGCCTTGATGCATTGGGTGAACACGACGGCCGCATCGGCCTTTACCTGTCTGATCGACTCACAACATTGCTGCCTCCCGTTCGCGCGGCTGCGAGTGATAATCCATTGACACCGCGTGAGCAGAGTCTGCTCGATCAGCTCACGCGCGGCGGCGCAGCTTTTTTCACACAACTGCATGATGCGGTCGGTGGCGGTTTTCCCGGTGAGACACTGGACGCATTGTGGTCGCTCGTCTGGCGCGGCCTCATCACGAACGACACCTTCCACGCGCTGCGGGCGTATGTTGCCAAACCAACTACATCGCGACCTGCAAAGCGGCAGCATAATCTGCCTAACTTTCGCTCGCGTCGTACGACACCGCCAAGCGCGCAGGGCCGATGGGCACTGCTGCCAGCGCCGCAGGCCACGCTTGCCGACGCGACGCTATGGAGCGCGGCCATCGCGAACCAGATGCTGAATCGCTACGGCATTCTGACACGCGAATCTGTAGCACAGGAGAATTTACCCGGAGGCTTCAGTGCCGTTTACGACGTACTGAAGACGCTGGAAGAAAGCGGGCGCATCCGTCGAGGCTACTTTGTTGCAGGCTTGGGCGCGACACAATTTGCACTACCTTCCGCAGTAGATCTGCTCCGATCACTGCGCAACAATACCCGCATGGAAAAGCCTGAGATGGTGATCATTGCCGCGACTGATCCAGCCAACGTTTACGGCAGCATCCTGCGTTGGCCTCAGTTACCGGACGATGCTGGAGACACCGATGCGCCGCGTATGCTGACGCGCAGCGTGGGAGCTGCCGTGATCCTGCGCAATGGAGAACTGGTTGCCTATATGCGCCGCAATAATCCAAATCTCCAGGTCTTCCTGCCGACCGATGAACCGGAACGCACGCAGGCTGCGCGCGGCTTGGCGCAATTTCTCGCGCAGACAGCACAGGAAGAAATGCGTCGGCGCGAAGCTGATCACCGCAGCGGCATGCTCATTACGACCATCAATGGAACGCCTGTAGGCGTGCACTGGATGGCGCGCGCGCTGCAGGATGCCGGCTTCCAGGCAGCACCGCTCGGCTTTAATCTGCGGCGGATGCTGATGCCCGTCTCCTCCCCCGCCGAGGTGTCGGCGACGGAGGTGCAATAGTGCCGGAAGGCGATACCATCTTTCGTTCTGCCCGTGCACTGAACCGAGCGCTCGCAGGAAGAACCGTCACGCATTTTGATACAGGTCTCGCACCACTTGCGCGTGTGAATGATGACACCCCACTCGCCGGCCGCACCATTGACAAGGTCGAATCGCGTGGCAAGTGGCTCATCGTGCATTTTTCCGGAGACCTGATGCTGGTCACACATATGCTGATGAGCGGCTCGTGGCACATCTATCGCACGGGCGAACGATGGCGCATGCCGAAGAGCAAAATGCGCGCTGTCATCACGACAGACGAATTCGAAGCCGTCGCCTTCAATGTGCCCGTCGCGCAATTCCACACAGAGCGATCGCTCGAACGCAGCACGATGGTCCCAAAGCTCGGCCCTGATCTTCTGAACGAAAACTTTTCGGCCGACGAAGCTCGCACGCGTCTGCTCGCTCGCGGTGACGACGAAGTCGCAGACGCACTACTGAACCAGCGTGTGATGGCTGGCATCGGCAATGTTTTCAAGTCGGAGATATGCTTCGCCTGCCAGGTCAATCCGTTCCGTAAAGTGTCGACACTCACAGAACGCGAGATCGAATGCATCCTCGACACTTCGCGGAAATTTCTGGCTGCGAATATAGCGGATGGTGTAGGCGATGGCATTGTCACCTACACCGGTAAGCGTCGCACGACACACTCGGCCAATCCAGGCGACCGGCTCTGGGTGTATGGTCGGCAAGGTATGGAATGCCGCCGCTGCGGCGCGAAAGTTCTCATGCGCAAACAGGGAATTGGCGCCCGCTCCACCTACTGGTGCCCGGATTGCCAGATCATGACGCAGAGTGCAACGGCTGTGGCCGAGTCAAAGGTCGAAGGCTGGTCTGTCCCGGTACGACGGCGCAAAGTCGGATGCTGACCCGACGCAAACTTGGCCGCTATGTACAAAAAATCCGCTGTTGATCCAATTATGTAGCAGCTACTGTGGCTTTTGTGCCGGCTGCTGTTGCTGCTGGTCCTGATCCTTTTTTCCTCCGCCAAACAGCTTGCCAAAAAAGCCTTTCTTTTTCTTTGGCTCTTCTGCCGGAGGAGGAGGCTCTACAGCATTCGCGGGCTGCTGCGCCACGGTGGGTGGTCGCGCTGGTCCACCAACAACCTGCTGCTGCGGCTGACCAGGCAATGGCGGCCCTGTTGGTTTTTCACCTAACCCGAATACTTTTTGAAAGAAGTTCCGTTGATCGTTGCTGCCCTGCGAGCACGTTTGCGTGGGCTGCGTGCCGTCGAGAAAGGCGGCATAGAAATCATTCGTCGCGCAGGTCGTGTCGGCGATCAGGTTGGTCTGCTTATCGAGCCGCAGGATCGTTACGCCAGCTGGCGTCTGAAAGTCGCGCATGTCAGAATATTGCGGCAACTGTTGAGCCTTCTTCATGAAGGCAGCCCAGATCGGCACGGCGGCAAACTCACCCTGCAGTTTCAGGTCCGAGTAATCATCATTCCCGACCCAGACGATGCACAGCAGGTTCGAAGTATAGCCGTCGAACCATGCATCATGCTCCGTACCGGTCTTGCCGGCAGCAGGCGCCAAAAAACCGCGGCGTCGCGCTTCATAGCCGGTGCCGGCGTTGACCACATTCTGCATTAGCGATGTCGTCAGGTACGCAGCCCGTGGATCAAGGATCGGTTTCGATGTGGGAGTGAGGTTCTGCAGTACTTCACCCGTCGGGGTCCGAACACTCGAAAGCATCCACGGAGCAATGTACAAGCCATTGTTGGCAAACACTGTATACGCGCCCGCAGCATCGAGCGGGGTTGTACCGTAGGCGCCGAGCGCCAGGGCCGGCGTGCCACGCGCACTCTTGATGCCGGCTTCGCGTGCAAGGGCTGCGACGTTGTTAAAACCAACCATCTGGCCGAGTTCGACCGTCGCATTGTTCAGTGACATCTGCAGCGCGACGCGCGCGCTTACCTGCCCCAGGAAACGCGCGTCATCGTGAAAATTCCTCGGAGCATAGCCGCCTTCGAAGGTCTGCAAATCATTATTCAGCGGCGTGATCGCGGTAAAAACGCCATGCCATTGCGGGGCGTCGGTCGCAATCGGCTGAGCTGCCTGACCAATCGCTGCATCGGCTGCCGCATCCGCTTCCTGCGCCTGTTCCTGGCTGGGCACAGTCAACTGCGTGGCTGCGAGCGAAGAGTTGAATGCCGCCGCGTAAACGAATGGCTTGAACGAAGAACCCATCGGCCGGTTTCTAACAGCATGGTTCAACTGGCTCATACCATAATTGCGGCCGCCGACCAATGCCACCACCTGACCAGTATGAGGATTCAACGCAACCAGTGCGACCTGCGGATCCTGCACGACCTCTGTTGAACCGGCCTTGGCGAGCTTGGCACGGCGCTTGGCGACCAAGCCATCGACAATCTTCATGCCCTCGTCCACTGCCTCGGTAGCAGCCTTCTGCAGGTCAGGGTCGAGTGATGTGTAGATATGCAGGCCCTGCGAATTATAAGCAGTATCACCCAGGGTACGGGTCAGCTGGTCGCGCACCAGGTCGACGAAGTAAGGGGCCTCCCCCGCATCGACAGCCATGGGTGAAAGATGCAGCGGCTCGGTCTTGGCTTCTTCCGCCTGCGCCTTTGTGATCGAGCCAGTCTCAACCATCGCATCCAGCACTACGTTCCGGCGAGCGATCACATGGTTCGCATGACGATAGGGATTGAAATAGCTGGGGCGCTGAATCATGCCGGCAAGCACGGCGCATTCCTGCAGCGTCAGCTGTTTTACGTTCTTCCCGAAATACGTTTCAGCCGCTTGACCAAAGCCATTGATCGCGAACGAACCCTGCTGCCCGAGGGGAATCTGGTTTGCGTATAACTCGAAAATCTTTTCCTTGCTGTAATGGTTCTCCAGCTGAAACGTGATGGCGATTTCGTTCAGCTTGCGTTTGTACCGTTTCTCCGGAGAAAGAAAGATGCCGCGCGCCAGTTGCATGGTGAGCGTCGAACCACCCTGACTGCGGCGGCCGGATAAAAGGTCAGCGCGCAAAGCGCCAATGAGCCGGAAATAGTCCACGCCACCATGACTGAAAAAGCGGCGGTCTTCGATCGACGTCACCGCATGCACCAGGTTGGCTGGCAGTTCGTCATAGGTAACGAGCTGTCGCTTGCCGCGGTTTGCATCAGAGAGGCCGGTGATCAGCTGTGGCTCAAGTTCGTAGGCGCCAATCTCCTGGCCCTGGTCCCCTGCGAGCGCCGAGACTTTGCCGTCCGCAAAAGTGATTGTCCCGATGCTTTCAGCCGAATGATAGGACTGCGGTCCCGGGTGTACCGTGATGGCTTCAGAATTTTCCGAAAAGGTACCTAGCTGCGACGAGCCGTGGCCCTCCTCGCTGTAGCCAGCGCTGCGCAATTGTGCGGCGACGGTTTGCGGCGTAAGTTTTTGGCCAACACGCACTTCAAAAGGAGCGGCGTAAATTTTGGCAGTTTCCGTGAAGAGCGGCTTGGTCAGACGATCATCAACGACACTTTTGTTCTTGTAGTACAGAACACTGAACGTGATGCCGACGATCAGCAGGATTACGGTAAACAGGCCCGCGCCTACCGTGAGCAGGATGTTGCGCAGGTCGTGGGTCCGAACCGGTTGCGGTGCTCTGACGTTTACTGCCAAGGGAATCTGTCCTGCTTTCGTTCAAATCGTCGCCGCGTCCGCATGCCGGCACTTGCCTGGATAGCTCACTGCTTTCAGTTGTACGACTCGCTCAAGCTGTAAGTTGCACAAATCGCTCGAGCAGGGAATCAAGCGATACATCTTCGCTACTCGCAGTCGCGCGCGTCACTAGTTCAACGTTGCCGTCCGCTACTTTCTTGCCGATATTGATGCGATATGGAACGCCAATGAGGTCCGCATCCTTGAATTTGACGCCGGCGCGCTCATCCCGGTCATCCAGCAGTACATCGAAACCTCTGTTTTCGAGTAATGCTGCGACTGACTCCGCGGCTTCCATCAGCTTTCCATCGGTACTGTTCGTGACGGTCACAATCACGTCGAAGGGCGCGATCGCGCGCGGCAGAGCGAAGCCATTCGCGTCATGTGACTGTTCGATCGCGGCGGTCAGAATGCGCTCCAGCCCGATGCCGTAGGAACCCATGATCGGCGTGACTTCCTTGCCGTTGGGATCGAGTACCTTCGCGCCCATTGACTCGGAATACCGATAGCCGAGCTTGAAGATGTGGCCAATCTCGACTGCCTTCGCTACCTTCAGGGGGTGGTGGTCGGTACATTGCGGGCAGCCTTCACCCTCCAGTACATTTCTGATATCTGCGGCGATGGTCCAGCTGAAATCGCGGCCTGGCGTCACATTTCGGTAGTGATAATCCGCCTTGTTTGCGCCGCAGACCAGGTTACGCCGCCCTTCGAGTGCATGGTCGAGGATTACGTGCAAACCGTCCGCCGTCATTTCGTTAGCCGGAGTCAAGCCGATTGGGCCAAGATAGCCGGCTGGACCATGCAGGTATTTTTCGAGCTCTTCCGCAACCATCGGCCGCAGTTCAGTGGTGCCGGTGATCGACATCAGCTTGGTCTCGTTTACCATGTGATCGCCGCGCAGAAACGCGACCACGGAGATCTCGCTCTTTTTGCCGTCCTTCGCCGTTTTCGTGCCCATGTAGGCGACGCATTTGATGTCCTGTGCCGGAAGAATCTTGAAGAACTCAGCCACATCAGCGATCGACGCTTTACCCGGTGTGTGGACAAGCTCGGGCAGGCCATCGCCGGTCGGTTCAAGCTCGGTCACAGGCGCGAGTTTCGACGTTGCCTTTTCCATGTTCGACGCATAGCCGCACACCGCGCACGAAGCGATCAGGTCTTCGCCGGCATCGGTGTAGACCATGAATTCCTGCGACTGCGAGCCGCCCATCGAACCCGAATCTGCTTCGACGGCAACGAACTTCAGGCCGCAGCGCGCAAAGATCCGACGATAAACCGCATCATGCTTGTCGTAGCTCTGGTCCAGCCCCGCTTCGTTGATATCGAACGAGTACGAATCTTTCATCGTGAACTGGCGCACGCGCAGCAGGCCTGACTTCGGCCGCGGCTCATCGCGGAACTTGGTCTGAATCTGGTACCAGATCTGCGGCAGCTGCTTGTAGGACCGGAGTTCACTGCGCGCAATCGTCGTCATGATCTCTTCATGCGTCATGCCCAGGCACAGGTCAGCGCCCTTGCGGTCTTTCAGGCGGAACATGTTCTCACCCATCGACGTCCAGCGGCCGCTCTGCTCCCAGGGCTCGCGCGTCAACAGAGCGGGCAACAGAAACTCCTGGCCGATCGTGTCCATCTCCTGGCGGACGATGTTCGTGATCTTCAGCAGGGAACGCTGCGCAAGGAATAGGTAGGAATAAATGCCCGCGCCGAGCTGCCGCACATAGCCGGCCCGCAGCAGAAACTTGTGACTCGCGACCTCGGCATCCGTAGGTGCTTCGCGAAGAGTAGGAATAAACAGCCTGGACCAACGATGCATGGGTACTTGAGGATCTTTCTTCGCCCGGCCGGCTCTGCCGGCCAATCAGAATGGGAACAATCAGACTACCCACCATTGTAGTACTAGCCGTACAAGCACACGCACCTGTCGACGCCCTGATGAAGTCATGGCGATTGTACGATTTTAGTGCAACCGATCACCCACCCATCTGTCATCCTGAGCGGAGTGCAGCCGGTTGCCTGGCATGCGGTCCACGTGTGCTGCGGGTGGGAGCAAAGTTGAAGGACCTGAGTTTTCTGAACCAGGCAGGTCCCTGCATTTCGCAGAATGCAGAAGTGCACCTCGGCTGCTTCGATGCAGGTAAATTCCAAGGGCGCCGACAGGCGCGTACGCCAGTATGGCCAGTACCAAGGGCGCCGACAGGCGCATATGCCCGTACGGCCAGCATCTAGATCAACTCGAGGCCCCAGAGGTCATGCAGATGCAGTACGCCTTCGATCAGCATGTTCTGGTCGACGACGATGAGCGAGGTAATCTTCTGCTCCTCCATTTGGCGCAGGGCACGGGCCGCAAGCTCTTCAGCGGCAATGGTCCTGGGATGGGCATGCATTGCCTCGGCCGCGGTCATGCGCAGAGCGTTTGGGCCCGCAGCTTCGAGCAGTCGCCGCAGGTCGCCGTCACTGATGATGCCGATCAGCCGGCCGTGCAGCGCCACTGTCGTCATGCCCAGTTTCTTCCGCGACATCTCATAGATGACCTCGGTCATCGGCGTCTCGGGTTCGACCATCGGCACTGCATGGCCGGTGTGCATCAGCGTGGTCACGCGCGCCAGTCGGCTGCCCAGTTTGCCGCCCGGATGCAGATCGGCAAAGTCTTCCAGTCTGAAGCCTTTGCGCAGCGAGACAGCGACCGATAAGGCATCACCCAGCGCCAGCATTGCGGTGGTCGAAGCAGTCGGGGCGAGGCCAAAACCGCAGGCCTCCTCCGGCACCGAGCAGTCGAGTGCGACATCACTGGCTACAGCCAGGGTGGAGCGCATAGCGCAGCAGAAGCTGATCAGGCCATCGCCGATCCGCTTGAGCGTCGGCAACAGCCGCAAAATTTCCTCCGTCTCCCCGGAAGCCGAAAGGGCAACGACGACGTCGCCGCGCGTGAGCATACCCAGGTCGCCATGCAGCGCCTCGGCAGGGTGCAGAAACATCGCTGGCGTGCCGGTC
This sequence comes from uncultured Acidobacteriaceae bacterium, assembly GCA_964245665.1. Taxonomy (GTDB): domain Bacteria; phylum Acidobacteriota; class Terriglobia; order Terriglobales; family Acidobacteriaceae. Next base: position 36,842 of record CAXTNK010000012.1, read on the forward strand.
GAACTGAGCGTCGCCGCTATCTTCTGCGCAATGATGCCACTCTTGCCCATGCCCGTCAGCACCACGCGTCCATTCAGCGTGCTGCACTGCGTGACCAGTTCCACTGCGTGTTCAAAGGCGGGCAGCATGGGGCCGTCCAGCCGGCCGGCAAGTGCCAGCAATCCCGCTGCTTCAATCCTTACCAGTTCCGCAGGGCTCCGTGTAGACATAACAAAACTTACCTTCCCTCAATCGATTCTTCCACGATTCCATGATCCTGCTCACAGGTATCGGCAGAATCGCGATTACCGACAGTCATGGCTTCTCAGCAAATCCATTCGCCAGTGCAGATTTGTCATGCCGCCGCAGCCCTCGATTGATCATCTCTGCCGTAGCGAAGCCCCGATTTGTGATCTCGACCGGAGTGAAGCGAAGTGGAGAGATCTGCTTTTATCCAACTCCGACCACTTATCCGGATCGGGAAGACTGTGCACATCCGGCTTCAATATTCATGCGGCGGACATCGCCAACCAGGTTGTGCAGAGACTCCAGTAGAATGAAAGGTCCCGAGGGATTCTGCATCTTGAAGCGAAACCAGATTGTATTAACCGTCATTATCGTCGCGCTCGGCCTGATGTTCTGGTCGGGTTACCACAACCTTCAGCGCCGCCGCGCCCAGCAGCACACTGCGGCGCAGGCCACGCTCGTTCCCGGGGCCTCTCCGACTGATCCGTCGACGCAGACGGTCGGGCAGGATGTCGCAGAAGATGAAGGTCTGCCGAACCTCCGTGGTAAAAAAGCCCCGGCCTTCGTGCTGAAAAATACCGATGGCAAACGCGTCTCGCTGGCCGACTACAAAGGCAAAGCCGTGCTCATCAATTTCTGGGCCACCTGGTGCCCACCATGCAAGATTGAGATGCCATGGTTTATCGACCTGCAGAAGCAGTATGAGGCCCAGGGCTTCACCATCCTTGGCATTTCGGAAGACGACGTCAAAGACCATCCCGAGGTTGTTAAGTTCAAGGACAAGATCGGCGTCAACTATCCCATTTTGCTCGGCGATGACGCAGTCGGCAAAGCCTATGGCGGTCTTGAATTTCTGCCGACGTCCTACTACGTTGGACGCGACGGAAAGGTCGTTGAAGAAACCGCAGGCCTCGCTTCAAAGGATGTGATCGAAGCACATATCAAGAAAGCCCTGGCGGCAGGTGGCCAGTGACGCGAGTGGCATCTGTCGCCCTGCTTAGTCTGCTCTGCATCGCGGGCGCCAGCGCTCAAACTGGTGACCAGAAGTTGCCCTGGCAGGTCGATGCGCCCACGCTCTCCAGTCATCCTGCCAACTCCGTCCAGTTCCTCGCACCAGTTGAAGTCGAAGTGCCCGCTAACACATCATCCACGGTAGAAATGCATTTCAAAGTAGCCGACGGCCTGCATATAAACTCGCATGTTCCTCACGGCGCGAGCCTGATCCCGACCCAGGTGATGGTTGCCGAAAGCACCGGCCTTACGACGCAGAACATCGATTTTCCCGCTGGCGTCGACACAAGTTTTTCTTTCGCGCCGTCAGAAAAAATCAGTGTGTACTCCGGCGAATTCGTGCTGAAGGCGCACGTCACAGCCAGTACAGGCAGACATAGCTGGCAAGGCATTCTGAGATACCAGGCATGCGACAAGGAAGCCTGCATGCCGCCGCGCAAACTTCCCGTCGGCTTCGACGTAATAGCTAAGTGACGGAGCACGGATCATGTGCGGACGCTATGTACGCCGCAGTCAAAAACAGAAGTTAGCTGAGTGGTTCCACGCTGAAGGCGACCTGTCCGATCTGCCCATGCCGGACGAGGACTACAACGTCGCTCCCACCACGTATCAGCCCATCATTCGACAAAGCAGAGAAACCGCGTCGCGTGAACTTGTGCTCGCGCGCTGGGGACTCATTCCATTCTTTTCAAAAAGCATGCAGGACGTGAAGGGGCTTACGACGATCAACGCGCGCGCCGAAACCATTACTACCGCGAAGACATGGCGCGAGCCGTTCAAACGTCGCCGCTGCCTGGTGCCTGCCGATGCTTTCTACGAGTGGCCGAAAGATGCGATGCCGCCTAAACAGCCCTACGCATTTGCACTGCATACAGGCGAGCCTTTTGCCTTCGCCGGCGTGTGGGATGCCTGGAAAGATCATGAAGGTCAATGGCTGCAGTCCTTCGCAATTGTGACCACGGAGGCAAACGAAGTCATGGCAACGATTCATTCGCGGATGCCTGTCATGCTGCATGCACGGGACTACGACCGATGGCTCGATCGCGAAGAGACTGCACAGCTCCCAGTGGATTTGCTGCGTCCCTTCGAGTCAGAAGCTATCGAGATGCATCAAGCGAACCCACTGGTGAATAACTTTCGTAACAACGGCCCAGAGATGCTGATCAAGCCGGCCGGGCCAGCCACTTTATTCGATTTGCAGTAACTTTCGTGGTCGAACAACTCCCACTTTTTGGAATATTTTTGCGCAACCTGATGCTGCAACCTGTGTCCTTATGAATGGGCTCAGTTAGAGGCCCTATGCATTGAACGAGGTGAACACATGAAGAAATTTGCGCTTGCAGCAATTTGTTTCGCAGGACTTACCAGCGGGCTGATGACGAATGCCGCGCAGGCACAGGTGGTGATCCGCGTAGCTCCGCCACCCCCGATTGTTGAGCATTATGGACCAGCTCCCCGACCCGGCTATGTATGGGTGGGCGGTTATCACCGCTGGGACGGCGGCCGCTACGTCTGGATCCCGGGATACTGGGCTGCTCCGCCGCGCCCCCACGCCGTCTGGGTACCAGGCCGCTACTATCGCTACCATGGCGGTTACGCATGGCGGGAAGGCCGCTGGCGCTAGGCGCCTGGCGCTTATCGATCACTGCAGGTCAGGTGTCGTCTGGAGAAGAGTGTGTCATCCCGAGCGCAGCGTAGTCGAAGGACCTGCGTTTTCTTCGCGAGCCAGAAAGCGGGTGGCCCCAGGTCTCGCACTTGAGACCTGGGATCTACCTCAACTCGGCGAAGCTACACTCTCCACTGCATTCTCAACCGCCAGCAACCGCGCAACCACGCGTTCTTTGCCCAGCGCCGCCATCACGGCAAACAGACTCGGCGCCACTCCCTGGCCCGTCAAAGCCACGCGCGCACCATTGATCAACACTCCAGCCTTCACAGCTTTTTCTTCCGCAACCTGGCGAAGAATGGTTTCGGTGCTCGCCTCGGTAAATTCGCTCGCGGACGCATAACGCCCGGCCAACTCGACCAGCAGACTGCGTGCATTTTCATCACTGAGAAATTTCGTAACAGCCGCAGCGTCGTAAGCAAAATCATCCGTGAAATAAGCGCGGAAACTCCCTGCGAAATCCGTCAGATTCCGTGCACGCTGCTTGACCAGATCGATGGTCGTCAGAATGTCTTCGGGCCTGCGCGATGGTTCAAGCTTCACCTTGTTCCATTCCACTTCAATCAGCGGCAGCAGCTTCTCCGCAGGATATTTGCGGATCCATTCCATGTTGAACCACGCCAGTTTGTCATTATCGAAGACGGCGTTCGACTTCGAAATGCCATCGAGCGAAAACAACTCGATCAATTCATCCGAACCGAAAATTTCACGGTCCTTTCCGGCTTTCTCTTTCACCTGGCTTGGCGTCCATCCCAGGAGCGAGAGGAAATTGCGGAAGGCTTCGGGAACGATGCCCATCTCTTTGTAAGAGATAACTGACGTCGCACCATGCCGTTTCGAAAGCCGCGTCTTGTCCGGCCCGAGGATCAGCGGCACATGCGCAAACACCGGCAACTCTGCGTCAAGCGCCTGGTACTGCAGCACTTGTTTTGGCGTGTTCGAAATGTGATCGGCCCCGCGAATGATATGCGTCAGCCGCATGTCCATGTCATCAGCCACAACGGACAGGTGATACGTCGGAATGCCATCTGAACGCAGCAGGACGAAATCTTCCAGCTCGACATTCGCGAATTCAAGTTTGCCGAAGACGGCATCATTCCACGAGGTCACACCTTCGAGCGGCGTCGCAAAGCGGATCGCGCTCGACAGTCCCGCGTCGCGCTTTGCCTGCACTTCATCAGCAGACAGGTTGCGGCAACGCCGGTCATACATAGGTTGCCGACCTTCTGCTGTCGCCAATTGCCGACGCTGCTCGAGTTCTTCTTTCGTACAGAAGCAGGGATAAGCATGACTGCTTGCAATCAACTTCTCTGCGGTCGCTGTGTACAGGTCAAGGCGCTTCGATTGAAAAAACGGACCCTCATCCCAGTCAAGTCCAAGCCAGCGCATCCCTTCGACAATGCCTTCGACCATCGCCTCCGACGAACGCTCGAAATCAGTGTCCTCGATGCGGAGGATAAATGTGCCGCCCGTGTGACGCGCAAACAGCCAGTTGAACAGGGCAGTACGAGCGCCGCCGACATGGAGATATCCAGTAGGCGATGGCGCAAAACGGACACGAGGCTTCAACACTTCAGACAAAACGTTTCTCCAATAACCAGCTTACTGCGTCGTAATTACTAAAAAGTCTGTCATCGTGAGCGTAGCGGAGTCGAAGGACCTGCCTTTTCGCGGCCGGCGACTGAGCCCGCAATCACTCCACCGGAATCCCATCCAGTTTCGTCAAACGTCCCACCGGATACAAACCCATCTGCGAATCAAACCATGGCGAGCGATCATAAAAAAACTCGAGCCTTGCCAGGGGATTTGCCGCGAACCGCGGATCGGTTTCAATCTTGTGTTCGAACTCTGCTTTCAGCTTCGGATCAGCTGCCATCATCTTCCGTGCCAGCGGTTCCAGCACATACGCCTCGCCGTATTCCTTCTGCTCAAAAATAGAATCGAAGAATCCCCAGGCCATCGCCGAGTCAGGTCCGAGCGGCTCCAGCCACTCGATTGCCACGGGTGAAAGCCTCTGGTTCAACTCGACCACGCTCGACCCCGCCGGATACGTCATCGTCTCTGTGACGAGTATGCATTTGCCAAATAGCCCGGCCAGCGGCCCCGCACCTTCGCCTGCGAAGATCGGATGCCGGCCCTCAAACGGCGGCTCATTCCATGTCATGCCACTGCAGCGATACGTCTCAACTGGCCCCGTCCACGGAGCTTTTGTTTCGTGCATCACCACCTGGTGCGCCTTCAGTACATCGATCACCTGTGTCCATTGCTTCGGCACGATATATGCCTTCGGCGGCACGACGGCAGCCGTCACTTTAAAGCCGGATTGAATCGGCAGTGTCACATTCCACGGCTCATGCGAATACTGGATCCACATCGCGCCCGATACTTCGCTTAACTGCCGCTGAAACTTGTATCCGCGGAAAAGAAACGGGGTAGTCGATTCACCATTCCATCCCACGGCGAGCGGATACGCCGCGTCGCCCAGAGGATGGCTCCCAAGTTGTTCCGCATGCGCATCAGCTTCAGCATTCAGTGCCAGCAACTTATCGGCATCGCGATTCATCACCACCAGCAGCGCCTTCAGCACTTCATAGTTGCCGGTAACACGTGTCTTGTAATCCTTCAGCATGTGAAGTTCCACCAGCATGCCAGGGCGGTTTTCGAGGATCATGTAGCCGGTCGAAAAGCGCGGCGGATCATCGTTGAAGCCAAGACCCTTCGCCGGGTCGCTGTCGTCGACCAGCGTTATGTATGTCGGTGACGCAAGATGGCCGCTCGCATCCACCTGCTGCTTTAAATCGGGCGTGACGCTCTGATCAATCCATCGAGCCATCGGCCCATACACATTCGGCCCGTCGTCGATGGTGTACGTCACGTCATACTGATAATCGGCGCCGTCCGTCACGTGGTCATCAACAAAAAAATCAGGCAGCCACTTATGGAACATGGCCATCAGTGCGCGTGTCTCCGGCTCCTGCGCCTTCAGGTAGTCGCGATTCAGATTGATGTTCCGGCCGTTCGCACGCCAGCCCATTTCCTCGGGGCCATCCTGGTTGATGCGGTTGTACTTGCTGCGCCGTTCATGGCCGTCCGCGTTGTAGATCGGGATGAAAATAAACACCGCGCGATCCAGCAGCTTCGCCTGCGTTTTTGTTATGACCATGTCGCGCAGCAAGGAGAGGCAGGAATCCTTGCCATCCATCTCACCTGCGTGGATAGAGTTCTGGACCAGCAGGATCGGCCGCTTCTGCGCATGAATCTTCGCCGGATCAAACACGCCATCCTTCGACACAATCACGATGTCGAGTTCGCGACCCTCGCCTGTCTCACCGAATGTCTCGATGCGCACCTGGCTCGGCGCGGCATCCGCAACACGACGAAGATACTGCATGGTCGCTGCGGCGTCTGGCGTTGTTTTATAGTCCGACGCTTCAGCCGGTGTCGCCCAGCCAGCAGTATTTTGCGCAGACGCAACTGCCCCGATGCTCATTGCTGCAATTGCAGCTGCGGCTGCCACATGTTTCATGCTTGTTTCTCCCAACATCTCATAGCAAGAACTTGCTTCGGGTACGACCGTCTTCAGCAAGATGCAGATCCCTCCACTACGCTTTGCTCCTGTCGGGATGACAAATCTGAGGGATTCATTCAGAACGACAATTAAGACGAGCCAATAAACAAGTGCGACCCACGGAAGCTTAAGCACCAACTGCGTGTCCCGCCTATGCGTAGGACTAGGTGATGTCGTCGGTGTCGAAGGTGGGGATCTTGATCGTGCGACGCTCGACGACGCCACTGTCGCGGGCGCCGCCGTGGACCTGGCTTACCAGGCCTTCAACGACATCTTCAATCAATGCGGGATCTTCGATGTCGGCAGACAGGGTTTTCAGGCTGTCCGGCTCTTCCACTTTTTCAATCAGTACGATCGCATGCGCCTGGGCTACGTGGTCCAGGTTCATGCCTTCGGGTGTTTTTGCTTTCACGCTGACGGCGTTCAATTTCAGATCGAGCATGTCGGCAATACGTTCGCGAATGTCGACGGCGATCGGCGAAATCTTGGGCGCGGCCAGAACCAGCGTCGTATCGACGTTGATGATGCGGTAGCCGGCGTTCTGTATCTCTTCGATGGCCAGGTCAAGAAAGATAGCCGAGTCAGCATCCTTCCAGCGCGGATCGCCGGGCGGAAAAAATGTCCCAATATCGCCGGCCGCGACTGCGCCAAGCAGGGCGTCGGTGATGGCGTGGAGAAGTACGTCGCCATCCGAGTGGCCGGCCAATCCTTCATGGTGCTCGATGGACACACCACCAATCTTCAGTGGCACTCCTGCTTTGAAGGCGTGCGAATCCCAGCCCTGTCCAATCCTGATGCTCATGTATTCTTCCTGTTCTGCGTCGTCAGTACGGGCCTGTCATTTGGTGAAGCAGATTACTGCGGCGAGCGGGATATAGCAGGCAGCCGCCACGTCCTCTAGCCTATCGCAGCCAGCTTGCCAGCCGAAATGTGGCTGCCAGCTTCAGGCGCTGACGAGGCTCCTGCGGCGTGCCAGGTAGAACTCGGCCAGGTCCAGGTCGCCGGGCTGCGTGATCTTCATATTCGCTGCCGACCCCGGCACCACGGCCACAGTCGCGCCGGCTCGTTCGACCAGGCTGGCTTCATCGGTTCCGCAGAATCCGTCGGCTTCAGCCTCGGCGAATGCCTTTTTCAGCAGGCTTACGTGAAAACCCTGGGGCGTCTGCGCCTGTACCACGTACTCACGTGGAATGGTCGTCCGGATGATCGCGCCATCAGCCGTGCGCTCCACCTGCTTGATGGTGTCGATCGCCGGCAGCCCGACAATCGCAGCACCGTGCTTTGCGACCGCGTCGATGGTGCGGGTAATCGTTTCAGCATCAATCAGCGGCCGAACTGCGTCGTGGACCAGCACCATGTCCGTATCATCGGAAGCCGGCAGGGCAGCCAGCGCCCGGCTGACGGATTCCTGGCGCGTATCACCGCCCTCAACGATCTCCACCCGGCTGCCCAGGCCATACTCGGTCATCTGCGCCCGCGCCCGTGCAATTTCAGACTTGCGTACAGCCACGTAAATCGCCGTCACCTGCTGGACCGACGCGAAGGCGCGCAGACTGTGGATGAGGATAGGAATGCCGCCAAGCGTAAGAAATTGTTTTGCCGCATTGGGCGTTGCATGCCCAGGGCTCATACGCGTGCCAAGGCCCGCTGCCGGAAGAATCACGAATACCTGCATAACCACCGGAGTATACAAGGAATCCGCATCCGGAAGGCGCACGCCGTTTCCAGGCTGCCGTAGGGACGTCCATTTGTGGCGCTTCTTTGGAAGTGAACTAACATCTGGTAAGCATGCCGAAGCCCATAACTCTCCCGCTTGAAGAGCAGCAACTGCGCCCTGGTCTGCGGCTAGGCGTCGCGGTCTCGGGCGGGGCAGATTCGGTTGCCCTTCTGCGTGCCCTTCTCGCCCGCGTCGAAGCGCTTGGCCTCATCCTGTCTGTCGTCCATGTGCATCATGGTATTCGCGGCAAAGAAGCCGACCGGGATCGCGATTTCGTCCAGTCTCTGGCTGCCCAACACGCTCTGCCGTTCCACTTTCGGCAGGTCGACGTCCCGGCCCGCGTCCATCAGGACAGGGAGTCTCTTGAAGAAGCAGCGCGGCATCTCCGCTACGCGTTCTTCCACGACCTGCTGCAAAACGGTCAGCTCGACGCGATTGCGACCGCGCATACACTCGATGACCAGGCCGAAACTGTCCTGCAAAAGCTGCTTCGCGGTGCCTGGACTGAAGGTCTCGGCGGTATTTCACCCGTCGTTAAAGGCGCGCAGGGAAGCATCCTCCGTCCGCTTCTGCAGACCACGCGCTCTGAAGTCGAGGCCTACCTGAACGAGCTCGGCCAGCCCTGGCGCGAAGATGCCACGAACCAGGACACTGCCCACACGCGCAACCGTGTCCGGCATGAATTGCTGCCTGTCCTGCGTACTTACAATCCGCGGATTTCGAGCCAGCTCAGCCGGGTGGCCTCGATTGCCCGTGACGAAGAGGCCTACTGGCAGCGCGAAATAACCCGCATCGCCCCGGCCCTGGTACTGCCTGGCAAGCCGGTACGGGGCGGCGGCCGGTCGTCAAGCACCCATCCCGAAGAAGCATCGATCGCCCTTGAACTGGAGCGGCTGCGGACGTATCCGACGGCCGTTCAGCGGCGTCTGCTCCGCTGGTTTGCCGGGCAGCTCGGCTGCTCATTGGATTTCGAGCAAACCGATAGCCTTCTACAACTTGCAGGGATGAACGTTCCCAGTCGCCGCATCGAAATCAACAGCCAGGTCTACGTACAGCGGACAGCGCGGGAGGTCCAGTTTGTGCGCCAGGCCGCCATCCCTGCCAGCACCGGTACCCTCGAGCTGGCCCTCCCTGTTCCCGGCGTAGTAGACGTAATGGAACTCGGCCTCCGCTTCACGATTGAAGCAACCTCACCACAGCCCGGCGCCCTCATTCGCGGCGTCCGTCCGGGCGATCGGGTCACGCAGCGCTACTCGCGCGGGCCGAAAAAGATCAAGGAGATTCTCGAACGCGCGCACCTTTCGGCAGCCGACCGGCAGTTGACGCCGGTCGTGGTCTGGCCGGCGTCGGAGCCGAAAGCTCCGATTGTCTGGCTGCGCGGCGTGGAGATCGACCCGGCCAGCCTGCCAGACCTGCCCTTCAAGCTTCAGGTGGAGCCGATTCCAGCGAAATAACGATCAATCCGGCATCCTCAGTTACCAAAATGTCAGCATTGGACGAGATAGTTGCAATAGAAGATAGGGAACGGGCCAACTCGGGTTAAAATCAGGGATGATCCTGTTCCGCAGGTTTATTTCTGCCCGGTAGGATTTGCCCTGACGAATAGACCTTCCCCGGCCGGCGCCGTTTCCGCACGTGGAACGTCTAACATCAGCACAGGATGCGATGTTCAGGTCGGCCGCCATCGCGCCGCAGCCCTGTCCATTCACTCCCCTGGTCGTATGTGTGTTGTGGAGAAATGAGGGTTTTTCGTGAATTCTAAGGTCAAGACAATCATTTTCTGGGTGTTCATCATCGCCTGCCTCGTTCTGCTGTGGCAGATCGTGCAGAAGAGCACAGGCGTGGGCGGAAAAGAGGCGGAAATCTCTTTCTCGACCTTCATGGCCGATGCCCAGCAAGGCCTGATCAGCGATGTGACGGTTGTCAGCAACGAAGTGCACGGGCACTACAAGAACAAGTCGGAGACCTTCCATACCAACGTCCCGGCCAATTATCCGGACATGTACAAAATCCTGCAGGATGAGAAGGTTGCGATCACGATGAAGCCGACAGACGGCAATTCGTGGCTGCCGATCCTGATCAACTTCTCGCCCCTGCTGGCTCTGTTCGCCATTTGGTTCTTCATGGTCCGGCAGATGCAGAATGGCGGCAACAAGGCCATGTCGTTCGGCAAGAGTCGCGCCCGCCTGCTCTCCATGCAGCAGAAGAAAGTCACGTTCAAAGATGTGGCCGGCGTCGATGAAGCCAAGGAAGAACTGAAGGAAATCATCGAGTTCCTGCGGGAAGCCCAGAAGTTCCAGAAGCTTGGCGGCCGTATTCCCAAGGGTGTCCTGCTGGTTGGACCTCCGGGTACCGGCAAAACCCTGCTCGCCCGGGCTGTAGCCGGTGAAGCGAACGTTCCGTTCTTCTCCATCTCCGGTTCAGACTTCGTCGAAATGTTCGTCGGCGTCGGTGCAAGCCGTGTGCGCGATCTGTTCGAACAGGGTAAGAAGAATGCTCCCTGCATCATCTTCATCGATGAAATTGACGCAGTCGGCCGCCATCGCGGTGCTGGTCTCGGCGGTGGTCACGATGAACGTGAGCAGACCCTTAACCAGCTGCTCGTGGAAATGGACGGTTTTGAATCAAATG
>CAXTNK010000012.1:47669-59818 GCA_964245665.1 uncultured Acidobacteriaceae bacterium
AATCAAATGACGGTGTCATTCTTGTCGCCGCCACCAACCGCCCTGATGTCCTCGATCCAGCACTCCTGCGCCCCGGACGTTTCGATCGCCGCGTAGTAGTCGGTCGTCCCGATGTCCGCGGACGCGAAGAGGTCCTCGCCGTTCACTCGAAGAAGGTGCCGGTTGCCGACGACGTCAACCTCAAGGTTCTGGCTCGTGGAACCCCGGGCTTCAGTGGTGCCGACCTGGCCAACATGGTCAACGAAGCAGCCCTGAGTGCAGCTCGCCACAATCGCAAGTCGGTCCACATGTTCGACTTCGAGACGGCCAAGGACAAGGTCCTGATGGGTGCGGAGCGCAAGTCCATGCTGCTTTCGGACGAAGAGAAGCGCGTTACGGCGTATCATGAAGCCGGCCACGCACTCGTCGCTGCTTTGCGCGATCATGCTGACCCGCTGCACAAGGTCACGATCATCCCGCGCGGCATGGCTCTCGGCGTCACCATGCAGCTGCCAACCGACGACAAGCACACTGTTACCAAGGACTATCTGGAAACACAGCTCGCCATCCTTATGGGCGGCCGCTGCGCGGAAGAGATCTTCCTGAAGCAGATGACGACCGGTGCCGGCAACGACATCGAGCGTGCTTCGGAACTCTCCCGCAAGATGGTCTGCGAATACGGTATGAGCCGCCTTGGTCCGCTGACCTTTGGCAAAAAGGAAGAGCAGATCTTCCTCGGCCGCGAGATCGCCCAGCACCGCGATTTCTCGGAGGAGACAGCACGTCAGATCGATGGTGAAGTCCGCAGCCTGGTCGATGCAGGATACCAGTCGGCCTACAACATCCTTGACACCAACCAGACCGTCATGCACAAGCTCGCGGCTGCCCTGCTTGAGCGTGAGACTCTGGATGCCAACGATCTTCGCCTGTTGATCGAAGGCCGCGAACTGCCGCCAATGGATGACAATCGCGGTTCCGGGGGTGGTGATTCTGAAGTGAAGGTTCTGAAGCCCGATCCAGGCCGCGCCTCGGGGTTCCCTGAAGGCAGCCCTTCACCCGCATAATCTGACCCGGTTCGTTGAAGACCGGCTTCCCCCTCAAACCCATGTACACGCAAGCCCGGCCGAGTGCCGGGCTTGCGTATTTCTAACTAACTAGATAGATGTGTCATCTCAACCGAAGCGAAGCGCAGTGGAGAGATCCGCGTTTCGCCTTTCTCAGACACACGTAAAAGTGTCATCCTGAGCGAAGTCGAAGGACCCGCGTCTCTTCAAGTTCACCTACTCTCCGAACCAGCCGAGCAAATGCAAATCCTTCCACTGCGTTTCGCTTCGGTCGGGATGACAAAACCAGGGCCTCGGTCGGGATGACAAAACCAGGGCCGCGGTCGCGATGACAAATCTACCAAGCTGACAGCACTGCTCCCGCCGGCCGCAAACCTGCGACAATAAACCAGACATGCAGAAACTCGTCCTCCTGGGCGCAAGCATCGCCCTCTTCACGACTGGCTGCGGCTATCACGCGGTCGGCTCCGCCTCGCACCTGCCGCCGGATGTCCACACCATCGCGGTCAAGTTCGTCGAAAACAAGACGCAGCGCTATCACGCGGAAGTCGCCATCACCCAGGCAATCGTCAACGAACTGCAGACCCGCAGCCGCGACAAAATTGTCCCGGTCAGCGATGCCTCCGAAGCCGACGCGACCCTCCGCGGCGTCATTCTGAACGAAACGGTCGCGCCGTACACTTACAACTCCAACACCGGCCAGACCTCGACCTACCTGATCACGCTGACGGCGAATGTCACGCTGACCGGTCGCGACAACCGCATCCTCTACCAGCACGACGACTACCAGTTTCATCAGCAGTACGAAGCCACGGCCGATCTCGCCAGCTTCATCCAGGAAGATTCGCCGGCAGAAGCCCGTCTGGCACGCGACTTTTCGCATGCCCTGGTCGGCGATCTGCTGGAGTCGTTCTAACGCCTTGCCTCGAGCGCGACGTTCGTTCGAAGCCATGTTCCCTCCGGCAATTCTTCAAAGAAACGCAACGCCTCCTTCTACACTGGATAAGAAACATGCCACCCTCTGCTAAACCGCTCCGCAGCTTCGCCTCCTCTGATCGCTTCCTGGCAGAGGTCGAAAGTGCCTCGACGAATGCGGGCCAGCTCCGAGCCGGCTACGTCCTGCTGGGCGATGAAGCGTTCCTCTACGATCGCTGCCGGCGTGCCATAATCAATACAATAGTCTATACTTCCATGCTCTACTTATCGCTCTCGGATATCGACATGGCGGAAGTCTCCATCTTCGAAGCACTTGATCGCGCGCGCACGCCTTCGCTGATGGCGCCGTTTCAGGTCATCTTCATCCGCAACATCAAGAGCCTCTATACGCGCGGTTCGAAGAAGGAAGAGTTTGCGGCGCTCGACGCGTACGGCAAAGACCCGAATCCACAAGCCGTGATCCTTTTTATTGCCGACCACCTGCGCATTCCGACCGACCTGCGCAAAATGGACATGCAGGACAAGGACCGCTACGAGCGCATCCGCGAGACCCTGGGCGACTGGTGCGGCATGGTCGAACTCGCGCGCGTCGACGAAGCCGATGCCACTGCATGGCTCATCGCAGCGGCGGAGAAAGAAGGCGTGGTCTTCGAGGCCGATGCTGCGCGCGAGCTTGCCGATGCCCTGAGTGCCGACATGATGCTGATCGCGAGCGAGCTCGAAAAACTGCTGCTCTATACCGGCCCGTCAGGTCCTCTATCTGCAACTATGACGAGTACCTTAAGGAGACCCATCACCCTCGGCGACGTCGAGACGATGGTCCTCGCAGCCAAGCAGCGCAGTCTGTATGAACTGACCGATGCCATCACGGCCAGGGACAAACCGCGTGCCCTCGCCCTGCTCGGCGGCCTGTTGAACGCATCAGACGGTGGCGAAGATTCAGCCATCGGCCACCTGTACATGCTGGCCCGTACCTTCCGCCAGATGCTGATCATTCTCGAGAAGAACGTCCGTGACTCGCGCGCCATCTGGGCTGTGTTGTGGCAGGGCGTCCGCATGCCTCCTTTCGCCGCCGATGAACTTATCAAGCAGGCCCGCCGCTACAAATCGCGCAGGGAACTCACCCGCGCTCTGCGATTAATCGCACGCGCTGATCTGGAACTGAGATCGTCCCCACCCGATAAGCGATTAGTGCTCGAGCGGCTGGTCATCGACCTGGCCAGCGAACCCAAACCAGAGAACTTCGAAGCTGGCCAGCAGTACGCACTGCTGTCCTCCTGAGAGTTGGCGCGACGCCACAAGTCCTTTTAGCCGAAGCAGAGATTTGTTCTCCGGAGCGAAGTCGAAGAACCTGCATTTTCTAAACCGGCCACAACCCCGGGTGCCTCATGTTGCGAGTTTGAGACATGGGCTTTCACCAACGCACAGTCAAGCTACTCCATCAATCCGTCAGTCATCACCTGCGCCGGCCGCGTCGTCAGCGTCACCGCTGCCGCGAGAATCAAGCCTCCGCCCACCCACGCAAACGGCCCTAATCGATCGCCCAGCAATTGCACGCCAAGCACCGAACCAAGCATCGGTTCGATATTCAGGAACACGGCCGCACGCGATGCCGGCACATGGTGAATCCCCCAGTTCCACAGCATCGTCGTACACGCCGTGCACAGCACACCGCTCGCGGCCAGTGCACCCCATGCCTTCATGGACACGCCATGCACCGGCGGTAGTCCATCGACTGCAAGCACGTACGCCGCCAGCATGACCGTCCCACTGATGACCCCGTACGCGGTCACGAGTGTTGGCGAGTGCGTCTCCATCAACTGCTTATTGAGCAATATCCAGCCCAGCGAGATGACCAGGGCAACGACGACCAGCATGTCGCCGAGCATGGTCGGCCCGTTCGTTGTTTGTGCATGCGTGCCGCCCAGTACGATCAGCGCTACGCCGATCGTCGAACCCACCAGCGCAAGCCAGCCGATCCAGTCCAGCCGCTCCTTTGTAAAGACAGTGGCGCCGACACCCAGGATCACCGGCATGGTCCCGACCATCAGCGAAGCATGAGAAACCGTCGTGAGCGAAAGCCCGTAAAACTGCACCAGAAACTGCACCGGAATGCCCAGAAACGAGCCCAACAGCAGCGTGCGCCATTCTTTTTTATTGAGCCGTGCGCGATGCGTCAATGCAAGTGGCGCGAGCACTATGCAGGCAAAAATGAATCGCCACAAGACCATGTGGTCGGACGACATTTCAGCAAGCGCGATCTTGCCGAAATAGAAGCCAGTGCCCCACAGCGCGCCAGCGAGCGCACACGCGCCGTAGCCAAGAGCATTGCTATGCTTTGCGGCAGCGACGGGTTGCGCGAGTGATGTCACACTTCATTCTTACAGGTGCGCGCGAAGCGGGATGTTTTGACGGCCGTCGCCAGGCGCGTCTCCGATTGACAAAGCAGGTCCTTCGAAGACGCTTGCTTCGCTCAGGATGACGATGGTGAGGGTGGCTTGGGCCTGCAAGATGCCGATCCCCTGGCTAAGCTGCGGCTTGGCCGAGGCTGCAATTATGTGGATTGTAGATGCGGGCGCGACGAAGATTCTGGAACAGGTTAAAGGGAGGAGGAATAGTGATTGTGGATGCTGCTTACTGGATAGAGAAACTGGGTTTGGAGGAACATCCGGAGGGTGGCTTTTACCGGGTGACGTATACGGCGGGGATGACGCTGGCGGCTTCGGCGCTGCCGGATGGTTTTGCACGGGCCCGCCCGGCTTCGACGGCGATCTATTTCCTGCTAAGTCGTGAATCCAAGGAGAAAGGCGTCGAGCACGAAGGGACAGGCGGGTTTTCTGCGTTCCATCGGCTGCGTTCGGATGAGATGTGGCATTTCTATGCGGGTGCGTCGCTGGTAGTCCATGTGATTGCGCCGGATGGGTCCTACACGCGGTATTTGCTGGGGCCGGACGCAGAAGCGGGACAGCAGTTCCAGGCTGTGGTGGAGGCGGGCTGCTGGTTTGCATCGGCTCCGCTGCTGCCGGAGAGTTTCGTACTGGTGGGGTGCACGGTGGCGCCGGGATTTGATTTTGCTGATTTCGAGCTGGCAACAAGGGCCGCGTTGTGGGCAGATTTTCCGCAGCATGCCGGGTTGATCGCGCAGTTCACGCGAAGGTAGAGACGAACTCTGCGAGCGCGCGCGTCGTCAAAGCCATGCGACGCCTCACTATAACGTTCATTGACGACTCAGCACTCACCGGACTCGCGATGGAATGATTATGAGGTATGAGGAGCGTCGCATTGGAAGCTAGTCTGTGGGATTATAGTGTTGTCGTTGTTACGAATATGCGGCTACTGATTCAGACAACGCACGGATGTCACGACGCGGCGGCCGGCCAAACATCCGCGCATACTCACGACTGAACTGCGATGCGCTTTCGTAGCCGACTGCTGTTGCGGCTGTCTCGACGTTTGAACTGCTTAATAGCAGGAGTCGTCGAGCCTCCAACAGGCGTAGCTCCTTCTGGTAGTGAAGCGGGCTCATCCCTGTTGTCGCTTTGAACTGACGATGGAAGGTCGCGGAACTCATACAGGCGATTGCAGCCAGTTCATCGACCCGCACCGGTTCAGCAAAGCGTGTCTTCAATTCGTAGATTGCAGCGATTAACCTGTCCTCGCGGCTTGACGCAGTGACGGCTTGGAAGAGGTGTCCTTCGCCGTCGCCCTCCAGCAGCCAATAAAGCAGCTCACGGTACAGCCCGGGATAGAGGAGCGGAATCGCTGCCGGCGTGTCGAGCATCCGCATGGCGCGGACCAGGCAATCCAACGCCTCCGCGCTGAGATCGACGACATGGACGCCCACAGGCGAGTTTGACGATGCATGCGTTTGTCGTTGCGGTTCCGGTGACATCTGCTCGGCGAGTTCATGCAGGACAGCAAGGTCAAGAACGAGCACAAAACCCAGGAACGGCTCGCCTGGGCTGGCCTCGGAGACGGCGCCGCGTGACGGCATTTCAACGGTGACGACCATCGCCTGTCCAGCCTTGTACTCGTAGCGACAGTCGCCGAAGGTGGCCCACTTGGTCCCCTGTACAGCGATGCAGAGAGCGGGTCGGAAGAGCCGGTACGTTGGGAGTCTCGGCTGATCGGAACGAAGGATCACGAAACCGTCGATTGCGGTCAGGTAGGGGTTTGTCGCTGCGCGCGAGTCGGTGTAGCGGCGCATCGCCCATACCAGGTCGGCGACACTCTTTGCTCTCCTGTTCTCCGCTTCAGCCATAAAGATCAGTTTACGTGAGAGGAATAGGCAGGAAAATGCGAAACCAGCCCATTACGCGCAGCTTTCCTGCGGCCTAGCTTGTAAGTGAATCAGGAGGAAGCATGCCACAGGATCAACAAAGGAAGATCGCTATCGTTACAGGAGGAAGCCGCGGTATCGGTCGCAGTACCGTCGAGAGTCTCGCGCGTCGAGGCGTAAACGTGATCTTTACGTACCACAGTCATCGGGTAGACGCGGATGCTGTCGTTGCAGCAGCGAAGGTGTTCGGCGTGGAGCCTTTCACGCTGCAGCTCGATGCAGGCAGAGTTGCCGAGTTCGATGCCTTCACCGAAAGCGTCCGCGAAATTCTTGGCACACTGGGAGTCAAACGATTCGATTACCTGGTGAACAATGCAGGCAACAATCATCGCAATATGCCCGTGGAAAGTGTCACAGAAGAAGAGATGGACAGCATCTACAGCGTTCATTTCAAGGGAGTGCTGTTCCTGACGCAGAAGCTGCTGCCGCTCATGAACGATGGTGGCCGCATTGTGAATATTTCGACGACCCGCACGCGCCTTTCGAGTCGTGGGGGAGCTGCGTATGCCTCGATGAAAGGCGCCGTGGATGTGCTTTCGCGACACCTGGCGACGGAGCTTGGCCCGCGCCGCATCACGGTCAACGTGATCGCGCCAGGTGCCGTGGCAACCGACTTCAGCGGAGGTATCGTGCGCGATAATCCCGAGGTAAACAAGCTGGTCTCCAGTCATACGGCCCTTGGTCGAGTTGCCGGCCCGGACGACATTGGCCCTGCAATCGCTTCACTCCTGGCTGACGAGAACGGCTGGGTCAATGGGCAGCGGATCGAGGTGAACGGCGGCGTGATGATGTAGCAGGGCCGCCGTTAGGCGACATGGCAGGGGCCTTCAACGGCCTTGGAGGCCCAGTTTCAGGAGGGTGTCTGTGACACGGATGCTCGCGTGGCGCAGGACGTCGCCTTCGTCGGCGAAGTTGCCGGTGATGCAGCGGACGCCCAGTTTTTCGATCGCTTCGCAGTCGGGCTGGATGGGCGCGGCGCCTTCCGCAGCGTAACGGTCGAGTAGTACCTGCGAGACGGGAGCAGTGTTGACCAGGGCGTAGTCGAAGATGGGCCGACCGGCGTGTTCGTAGATGCGTTCGATGTGCTGCGAGGCGGAGAGTTCGAGGCTCTCGTTGGCCTGGGTCATCAGGTTGCAGATGTAGACACGGACGCCTTTCGATTCGGCGATGGCTTCAGGGATGCCCTGGACGAGCAGATTCGTGATCAGCGAGGTGTAGAGCGAGCCGGGGCCGACAGTGATGAGGTCTGCTTCCTTGAGGGCCGCCAGTGTTTCAGGGAGTGGTTCGGCAGAGGCTGGTTCGAGAATCAGTTTCTCGATGCGGAGTTTGCTGGCAGTGATGTTGGTCTCGCCGTGCACCATGGTGCCTCCGGTCATGAGCGCGGAGAGTGACACATTGGCCGTAGTGGCGGGATAGATATGGCCGCGGGTGGCTAACACCTGCGACGAGAGCTTGATGGCCTGGGCGAAGTCGCCGGTAATCTCGGCCAGGGCTGCGACGAAGAGGTTGCCGAAGCTGTGGCCTTCAAGGCCGGGATCGCCGGTCTCGCTGGCCGAGAAGCGGTGACGGAAGAGGCGCGAGAGCAGGTGCTCGTCGTCGGCGAGGGCAACCATGCAGTTGCGCAGATCGCCCGGCGGTAGCATGTTGAACTGCTTGCGCAGGCGGCCGCTGGAGCCTCCGTCATCGGTAACGGTGACGACGGCGGCGAGGTCGCGGATGAGGCATGGCTGGTCAACGCAATCACTCTTGTGATGACCGGGCACAGGCTGCGTGTGCGAGGCGACGTGACGGCGGAGGCCGCGCAGAAGAGTCGACAGGCCAGTGCCGCCGCCCATGGCGACGACCTTCAGGGACGTGGGTAGCTTGCGTTGTTCCGCATGCAAGGCCGTTGCCCGGCCGTTCCGTTTTGCGGACGGACCGGCCTTTAGTGAGGAGGCGCGACCGGGATGGAGGGGAACTGCCAAAGTGCTGACTGCTTGTCGGATTTCCGGGGTGGCGATTGGCCTGAGAAAGCTTAGCTGAAGAGCTTAGCGTAAGCGCGGTTAGCTGAACATGTGGCTCCAGCGTGAGGACAGCTCAGGCCATTTCGGGATACAGCAATTCTGTGAAGCGCGGATCATCAGCCATGTCCTGAAAGTCGGAGTCGGTACGGGCCTGGATGCGGTTGCGCGGGTTGATCTGGATAGCCTGCTCGAGATGGTCGAGACAGCCGTCAGTCTGGCCGGTCATGCTTTCGAGCACGGCCAGGCCGTAGAGAGCGTAGTCGGCTTTGGGATGCCCCTGCAGGATCTTAAGAAACTGCTCGCGAGCCTCGTCATAGACGCCGGTGTTGAGCAGTGATATGGCGTAGTCATAGTGCTCATCTGGCGTCGCGAAGGTGCGCGCATCCTTTTTCGCATTGCGCGCGCATACGGCGAGGTAGACTCGCGAGCGTTCCTTGAGTTCGGGCGCGGCGTTTTCGATAAGGTCCTGGAAAATGTCGTGCGCCTTGTCGAACTTGCCTTCCTGCATGAGTTTGAGACCGCCCTGATAGTCGTTGAGAGACTTCTGATGGGCGGCGTCCACAACTGGGCGCATCTTGCCGGCGATGGTTTTGGGAGTGCGCTTGGGCGTTCCCTGTCCTGCTTGTGCCATACGAAGAATTGTCCTCTATCCCGGCGTTTGTTAAGCTGCGGCGCATCTATTGCCTGCGCTGGTCGAGCGGCGAGAAACATATTATGCCGTAGGGTACGTTTTACACGTAGCACCCCATGGTACGTCAACCCCGTGCCTCTTCCGATAAGTGCGGAGTCGCTTCAATCCTTTGCGACTGCGTTGTAAAGCACGGGGTTGAGCGAGGGGTCGTTGTACATCTTGAGCTGCTGGTAAAGTTTGATGCGGCGTTCGCCATGCAGCACTGCCTGCCAGAGCTGATCGAGGCAGCTGCTAAGGTCTTCACGCTGCGTCTGCAGGATGGCAAGGCGCGTGCGGTTGCGTTCAGAGTGCCCCTGCGGTGCGTCGGGTCGATCGATCTCTTCACGCGTGTGGTAGAGCTTGAGCGCGAGGATGGACAGGCGATCGATGATGAGGCCGGGTGTCTCCGAATGTAGCGGCGATTGACCGCGGCCCGGTTTGGCGGGCAAGGATGCGAGCAGGAGATTATCAATCTGCTCGGTGAGATCATTGCGCCGCTGGTTGGTTGAGTCGATGAGGCGCTTCGCTGCAACGATTTCGCGGTCACTGGCGAAGGGTGCGCGGGCAGCGTCTTCAGCGTGCCAGAGATCGTAGTTGGCGCGATGCTGGGCTAGGATGTTCCCGTACAGCAGATCGTCCGTCAAGGGTTCAACGAGAGACGACTGCGCATGCCACGCTGTGTTGGCCTGGTCGTGCAACGCGGTGATCTTGTTGGCGGAAAGCTCCATGCTTTTTCGAGACACATCCCAGGACAGTAACCTTATAGTAAAGCCATGTTGCGCCGGGCGCTGAACGCCGCATAAACAGGAGGTATGGAAGAGCATGTCGCGATCGTCTGTATGGGAGCCTGCGGTCAAGATCCGTGCTTCTGGCACGAAGGAATTCGTCCTCTGCTATACGACCTACGAAAAGGGTCAGGACTTTATGCGCGAGTGCGCGCGTCAGGGGTGCCGGGTTGTGTTGGTGACGCTCGACAAGCATCGCAATGCGGACTGGCCGTTCGACATCCTGGACGGGATCATCACCATGCCGGAAGGCCTGACGTTGGAGCAGATCACGAACACGATCAGCTACCTTGCGCGTGGGCGGCGGATTGAACGGATCGTGGCGCTGGACGAGTTCGACATGGAAGTGGCCGCGCATCTTCGCGAGCATCTCCGTCTGCCGGGCATGGGGGTGACGACGACAGGATATTTTCGTGACAAGCTGGCGATGCGCATCAAGGCAGACCAGGGCGGCCTGCTGGTGCCGGCGTTTACCGGGATCTCGAATTATGATGACCTGCGGCTGTGGATGGACGCGACGCCGGGGCCGTGGCTGCTGAAGCCGAGGACCGAGGCTTCGGCGATCGGTATCCGCAAAGTGGCGGAGCCGGAGCAGGTGTGGCGGGCGCTGGATGAGTTAGGCGACCGGCAGAGCCATTTCCTGCTGGAGAGGTTCGTGCCCGGCGATATTTTTCATGTCGACTCAATCACGTGGGGTGGCAAAGTGATTTTTTCCGCCGTGAGCCAGTATGGCAAGCCGCCGATGCAGGTGATGCATGAGGGTGGCGTGTTCACGACGCGGACCATTGATCGGAAGAGCAAGGACGCGATCGCGTTGACGGAGCTGAACGCTCGGCTGGTGCCGGAACTTGGGCTGGTGCGCGGGGTGACGCATGGCGAATACATCAGGAGCCACGCTGATGGGCGTTTTTATTTCCTTGAAGTGGCGGCGCGGGTCGGCGGAGCGTTCATTGCGGAGCTGGTGGAGTTTGCGAACGGCCTGAACCTGTGGGCGGAATGGGCGAAGACAGAGATTGCGGCCATGCGAGCGACAGCTTACACACTGCCGGCCACTACGGATGCCTACGCCGGCAGTGTGCTGTGCCTGGCTCGTGAAGCCGAGCCGGATACGACGGCGTTCAACGCGCCGGAGGTGGTGTACCGTATGAAGCGGCATCATCATGCGGGGTTGATCGTGCAGTCGGGCGACCCGGAGCGGGTGCGGCGGCTGCTGGAGGACTATGCTGCCAAATTTACGGAGAGGTTCCTGGCCATTGAGCCGGTGCCGGACAAGCCGACTGCCTGATCTTCCACAAAACGGCCTGCCGAGGTGGGGGATGAAACTGGTGAGCCCGCTGGGACTCGAACCCAGGACCCATGCATTAAAAGTGCATTGCTCTACCAACTGAGCTACGAGCTCACAACTCGTGTGGATTCTTCAAAATTACCACATTTGGAGGATCTCGGGCTGACCGGCGCGGGCAGTGACTTGCGCTGGATGGCAGGGCGAACAAAAGACGTGTGATCGCGCTGCACGGTCAGATTTGTACAGCGTTGAAGAGGCCGTGCGTTTGACCGAAAAGATTTCGCTTGGCATCCCCGGATATTCGGTCCATAGTTGTTACAACTTCCCAGACTTAACTACTTCAGGGCGTTTGCTCACAGCTTTGTGAGCAGGGCACCGGAATCTCACGGCTGCGTTTCCAGAAAGTGCATTCAGGCTCTCGGGGATGGCTGATTCATACCGTGATTGCGACTGTTTTCTCCATCAGGTTGTGTACGCCGGTACGTGTTCTTACCGTAGACGCAGCCTGATGGATTGTTTTCTCTTGGCCAGGAAGGGCAGCGTAGACTGCCGGGATGGAGAGGCGCGCGGATGATCGAAGATCATGCGGAGCATAACGAGTGGATGCGGTTCAGTGCTTATGCCATGGCGGCGGCGCGCGTAGACGCGATGGAGTCAGCGATCAAGCCGGACCTGGCTTTACAAGCGGGGCCTCAACGGAAACTTCCGCCACCGGCAACTCCCGGATTTGCTTCTGTTGCCGACCAGGCTGCACAGAGCCGGAAAGAATGCACTGCCATCCTTTCCAGTATGAAAAGTGAGCGTTTCGCAGAAAGTGTGTGGCGCGTGAATCGAGGCTCGATGGACGCGCCTGCATGGTTCGGATTTCCTGATACCAATCCTCTGGAAAAAGAACTGCCGGAGTTGTTCGGCATAACTGTACAGCCGAGTGGCGGGATCTCTGGTCTCTTACAGAATTTCCGTCTGCCGGCCAACGTCGAAGAGCGAAAGAACCGTTTGTCAAAGACTGCAGCGGCCAGACCGATGCCAGCGGTTTTAACTTTCCCCCAGGGTGGTACGGCGCGGACGTTACCGGTTCCTCACCGTTC
>CAXTNK010000012.1:59828-65045 GCA_964245665.1 uncultured Acidobacteriaceae bacterium
CCGTTCAAAGGAGAGCGTGCTGTCTTTCCGGGCACCGGCGGCCAAACAGCCGATCCTGATCTTTTCGATGGTCGGCGGCGTTGGGGGGACCAGCCTGGCGGCGGGCCTGACCCGGATACTGGCAAATTGCGGGGAGCGCGTGATGCTTGCCGATGCGGGGGGCCATAGTCTGCTGCCGCATTATTTCGGCGGCCAGGGATCACGCCAGGGAGTCGTGCGAAGGTTTATAGCGCCCACGGTTCCGAACAGCGAGGCAGTGAATATGCTGAGTCTCGATGTCGAATCGTTTGCCTGGAACGATGAGGAAATGGACCGCATCCTGGTCGAATTCAGGCGCGAAGCCGCCGGGTTTGACCGGGTGATCTGGGACCTCGGCAATGCGCCGGCGGAGTGGTCCGCACGCATCCTGCGGCAGGGAGCACGGGTGATTGTGCCGCTGCTGCCGACGGCAAAGTGCCTGATGCAGCTGTCGGCTACCGAGGCATTGCTGCAGAAGGCAAAGAAGCTGGGAGACATGACGAACTGGCAATACATTCTGAACCAGTTCGACGAGCGGGACAGGGCGCACATGAACATACGCGGACGGTTCCGTGCCCAGCTGGGAGAAAGGCTGTTGCCGTTCATGCTGCGCAGCAGTCCCCTGGTGAACGAGGCGCTGCTATGCGGAAAGACGGTGGTTGACCATGCGCCGGCATGCCCGCTGGTAAACGATTTATGGCGGCTGGCGCGATCCGTAGCAGGTCAACCGCAGGCGTATCCCGAGATCGTACCTGGGGCGTGGGGCGAACGATAGCAGGAAGAGTCAATGGCTGAGATGAGTACTTGCGCGTACGGCGGGAGGCGCTTCGCGCCGGTAAAGACTGACTCAGGGCTGCAGCTGGACGGAAAGAGGCAGGTCTTTGCACTTGGCTCTGCTGCAACCGGGCTGGCAAACTTTCAAATGTGCAAACAAAAAGGACGCCTTTGGTGGCGTCCTTTTTGTTGCGTGGTGGCGCGGTTTACGGGAGATAGTAGCGGAGTGATGTTTCGATCACATTGTCGTTGCCCATGGGCGCCCGTCCCTGGGGGCTGCCGATGCCGGACCAGGTGAGCCTGTCGATATAGCTGTACTGGATGCTCTGCCGGAAACGACCCTTGTCGCCCTTGTAGAAGTCATACCAGTAACCGAAGGTGCCTTCTTCGACAGCGCGGGTATTCGCTGTGCAGTTGCTCTGCGAACCAGGCGTGAAGCCGGCAGTCGGGGTGGCTCCCGGACCAGGCTCGGTGAAGCAGCCGGTCTGAACCGCCAGCGGATTGCCATAGCCTTCTGCCTTGGTGCCTGCCGCATTGGTATAGAAGTAGCGGCGGAAGGCTTCGGCTCCGCCGTAGTAGGCGTAGACATCGAGGCGGGGGGTTGCGTGATACTCCACCTTACCCAAGGCAGAGAAGCCGTGAAGCAGGGCGAGCTGTGCGTCGGGACGAAGGGTCAGGTCGCCGATCTGCGAAGCGCCATAGCGGCCGATCCCATCGCCGTAGAGGCCTTCAAGTCCGACGTCGAAGTGCTTGGTGACCGGTGCGAGGAAACTGCCGCCGATCCCGCCGCCGACTGTCTTGTCGTTGTAAGCACCCTTCGAGTTGTACGTGACTGTAGTCGTCGTAACTCCAGCGACGGTGGTCGTGGCAGTGGTGTTACCGGGAAAGACGCGATCGCGGAAGATACGGGCGATGCCGTACACCTCAAAGTGACCGTAGCCTGGTTCGAAAACGGCCTTGGCCAGCATGTCCGGTGCGACGTTGAAGGAGTAATTGGCGACGTTGGCTGAGCTGGTTGCTCCCGGCTGGCCGGCGTTGTTGTAGAGGCCGCCGCCGGTGCCTGCGCTGCCGATCAGGTAATTTACTGGCGTTCCAGATCCTGCAACCGCAAGGGTCTGGGGAGCTTCCAGTGACACACCGAGCCACATCTTGTTGCCGAACTGCTGGATGGCCCGGGCGCTGTACTGGCGAGCCCAGGTAAAGCCCGCGTTGTAGTTCGGGTCGATGGTCAATGGAACGTCCTCAGATTTGTTAGCTAATCCGTGACGGTAAGGCGTAGCCATGGACCACATCTGGCCGGCGGCGATAGTCAGACCGCTGTCCATCTTGGCCTGGGCCCAGAGCACGCGCTCACGCATCACGTAGGAGTTGCTCTGGTTGTTGTTCGAGGTAACGCCGGTGCCGAGCCAATCCATCTCGTAATAGCCTTCGATGGTGGCGCGGTCGAGTTTGCCCTGAAAATCGAGTGCGAGACGCGACTGACGCGCCGTGGCGAAAAACTCGGTGAGTTCAGCCTGGTTCGTGTTCTCCAGCGGAATGCTCGTGAAGGGGGTCGGGATGTCTGAACCGGTCGCGTGGGTGCGGTAGACGGTCGCGGCTTCTATAAAGGAGCCGGTGGGCGAGATGGTGACGCCTTTGAAGTGGATCGAATCAGGATGCTCGATCTGCTTCTGAACCTTGGCGGTCTGCTCTACCATGGTGTTCTGCAGGCTGGAGCTGGTGGTCTTCAGATCGGTAACGGCGCCCTGCAGGGTGCTGACCGCGGTGGTGTTGTCGGTCAGGGTCTGCTGCTGCTGCGAAGCCTGCTGCTGGGCCTGCTGTGCGGCGGCCTGGGCAGCGGCTGCGGCGGCCTGTGCCTGCTGCAACTGGCTTTGCGACGCGGTCAACTGCTGCTGCAGGGTCTGAATCTGGTTCTGCATGTCTTCGCGCAGGGACTGAATCTGCGACTCGATGGAAGGCTTTGCTGGCCTTACTGGGCGATGCACGCGTTTTCTGGTGGTGGTTTTGGCTTTTGCCGGAGCAGCAGAGGATGCGGTTTGGGCCTGCAAATTGTGCTGCGGAGAGAGCAGAGCCGCTCCTAGTATGGCGGTTGCGATTGAAAGAATTGAGGGTCTCATGTATGCCCAATGCTTTCAAAGCGTTGTTAAAATTTGCCCAACCTCGTGTTAAGGTTCCGTGAATGTGCTACGCGTACAGGGGAGGCGCGCTGCGCTCGTGAAGCCTGGTCCGACGGTTGGGATGCGCCGGGTGAGATGACAGGTCGAGCGGTTCGGGGAGAAAAGGCAGGTCTTCGACGTCGCTCAGGATGGCAGGTTGTAGATTCGCTCAGGCAACGGACACGGCTTGCATGGGAGTGGTCGTCCTGCGGGAGGCAGGGCTTCCGTGAAGCAGTTTGCGGACTTCGCGAAGCAGGACAAGCGGCGGCTGCGGCTTAGTCAGAAAGGCCTGCGCGAAACCCTGCATACGGGCGGAATGCTGCGCCTGCGCGAGTGCCAGATAGTCACCGGTCAGGATCAGGATGCGGCACTCCGGCAAAGTCTTTGCGATGGAAGCCATTGTGGCCGCGCCGCTTAATTCGCCAAGACGAAGATCACAGAGCAGAAGATCGGGTAAATATGCCGGTGCGACGGCAATGGCACTTTCGCCGCTGTAGCAGACGACGCAGGCGTATCCCGCCTGGCGGAAGATAGTGGCGAGCATATCCGCGACGGGACGTTCGTCGTCGACGATCATGATGCGGAACGGCCTGTCGTTAGCGTAATGTTCCATACCTGTTTATGGTAGTGTTCTGCACGCCAAACAACTATCCGTCTTTGGTGCTTTTTCAAAAGCTATCGGTAACGGCGGTAACAACGAAATCGGGCCACCGATAGCGCTTTGGTGACATGCGGGTGGTGCCGCGAAGAGGCTACCGCGATGATGTTTTGCCGGCGCTGACCAGGTTGGCGAGCAGACGAAAGGCGCCGGGAACGGCTTCAGGCGTCTGGCGGTAAAGTGCATAGGCGACATAAATGTACGTGCCTTTGCCGTATTTGGCTGAAAGCAGGCCGCCCTGCTGAGCATCTTCGCCGGGGTCGTGCGTTTCTGTCAGGGCGGTGTAGTGCGGACTCCAGGATTGCATGAAGGAGTGGCCGCGCTCTTCAACCCAGTGATCGAAATCGGCGCTGGTGATGTGGTTCGGGAAATTGAGCAACGGATCACCCGGAGCAAGAATATTGACCGGATCTTTCTCATCGACGACGCGTTCCGGTGAATCGCCGAGGATGTAGGAGTAGGGGCCGAAGTTGTGGTCGTACTCCGAACCCTGGTACTCCACGATGAGCGTGCCGCCGTTATGGACGAAGTTGAGCAGACGAGCGTTGGCTGTGCTCAGTTCAGGACGGCTGGCGTAGGCGCGGATGCCGATGAGGATGGTGTCATAGGTGCCGAGGTCGCCGGACAGGATGTCCGAGGGCGTGAGCATGTGCGGCGTGATTCCGAGTTCAGTGAGAGCAGTCGGAATGTCATCGCCTGTGCCCATCACGTAACCGACTTTCAGGTTGGGCGCTGTGGCGACATCGGCGCCAGTGACCGCGTAGGTGGCAGGGCTGTAAAGATTATAGGGGCGGATGCCTGCATAGCCGGCCTGTATGTAACCGCTGCTGTAATCGTAATTGCCACTCTGCGCGATGGCCTTGATGGTGTAGGCCTGCGTGCCGAGTGCCGACGGATGAATGGCGAAGTTGAGTGTGCGGGTTTCGCCCTGCGTGATATAAAAGTGCGTCGTTGGGGGGTCGGCAGTCCAGCCCTGAGGCAGGTCGAGTTTAACGTCACCCTCACTGTTTCCCTGCTCATTGGAGCGCAGGGTGACCGGCAGATTGAATTGAGATTGCTGATGCAGGGGCAGGATGCCGGCGTGGCCGTCGAGGGTGAGCGAGAGAGCGGGCGCGACCATGAGCGGCTCAAAGACGGAACCGAGACCATCGACCATGTGGCTGGTCTGGACAGTGCTTTTGAGATGGATGGGTACGCCGGCGTAGTTGAAGGTGGCTTCGCCGGTGAGCGGGTAGGGCGCAAAAGGGTGGTTGAGCCACTCCGGATCGTTGATGTTGTAGTACGCCTGCTCGATGGACGGGCGTGAATAGTAGGGCGCGGTGGGCGCGGCGTTTTGCGGAACGGCTACGTGAAAGATGACGTCGCCATTAATGTTTGCGGCCTGGTCAGAAGTTGCGGGCCCGTCAAGGCCGGGCGCGCTGATGCGGGGGATGGACTGGTCGGGCTCGCCGCTGGGCGCGCCGGCGGGCTGGCCGCAGTCGTTGCGGACGGTCGTGAGCCTGATGCTGGGCTCCAAGTTCCCCATGTTCGTGGCCTGGGGCTCTGAGCTCGGCTTCCTCTACAACGACCCCTACGCCGAGATACTGGCCGGCAAGCATCCCCAGGCCCTGG
>CAXTNK010000012.1:65055-80711 GCA_964245665.1 uncultured Acidobacteriaceae bacterium
TTTTTGCATTGGCGTCGGTAGGCTGCGGCGGCAAAACGTAAGCCGAAACCTCCAGGCCAAGCGCTTCGGCCATCGCCTGGTTGAACTGTTCAAGCTTGCGATCGAGTTCAGCGGTCAGGTTGTACTTGTCGTCATCGGACAAACTGCTGGCCTTGATCTGCTCTATCAGCGCCTGGGTGAGGGTGTAGCCCTCGTGCAGGTCCGGCGCGATCTTTTCAGGGTGCGCGGGAATGTAGTTGAGCAGGGCGCCGGCGACTTTTTCATTGATGCGTTGGAGCGCAGGTTTGAGGAAGGGCGCGTCGGAATGAGCTAACGTCGCGAGGCCAGGGAGAGATGTGTCAATGCCGTCGAAGAAACTGGACTCGTTGTCTTTCAGGGTTGCCGGCGGAAGATCCGCGCCATAGCGGTGGTAGCCGACGCTGACTTCGCCGGCGAGAGGGATGCTGGGGCCTTCATGCTGAGTGCGCTGCTGGCCAAGGCCGGTGCGTGCAATCTGGAAATAGCTTTCGCCGAGGACGGGATCGTAGGTGCCTTCGGGAATTTTGACGTTGACGGACGGGACGCCGTGCATGTCCGTGTCGTCGATGTAGTTGTGGAAGAGGACCGGCGCCCACTTGCCGGTGGCGTAGTCAAACATGCCTTTGCTGGTGACAGAGAAAAAAGGCTGGCGCGCATAGACCTTGAGCGGTTTCCAGGGACGCAGGCCAGCGGCGATCTGGTCGGGGAAATACTTGGGATCGCCAGCGTACTTGAAGACTTCCTGCGCCAGTAATCCGGCGACCTGGTGATGGCCGTGGCCGTCTGTGATGCCGCCGACGAAGGTCGAGGTGACGACGAGCGGACGGTTCATGCGCACAACGCGCACGGCGTCATACAGTACGCGGTCGTGGCCCCACTGGGCAAGAGCTTCGTCCATGGTTTTCGAGAAGCCGTAGTCGGCGACGCGGCCGAAGTACTGCGTGATGCCGCTGCCGGCGTACCAGGAGTCGGCGTCAAGCAACTCGTTCGTGCGGACGAGAGCAAGGGCGTCGAAGGTCTGCCCGGACATGGCGTTCTGACCGCCTTCGCCACGCGTGAGCGTCATGATGGACGTGCGGGCGCCGACGCCTCGGGCTTCGTAGGCGAGCATGCCGCCGTCTTCGTCGTCGGGATGGGCGACGATCGTCATGACGCTCGCCCAGGTGTGGAGTTGTTTGAGGGTCTGCCACAGAGCGGCAGAGCCCCTGTTCTCCTGGATGGTCTGGCCGGTGAAAGGCGTGAGCGACAGCTGGCTGACAGACGGGACCGGGACGGCCGTCTGCGTCTGCTGAGCATGCGCGGAGAGTGCCGCGACGAGCAGGGACAAAGCTGCTTTGCGGAGAGTGGTAGAGGTCTGAGGTATCAAACGTCAGTGTACAATCCGCGGGTACTGCGCGGACGGCGGATCGCGCAGTACGCCCATAAAGACTGGTTCATCGGTTGTCGCCTGAAAGGAAGATGCAGGTCTCTCCACTTCGCTGCGCTTAGGTCGAGATGACAAAACTGAAGCAGGTGGGTCAGCAGGGTCGTAACGTTGTGGAGGACGCCGGTCCTCCGGCTTCGCTTTGCTACGCTCAGGAGGACACATCCTCTCAGTGCGAGCGGAGGACGTGCCTGGTGTAGAACGAGCAGCAAGACAAGTCGGGGTGGGATGGCGGAGCTTCATCGGCAGCTGGATCTGAAGAGTGCGATTGCGCTGAACATGCTGGAAATGATCGGCGTGGGGCCGTTCATTACACTGCCACTGATCGTTGCGGCGATGGGTGGGCCGCAGGCTATGCTGGGGTGGGTGCTCGGTGCACTGCTCGCTGTCTGCGATGGACTGGTGTGGGCGGAACTGGGCGCGGCGATGCCGGAAGCCGGCGGTTCGTACAAGTTTCTGCAGCAGATTTACGGGCCGAAGAAAGCCGGCCGCGCAGTGTCCTTTCTGTTCGTGTGGCAGTACATGCTCAGCGGCCCGCTGGTCATTGCTTCAGGCGCAGTCGGCCTGGCGCAGTATGCTTCGTTTCTCTGGCCGGCACTGCGGCGGACAGTGTTTATCGCGCCTCTGATCGGCGAGGTGAAGTGTACAAATCTGCTGGCGATTGCGGCCTGTCTGCTGATCATGCTGTTGCTGTATCGAAGCATTGAAGTGATCGCGAAGCTGGCACGGATTTTGTGGGCGGGCAGCGTGCTGACTCTCCTGGTAGTGATCTTCGCGGGGTTCACGCACTTCCATGCGCGGCAGGCATTTTCCTTTCCGCCTCATGCGTTTCAGCTCACGGGCGGCTTCTTTGCCGGGCTGGCTTCGGCCATGCTGATTGCTTCGTATGACTACTGGGGCTACTACACCATCTGCTTCGTGGGCGGCGAGGTGAAGGACCCCGGCCGGACGATTCCGCGGTCGATGCTGTGGTCGATCGCGGCGATTGCTGCCCTGTATCTAGCGATGAATACAAGTGTGCTGGGCGTGATCCCCTGGCAGGAACTGGTACGGGATACGCAAGGGGACACGCGGTATGCCGTGGTTGCCGTGGTGATGCAGCGGACCTTCGGGATCATCCCGGCGCGGATCATCGCGCTGCTGGTGATGTGGACAGCATTCGGCTCGTTATTCGCGGCGATGCTGGGTGGTTCGCGCGTGCCTTATGCTGCAGCGCTCGATGGCAACTTTTTCAGATCGCTGGGGCATGTGCACAAGAAAGGGTTTCCGGACCGGGCGCTGCTGGTTCTCGGCGTCGTCGCCTGCCTCTGCTGCTTTCTGCATCTCGCGACACTGATCGAATCGATGATTGCGATCCGCATTGTGCTGACGTTTCTGCTGCAGCAGGTGGGCGTGATCATTTTGCGGGTCAGGCAGCCGGATTTGTTCAGGCCATTCCGGATGTGGCTCTATCCGCTGCCGGCGCTGATCGCAATCGCTGCGTTCCTGTTTATTTTGACGGCGCGGGTGAAGGCGGAACGGCAGATCTGGACGGCCCTCGCCGTGGGTGTAACCGGATCGGTTGCGTATGCGATCCGGGCGTTGAAGAGGCGGGAGTGGCCGTTTGAAGAGGATACTCAGGAATAAAACATCCTTTTCCCTGAGCGAAGCCGAAGGACCTGCTACTTGTACGCAGGCCACGATCGAGAGTATGTCTCGCGAGGCCAATCGTCCAAAGCTTCGGCGTTCGGACGAACGAGCGAGGAAGAAATCATGCGATCGTGGCTGATCCAGCCTACTTACGTCCTTCGAGTCCGCTGGACTTTATTAGTTGTGATTCACCACCGGTTCAGTGCGGGGATGCGTCGGAGCGTGGGCTTCAAAGGTGCAACTCACGTCGCCGAAGTGGGTGAAGTGAACGTGCACTGTCGATCCCGGTTCGGCCAGTGTCTTACCCATCCAGCTGCCAGTGGTGATCCACTGACCGGCTTTGAGGCCGCCGGTGCGATTGGCTCCATGATTGGCCAGCCATTCGACGAGTTTCACGAGGTCGGGGCCGGCGGCGTTCGCGCCTTTGTCGGTGCGGATGGCGCCGTCCACCGCGACGGTTACGTTCTCCGTGCCAAAGTCGAAGTTGCGCCAGGCAGTGTTGGCGGGGTCAGTGCCGGATGGTCCGCGATACGCAGCGCCGTGGACGAAACCGCCGTGCTGCTGCAGATCTCCGATCATGGAGAGGCGGTCGACGGCGTCGGGATCGACGAACGCTGTTTCCAGTAATTCAATCGCCGGATGAGCGCTGGCAATGGCGTCGATGACTTCACCACGCGTGTACGGAGTACTGCGTAATGGCAGGTCTTTGCCGAGCAGGAAAGCAATCTCGGCCTCGACGCCGCGCATACGGCGCATGTTGACAGAGATGAGTGAGCCGTTGGAGGCGATCCCGAAGTCGAACATGGGGCCGAAGATGGGCGTGGCGTCGGGTGCAGTCGCGCCGACCTTCCAGCCGTCTGCAGTGCCGAGTTCTTCAAGCATCACGTCCTGCAGGTAGTAGGCCTCGAGGAGCGACGTGGGGCGCAGGCCGGGAGCCAGGTCAGCGATGGGCGTGGTGGTGCGGCGCGCTTCAAGCAGGATTTCGCCGGCCTGGCGGAGACGATCGCGATCGATGGAGGTGATGTCGTTGCTCGGTGTGGCAGAGGTTGTGCTCATGGGTGGCTCCTTCGGCTTCAACTGTATTGGAAGCGGGCGGGAAGCCCGGGTTGTTCGGGGCGGTTAATTCAGTCGGCGTTGTTCAGGTTGCTGATGGCTAGGTCCCAGAAGCGAGACCTGGGGCACCCGGTGTCGTGGCTTCTGGGCGGAACACAGGTCCGCTGGCCTCCACTACGCCTCGCTCAGGATGACAAGGTTGCGGAGATGATGGGGCTGATTGCTAATGCGTGGCGGTGAGGACGACGTCGGTGATGTCGGTGCCGCTGACGGTGATCTGGGAAGTGCCGCCGCCGGCGACGGTGTATTTGCCATCGGGGACGTCGGCGAAGCTGAAGGAGCCGTCCTGGGCGGTCCTGGTGTGCAGTGAATCGCCGCCGGTGGCAAGGGAAAGGCTGACGCCCGAGTCTGCCAGGGGACGGCTGTCGGCGCCAAGTGAGATCCCGCGGACCTGGTGAAGGCTGTTGATATCGATCTGAATGTCGACGTCCGAGCGCTCGGAGCCGGCTTTGACGCTGATAAGCTGGGCCGTCGATCGATCAACCGTGTTGCCCAGGTAAACAGGGAAGAAGTTGCCGCCGCCGCGTGGGGTGGCCTCGATAGCATAGGCGCCGTCGACAAGACCGCTGAGGTGGAACTTGCCGTGATCGTCAGTGACCGAGGTGACGCCGGAGTAGCGCAGGTTCGCATTGGCGGCAGCGAGAGATGTGTCAGAGGCGCCGCTGCCACTGACAGGAATGGCGTAGAGGGCCTGCACGGTGAGACCGCCGGCGGGTGAACCGTCGTCGTAGGAGACAGTGCCGAGAACGTCGGCTCCGCGATAAATGGTGGCGATGGCGGTGGTGGTCTGGCCATCCTGCACCGTGACGCGGGCCAGCATGTTGAGCCAGGGCTGCAGCGTTGCCGGGTCGCTGCTAGCGAGCAGGTTGAGCAGTCGGATGGGCTGGACGTAGCCGGGGAAGGTAATTTGTAGTGCATAGGCGCCGGGCATGACGTTCTTGAGGGTGAAGGTGCCATCGGGGCCGGTCACATTCGTGGAGCCTCCTCCGCGCGTGCCTGAGCCGGTGATGGTGGTTGAACCGAAGTCGGGGGTGAGGCTTACAGTGGCGAAGCGGGCTGGTTTTTGCGTGTCTGAGCAGAAGATCTGGCCGGTAATCGTGCCGGATTGTGCGTGCGCGATGAGGGCGGAAAGCAGAGCTGCGTATGCCAGTAATGCGCGTTTTGGGCTGAGATTGTTCACATGCAGACCCTTCACCACGCTACGCTTCGGTCGAGATGACAAATCTTGGACATTGCTTCCGTTGGGATGACAGGTCTGAGACATTGCTTCCGGTCGGAGGACAGGTATGAACCTGGCCCCTTCCGCTTCAGTCTTCGACGATGCCTTCGAACATGCTTTTCTCTTTGCCGATCAACTCGGGATTGCGGGCGGCCGCGAGCAGGTAGTGTTCTTCATGGCCGTATTTTTCGTACATTTCACCGGCGCGGTCAAGTACGCCTTGAGAGCCATGGACTTCAAGAGCCTGCTGCTTGCGATTTTTGAGCGCGGCAATGTCCAGGGTGAGGCTGAAGGGGACGCGCGGGGCCACGGCGGCTTCTTCGGTGAACTTCGAAACGGTGAAGGTCGTCGCCGAGTAATAAAGCTTCTGCGGGGCGTAGGGTTTCAATCCAGAGGCAAACTGCTCAGGGGCGAAGAAGCTGCGGTTGGCCCAGTGGAACGCAGCCGTTGCGAACAGGCCGGCCATGATGTGGTCGCGATGCAGATTGGGTCCGCCATCGCCGCCGAAGGTGAGCACAATCTGCGGACGGTAGCTGCGGATTTCTGCTGCCAGCATGGTGACAACTGCATAGAAATCGGCCTTGTTGAGATCGCCGTCGGGATAGTCGAGGATGGTGCCCTCGCTGATCTGCAGGATATCGCAGGCGTCTGCAAATTCCTTGCGGCGCAGGATGGCGAGTTCGTCGTCCGACTGGGCCTGGCCGCGGTTGGAGGCGGCACGGCCTTCCGTGAGGCAGATGACCTTCGTCTCGACGCCCAGGTCGTGGGCCTGCATGAGGGCACCGGCAAAGCCGCCACTTTCGTCGTCAGGATGGGCCGTGATGCAGAGCAGGCGCAGGGCCAATAGTCTTCTCCTCGGGTGGATTACAGCGGGTTGGTTAATTCGTCGGGCAGCAGGTCTGGATGGGTAGCCGGGATCGCTTCCGAAACGGTTTCGCATACATCGTCTTCTATCGCGCTCGCATAGAACTCATCGGTGACCTGGTCAGAAATTTCGCGGATAGGGTAGTCCCACGGAAGGCTGCGCTGGGCAACGGGCCGGAAGGTGAAGCGGTGCAGCGGGGTGGGGCCGTGGAAAGCGAGAGCGCGCTTGTGTTCAGGTGTCGAGTAGCCCTTGTGCGATGAGAGTCCGTACTGCGGGTACTGCTCGTGATATTCGCACATGCGGCGGTCACGGTACACCTTGGCGATGACCGAGGCGGCGGCGATGGAGAGGCTGAGACTGTCGCCGTAGATGATGCTGGTCTGGGCGCAGGGATGGTCGAGGCGGAGCGCGTCGATCAACAGGTGATCGGGCTCGGGAAGCAGGCGGCGGACGGCGGCGAGCATAGCCAGCTTCGATGCCTGGTAGATGTTGATGCGGTCGATGGTCTCGGCATCGACTTCTTCGATGGTGAAGGCGATGGCTTTCTTTTCGACGACCTTCGCGAGGCGTTCGCGGTCTTCGGCTTCGAGTTGCTTCGAGTCACGCAGTCCGCGGATACGGCAGTCTTTCGGAAGGATGACTGCGGCGGCGACGACAGGTCCAAAAAGAGCGCCGCGTCCGACTTCATCGACGCCGGCAATACGAAGGGCGCCCGTGGCGCGGGCGGCCCGCTCATACCTGTTGCCGCAGACCAGGGTGCGGAGCATCTGTAACTTGCGGGTGGCGGCGGAGAGTTGGCGTTCGACGGGGGTCAGCACGAGAGGTTCGTCGATTGCGCCGGCGGACTTGCCCATGGAGTGATCTTAAATCTGTTTTGTCCGCTTTGGCTTGTCTGATTGCTGTTTGCAGGTCCTACCCTGGCAATGCAACGATGGGATGTCCGGCTCTCTCCGCTACGCTGCGATCCAATCGAGAGGACAAACACAAAGAGGCCCCGTTGAATGGGGCCTTGCTTTGGGCAGATACTTCGAGAAATGGAAAGCTGCGACAGCGATGCTCAGACTAACGCGAACTTTAGGCGGTGCGCTCGACTTCCTTGAGACGGGCAGCCTTGCCACGCAGACCGCGGAGGTAGAACAGCTTGGCGCGACGGACCTGGAAGGAACGAACCTTCTCCACCCGGTCGACGACCTTGGAATTGATGGGGAAAATACGTTCGACGCCCTGGCCGAAGCTCATCTTGCGAACAGTAAAGCTGCCCTGCGGGCCATTCTTGCGAGCTATGACCATGCCCTCAAATGCCTGGACACGTTCCTTGTCGCCTTCTTTAATCTTGACCTGTACGCGGACGGTGTCGCCTGGCGCGAAATCGGGTAAATCGGTGCGCGCAAGCTTTTCTGCTAGGCGCTGCATTACTGGATGGATAGACATAGTTTTTCCTGACGGTTGTTTACGAACCCTTAGTGTACACATTCTGCAGGGTTGGAACAATGATCCCTGTGGAGTGGGTATGCTCAACGCTCCCTCGCCAGCAAAAGCCAGCCGTCACCCCTCCAGGTTTGAGAGCTTCAGGACAAGTGCCCTGCTGGCAGATGGGTCCCTGGTTCAGGCGAATGCATGGCAGCCCTGCTGAAAAGAGCAGGTGGCTGCTTGACGTCAAGTCCCAGGCGGGCGAGTTCGATAAGAGTCTCGGCAGCGCTGGTAGAGGATTGGTTGTTGTAGTGGACGAAGATGCCACCGGCTTCGATCCAGAGATTGCGATATTTCAGGTAGTCATCGACCAGGATGTCGCCGTGTTTCATGTGAAGTCGTTTATCGACGGAGCGGCAGGTGATGATCCGCGTGCCGGGAAAATGTTCGGCGGCCCATGCCTTTTTCTGTGGTGCAGCCCAGTCGCCCTGGGGGCAGCCGGTGAGGATGGTCGGGTTGAGGTGTCGGACTGCCTCAAAAAGGATACGGCCCTGGGGAAGGACTTCCATGGTGCGATAGAAGCCTCCAGGATGGCTTTGAAGTTTATGCCAGAATTTGTGTTCGCTGTACTTTGCCTCGTACCCGCGCGGATGTTCGCCAAGGATGCGTTGAGCAGCATCGTCGAAGTTGGCCAGAACGCCGTCACAGTCCAGGAAGAGTTGTGGTGTCATCGTGTCTCCTTACTGGTAGTTTCGCAGGTAGGGCGATGACTGTCTGTAAGGCAGAATCGTGTGACCACGAAAGGATGGAACCGTTCGGTTAGTAGATCTTGGTGCCCGGCTCGGCTTCGCCTGCGCGGAGATGTTTTTCGGATACGGGTTCTGCTGCGATACCTCCAAGGATCGGCGGGAGCAGGGCATTCTGACCGGGCAGCGAATCATGGAGAACGACGTTCAGCAGGGATTTATTGACGCGAATGCGGCCGTTGTATTCGATGAATCCAAGCTTGCGGAAGCGGTTCATGAAAAAGCTTACGCGTGAACGAGTTGTGCCAATCATGTCGGCGAGGGTTTCCTGGGTGATCTTGGGGATGAGGCGCTCTGGCTCGCCCGGCTGGCTGAACTCGGCCATAAGGAGAAGGATGCGGGCGAGACGCTTCTCGCTTGAATTGAAGAGCTGGTCGACCAGATCGGCCTGCGTACGCATGATGCGGCCGATGAGGAAT
Source organism: uncultured Acidobacteriaceae bacterium (assembly GCA_964245665.1). Classification (GTDB taxonomy): domain Bacteria; phylum Acidobacteriota; class Terriglobia; order Terriglobales; family Acidobacteriaceae. The sequence goes on from CAXTNK010000012.1 coordinate 73,958, forward strand.
TTCAGGAAGAGGTCGGAGAAGAGATGCTCCTCGTGCATGACACGGATCATTTCCGCGCGCTCGATTTTGAGCGCCTGGCAGGCAGTGATGGCGCTCGCCGAAGCGAGGCGCCTGTTGACCACATTGGTGACAGCTTCCTCTCCCAGAAAATCTCCGGCGCTCACCAGTGTGATGGTCGCTTCCTTGCCAGTAGCAGAAACGACCGTCAGCTTGGCGCGGCCCTTCTGCAGGTAAAAGATACAATCCGCGTCACTGCCCTGGGTGAAGAAAGCCTGCTTGGGCTTCAACTGGATCAGTCTTCGCCCCACGCCGGCGTTCGAGAGAAATGTTTCCGGATCAAATCCACGATAAGTCGCGATACTCATTTGCTGTCTCCTGCAGTTCCCGATACAGGCATTCCGACGTAGTGGGCCCTAAGAAAAGCAGGATGAGCAGGACGGAGATCAGTCCCAAGTCTTGCGCGGATCTTCTGCCATAACCCTTGGTCCCGGAGGCTGGTAACCGAGTCTCATCAAGCGCAGCAATAGAGTACGAAGTACCGGAGACCGCGAGCTGGGACGAGCGCTCTAGGAACGTCAGACACTGTTCGGCAGCTTACGTTGTGCAGTATGCCATATGTCACATCTGCTGATGTGTTCACTTTTGTACATTTACGTAATCCAGGTTACGTTCTTAGGGATTCGACAGGATACCGCCGGATGACATTGTTGTCATAAACGAAATTTTGCGGCCCAACGAGCTACGTCATCACCAAACTCGCGACTCTCGGAGGAGTGCTGTCCGTCGAGTACAGCGAGCTGGACGGCAAGGTTGCCGATGGTGGAACTTTCTGCTGACCCGCGACAGACAGTGAGTCCACTTGCCGTCGCGGTGAGCTGGTTGAGCAGGGTGTTGCGGCTGCCGCCGCCAACGATGAACAACCGCTTCAGTTGTTTGCCGGTATGGTGCTGGACACGGGCGAGGACCTCCGCATAGCGGGCGGCGAGGCTGTGCAGGATGAGCGCGACCATGGCAGGTGCGCCGGCAGGTGACTCGTCGAGCGCGGGCAGGCCCAAGCGGGTGCGTTGGGCATTGATGCGCTCCGGCATGTGGCCGACCAGGAGCAGGGGCGGATCGTCGACGGTCAGCAGGTGGTCTGGTGCGGGGAGGTTTGCGGCGGCAGCGAGAAGTTCTTCGATCGTCCAGTGTTCTAGATCGGCTGGGCTGGCAGCCGCCCACGCGTCCATGCATTGCTTGATGAGCCACATGCCGTTGACATTCTTATGGAAGCAGGTCGCGCCGCCGACGGCACCGAGGTTGGTGAAGTTGTCGGCACGGGCGCCAAGACTGTTTTGCGGCTGATGCGTGAGGGCGCCCACGAGAGACCAGGTGCCGGAGCTGATGTAGGCCCAGTCTTCTCCATGGGCCGGAATGCCAGCGATGGCGGAGGCCGTGTCATGCGCGGCGGGAGCGATCAGGTCCGTGTCGCGGTAGGCCGGAAGAACAGTGAGTGAGCCTTCGAGTTTGCCGAGCAGGGTGCCGGAGGGGACGATGCGCGGCGCGCAGGCGAGATCCAGTCCGGCTACTTTGAAGATCTCCTGGTTCCAGTTGCGTCCGTAGAGATCGATCAGCTGGGTGTGCGTGGCGTTGCTGAATTCGGCCACGGGTTCGGCGCCCCAACGGGTGAGCATGTATTCCGGCAGGTTAAGCCAGCGGCGGCCATGCGGAAGGTTCGCCAGGCGATCGGCATGCAGTTGATAAAGGGTATTGATGCTGAGCTGCTGGACGCCGGTCAACTCACTTAGACGTTCGGGGCTGATGAGGGTGTGCAGGTGCTCTTCAGCGGCAAGGTTTCGTTCGTCGCGGTAGCAGAACGGTTCGTCGAGTGGCTTACCCTGGTCGTCGACACGGACGTAGTCGACTGCCCAGCCATCGACGGCGACAGAGCGGATGCCTTCTGGAGCGAGTTCGGCACATCGGCGCATGCCTTCATCGACGCCGGCTTCGATGTTATGCAGCGGCCAACGCGCGGAGTTGTCCGCATGAAGAACCGGGCCGTTCGGGAAGCGGTGGACGAGGTGGACGTGCGGCTCGCCGTCGATCCAGCGCAGAAGCGAAACGCGACAGCTTTCTGCGCCGAGATCGACAGCGATGGAGGCTCGCGCGTCGTCCGGTTGACCGGCTTTCCTCATCGCAGGTAGGCGTCGACCAGGCCGCCATCGACTGGGATGAGATGGCCCGTGGTGCAGCGCGACAGAGGGCCGGCGAGGAAGAGGATGGCTTCCGCGCAATCCTTGGGATCGATGGGCTGATGGGTGAGCGTGCGGGTCGCGTAAAATTTCGCCAGCTCGTTGCGCAGGCCGTCGTCGTTGTCGTTTTCGTTGAAGGGCAGGTTGTATTTTTTGAGCGAAGAAAGGACGCGGTCGCGCGGAAACATGGTCGATCCGCGGACGACGGTCGCCGGGCTGATGCCGTTCACGCGTGTCTTCGGCGCGAGGCCAACAGCAAGTTCGCGGACAAGATGGCTGAGAGCGGCCTTGCTGACGTCATACGCTTCGCTGCCGCGCTTGGCGACGACGGCGTTCGCGGAGCTGGTGAGCACCATCGAGGTGTCGAGGTCCTGTGCTTTCAGGATGGCGGTGACTTCGTCGGCGATGAGGTAGTTGGCGGTGACGTTGACTTCAAGGGTGAGCGCCCACTGCGCGTCGGTGATGATGCCGTCGGCGGACGACGGAAAGAGCGCCGCGGTGTTGATGAGGATGTCGATGCCGCCGAACTGGCCGATGGTGGCATGCAGCGCCTGCTTGATGGCCTTGCGGTCGCGGATGTCGATGCTGGTGTGGGCGACGGCTTCCTTGCCGATGATAGCTTTCGCCTCTTCGGCGACCTTGGCTGCGCCGGCAATGTCGCGGTCGGCAACCATGACGTGCGCGCCGCGTTCTGCTGCGAGAAGGGCGACTTCGCGGCCGATGCCACTGCCGCCGCCGATGACCAGAGCAATCTGCCGGCTGAGCTGTTTCTCCGGCGGCTGGCGGCGGATCTTGGCTTCTTCGAGCTTCCAGTACTCGATGCGGAAAGCTTCGCTGGGTGGCAGGGCGACGTAGTTCTGATGCGTCGTGAACTGATCGGCAGAAGCAGCGGGGCCGGCCTGCGGAATGTCTTTACAATCGACTCCACCACCGAGTGCGCCCGCGCCCTGCATGACACCGATCGCATTGGTGTAGAACTCGCCGGTGATGCGGGCTTCTGTCTTGTTCTTGCCGAAGGAGAACATGCCGACACCGGGCAGCAGGACGACGGTCGGGCTGGCATCGCGCTGCTTGGGTGAATCGGGCAGGGCGTGTTTTCTGTAGTACTGGTCGTACTCCGCACGATACGTCTCAAGCGCTGTTCCAATTAATGCAGGGATCAGTTTGGGGTCGGTCTTCGGGTCCCACTTGAGGAACATGGGGCGGATCTTGGTGCGGATGAAGTGGTCCGGACAGCTGGTGCCGAGGTGGGCAAGCTGCTCTGCGCTCGCGGAGTTGACGAAGGCCAAGACTTCCGGTGAGTTGGTGTAGTGGCCGATCCAGCGCTGCTTGCGCGAGATGGCTCCGCGGAGATAGGGCATGACGTAGCCGGCAATCTTCTCCGGAGTCTCATGCGCCTGGTGAGATGCGCCGCCGAAATGTTGGTGGCCTTCGCGTAGACCGTGACGCTCGATGAACTGTCCCAGCTGATCGATGATGGTGATGGTGTTGAAATACGACTCGCGCTGCGTTTCGCCCCAGGTAAAGAGGCCATGGCCGCCGAGGACGACCCCGTCACAGCCGGGTGTTTCGGCGACGATGCGCTTGAGCATCATGCCGAGTTCAAAGCCGGGACGCTGCCAGGGTAGCCACGCCATGTTGTGGCCGAACTCCTTGTTGAACTCGTGCATCTTGGTGAGACCGTTGGCAGAGGCAGCCAGCGCGATGCCCCAGTCGGGATGCAGGTGATCGACGTGCGGGAAAGGAAGGAAGCCGTGGAGTGGCGTGTCGATGGAAGCAGCAGTCGGGTTGTTATTGAAGGTCACCAGTGGATACAGGTCGACCATCGCGTCTTCTTCAGAAACACCCTTGTAGAGCTTTTCGAGGGATAACAATTTGTCGAGATACAGCGTGGCGAAACCAGCGCGCTTGATACTGCCAAGATCGCCGCCGCTGCCTTTTACCCACAGCACTTTTTTCGTCTGGCCATCGACAGGATCAATCTCATCGAGCTTGGAGCTGGTGTTGCCGCCGCCGAAGTTGGTGATGCGTAGATCCGACCCGAGAAGATTCGAGCGATAGCGTAACAGTTCAGGGGCGTCGAGCCGGGACGCAACCGCGTCATCCCACTTGTCTTCAAGAAATTTGAGTTTGCTGCTACCCGCTGTTTGCGACATCGACAACTCCAGTTCCAGATCCTGCGTTTGACAGATTCCTGCGAAGCGACTTTTCCCGCGGTGATCATGGTGGCCCTTTCGCAGAGAAAAAGCCAGGGACGGTCTGTGCCAGCGAGGAAGACTGCTTTAACCAGCCAGCAGTCTACACCAATAGAGCAACAGTTTCCCACTGGCAATCAGTACGCTGGTTTTCGGCGTGAATAACAGTTCAGGCAAGTGATTTTCGCGTGACCAGTCGGTGGACGACGTAGTTGTACGGAGCGACGGTCTGGCCCTTTAGTAGTGCGAGGCCGAGTTGCATGAGATTGGGTCCATAGGTGCCTGTTTCATGCGAGACAGAGGCGATAAGCGACGAGGATGGTTTGCGCATTTCTTCGATGGCTTCAGCGATGCAATCCTGCCCGACGATAGCGATGTGTTGCTGGCGTCGTTTCTCGCGACCAGCATCGACGGCGCCGAGGGCGCTGGTATCTGTCGCAGCAGCGATGAGGATGCGCTTGTCGCCGGGATGGCGCTGGAGAAAATCAGAGACCAATTTGTGACTGCGGTCGCGCATCCCGCGCCCGTCCATACGCACGTAGCACTCAATGGGCAAAAGTGGGAGTGCCGTCTTGATGGCATCGAAGGCGCCGGAGACGCGGCCCTGCACGAGCAGGCCGGCTTCGGGCAGATCAAGGCCGAGCACCCAGTCGACTTTGCCACTCCATTTGGTTTGCGCATGCTCTGCGAGCACTTCGCCGGCAGTGACGCCGACGCGGTAATTATCGACGCCGAAGTAAGTGGCGTTGGGGTGCGGGATGTCAATGGCAATGAGCGGGATGTTGGCCGCGGCGATCTTGTCGCCGATGACGGGAGCGACCTCCTGCTCAACGTTGAACTCGATAATGAGGTCGACGCGGCTGCGGATGAATTCTTCTGCATTCTGAATAGCAGTGGCGGCGTCGTAATGATTGTCGAGGATAACGAGGTCAACGCCAACGGAGGCGGCGGCCTCGCGCAGACTATTGGTAACTTCGTTTGAGAAGGGCATGTCCGCGCTCTGGCCGGCAAAGCCGAAGCGCAGTTTTTTTGGACGCATCACGTGGCGATACGTGCCGTCCTGCGCCTGCGAAAGATAGCCGCGGTGAACGAAGGTCTTGAGGACGCGGTAGACGGTGGTCTTCGAGACGCGGGTGCGTTTATGGATGGACTCGAGCGTCATCGGCTCGGTCTCCGATTGCACCAGTTCAAGAATGTCGAGGGCCTTCGACAGGACGGGAATGAGGTACAACCGCCGGGTATTTTTAGCCAACGTGCACCGTTATCGAACCCATGGTAACTATTATCGCGCCAGCGAACCGGTTTCGCTATTGAAACTTTGCGATTAACTCAGGCCAACGACGCTCATGCGTATGTTGTTACGGATTTAGCGTTCCTGCTGCTGCGTTCTTTCGTGGCTGATTCGACGTAGCCGCTTTCACGAAGAGCCTGCAACGGATTCGCCGGAAGATTTCGAGCTTCGCGCCAGGCGCGCACGAGGGGACGCACATCCTGCCAAAATGCATCGCGGAAACATTCTTCAGCCTCGACGAGGCTGGCGGAATCCTGCAGTCCTGCGAGGCGCTCCTGATCGATGAGCGCAGCTTTAGCGAAGAGCTCCTGTGCAGTGACAACGCTCTGCACCATCGCTTCCACTTTGCCTTTCATGTTGTGGCTCTGGTCGATCATGTAAGAGATGCCATTGACGGTTGAGGTCGCGGGCGACGAGAGAATTTCATGGAAGATGCGGAAGACCTGGTAGGGGTCGATCGAGCCTAGGGTCAGATCGTCGTCGGCATATTTGCGATCGTTGAAATGGAAGCCGCCGAGAGCATCGAGGTGAAGCAGCCAGGCGACAATCTGTTCGATGTTCGTGCCCTGGTAGTGATGGCCGGTATCGACGAGGACCTTGGCGCGTGGCCCGGCAGTGCGGGCAAGGTGCAGGGCCATGCCCCAGTCTGCGATATCCGTGTGATAAAAGGCGGGTTCGAAGGGCTTGTATTCGACAAGCAGGCGCTGGTCTTCACTGGTGGCGGCGTGCATGGCGGAGAGCACTTCTTCCATCCAGCCGATGCGCTTCCGCATGGATTGCGTGCCGGGATAATTGGAACCATCCGAGACCCAGATGGATACATCGCGTGAGCCGAGGGCGCGGCAAATTTCGACGGACTCGAGCAGGTGACCCAGAGCAATCTTGCGGATCTCCCCACTGGGGTTGGCGATGGAGCCGAACTTGTATTCCTGCGACTGGAACAGGTTGGGATTGATGGAGCCGGCTTTAATGCCATGCTGCGCTTCAAGTTTGCGGATGAGTGGAACATCGGCCGTGCCGTTGGGCAAGTCCCAGAGAAC
>CAXTNK010000013.1:0-3503 GCA_964245665.1 uncultured Acidobacteriaceae bacterium
GAGTTGATCTGCACCCCTGACGCATCGACCGTAACCACCTGGGCTGAAGAACCGACGGCAAGCTTGTAATTGTTCGTAGAGATCGAACTGATCTGGACGGTCGCCGAGGCCTGCACCTGGGAGAATCCAGAATCCGTAACTGCGATGGTGTACTGACCTGGTGTCAACGGACCAGAGGTGTAGAAGCCTGCGCTGTCGGTCGTGACCGTCTTGCTCTGCTTCGTGCCGGCGTTCGTAATGACGACGGTTGCGCCGGGGAGGATGGCTCCGGATGGATCTGTGATGGTGCCCTGGAGGGAACCGCTGGTGTTTGTCGCCTGGCTCCAGGCTGGTGGGGACATGAGAAAGATCGACGGAACCGCGATGGCTCCACAAAGTACAAATTGGCGCGAGAACCTGCGACCCATCTTCCAGTTAACTGATTCCTTCATTTGTTGCACAGCCTCCAGGCTTTGGCGCGATTTGCTGCTATCGCCTGCCAGTGAGGGTTCATGTGCAACCGTAGTGCCAAAGTTGTAATCCGATGACAAGAAGGTTAAATAATTGTAAAACATGGGGTTAATAGCAATCGCGCCCCCAGCAGCACACGAGCGGTCAATGGTTTCTATCGAATTGCGAAGGAAAATGCGCCATTTCTATGGAAAACTGTAGCTCTATCTCGCCAGAGAACGACGCATAAGGACGTCCAGTGCCTGCTTCAACTCTGCGTATTCTGTTTCGCTAAGCTTCCCCTGCATCCGGTCAGTTTCCAGGGTAAACAATTCTTCTTTCAGCGCGGCAAGCGTTGCTGGCGCTCCAGAAATTGCCCCCGGCGTTCCTGCAGGTACGTAAGGGGCATCCTCGGGCAGCGATGAAGCGGCGGCCGCCGGGGAGGGACGCCGCAGCAGGAAACCGGCCGCGATGGCTAATGCCAGGCCAAGACCACTCAGAATCCACCATTTGTACTTGTTGAGCGGGTCGGGACTGTCGATGGGATTGCCCAGGCCTCCCCCCGGACGCGTGTCTGCCTGCGCGGCTGCCGAGCCGGCTTCAGGTGAGTTTGGCTCGGCGTTGTTACCACCACCTGCGGGACCGCCGGCACCGGGATTCTGGGCTGCCTGCACATCCCTGGGCAGGGCGCCAGAGCCGGAGATGGTGTACTCGATCGGCTTCGTCGGGGAAACGTCTTTCGCGACGAAGGTCAGTGCATTCAACTCCTGGCCGCTCTGGCCTGGATCGATGGACTGGAAGCCGGTGGTCGTGTCCGACTTGAAACTCATGCTTTTCGGCAGGATGACAACCAGGTTATCGACCGGTGTCGCTAGCTTCGGGGTGAACTTCAGGCTGCCGGAGTAGGGCATCTGGTAGCTGACCTGGAACTGCGTCTCACCTGGTCGCAGCGGGAAGACGAACGCGTAGTGATTTGGATCGCCCAGCGGGATCGGCGACGAAGATACCGGCATGCCACCCGGACCCATCGCCGCCGCGCCCTGGATCTGCGCGCCATCCGGCAGATAGATCTCGTACGCCTTCGGGCTGAACTGGGTCATCGGCGGGTTCGAATCATTCTTGATGAAGTAGCTTTGCGTGACGCGCAGCCCCTGGCCGTTGGTCTCCGCGCGGAAGACGTTTGCTTCGGTGGTGATGCCCGGCACTTTCTCGGCTACGTCGTAAACCTTCACATCGATCTTCGTCGTTCCCGGAGGCGCAGGCTGAAAGTACGCTGCCTTCTGGTGATCAACGCGGACCAGGTGCATGGCGTCATCCGGCAGCTGGAGCGTGTAGCGGCCGTTACTGTCGGTCTTGGCGTGGGCTACTTCCTGCATGCGCTGGGACAGGGCAATCAGGACCACGTCGTCGCCACTCGCAACCTTGTGGGTGGTCTCATCCGTGACGGTTCCGGAGATAGTCGCAGCAGAAAGTGCGAGGGGCAAGGCTAGGCAGGCGGAAGCAAACAGCAGGAGTTTTTTTGGGTTCATCATCTTCATAGATAAAGTCAGGGTTCGTTTCGCAGGTGGTCAGCCGCGTAATTTCTTCGCAACAATGCTCTCCATGCGGTCAAGCTCGCGAAGAACAGTCGCTGTTTCGTTTTCGAGGGTCGCGCGCTGTGCGTTGTAATCTTCCTCGGGATACTTGCCAGAGCGAAACTCGAAGTTCAGGTCCTTCAGGTTCTCGTAAAGCGAATCCCTGCGCTCGCGCAGGTACTCGAGCTGCGTCTTGGTGGTCTGCGCGGTAGCGTGGCGGGCAGGCCAGAAGATGTAGGCGAAGAGTCCGATGAGCAGGATAGAGCAGGCGGCGATCGTCATAAATGGCAACTCTCCATAGTAGCAAGTGGAGGCTCAGCCGACCTATTAGGACGCGTGTCCTGCTTCGCAACAGGCACGACTGCGGCGAAATTTATTCTAGGATGAAGAACAGACGTGGACGCAGCGATCTGTTCGTCAAGACTCCAGGATCAGAAAGCTTCATGAACGCTCTAGGCTCTTCACGGATGCAATTCAACCAGGGCATTGGCGACAACCTTCCTTTGCGTGAGCGCCTGTTCCTCTCGGCTTCTTACCTGATTTTTGCAGGCTGCTGCCTCTATTTCCTGTTCCACTGGTATCCCTACCGCGATGGGGCACAAACCCGCGATTTTATTACCCCCTATACCGGTGCCCGCTGCCTGTGGACCGGGTGTAATCCGTATGATCCACAGCAGATCGAGAAGGCATTTGCTGCTGCAGGAGGACTCACAGCGGACCATCCCGTCTGGAAATGGGAGCCGCCTGTTTACCCGCCGTCGACGCTCATCGAACTGCTGCCGTTTTCCTTTCTCCGCTACCACACTGCCCGGGCAACCTGGTACCCGTTCAACGCGCTGATGTTCTGCGCGGCGATACTCGCCATGGCGCATTTCATTCGGCCGCCGTATCGACCGTGGGCCCTGATGGCCGGCGCGGCTGCGCTGACATCGGAGACTGTCGCGTTTCTCTTCAACATCGGTCAGCCGTCCGGAGTGGCCATTGGCCTCGTCGTGTTCGCGCTATGGCTGCTGCTGAAGACGGACAGGCGAACAGCCGGCATCCTCTGTTTGGGCCTAAGCCTCGGTCTGAAGCCGCAGCTTGCCGGCATGATTTTCCTTTTTCTACTATTGCGGCGACCCTATCGGACAGCAGCGATCAAGGCCGGAGTGCTGGCGGGTGCGGTCCTGCTGGTCGGGATCGCGTGGCTCAGTCTTGCTCCTGTGTCGAGAAGCTGGCTGCAGGATTATCGAGTCCAGGTCGAGAAGAGTCTCCAGCCGGGCGGTATCAATCATCCGACATTGAAGAATGACGGGGTCGTGCAGTTCACCAATCTGCAACCGATTTTCGCACTGGCAAGTGACGTGCCGGTATTTTACAACTCGATGAGCTATGCGGCAGCCGCGGTGCTTTTTGGCGTTTGGCTGTGGGGAATGCTGCGTCAGAACGATGAGGCTGCCGGGCTGTGGGCAGGAATCGCTGCTATCGCGTGCATAGGTCTCCTGCCGGTCTATCACCGCG
>CAXTNK010000013.1:3513-35774 GCA_964245665.1 uncultured Acidobacteriaceae bacterium
ACGATTGCGCCCTGCTCATCGTAACCTTTCCGGTGCTCGCGTTCATGGGGGCGCGCAGGATGCGGCTCACATTGCCGGCCTTCGTCGGCACCATCTGGCTGCTGATGACGGCTCCGCGCTACCATGCGCACTGGCTTGGACACTTGAAGAGCCATGCCATCCTTGCGGCTATACCATTTCCCAAAGTACGAATCGCCGCCTTCGAGCTGCCGCAGCCCCTGCTGCTGGTTATGCTGTCCTGTATCTATCTCAATGTTTTATTCAATTTAGCGTGTGACGGCTCGACCGTAGAAAATGCCCTTACTCCGATCGAATCGAAGTAAGGGCATTTAAGTTAACTACAGCGCTGGTTGAACTTTCACCGATTTGGGATAGCTACCGAGTAAGTCGGGTCAGAGCTTGCACTCTAAGTGGAGGGATCTAAGACCAAATACTTACCTGGTTGCAATTGACTTTCGCGCCTCATCGAGCGTTGGTTTCCTTTTCATCACTTCTGCGAGCATGGCCGTATCCGTATCGCGTCCGCAGCTAAGGACTGCGGCAACCTTGCCATCTTTGACGTAGTAGGCGATGAAGGTAAGTGCTTCGACGGAGCCATCGTAAACAATGTCATCCCACTCGTTTGCGTGACCCAGGTAGCCGAGCCGTTTGTCGTAATGAAACGTCCAGAAGAACGGAACACTGTCATACGTCCTGCTGCTGCCGAGCATCTGTTGGGCTGCGAGTTGCCCATGCTGTTCCGCCAGACGCCAGTGCTCGATGCGCGTGCCAAGCACATTAGCAATATCTCCGGCTACCCACACGCTGTCGGCCGCGCGCAGATCAGAGTCTACGGCAATGCCACCTTCTTCAGCGACTGGCAGATCATGTGCGAAATTCAGTTCGGGAGTGACGCCGATGCCAATCACGACCAGGTCCGCTGGAACAACGCCAGTGTTCTGCGGAGAGGTTTTCGACTGGATCGTTACACCATGGTCGCCGAGGTCTGTGATCTCCACGCCGAGATGGAACTGCGTCCCTTTTTTCTCATGAAAAGCCTTCAATGCCTTCGCCACGGGTTCGCCAAATTTCTTGGCGAAGGGGAGCTCTTCCGGTCCGACTACTGTTACGCGCAGACCTCTCTGTCTAAGTGCAGATGCTGCTTCAAGACCGATAAAGCTGGTGCCGACAACGACTGCTATCTGCGCCTTGTCAGCCGCCTCCAACAATATCTTCACGTCGTTCGTGTGACGGATAATGTAGGCAGCTTCAGCCCCGGGAAGCTTCAGTCGCTTCGGTGTCCCGCCAGTGGCGAGCAGTGCTGCATCGAAGGAAATCTTCTGGCCATCCGATAGCTCAACCTCTTTACGGGCTGCGCTCAGCCGGATCACTGCTGCGGTGATGCGCTCGATGTTGGCGTCATCGGGAAGCTGCAGGGCGACTTTTTCGATCGGAACTTTTCCGGCGAGGACCATCTTTGAAAGTTGTGTGCGATCGACTGGTTCATTCGTGACAGGATCGATGCTTACGAGGCGGCCGGTAAAGCCTTCCTGGCGCAGCGTGACGGCGGCCATGGTACCGGCAGCGCCTGAACCGATCAGCACGAATGTACGTGTGTCGTTCAACTTCTTTGCAGGCTGTACTGGCTCGATCGGTTCGCTGTCTACAAAAATGTCTTCGCTGCTGACACGCACGCGATATGTTTTCAGTCCCACGAGTGGCGGCGGCTCAAGCAGTTGTCCGCCGGGCAGCGCGAATGTTCCCATGTGCCAGGGGCATACCAGATGTCCATTGCAGATTGCGCCTTTTTCAAGCGGCGCACCGGCGTGCGGGCATTTTGCCTGCATGGCCAGTACAGTCCCATCATGGTTGACGAGCAATACTTCGGTCTCTTCCTTGCCCGGATTGGTACCGGAATCTGCGTCGCTGGAAAGCTTGACGGTCTTCTTCGCGCCCTTCGGCAAATCCTTGAGGGCCATCACTTTTTGTTCTGCCATTCATCCCGCTCCTGCATGCTTTTTGAGTGATGAGATGCAGTGTTTTTCATGATCCGGCGGTTGGAGGAATTACTTATGATCGTATGGAAGTGGAAGCGCCGAGTCAGTCTTCATTGAACGGTCATCCAAGGACTGCATCCACCAAACGAAATAGTGGTCGACAGGGAGAGAAACAGAATGGCGCAGAAAATTGAATTGTGGCTGATCCGGCATGGCGAGACGGCGTGGGCGATTTCCGGCCAGCATACCGGCACCACAGATATCCCGCTGACCGACCGCGGGCGTGAACGCGCGAAGGGCATTCGTGATTACCTGCATCATCGCTCGTTCAAAAAAGTTTTTGTCAGCCCGCTCGGCCGTGCGCGCGAGACTTGCGCCATTGCCGGCTATGGCGATCAGGCGATCGTCGACCCCAACCTGGCCGAATGGAACTATGGTGACTTTGAAGGCAAAACGACGCCGGAAATCCGCGAGAAATATCCCGACTGGCTGATCTGGAATGGCCCAGTTCCGAATGGCGAAACTGTCGAGCAGGTTGGAGAGCGGACGGACAAAGTCATTGCCCGTTCACTCGCCGAGCTAGGCGCCGACGGCGGCTCGATTGCGCTGTTTGCGCATGGCCATGTCTTGCGCATTCTTGCAGCGCGCTGGTTGGAACTCGCATCGGATAACGGCCGGCTGTTTGCGCTGGGGACAGGCTCTGTCAGCGTTCTCGGCCTGGAACGGGACCAGCACGTGATCCAGGCATGGAACCGTTCGTTTGAAGTGGACTAGATAGCTCCGTTGCATTGCATGAATTAAAAAAGCCACCGGAATCATCCCGGTGGCTTTTTGTTTTGCGCGACGACTACTTGTCTTCGTCTTCTTCCTCTTCTTCGTTCTCATCGTCGTCATCATCGAGGTCGACGTCGTCGTCCTCTAACTCGTCTTCGTCTTCGTCGTCTTCGAGGTCATCATCGTCCTCGAGGTCATCATCCTCTTCTTCGTCTTCGTCATCTTCGTCGTCATCGTCTTCGAGGTCATCATCGTCCTCGAGTTCGTCTTCGTCGTCGATGTCGTCTTTTTCAAGCGGGTCAGCATCATCGTCGTCGAGGATACTTTTCTTCGGTGGAGCGGCCCAGAGCGCGACCGCATCCGGCGCGGCGTGAAAGGGAAGAAGGCTTGCCACGAAGCTTTGCACCGCGGCGGTATTCAAAACAGGAGTCGAGACAGGCTCAAGGTTCATGGGAGAGATCATCCTTCTTTTTTAAAACTCAATTGTGCATTCTTCAGGTGTGAGATGCGCTAATCCTGAGGGGTTGTCGGGCGATGTGAGTATGACGAAAAGATTCTATTGCACTGCATTCATCCAGACGCCGAATGGAGCAAAAGGGATGCGCCTTCTTGCACACTTAGACTGCTAAATTTCCGTATCGCGCCGGATGCGATCGCGCACTGCATCGAACTCGGTCTTCGAATAATCCCTGGGCGGTGCTGGAATACTGGCCGGCTGCAGACGCCAGCGCCGCACGGTAAGCGCCACCAATCCCAGGCCCAGGGCAAGCACGAGCGGCGGCATGATCCACGCTACGTGGTTGAAAGCAGTGAAGCGAGGAGCCGCCAGCACAGCCGGCCCGTACTCATTCTGAAAGTCGACCAGTATGGCCCGGTCATTATCCCCGTGGTTGACCTCGGACATGAGCTTGTCGCGCATCCCGGGCGAATCCGGGCAGCCCACATGGTTGCACTCGCCCAGCAGTTGGTTGCAACTGCAGCCGCACATGATTTGATGGGAGAGTTTGTCGAAGCGTGCAGTAGGATCGCCGGCTCCGACGGAGACAATGATGGCCAGGCCCACACATAACAATTGAATCAGTCTCTTCACTAGTCGCCTGCCGTCGTTGCCGCGAGATCGCGGGAGACTTCTGCCGGGCTGACCCGGCGCGTTGAAAATACTGTCGTCAGGTTCGGAGCCAGGGCCACCAGCGTGCCCCATGCGACGATCAGGACACCAATCCAGATCCACGCCACCAGCGGCTTCAGAAAGACCTTGATGATCGGCCGGCCGGTATCCGCATTCTTGCCCGCGTATACCACGTACAGATCCCATGCGAGCGTCGAATGGTTGGCGACCATGGTCGAATTCTGCTGCGAGGCCAGGTAGAACCGCTTCTCTGGCGTCATCTGCGTGACGAACTTCCCGTTGCGCGAGACATCGAGCACGGCAAACTCGCTGTCGTAGTTCAGGTTGGTGTCGTCGGTGTAATCTTTGCAAACCAGCGTGTATGGCCCGATCTTCATCGAGTCGTTGAAATTCATCTCCTGCTCGTGATTCTGGTCAAATGCAGAGCCGGCGAGTCCGATGAAGATGACGACTATGCCGAAATGAACCAGGTAGCCACCGTAGCGGCGGGTGTTTCTGCGGGTCAACTGGAAGATCGCCGCAAAGATATTCCTGCCTGTCTGTACCTGGATGACGTGTGCGCCGCGCAAGAATTCCGAAAGGATAGCGACCGTCACGCCGGCGCCGAGTGAAAAGGCGACCAGCGAGTAGAGATAGGCCTGATCCTGCCAGGGCTTCATGCCGGTGAGGATCAGGATGACGGCGGCGACGACGGTCGCGATTGAGGGCAGGATAAAGTTACGGCGGATGGATCGCAGCGAAGAAGAACGCCATGCCAGAAGTGGGCCGACGCCAGTCAGCAGCAGCAGCCCCAGGCCAAGCGGCAGTGCAACGCGGTTGTAGAAGGGCGCGCCGACAGTAACCTTGTTGCCCTGAACATATTCCGAGATGACCGGGAAGAGAGTACCCCAGAGGATCGTGAAGCAGGCTGCGAGCAGCAGCAGGTTATTGAATAGGAAGCTGGATTCGCGGGAGACCAGCGACTCTAGTTTGTGGTCCGATTTCAGGTGATCGCGATTACGAATGAACGTGAACAGGCAGACTGCCATCACGATGATCAGAAATCCCCAGAACCATGAGCCGATCGATGACTCGGCAAACGCATGGACAGAACTGACCAGGCCCGAGCGCGTCAGCAGGGTTCCGAGAATCGTCAGCATGAAGGTCGAGAAGATGAGCCAGACATTCCAACTCTTCATCATGCCGCGCTTCTCCTGCATCATGACTGAGTGCAGAAACGCAGTGCCGGTGAGCCAAGGCATGAGCGAAGCGTTTTCGACCGGGTCCCATCCCCAGTAGCCGCCCCATCCGAGAACGGAGTAGGCCCAATGCGCACCCAGAAAGATCCCGCAGGTCAGGAAGAGCCAGGTGATCATGGTCCATCGGCGCGTGATGTGCAGCCATTTTTCGCCGGGGTAGCGCATCATGAGCGCGCCTAGCGCAAATGCAAACGGCACCGAGAATCCGACATAGCCGAGGTAGAGCATCGGCGGATGGATGGCCATCTCCGGATACTGCAGCAGGGGATTGAGCCCGAAGCCGTCGGCAGGTACTTCACCCGTAGTGAGGGCGAAGGGCGGCGCTGCGAAGTTCAGCAGGAGGAGAAAGAAAACCTGGATGCCGGCGAGGATTGTCGACGCGTAGGCGGTAAGACGCACATCCACTTTATGCCGCAGGCGGAGAACGAATCCGTAGCCAGTCAGCAGCCACGCCCACAGTAGCAGGGAGCCTTCCTGCCCGGACCACAGCGCCGAAAACTTGTAGGCTCCCGGAAGCGCGCGATTGGAATGATGCAGGATGTAGGAGACCGAGAAGTCATTGGTGAACGAGCAGTAGACCAGCACCATCGCCGCGCAGGTGACGGCGATAAAGGTCGCAATGCCGGAGCGGCGTGCCGTCTCCGCCAGTCTTTCAGGAGTGACAGTGTGCGGAACAAATTTGCCGCCCGCGACGGCGATCTGGCGCAGTGCGATAGTCCCGGCAAAGAGGGTGTATGCGCTGAGTGCAAGCGCAAGCAGGAGTGCGAAGCTACCTAGAGCTGGCATGACGTCACAGCCCATTGTTGCAAAGCCGGGCCAGACACGCAATCAAAGCTGTCCGCGCTGCATCCATCTGAGGACTTTCTCCGTCACCAAATGAAAAACCATCCCAGGCAGGGATGGTTTTGGCAGACAGCAAATGTTTCGCAAACTCAGGCAGTGCGCCCCATGGGGTGGTCTTCCAGCAGATCATGCGTCAGGGATATGAGGGCATCCGGATGAAACGGCTTCAGACGGAACACCACGTCCAATCCTTCATACTGGTCTACGGCGTCAGGCAATCCACTGAGCACAATGATAGGTATGTTGATATGGCGGTCACGCACCGCCCGTACAAGTTCAGGCCCATTCATGCCAGGCATCAAGTGGTCTGTAATGATCAACCGAACGGCGTGTTGATTCTGTGCATCCAGCACAGCGAGTGCCTGGATGCCGCTCGAGGCTACCTGAATTGTCGAGCCGGTCCGCTCAAGGATGATCCTCCTTGTTGCAGCCTGCACCGGATTATCGTCTACAAGAAGTATCTGTCGATGGGCCATAGTTAGAACTGTTTGTATTTGGGTGGATGATGAGCTGACCGTTGGTGTTGCCTGACGTCCACTATTACTACAACAATCGGGTCAGCTACTCCACAGCACTATGGGGAAGGAACACGAATGTAAACACTTCAAGAGCCTTGATCAGCCGATTTTCAGGCGATGCTGCATCTCTTCGAGCGAAATTCCCTTCGTCTCCGGATAGAGAAACAGCACCAGGAAGAATTGCAAAGCCATCATTGCACCGAAGAAAATAAAGGGGTAAGCTCCGGATTTGGCTGCAAGGGTCGGAAATATGCCGGAGATGATGGCATTCATGACCCAGTGCGAACTGGAGCCGAGACTCTGGCCTTTGGCGCGAACGCGGGTGGGGAAAATCTCTCCAATGTAGACCCAGGTAACCGCCCCCTGAGAGGCGGCAAAGCAGGCGATATAAGCCATCAGCAGCCAGACCAGCCAGGCCTGGTGCGAGTGCGTCCAGAAAACTGCGCTCACGCCACCCAGGCAGATGGTCAGTCCGACACAACCTACCAGCATCAGCCATTTGCGGCCGGCCCGGTCGATCAGTGACATGCCGACCAGCGTAAAGACGAGATTGGTGGCGCCGACGGCAACGGCCTGCAGATCACCTGAAACCTGGCTGAACCCCGCCTTGGCGAAGATGTCATTCAGGTAGTAGAGGATCGCGTTGATGCCCGAGAGCTGGTTGAAAGCGCCGGTAATGACGGCCAGCATGATCGGGAACAGGTAGCGCTTCTGGAAGAGTGGTTCGGTCGCTCGTTCGAAATGGAGTGAATCGACAATCTCTTTCAGCTCGGCCTCGGAGTCTGGCGCGCCTGTGAGTTTCAGGACGTCGAGGGCTTCAGAGTTGCGGCTCTTGGACACCAGCCACCGGGAACTGTCCGGGATACTGAACAGCATGATAAAGAACAGGATGGCCGGGACGGCAGAGACGCCGAGTTCCCAGCGCCACTCGTGCAGGCCCATGTGCATGGTGCCGATCAGATAGTTCGAGAGATAAGCCAGCAGGATGCCGACCACAATGTTGATCTGGAATGTTCCGACGAGCCGTCCGCGCAATTTCGCCGGCGCAAGTTCGGCGATGTACATCGGGCCAAGGACAGACGAGCCGCCTACGCCGAGCCCGCCAATGAAGCGGAAGACGAGCAGTACCGGCCAGTTCCAGGCAAAGGCGCAGCCAATGGCGGACAGCACGTAGAGCAATGCCATACCGCGGAGACTTGCGCGGCGGCCATACTTTTCGCCCGGAATGCCGGCGAAGATGGCGCCGAGGACTGCACCGGCAAGAGCGCTGGCGACGGTAACTCCCAGCTGCCGGGGAGTGAGCGCGAAGGTCGGGATGAGCGTGCGTGTGGTGCCGGAAATGACGGCAGTATCGAAACCAAAAAGCAGTCCGCCAAGCGCACCCACGAGTGTAGAACGGACCAGGTATTTGTTTATCTTCATGCCACCCTATACGGAGATAGAACGCGCCTCAAAGGGGGAATACTAGCATAGAGGCCCGAGCAGGGTCTGCATGGCAGGAGAGGGGATGCAGGCCGCACTGCTTACATCAGCGATTACTTATTCTGGTAAAGCACACGACTGCTGGTGCGAACGCCTTTCAGCGTCTGTTCGACGAGTGCTTCCAGGCGAGCCAGTTCTGCGCGGTCAGCCTGCGGCCACTCGTGTGCTGCCTGTGCCTGATCGGTGCGTTTGAGTGAGCGTCGCGATGCCGAGTCATCCAAAGTGACGCTCCAGCCGTGACTAAGGAGCAGCTGGGTATACCGTTCGAAGACAGCCTGGCGTTCGCTCATGGGGATGGGGTCTGGCGGCAGAAACTCTTCGATCACATAGCGCTGGCTGAGTATCATGAGCCCTTCGTGCAGGTCATGTGCCAGTACAGCAATCTCTCCGGTAGACAGCAATGAGACTGAATCTTCGACGGTCTTGCCGTTCCAGGCAAGTGTAGGACGCAGAGGGACCCAGATGTAGCGGCGGCGTCCTGATCCCAGCCAACCCGCGGCCATCGTCAGAGCGCCATTGGCGGAGATGTAGTGCAGCAGCAGGTTGCCTTCGAGTCCCTCTTCGACCCCGAGGATCGATTCCTTGCCCGGATTGCCGGCAATCGCGGTCGAGAGCAGACGACTGCGTGGCTCACGCTGCATCTTGCGCAGAGCGGCTGCGGCGGAGGGATGACTCTTTTCGAGGGGCAGCCTTGGTTCGACGTAGCGTCCCCGCGACCGCAGGGTGCCGATCGGCTGCAGCATTCCGGGGCGCAAGAGTAAAAGATGGACAGGGAACAGGCGTGCCGCGATCGAGGCGACGGCTGCATGGGCGGCCGAGAACTGAAAGAATGCCGACTGGACCGTTGCCAGCATGATCCACTCCCCGCCACGAGTTCCTGATGTAGAAAGAAGCGTCAATACAGATATCCGTTTCGGTTGCTTTTTAGATCATCCGTCAGAAAGTCGGTGATCTCGCTCCAATGAAGCGTTGGACTGGTGACGCAAGTTGTAGAAGAGGCGCGCGGTGCCCGTGATCCCGCTCCCCGCATCTGTATAGAGCAGCAGAGTGAATACGCTCTCGTTGCACGATCAGGAAGGGATAATTATGGAGCATAGAAAACTCGGCGGCTCGGCACTCTCTGTCGCGCCGTTGTGTCTGGGCGGAAATGTTTTTGGCTGGACAATTGACGAAGCTGCGTCCTTTCGTCTACTGGATGCAGCACTCGACGGAGGCCTCAACTTTATCGACACGGCTGACGTGTACTCGCGCTGGGTCGAAGGCCATGTTGGCGGCGAATCTGAAACCATTCTTGGAAAATGGCTGAAGCAGAATGGCAAGCGCGACAAGGTGGTTCTCGCGACCAAAGTCGGCATGGACATGGGCGCCGGCAGAAATGGTTTATCTAAGACCCGCATCGCGCAGGCGGTCGAGGAATCGCTAAGCCGCCTGCAGATCGACGTCATCGATCTGTACCAGGCGCACAAGGATGACGCAGATACGCCGCTTGAAGAGACGCTCTCGGCGTTCGGCGACCTGGTGAAAGCCGGCAAGGTGAGGGCGATCGGCGCCTCCAACTACAGTGCGCCTCGCCTGGAAGCAGCCTTGCAGTTGAGTGCTGCGCACTCTTTGCCGAAGTACGAATCACTGCAGCCGCATTACAACCTGGTCTTTCGGCAGGACTATGAATCGACCCTCGAGCCGGTCTGCGAAAAGCACAACGTCGGCGTGATTCCGTACTTCTCGCTCGCGTCAGGATTTCTCAGCGGCAAGTATCGCTCGGAAGCCGATACAGCCGGCAAGGCCCGCAGCGGCGGTGTGAAAGCGTATCTGAATGAGAAGGGTTTCGGTGTCCTGAAGGCACTGGACGAAGTGGCAAAGGCGCATCATTCGCGTCCTGCTGTCGTAGCTCTTGCCTGGCTCATCGCCCGGCCGAGTATCACGGCGCCCATTGCCAGTGCCACGTCCGTCGAACAGCTCAAGGACCTGGTGGCTGCGACGACCCTGCAACTGAAGAAGGAAGACATCCAGCGGCTGGATGAAGCGAGTGCTTACTGAAGCAGGCCGCTCTAATCAAGGTGTCACCCTGGCGAAGTCGAAGGACCTGCGTTCTTCGACTTCACTCAGGACTCACAATCCGGCAACGTTGCCGTTACTTCAACCGCTGCGGACACTCCCCATGCTCGCGCAGTAACTCGGCGATTGGCGCACCCACTTCTTTCGTGCGCCAGGATTCTTCGGTGCCCCTGGTCGGTTCCGGCTGCGACGACGTCTGCTGTTCTTTGTAGGTAACGGAAAGCACGCGGTCGTCCGGCTCACCCACCCATACATTTCCCTGGTCGCCGTGACGAGTCGATCCCATCTCCCAGCCGCGCGGCGTCAGGTGCCACTCTGTCCATTCTCTTCTTGCTGCCATCTGCCTATGCTAGAACAAATCGGGCCGGGAACAAATGACCGGCAGGGGCACATTATTTCGCTGACTAAAACGGTTCGACCCTGCAATCAGTCGTTCGCGAAGAGGTGTTCCTGTGGTTCTACCCTTCCCGATCGCATGACACTCCTGGTCTCAGCCGGTCGACTGAGTAGCAGACGCAGATCGCGCAGATTGTGGCCTGTCCTGCCCGTCATAACTGTATCGCCGAGCGCGCTGAAAAGTGGACAGGCGTCGAAGGTCAGCAGCGCTTCAAGCGGATCGAAATTCAGCGCCCGTGCCCGGGCGAGGGTGGTCCCGTCGGCAATCGCCCCGGCCACGGGGCTGTTCCCATCCACACCGTCGGTGCCTGCGGAGAAGACGCACACATCCGTTCCAGAGCTTGCTGGCGAAGTGGTCTGGGCGTCATTCTGCGCGCCGCCGAGTGCTTCATCGCAAATCGAATGCGCCTTGCTTGAAAGGAATCCCGACTCGCAACCGAGGAGCAGCGCAGCGGCCAATGCGAACTGCTGGTTTCTGCCGCCCGTCCCCGGCCTGCCTTGTAACCGCACCGTCACCTCACCGCTTGAGATCAGGCACAGCCGGGGATGCTTGAGTCGCAGCTCGGCAAAGCGTCTCCCCAGGTAAAGGGCCGCGGCGTCATAGGGCCAGTCGTCGCAGGTGTTGTCGATCACGACCTTGTACCCGAGCTCGTGAGCACGATCCCGTGCCGCGTTCACCATGTCATGGCTCGAAAGCAGGGTGTCGAGACTGAGTGCGCCGAAGCCCGGCGGATCCTTGAGAAAACGCGCTGTACTCGCAGGCCGCAAAATCGCACGCAGTGCCGCCGTAGGATGGAAGCCCCCAGTTTTCCTCCCGGGCTGTGTACTGCCAGCGTGCGATTTGGCCCCCGGTGTTTCTTCGATCTGCGCAGCAGCGAAGAATTTCCGCACGGCTGCAGGGAAGCGATCGAGCAACTCGTAGTGCTCGAGGATCGCGCGGCAGTCTTCCACCGTTGAGCGATCCGGAATGGTAGGGCCCGACGCGAGAGCATCGAGTTCACGCAGCGGTACATCGGCTATTTGCAGTGTCAGCTTCGTCGCTTCAGGCGCTGCGAGTGCCAGCCTACCCCCTTTCACTGCGGAAAAATGTTTGCGCACCACGTTGATCTCGTGAATCGTAGCGCCGCAGCTCACCAATGCCTCGTGAAAAGCAATCGTGTCGGCCAGCGTAATCGATTCGTCGAGCGGCAGCTCGAGCAGCGTACTGCCGCCACCGCTGACGAGGAAAAAGATAAAGGTATCCGAGTGCGACTGTCGCAGCATCTTCAACGCGAGCCGCGCTGCCTCGAATGAATCTTCGTTCGGCACAGGATGCCCTGCGTTGAAGCAGTGGATTCTCCAGTGGCGCTTCGAAGGCTTTTCAGGACCGGTGCAAAGCGC
The DNA here is from genome assembly GCA_964245665.1 of uncultured Acidobacteriaceae bacterium. GTDB lineage: Bacteria > Acidobacteriota > Terriglobia > Terriglobales > Acidobacteriaceae. The sequence goes on from CAXTNK010000013.1 coordinate 15,305, forward strand.
TCGATAGGGCAGCCCGCGCGGCAGACGGGTCAGCAATGCATCAAGCATCGGGACGGCAGCCTTACCCAGCGCAAAAATGCGGATGTGGCGGAACTGGTCGAGAGGAATTCTGACCGGTTTCAATACATTCTGCAACGCTGGAAATGGATGATGCACCAGCGTGGCACCTTCAAAATGCATGTGCCGGTCAAAGGCATTACCGATACTGCACTGGCTGAGCGAGGCCGAGAAAATATTCCGCGCTGCCGTATGCAGCTGCTCGCCGAACGCAATGTCGGCTGGACGCGCGTTCGAGTCTGTTTCAGTGGAGTTGTTCGGGCCGTCCATCAACATAGCAGCATGGGCCTTTGGTTAAGCGTTAGTCTTCCTCATGTGGGGGAGACTACTTTCTTTGATCGGCAGAAAATTAGCTTCCATCCACCCGCGGATGCCGATCTGCACCCGGTCAAGCTTCCCGACAAAGAAGTGGTCTGCGTCCAGCACCCAGATCAGGCGCGAGTTCGGCGAGGAATCGACCAGCGCCTTTACACTTTCTTCATTTGCAAACTCGTCGCGGGAGCCGCTGATAAACAGCTTCTGCTGCAGGCATCCAGGCAGAAAGTGATACGTGTAGTCGCGCCCGGCGGCATGCATCGGCACGCCAAGCGAAACAATGCCTTGCACCCGCGCATCGCCGCAGCACGCGCGCAGGCCGACGTTTGATCCGAAAGAAAATCCTGCAAAAATGACGGGCTTGCCGAACTTCGCATCGAGCCACGAAATGGCGGCGCGCACATCGTCCACTTCACCGCGGCCGTTGTCGTGCACGCCTTCGCTCCGGCCGGTCCCGCGAAAGTTGAAACGCAGTACCGGCAGTCCCAGGCTGCTGAACGCTTTCATGGCGTGATACACGACCTTGTTGTGCATGGTGCCGCCGCTCGGCGGATGCGGATGGCAGATCAGCACCGAGTAAGGCGCATCGGCATCTCCTGTATTCAGCAGTGCCTCAAGGATGCCAGCAGGCCCGGGGATATCCAGTGACTGCAGTACAGCTGTGCCAGCATTTTCCGGAAGCTGTGTCGTTGCGTTCGATTCGCTCATTGGTGTTTTTATTGTAAGAGAGCGCGCTCCGGTATTCTGAGACCACTCCCGGAGGATTGGTTTGCACATGGCCAAGATTGACCCTATTCAACTGACGCGTACGCTCGTCGACATTGAATCCACGACCTACATCGAAGGCGCTGTCGGGCATTACCTGGCCGAATTTCTTGAGAGCCGGGACTTTGTGGTCGAGAAAACCGCCGTTCCACAACCTGAAGACAGTACTTCGAGAGCAGAACGCTTCAATGTGTACGCGGGTATGCCGAACGAGACGCCGGATATCGTGCTCTCGACGCACATGGACACGGTGCCGCCATGGTTCGGCAGCCGTGAAGATGATGAGTACATCTATGGCCGCGGCTCATGCGATGCGAAAGGCATTATCGCCGCACAGATCGCTGCCGCCGAAAGCCTGCGCGAGAGCGGCATCCGGACAGGCTTGTTATTTGTAGTGGGAGAAGAACGCGACTCAGCCGGCGCGAAGCAGGCGAACCTTTCGCCCAAGGGCAGCCGCTTCCTCATCAATGGCGAGCCCACTGATAACCGCCTCGCGCTTGCATCGAAAGGCGCTCTCCGCGCGTCTATTGTGGCGAGTGGAAAAATGGCGCACTCAGCCTATCCCGAGCTCGGCGAAAGCGCCGTCAACAAACTGGTTGAAGCTCTCGCGCGGGTGCTCGAAGTGGAGTTGCCAGTCGTCGAAGACATTGGTCCCAGTACGCTCAACATTGGCCTGATCGAAGGGGGCCGCGCGCCGAACGTTATCCCTGACCATGCGAAGGCTGAATTGCTGATACGACTCGTCGGCGATTCTAAGGCAACGAGAGAGGCTCTGCAAAAAGCAACCGACGGAATTGCGGCAATCAGTTTTCCACTCGAGATTCCATTCATGCGCTTCAGAGATATTCATGGCATCGAGACCATGATTGCCTCCTTCACGACCGATGTCCCGGCACTCACTGCGTGGGGAGAACCGCTGCTGCTTGGGCCAGGTTCTATCCACGTAGCGCATACACCAGCCGAACGCCTCAGCAAGAAAGAGTTGTTCGAGGCCATCGAACTGTACACAAAGATCGCGAGCCGTCTGGTCGCATAGCCCTTCAATGATGATGGTGCATACCGCGTTGAAACTGGCAGACCGGCACGAGTGAATCGACCGATGATCATCACCTACACAAGGCGTCTCGAATACATCGCGATCGGCGGTGCCGCGGGCTGGATCGCCGGGTTCGTCGCTGCGCTTCCGGCAGAAATCTTCATCGGCCTGCGCGATGCCGGGAGCGAACCGAAGCTTCTGGCCGCAACACTGTACATGGGTCTCGGTGTCTGGGCTGTCTGGACGCTGTTACTCGCCTTCGCCGCGTGGCTCATCTTCGCCGTACCCTGCGCCCTGCTCGCTGACCCGGAGTGGCTGGTCCGCTTTCGAACACGCCTGCTGATCGCGAGCGGACTGATCGCGCTGCTAACAGTAATCCTGAAGCTTTGGTCCTACCAGGATCGCGCCGCCTCGACGTACGTTTTGCGCTTTACGCTATACGTTCCTTACGGATGTTTCGCTGTTGTGTTTTCAGTTGTCACTGCAGGGCTTTACATCCGTCTCGCGCGTGGGCGGTTATTGCGATCGCTGGCAGAGCCACAATAAATTTCGTCATCCTGAACGGAGTTAAAGGACCTGCTCCACTGGCCGTGGTCAGCCATGAACAAGCACGATCGCCACGCGCCTACTAAACTAATGCAGTGACGATCACAAGGACCAACGCCCTCAGCCGCGCCCGCTCTGCTTATCTCCGCTCTGCTCTTCACCAGCCTGTGCAATGGAACGAATGGTCCTCCGAAGCCTTCGAGCGCGCGACGCGGGAAGACAAGCCCGTACTACTCGACATCGGCGCAGTGTGGTGTCACTGGTGTCACGTGATGGATCGGGAAAGCTATGAAGACGCTGACCTTGCCGCGGTTATCAATGATCACTTTGTAGCCGTGAAGGTTGACCGCGATGAACGCCCGGATGTCGATGCGCGTTACCAGGCCGCAGTACAGGCGATCAGCGGGCAGGGCGGCTGGCCGCTCACTGCCATCCTCACGCCTGATGGCAGGCCATTTTTTGGCGGCACTTATTTTCCTCGTGAAGAACGTTATGGACGGCCGGGCTTTGAGCGTGTCCTGCTGACCATGGCGCATGCGTGGAAAGATCGCCGCGACGAAGTCCTCGAATCTGCCGGCAGTGTGATTGCTGCGATTGAACATAACGAATCTTTCGCCGGCAAGAGCGGTATTTTGAGCGAAGATCTCGCCGCGAAGTTGGTCGCGTCAGCCGTGCAGCAATTTGATACACGCTACGGCGGCTTCGGCTCGCAACCTAAGTTTCCCCATCCGGCAGCAATCGATATGTTGATCGACAGCTCTGCCCGGCTGGGCGATGCAAATGCTAAACAGGCTGCAGTTTTCACGCTGCAGCAGATGGCCCGCGGCGGCATGTATGACCAGCTTGGCGGGGGCTTTCATCGCTACTCGGTGGATGAGAGATGGGTGGTGCCGCACTTTGAAAAAATGCTTTATGACAACGCAGGGCTGCTCCGAAACTATGTGCACGCGTTTCAATCGTTCCTGCTGCCGGAGTTCGCCGCGACGGCGCGCGACACCATTCGCTGGATGGACGAGTGGCTGACGGATCGCCAACGCGGCGGCTTCTATGCCTCGCAGGATGCTGACATGACGCTCGATGATGACGGCGATTACTTCACCTGGACAGCCGATGAAGCGGCTGCTGTGCTTTCACCGGAAGAGCTTTCGGTTGCGGCCGCATACTACGATATTGGCCCTATCGGCGATATGCACCACAACGCCGCGAAGAACGTTCTGCACATTCTGCATCCACTCAATGTCGTTGCGCAGAAGTTGAAGCTTGAGGAGTCAGCAGCAGAAGCTTTGCTGGCTTCTGCAAAAGGAAAACTTTACGCAGCCCGCGCCGAGCGTGCAACGCCGTTTGTCGACCGGACGATCTACACCAACTGGAATGCGATGGCTATTTCTGCCTATCTGGAAGCGGCACACGTCCTGCGTGTGCCTGGCGCGAGAGAATTCGCTTTGAAGACACTCGATCGTATGCTTGATGAAGCATGGAACGAACAGGATGGCCTCGCGCATGTTGTCGCCTATGCTGACGTCGAAACCACGGGCTTCCGCGTGCCCGGTATGCTCGATGACTATGCTTTTCTGGGCCACGCGTGCCTGGATGCGTGGGAGCGTACGGGCGCTTTCCGCTACTTTCTTGCGGCGAAAAACATTACGGAACAGATGGTGATACGTTTATATGACCGTACGTCGCTCGGGTTTTTCGATGCCGAGCAGAGGGATGCTGCATCCACGCTTGGCGCTTTGAAAGCCCGTCGCAAGCCTCTGCAGGATTCACCCACGCCAGCCGGCGATCCATCTGCCGTCTGGATGATTTTGCGGATGCATGATCTCACCGGCGACCCTCAGTTGCGCGAGATGGCAGAGGATACGCTCGAAAATTTCGCCGGCATCGTCGAACATTTCGGCCTGTATGCCGGGACGTATCAACTTGCGCTGCAGAAATTTCTTCTGCCGCCCGTGCAGGTTGTGGTGGTTGGCGACGGCGCGGCTGATGAACTTGAAGCTGCTGCCATCGCCCGCTTTGCCGTGAATAAAAGCGTTATTCGGTTCACGCATGTACAGGCGACAGTCGAGAACCTGCCACCAATGCTGGCCGAAACTATCCCGCATTTTCCGCAACTGCAATTTGGTCTTCCATTCGCTGTCGTATGTCGAGGGGCGCAGTGCCTGCCGCCGGTGTCTACGCCGGATGAATTATTGGTGTCGCTCGGTAAGTATTGATTGTCACAAGTGGAAACAGAAAACGCGGATCTCTCCACTTCGCTGCGCTTCGGTCGAGATGACAAAGGGGAAGCGCTGCGCTTCGATAGCTATTGATGGTACGAGTGAGGAAGCGAAAAGGCAGAGCCTTCGACTACGGCTTCGCTCAAGATGACCCAGCAAGGCCGCGGCCGGGGTATCACAGACCTTCGCCGGTGAATGGATTCACCTCCTGTGGCTTGATGCTCGTCGGATCGACGGGGCCCAGTTCTTTGTGCTCGGTTGTGCCCGGAAGCGTCGTTCCCCCTGGCACGCGGAATGGATTGCCCGGCAACATATCGTTCTCAAGTAGCGCTGCGCGGATACGCCGGCGCATCTCACGAATGGCAGCATACTGCGTGCGGGCTTTCGTCTTGACCACGATCGGATAAATCACCTCCGAGCCTTTTACCGCATCGACGCCCTGGATCTCCGGTTCGGCGATGAACGCGTCTTTATAGGCAGGATCATTGCGGATTTCGTTGGCAATTTTCGTCAGTAGCTCGACGACTTTATCCGGGTCTGCAGAAAAGTCGACCGAGATATTTACTGTCGTTTGCGAGAAGTCGCGGCTCTGGTTGGCGACTGTAGTGATCTGGCTGTTCGGCACCACGTAGAGTGTGCCGTCGAAACCGCGGACACTTGTTTTGCGCAACGTCATCGCTTCCACAAATCCGCTCACACTGGCGATGGTCACCGCATCGCCGACGTTGTACTGGTCTTCAATCAAGAGCAGTGTGCCGTTGAGGACGTCCTTCACGATGGTCTGCGCAGCCAGGCCTATGGCCACGCCTGCAATTCCAGCGCCACCAAGCAGCGGTGCCAGGTTGAAGCCGAAAACATCGCGCAGGAACTGGATGAAGATCAGAAAGCCGAAGATGCCAATGCCAGTCGCGCGAAATACCGATGCTAGAGTACGGATCTGCGAAGCCCGCGCGACGTGCGTGTCCGCATGGCGCTCGGCAAGCGTGCGCATGCGCTTCGTGACCGCGTTGATGACGATGATACCGATCCAGAGGATGACCAGCAGACCGATGATCTCGGGCAGGTGACCGAGGAAGTTGAAGAGTTCGTCCTGCAGGCGGTCTTTCAGGGCCAGGGCCATCTCGTGTGGTGAGCGATGCGGCGTGCTCGACTGCAACAGCAATGCGGGAAGTGAAGTGAGCGAGAACAAATTCATGGACGGGACTATCCTTTTTCAGCAATCGGGTTGCGGTGACCGGGTACCGTTCCTATGATGGTCGCATGCGGCTCACGAGGCGTAAGAATGCGAAACCTGCTCCCACCCGGTTTTTTTAATGCAACGTATATCCTGTTTCTCTCGGCAGCACTTTCGATCGCTTGTGGCCCGCTGCACGCCCAGTTCCTCCCGCCCACGCAACAGACGGGTATACCCGACGCTTCAGGTCATCGTGGAGGCGAGGATCAGAGCGAGGAGCAGAAAGAGATGCTGGCCAAGCTGCAAATCAAACGCAACGAAGCCCGCCAGCAGCAGATAGTAAAGGACACAAGTAAATTGCTGGCATTAGCAACAGAGTTGAAATCAGACGTCGACAAGACCAACAAGGACGTCCTATCGCTCGATGTGATCAGGAAGGCAGACGAGATCGAGAAGCTTTCGAAAAACATAAAAGAGCACATGAAGGATTGAACTTGCCGTCCAGTCGAGTACGTTTTCGCGCCTAAATTCTGGTGCAGTGAACCTGCGCGTGAAACGACGAATGCAGGCGCTACTGCTAACCTTGCTGGCGTCGATGGAATACATGTAACTCAGAGGAACAAATGGCTGCAACGACGACGGTCCATGTCCATCTTGACGAACATGTAAAGCAGGAAGCAAGTGAAAAGCTGGCGAAGATGGGACGATCTATTTCTGATGCCGTGCGTATGATGCTGCTGCGGGTCGCGGCAGAGAAGGCGCTTTCGTTTGTCACATAGAACCTGACTGGCTTCTTCTTTACCGAGTTGAACGCGACACTCTACACCTCGTTCGTACCGGCACTCACTCCGACCTGTTTTAAGGTTAACGATAGAACATAGGGCTGCACTCCGATACCGAGTTTCAGCCCCAAGATCTCACCTGTGACACACCTATAAAAACAGCGGTGCCAGTACCAGCGTCACGGTTGCCAGCAGCTTTATAAGTACATGCAGTGACGGCCCGGCGGTGTCTTTGAAAGGATCGCCGACCGTGTCACCGACGACTGCGGCTTTGTGCGGTTCCGACCGCTTGCCACCGTGCGCACCGGTCTCGATGTACTTCTTCGCATTGTCCCAGGCGCCGCCGGCATTGTTCATCAGCATGGCCAGCAGGATGCCCGAAATTGTCCCGACCATCAGCAAACCGGCGACGGATTCGGCGCCGCCCAGGTTGATCGCGACGCCATTGATGTTCGGCACATAGGCTTCACCTGTGCCGATGTGGAAGCTCGGGCTCAGGTGCCGGAAGGTGAGTCCGACGACCAGCGGCATGCAGACTGCGAGTGCGCCGGGAAGGATCATCTGCTTCAAAGCAGCGCCGGTAACGATGCGGACACAGCGGCCGTAATCCGGCTTGGATGTACCGGCCATGATGCCGGGATTCTCCTTGAACTGCGCGCGCACATCCTGGATGACGTACTGTGCCGTCCGTCCCACGGCCTTGATCGCGAGCGATGAGAACAGGTACGTGAGCATCGCGCCGAGCAGCGCCCCGACGAACACGGGTACGCTCGCCAGATTCACATTGGTGAAGCTCCATGTAGATGGCAACGTCATTCCCGCATCATGCATGCGATGCGCGACAATCTCGCGAATGGTTTCAAGATAGGCAGAGAACAGCAGGAAGGCGGCGAGTGCTGCTGAACCAATCGCATAGCCCTTGGTGAGTGCCTTGGTGGTATTGCCCGCTGCGTCCAGTTTGTCAGTGCGCTCACGCACTTCATGCGCCTGGTCACTCATCTCGATGATGCCGCCGGCATTGTCAGTGATCGGGCCGAAGGTATCCATCGCAAGAATGTAGGCAGCCGATGACAGCATCCCCATGGTCGCAATCGCCGTCCCATAAATGCCCTTGGCATAGTTCGCAATGTTCACATCAGCCAGGCCGCGCACGCCGAAGTAGTAGGAGAGCAGCAGTGCCGCGCCGATGACGACAACGGGCATGGCTGGTGTCTCCATACCGACGGCCAGTCCGCTGATGATGTTCGTAGCCGGGCCGGTGAGCGATGCTTCAGCGATCGAGCGCACAGGGCGGAAGCGTGTTTCCGTGTAGTACTCCGTGATGCGTACGAAGAGGAAAGACATCACGATGCCGACCAGGCCGCAGGCGAGAAACCACCATCGCGCTCCAAGCATGAAGTAGACCGCCGCCGCGAAGCCCAGCAGGGCAATGAACGACGTTACATAGTAGCCGCGGTTGAGCGCGTGCATGGGATCTTCGTCTTCCTTCGAATGCACGACGGAGACGCCGATCATGCTGGCGATGATATTGATGGCCTGCACGATGAGAGGAAACAAAATCCCCTTGACTCCGAAGACAGGGAACAAGGCCGCGCCGAGAATCATGGCGCCCACGTTTTCAGCCGCGGTCGACTCGAAGATATCGGCACCTCGACCTGCGCAATCCCCGACGTTATCGCCAACGAGATCGGCAATTACGGCCGGGTTGCGTGGGTCGTCCTCCGGAATTCCGGCTTCCACTTTACCGACCAGGTCAGCTCCTACATCGGCGGCCTTCGTATAAATTCCGCCGCCGAGCTGCGCAAAGAGTGCGACGAGCGAAGCGCCAAATCCAAAACCGACCAGTTCATACGGAACAGCCCGCGGATTTGCGAGGCCGCCGAATGCCAGGAACAGCAGGCCAATGCCGAGCAGCGAGAGTGAGACTACAACCAGCCCTGTGACCGCGCCGCCACGCAGCGCAATCTGCAAAGATCTGCCCAGGCTTGTACGCGCCGCCGATGCTGTACGGATATTCGACCGGATGGAAACGAACATGCCGGTATAGCCGGAGAGGGCCGAACAAATGGCGCCGATCAGGAAGCTGATCACTACCTTATTTGCCATGGGCGCCGTAAATGGCGAGAGTCGGTAGCCGACGTAAAGCACCACGGCCAACACTGCCGCGATGATCGCGATGCTGGTGTACTGCCTGCCCATGAACGCTTCCGCACCTTCGCGGATGGCGTTTGAAATGGCCTGCATCTCTACCGTGCCGTTATCGGATCTGAGCACCGAACGTGCAAACAGCAGCGCAATCAACAGTCCAAGTGCTCCAACCGCCAGCGCAATCCAGAGGTAAACATTGCCGCTCTGTGCGTTCATACTTTGCGTATCGATTGCCGATCCAGCCTGCCACCAGGCCACCAGGGATGAAGCCACGTACATTCGTTTCCTCCAGGAACTTCGCAGACTTGGCTCGTCGTCTCAACAACTTAGAGCTTGAAATTGATCTGCTACCTAAACCGCGTGATTTAAGCATGCGCGTGAAATGACGGTCAACCTGCGATTCAACCGTAATGGCCCGGTAGGTGCCCGTCCGTGCGTACCTGCCCTCATAAAGCCGATACAACCTCCATCCATGCCAGCCGTTTTCTTCGAGGACCACGGAGGTCTCATCCGACGAGGCTAAATTGCACACTTCGAAGGCGAGCATGGCAACCGATAATGGCGATAGAATCTGCTGTCGCATCGTGCTTGCGCGTCTAGGAGCAAGTGAGAAGTTCACGCCGGAGCCGAATCGACGTAAGCTGTGAATTGAGGATTGCAGGATGGGGAAAGCAGCAGTCAAGGAAGCCTCTGAGTCGGAGCTGAATCTGGAGTCGGGCAAGCAGCGGAATGGTCACACTGCTCCTGCCAATGCTTCGGCGCCGGCGAAGGATTATGCCGGCCTTTTGCCCGCGGACCTGGTACAGATCTATCGGCTCATGTACACGTCCCGCCGCGTGGATGACCGCGAGATCATGCTCAAGAACCAGCAGAAGATTTTCTTCCAGGTCTCGTGTGCTGGTCATGAAGCACTGCTGGTCGCAGCAGGCATGGCAATGAAGCCGGCTTATGACTGGTTCTACCCTTACTACCGCGACAAGGCCCTGTGCCTGGCCGTCGGGTCAAGTGCGGAAGAATTGTTGCTCCAGGCCGTTGGCGCTGCCAGCGATCCGGCAAGCGGCGGCCGCCAGATGCCTTCGCACTGGGGCAATCCGAAACTCAACATCGTCTCGCAGTCTTCTTCTGTCGCAACGCAGTGCCTGCAGGCTGTAGGGTGTGCGGAAGCGGGCCGGTACTACGCGAGCCATGCAGATGCAGTTCCGACCAGGACAGATGACTACAGCGAGTTCCATCCGGCACGGTTCCATGGTGATGAAGTTGTCTACACTTCCATTGGCGAAGGGTCGACCAGCCAGGGTGAATTCTGGGAGTCGATCAGTTCAGCCTCGAACGGCAAGCTGCCAGTACTCTTTGTCGTGGAAGACAACGGCTATGCGATCTCCACGCCGGTCGAAGTGAATACGCCGGGCGGCAATATCTCGAAGCTGGTCGCCAATTTCCCCAACTTCTTTTTCGCGGAAGTCGATGGGACCGATCCGATCGAGAGTTATGCAGCGATGAAGGCAGCGGTGGCGCATTGCCGCAGCGGCAAGGGGCCTGCGCTGGTGCACGGGCACGTCATCCGTCCATACTCGCATTCACTGTCGGACAATGAAAAGCTTTATCGCAGCCAGGCAGAGATCGATGCCGACGCGCTGCGCGATCCGCTTCCCAAGTTTCAAATGCTGCTGCTGCGTGACGGCATTCTCGATGCCGAAGCGATTACGCGTCTCGAAAAGACGATCGATGAAGAAGTTCGCGTCGCCGCCGAGCATGCCCTGCGCGCGCCTATTCCAGAGATATCTTCGATCAAGAAGCACGTGTACTCCGAGAACTTCGATCCGTGTGCTCCTGCGCTTGCCCATGACGCAGAGAAGACGGAGGACGTGCAGGAGCGCACCATGGCCGACCTCATCAACCATTGCCTGAAGGATGAGATGGCGCGTGATCCCCGCATCCTTATCTTCGGCGAAGATGTAGCGGATGCAAGCCGTGTCGAAGACTTCAAGAAGAGCGAACTGAAGGGCAAGGGCGGCGTCTTCAAACTTACCGTTGGCCTACAGACCGAGTACGGCAGCGACCGTGTCTTCAATTCACCGCTGGCCGAGGCGAATATCATCGGTCGCGCCATCGGCATGGCGACCCGCGGCCTCAAGCCTGTAGTCGAAATTCAGTTCTTTGATTACATCTGGCCTGCCATGCACCAGATGCGCAATGAACTCAGCGTTCTGCGCTGGCGATCGAATGGCACCTTCAGCTGCCCGATGGTTATTCGGGTCGCCATCGGCGGCTACCTGACGGGTGGATCGATTTACCACTCGCAATGTGGCGAAAGCATCTTCACGCATACCCCGGGCGTCCGCGTTGTCATGCCGTCGAATGCGCTTGACGCGGCCGGCCTCTTGAGAACCGCCATCCGCTGCGATGACCCCGTGCTCTTTCTCGAGCACAAGCGGCTTTATCGCGAGACGTTCGGACGTGCGGTATATCCCGGTCCGGATTACGCGATTCCGTTCGGCAAGGCGAAGGTGGTGCGCGGGGGTAAGGACCTGACCATCGTCACCTATGGAGCGCTGGTCCCTCGAGCATTGCAGGCCGCGCAAAAGGCGCAGCGCGAGCTTGGCATCGAGGCCGAGATCATCGACCTGCGCACGCTTAGTCCTTATGACTGGGAGACGATTGCTGGGTCCGTCCGCAAGACCAGCCGGGTCATCGTCGCGCACGAAGACACGATGAGCTGGGGCTATGGAGCAGAAATCGCCGCGCGCATTGCCGATGAACTGTTTGAGGACCTCGACGCTCCGGTGAAACGCGTCGCCGCCATGGATACATTTGTTGCCTACCAGCCGGTGCTCGAAGATGCCATCCTGCCGCAGCCGGAGGATTTGTTGAAGGCTATGGCCGAGCTGAAGAAATACTGAAGTACCGGCTCGAGCGCATCTTTATATTTGAATTGGTGTCTTTTATGTTACCGTTCGAATAGCTCATGAGGTCCGTAGTGATCGAGGTCCGTCCGTACATCGATTCTGCGGGGCGCAATTCGTTCGGGCGGTGGTATGACGCTCAAGAGGATGAGGTCAAAACCAGGATCACCTTCTATCTCGATCGATTGGAGCGTGGCAGTTCGGCGGCTAAAGGGGTTGGCGCAGGCGTCATGGAACTGCGACTCAACTTTGCTTCAGGCTATCGGATCTACTTTGGGAGAGAGGGTGAGACGCTAGTCATCCTCCCCGCTGGTGGGACGAAGAAGCGGCAGCAGTTGGATGTCGCAGATGCACAGCAACTTTGGCGGGAATATAAACAAAGGAAACGGGAAAACGATGCCACTTACGACAAGCTTCAACGAGATGGTAAGGGCCGACCTCCAAAAGAGTAAGTCGTTTCGCCAGGCATTCCTGCGCGAAGCCGTAAGTCGCCTTATTTCCGGAGACATGGACACCGGCAAATCGACTCTGCGCAAATACATCAATGGCACCGTCGGCTTCATCAAACTAGGCGCCGCCCTCGGCAAATCTCCCAAGGCGCTGATGCGCATGTTCAGCCCCTCCGGTAATCCGCAGGCGCGCAACCTGTTTGAAGTCATCGCCTACTTGCAGAAGGTCGACGGCACTATCCTGACGGTCGTCGGCAAAAAAGCTGCCTGACCCTCCTTTCGTAATGCAACGGAGCAAACTTCTCTTGTTGCGGCGAAACTTAAGGCCGCGAGTCGCGTTCGATCCTGCAGGGGTGTTTCCATGGCAATCACGCGAAGGATTTTCATTCGGGGCGGCGCGATGGCGCTTGTCGGCACCGCGGCCGTTCCGGCGTTCCTTGAGCGCTCTGTGCTGGCACAGGCCAGCAATGCGAAATCCAGTGGCAAAAAACTCGTGGTCCTGTTTCAGCGCGGTGCGGCTGACGGCCTGAACCTGGTCGTGCCGTATCGTGAACAGGCTTACTACGCGCTGCGACCGACCATTGCGATTCAGCCGAACCAGGTGCTTGATCTGGACGGCTTTTTTGGCCTGCACCCTGCCATGCAGCCTCTGTTGCCGCTCTACAAGTCGGGCCACCTGGCCATCATCCAGGCTGCCGGCTCGCCTGATCCATCGCGCTCCCACTTCGACGCGCAAGACTTCATGGAAAGCGGAACCCCCGGCGTGAAAAGTACACAGGATGGCTGGTTGAATCGCGCTCTGCGGTCCGAAGACATGCTCCACCGGAAACCGGAAACGGCCTTCCGTGCTGTAGCTCTTGGGTCCGTCGTGCCGAGAACGCTTGCCGGACCAGTTCCCGCGATCGCCATTGGCAACCTGCAGGATTTCTCCGTCGGCGGTCGGCAGAATGCGCCGAAGCCTGCCGCCAATCAGATGCTTCCGCCAAATATGGTCATGGTAAACGGCCAGCCGGTCCAGGCAGCCACGGGAACGCCAACTCCGCCGCGACCCGCGCTTTCGCAGCAAAGCCTGGTGAGCCAGAGCTTTGAGGCCATGTATGCCGGGTCGGTCGACGCCGTTCTTCATGGGACAGGCAACGAGACCTTCGAAGCGGTAAAGATGCTGCAATCCACCGACCCCGCGCATTACACTCCCGCCAATCGCGCAGATTATCCGAAGGGGACGTTCGGCAGCAGTATGAAGCAGATTGCCCAGCTGATGAAGGCGAACCTCGGTGTCGAGGCCGCGTTTGCCGACATCGGCGGCTGGGACACGCACCAGAACCAGGGTGCCGCAACCGGCCAGCTTGCCGGGCGACTGACGGAGTTCAGCCAGGGTATCGCTGCCTTCTGGCAGGACATGGGCGACAGCGCCGAAAACATCGTTGTCGTCACCATGTCGGAGTTTGGACGCACGGCCCACCAGAATGGCACCGGCGGCACCGACCACGGGCACGCCAATGTCATGTTTGTTCTAGGGGGTCCGGTGAAGGGCGGCAAAGTCTATGGCCGCTGGCCAGGTCTTTCGCCGGAACAGCTGAACGAAGGCCGCGACCTGGTAGTCACCACCGACTTCCGCCAGGTGCTCGGCGAAGCAGCGTACAAAACACTCGGCGCCCGCAATCTGGACGTGGTCTTCCCCGGCGCAGGCCTCCATCAACAGCAATTCCTGAACCTCCTCTAGGTACTGGCCGTATGGGCGGGCGCGGCTTTGTCGCTCATGCTTCCGCTGGTCGCATGGATTCTTACCGGGACGAGGGTGGTGGTGAACTCAGATTGTTCAGGAAGTCTCTCACAGCGTTGCTTTGTGCTGATTTTTGGTCTGTGGGCGGCAGATAGACGACCTGTTTCGGATCGGCCGCCTGCATGGCATAGTGTTTGCCCGCTTCCAATCCTGAACCAGGGATAAGAATCAGTTTTGGCCGCTTGATTTTCGCCAGCGCCGGGTCCGGCTGAAAGACATCGTGTGTTAGCAGCGAGACTGGCATCAGGTGGCTGCGCGGGTCGGCCCGGAGCTGCGTCAGTGCATCGGCTTCCGGCGCCTCAAAGACTACGCCTGCCGCATCGGGGTGATTGGCGGCTAAATCGGCCGCGAGAGACGCTCCCAGGCCAACGCCGTAAATCATGATGGTATGCGCCGGCACATGCCGCGTGTCGGTCAGATACTTCCATGCCGCCTCTACGTCCTCTGTCGTCGATGCTTCCGAGGGATGAAGGAAGTCGCTCTTGCCAAATCCGCGATAGTCGAACGCGAAGATGTTGCTGCCTGACTGATGCAGAGCTGTTATTTCTGCAACCGTACCAGCGAGCGAGCCAGTCTGCAGACTGTGCAGGTAAAGTATGGTTTCTTTGCTGTTGCCTGAGGCAGCAGGAATCCACCAGCCATTGAGCAAAGGTTTGCCCGTTTCTGTTGTATCGAACGCGATCGGTTCGAGCGGCAGTCCGACGATTGCGGGAATGGGCTTATCCGTGCGGTCGGGATGAAAGAGGATCTGCCATTGCCCCTGCCAGAAGAGCAGCACCATGGTGAGATAGACCAGAGCCAGTCCGCCGCCGAAGACACCCGCAAGCGACCAGAGCAGCCAGCGACCGGACACGAGCGGAAGCTGTTGCGCGAGCGGTGAAGTCCGGAGCGGCTGCTGGGTTTTGCGGGACGTTGTTTCAGGTTTTCGACCGGCCATGCGTTACCTGCCCGGCCTCAGCCGAATGCCAGTTCGTCCGCCGACTCGAGCGGTGTTCCACAGACGCGGCAGATGACAGAAGAGCAGTCGCCGCACACCAGTGGATCCGAGACCGGGTAATTGCATTGCGGACACCAGAGGCCTGCGTTCGATGGTGCCTGCGATGGGTTTTCTGTCATGCCAGAGTCAGGCTATCACGCGAAGTTGGTCCCCGGACCATGACAAGTACACGCCAGCATTTAGGATGAAAAGACAGCGCAGAGGATGGAAGGGAAACAGGAACGCATGAGTGAGTTTGTGAAAATTGGGAGCGCCGTCGATCTGCCGAAAGAAGGCCATGTAAAAGAATTCACCGCGCCGAACGGCCGGCCGCTGTGTGTGGCGCGCGTGAATGGTGAAGTGACGGCGATGGATAACGAGTGTCCCCACAATGGCGGACCGCTGGCTGAAGGCATGATTGAAGAGGGTCGAGTCATATGCCCCTGGCACGGCTGGGCGTTCGATCGGCACAATGGCAAGGCTGATCACAATCCGGCTGCAGTGGTCGAGGTGTTCGAGGTCAAAATTGAAGGCGATGACGTACTGGCGCTCGTCTGAAAGATTGATTCGACCGGTCGCTCGAACGAGAAACAAAAAAGGCCGCATCGCTTCAGGACTTGCAAGCGATGCGGTGCCAGGTTCTTTCGATCATCATCGGTGACGTCGCCACCGCGTTCAGTTAGTGATTCGCACCATCGCTGTCAGCATCTTTCGCAGCTTTGATCGAAGCGGCGCTAATGGTGACCGTGTCCGAATGGGCTGCGACAGACGGTGGTGCTGGAAGTTTCTGGGTAGTCTTCTGGGCCTCCGGAATTTCAGAGACAGAAGCTGCCGGCGGCACTACTGCCATGGCCATCCTCAGTACCTCTCTGCTGCTTCTATCGGCCATTCTTAGAAAATCCTAAAAGAACATGACGTCTCATACGTTACTTCAGTTTGTTTCGTTTCAAGTTACGAATCAGGTCGGTGTCCGCAGCAGCAGGTAGCCGCCGATCAGGCCAAAGAGAAGGTCCGGCGACCAGGCTGCGAGAAATGCCGGCAGCATATTCACGTTGCCCATCGCACCAAATGTCCCATCGACGACCCAGTACGCCACGGCGAGACCGATGGCAGCGGCGATACCAGTGAGCGAGCCGCGTCTTCCCATGGACAACGCGAAAGGAATAGCAAGGATGGACATGACCAGCGTGATAAGCGGGTAGGCGAGTTTGCGATTCAGCTGCACGCGCAGACGGATGGTGTCAAATCCGCTCTGGCCCAGGTCATGGATGTAGCGGTTCAGCTCGCCGAAGCTCATCTCCTGCGATTGCCGGTTTTCCTTCTTGAAGTAGGACGGATCTTCGTTGCTTCCTTGGAAAGTCTGCACTTCGAAGTTGGTATAGCTGCGCATCGCGTCGCCCTTGAAGGTGCGGTCCCAGCGATTCTCGAAGATCCACTGATGCAGCGCCGGTTCCCAGTGGGCGCTGGTGGCGAAGATGCGCTGCGACAGGGCAAAGGTGTCAGGATCGAACTCGAATACACTCAGGTTTGCGAAGCGGTCAAGCTCCGGATCAAAGAACTCGTAATAGTAAATGCGTGAGGGTTTGCCTGGATCCTGCTTGCCAAAGATCCATTGCTGGTCAGGGCGCAGAAATGTCTGCGCGGGCTTGCCTTTGATGATCGAGCGCAAAGCTTCCTGGCGGCGATTGGCGGCGGGAAGATAGCTCTCATCGAAGGCGAAGAGTGCCGCGCCGAGAATGGCCGCAATCACGAGCACCGGCACCATCACGCGATAAAGACTGATGCCAGTGGCCTTCATAGCCGTCAGTTCGCTGGTACGGTTCAGGCCGCCGAAGGTTGCCAGCACTGCCACCAGGGTGCAGAGCGGCGTCAGGTTGGAGAGGAGGTTCGGCATCAGGTTGACGAGATACTCGCCGACCGTGACCAGCGGCGTCCGGTTGCGGATGATGTCGCCCAGCAGTTCGAAGAAGGTAAAGATGAGCATCAGCAATAGAAAGCTGACCAGGACAAGCGCGAAGGTCGACAGAAACTGTTTGAGGATGTAGTTGTCGAGAATGAGGGGGAAGCTGCGCCGGCCGGAACGATGACGGCCGGCGACATTGACGGCGCGGGTCTCGTCGACATCATGATCCTCGCGCTCGATGCCTGCCTTGCGCTTGAACTTGAACATACCGGTGAGCGCGGGAAACCAGGCCACACCGCCTCGGCGTGAGAGCTGCCGGAGCAGCAGCAGTCCGAAAGTGGCGAACAGGATATTGACCGTCCATACACCGACAAACGCGCTGATCTTGTCCTGCCTCGCGAGTGCGATACCGGTCGAAGATAGAAAGTAGTACAGAAAAACGAGCAGGATGGTGACGACGAAGCCAGCGCTTTTTCCACCCCTGCGCGAAGACATGCCGAGCGGAACGCCGACCAGCATCAGGACCAGGCAGGATGCGGGATACGCGAAGCGTTTATTCAGTTCGATAGAGAAGAGCTTGCCGTGCGGCAACTTGGAACGCCGGTAGAGTTCGCGGTTGCCCATGGCGAGGATCGGTTTATCGGCGTGGCCGATGCGGACGCCTTCCTGTGTGCCGATGTCGAGCGGCACATCCGACTCGGCGAAGGTCGAGACAGTGTACTGGCCCGGATCGTTCGTCGCAGTGGTGTGCTGTGTGCCGTCGCGCAGGCGCATGCGCAGAGTATTATCCCCGCCGTTGACCACAGTCGCGTGTTCGGCGGTGGTGATCTTGGGGTCGTTCGGATCGGAGAGGTCAGCGAGAAACACTCTGTGCCAGAGCGCAGAGCCGGCACTGGCGCGCACATCCTGCACGTAGAGCACATAGTTTTTGAAGTCTTCGTAGAAGACGCGCGGCTGGATCTCGAAGCTGGCCTGTGAGCTCTTGATCGAATTTTCGAGCTGCAGCAGAGCTTCTGCGGATTTGGGCGCCAGGTAGAGCGAATTGAGCAGGCAGAGCCCTGATCCAAGCAGCGCGACGATGGAGACGATGCTGACGAACTTCCATACGCCCATGCCCGCAGCCCGCATGGCAGTAATCTCGCTATCAGCAGCAAGCCGGCTCAGTCCCAGCAGGATCCCGACCAGCACAGCCATGGGGATGGTGACGGTGAAGGTATTGGGGACGGTGAATAGAAAGATCTCGCCGACACTCGCGAATGTGGCGCTTTCGCGCACGATGAGCGCGAGGATGCCGCCCAGGTCCGGCATGAAAATGATGAACGTGAAGAGCGCGCCGCCGATCAAGGCATGCGACAGCACTTCGCTCAGGATGTATCGCGTAAAAATGCGCACTGCTTCGTCAGTCTCCTGGCGATCTGGTCGATCCTTTACCAGTGTACGAGGCGTGAAGCGCTAATGCTGGTTTGAAAAAGCCGAGATGACTGCGTCCTAGCTGCCACTCACCAGTTTGACTTCCTACATGCCGACTTCGCGGTACCGACGTACGAGCCAAGTCAAGGTTCCCACGATCAAGCGGAACGCTAGCGGCACTCGTGGCAATTAGCGATGGCTACTTAATAGCTCTTAGAAATTCCAAGATGATGGCGGCCATCTCGCCTGGAACTTCTTCGGCAAGATCATGCCCAGCGTGGAAAACGTGACCTGTCACGTTGCGCGCGAACTGCTTCATCTGGCTCTCATTCCGTCCCGCAATGAAGGCGTCGCCACCGAGGGCCAAGACGGGCATTTCAAGCATTGTCTTGGAAGCTTGGCGGTTCTGCTCGGCGTCCGTCAGCATGGCGCGATAGATAGCGAGCATCGAGCGAATGCCACCCGGCATGGAATAGCAGCGGACGTACTCGTCGACAACCTCGGGCGTAGCCGTGTCCGGGAAGATTCTCTCGCTCTTGATCATGTAGGTAATAAGTTCCCGTTCGTGACCGGAGATCAACATCTCGGGAATGTCAGGCTGGAAGTAGAAGCCGAGATGCCAGAGGAAGAGCCCGGAGACGTTTTCTGGAGTGAGCGCGGTATGCTGCTCGAAGCCAAAGCCTGGAAAGAGTGCCTCCGCAAAGACAAGCGCGCGGACCCGTTGGGGGTTTCGCGCTGCCATATGGTAGCCGACAACCGCACCCCAATCCTCTCCCACAACACTGTATGTTTCATGTCCGAGCTTCATCATCAGTTCGGCAATATCG
This sequence comes from uncultured Acidobacteriaceae bacterium, assembly GCA_964245665.1. Taxonomy (GTDB): domain Bacteria; phylum Acidobacteriota; class Terriglobia; order Terriglobales; family Acidobacteriaceae. Next base: position 34,595 of record CAXTNK010000013.1, read on the forward strand.
TCACTCATGGTTGCCGTGTCGTAACCGCCGGGAGGATGATCTGAATCTCCCAGCCCGCGAAGGTCTGGGGCGATCACCGTGTACTCGGCACTAAGCAGCGGTAGCACAAAGCGCCAATGATAGCTGGTCTTTGGCACACCGTGAAGCAGGACAAGGGCTGGACCTTCGCCGGCAAATCTATAGTGAAGCCTGGTTCCGTTCACAGCGATCCGATCGCTTCGTACCGGGGTTCCTTGATGATCGAACATCATAAGCCGCATTCCTCGTTGCCTGGGGCGGCTTGGGCAAGCTTCACTCTAGACAGCATTGTGATGTGCCCGGCGACGCTGATGCTTCATTATCTGTTGGAAAGGCTACGGCAGCAGCTATATGTCTGTGCAGTGAGTCCACGTTCTCAGGCGATCTAAAGTCCCGATAAACTCCGTTCTCCGTAGTGGACCCGCTGCCAGTTTCGATTCCTCGAGTAGCCACATTAAGGCCGGGCAGCAAAGGACCGTTTCCCTGTCTGATCTGTCATCCGACAGTGCGGCGTCTGCAGGTGCAAGCGGCTCAGGGTAGGAATCGGTAGCCGATGCCGCGCACGGTTTCGAGATGGACGGGTTTGGCGGGATCGTCTTCGATGTATCGACGCAAGCGGACCATGAAGTTGTCGATGGCGCGTGTATCGGTGTCCTCGCGGACGTGCCAGACTTCTTCAAGCAGCTGCTTGCGCGAGATGATCTCGCCCTGATGCCGGACCAGGTAGCGGAGCAATTCTGCTTCCATCACGGTGAGGCTGATGGTCTTGTCCGGCGTGGTCAGGCGGAGGGAGGCGAAGTCGATGACACGATTCGCAAACTCGAAGGTGCCGGGTTTGTCTGCATCCGCCTTGTCTACGTCCGGTTTCTGGGCAGTGGTCGTCTGGTCACGCTGCCAGGAGGTCCGGCGCAGCAGGCCATTCAGACGTGCGAGCAGGATGGCGAGGTCGAAAGGCTTGGCCAGGTAATCATCTGCACCTGCGGCAAAACCGGCGAGGATGTCTTCCGGGCGGCTTCGTGCCGGCAGCAGCAATACGGGCGTGTAGTTCTGTTTTTCGCGCAGTTCACTCACGACAGAGAAGCCGTCGCGGCCAGGCAGCATGACGTCGAGGACCACGGCTGCAATCGGCTGCTCCGGGTGCAGAAGGGCTTCGATGGCAGAC
>CAXTNK010000013.1:35784-39929 GCA_964245665.1 uncultured Acidobacteriaceae bacterium
AGACGAGGACGCGGTAACCCTCCGCCTCCAGGTTGAAGCGCAGGCCCTGGGCGAGATGCTCTTCGTCTTCGACGATAAAGATAGTGAGTTCGCCACTTGTCATAGGAAGGTTGTCATGCAGGAAGTGAGGCCTGTGCAGTTCGAGCATTGCTGGCCGACGGCAGGGCGCGAGGCAACTGGAAATGGATGGTGGTGCCGCGGCCTTCACCCGCGCTTTCGGCATAAACCTCGCCGCCGTGTTGCTGCACGATGTTGCGGACCAGGAAAAGTCCGAGTCCGGTACCTTTGACGTGCAGCAGGTTGCGATTGGGCACGCGATAGAAACGCCGAAAAATTCGCTTGAGGTGCGTTGGTGGAATGCCCGTTCCCTGGTCGGCGATCGAGAACCGGATCCACGTGCTGTCCGAAGCATTTAGACGGATCTGGATGTCGACCTTTCCATTCGCATACTTCACTGCATTGTCGAGAACATTCAGGATAGCCGTTTGCAGATCTTCCGGGTTACCGAGAACCACGACCGGCGCACTAACGGCGTCAAAGCGCATGCTCTGAATAGTGCTCGCATCCAGGTGATGCCGCTGCAGGGAGGTGGCGGCGCATGAAGCGAGTAATTCGACCAGGTCGACAGAAATGCGAACGAGGTTGCCGGCCGGTCGCTGGCGGATTTCGCCGGCCTTGAGCACCTGCTCGACCATAGCCAGCAGACGATTGCTGTCCGCCAGCATGATCGAATAAAACTCCTGCCGCTGTGGTTCGCTCAGGTCGCGCATTTTGAGCGTTTCAAGATAGAGACGGATGGAGGCGAGCGGTGTTTTCAGTTCGTGGGTAACGGCGTTGAGAAAGCTGTCCTGCTGTTCGTTACGGCGCACTTCGCGGATAAGAAAGATGGTGTTCAGGGTCACGCCGACTGCCAGCAATCCGAAAATAGGCAGGCCGATAGCGAGCGGAACCCACTCGCGCCAGTTAAGGATGATCCAGCCAACGTTGAGTGTGATGGTGAGGCCGACCAGGCAGACACCAAGGGCGATGAAGAAAAACATCGACTTCTTGCGTCGCGTGATGCGCATGGGGAAAGCTTAGCGGAAAAGCGGTTGGCGAGTGGCTGAAAAGCGGATAGCGGGTAGCTAAAAGCGGGTAGCGCTCAAACGGATAGCGAAAGAGCGTTAGCGGGTACCGGCTTGCCCCCAAGGTTGCACTTGCGCTATCCGCCCTGAAGCTATCGGATGTAAGCTGACCGCTGTTACGCTACCCACTCCTGCGCTACCCGCCCTGAAGCTATCCGACGCTAGGCCACGCCGGCTGGTTGCGGGTCGTGCTTGTCATACTGCGCGATCTTTACGTCGTGAGCCAGGCCGACCTTTTTCAGCAGCCAGATGCCGTAGTAGTTGGCGTCAATTTCATACCAGGCCAGGCCGTGACGGGCCGAGACCGGGTGAGCATGGTGATTGTTGTGCCAGCCTTCGCCACCGGTCAGCAAGGCAACGAACCAGTTGTTGCGCGAGTCATCGCGGGTGGGGAAGCGCTTGGTGCCCCACATGTGTGTCGCCGAATTGACCAGCCACGTCGCGTGCAGGCCAAGTGTCACGCGGAGGAAAATACCCCACAGGACCCCCGGCAGACCGGCAACGAGGTAGAGCACAATCGCGGCCACGATCATCGGCAGATAGTGATACTTGGTGATGAAGCGATGGAACTTGTCCTTTGCGAGATCGGGAGCATAGCGGGCCAGCAGGGCAGTCTCATGGCCGAGGGCGTCGCCCATCATGATCCAGCCGATATGCGCCCACCAGCCGCCTTCATGCGGGGTATGCGGATCGCCGGGCTTGTCCGACAACTGATGATGCACGCGGTGAGTTGCGACCCAGAACATCGGTCCGCCTTCGAGCGCGAGGCAGGCAAAGGTGGTCAGCACATACTCGACCCATTTCGGAGTCTTGTAGCCGCGATGTGTCAGCAGGCGGTGATAGCACATGCCAATTCCCATATTGATCGCCATCACATAGAGCAGGATCGACAGGAACAGCGCCTTCCACGTGAAAAAGAAAAGGGCAGCGATGGCGCCGACATGGAACAGGGTAAACACGATGGTCGAAGGCCAGTTCATCTTGTCTGATTGGGTTGAGCGGCCGAGCACGGGAGCCTTGGGACGATTATCGACCGGGGCCTTAACCGTCTGCGGAGTCATCGTCGCTACTACTGGAGCTTCTAATTCTTCGAGAGTGGGGATGATCGTTGCCATAGTTGCAGGATTCCTTGGGGACTGCTGGATGCTGCGCGGTGATTCGCGCTTACATGTTCAAAACTAGCAGTCTGTCAGGATGCCTGCGGTAAGAGTTTTGTAATTGAAGAGGCGAGGCATTACCTGCGTGGGATGAGGGACTTGCGGGACTGCAACGAAGGTAGGAAGAGACTGGACGTTCGGAAGGGCGAAGGAAAACGCAGCCCCTCCACTTTGCTGTGCCACGCTCGGCATGTTAACGAGGTAAGTGGGGTGGCCGGGGCGCGATGGAGGTCGCGCCCCGGCATCTGCTTAACCGATAAAGTCAACCTTGACGGGATGAGGAATGATGCCGCGTTCATGGCCAAGTTCGAGGAACTGCTGGATGGACTTGCGGCCATCCGGACCATAGTCCAGTGTGCGCTCGTTCACGTACATGCTGACGAAGCGGTTGGCTGTTGGTGTATCCAGGTCGCGCGCGAATTGCATGGCATAGGCGAGCGCTTCTTCTCGATTATCGAGCGCGTGCTGAATGCTTTCCCGCAATGCATTGGTGACCGTCAGCATAAGTTCAGGGCCCAGGTCACGCTTGATGGCATTGCCGCCAAGCGGGAGCGGCAGGCCGTGCTGTTCTTTCCACCACTGGCCCAGATCGATGATCTTGTGCAGCCCGGCCGATCCATAGGTCAGCTGGCCTTCGTGGATGATCAGACCTGCTTCGAAATTGCCGGCGAGGATCTCTGGAATGATCCTGTCAAACGGAACAGTCTTTGTTTCTATTTCCGGTGAGAACAGCTTGAGCGAAAGGAAGGCCGATGTGAGTTCACCCGGAATGGCGATCTGGACGCGCTGGATCTCGTCGAGTGTGAACTTCTTGTTGGCCACGATCATTGGACCGTAGCCTTCGCCCATGCTGCCACCGCAGGCCATGATGGCGTAGTTGTCCTGAATGTAGGGATAAGCATGGAACGAAACAGCGGTCACATCGAAGAAGGCTTCGTTCATCGCCCGATGATTCAGTGTCTCGATGTCGGTCAGCGTGTGCGTGAACTTCAGCCCGGGAACGCGCACCTTGTTCGTCGCGAGGCCGTAGAACATGAAGGCGTCATCAGAATCGGGGCTGTGGGCGATCTTGATCTCGCGGACGCCGGTGTGCTTCGTCTCAGAAGGTTCTTTGGTATTGCTGACGGTCGGTGTGGTACTCAAGGCAGGTACATCCTTTCAAAAGCGGCCTGGTGAGAGAGGCGTGAAAAGTCACGCAATACGCAAGCCGCGGAAGCGCTCGTTACTGGGCCCGTTGTTCACGGAATGAAGTGAAAGTGCCGGCGCATATGGCTGCGGCCAGAACCTTGATTGCATCCGTGGGAAGAAATGGAGCGACGGATTGTGCGAACTGAACATGCAGGCTGGCGTGCGTCAACAGGCCGAGCCACGCTGCGCCGGTTGCGAGAAGAATCGCATCGCCGACTGCTGCGCTGGTAAGCATGACGAAGAATCCTTTATGCAGGCGTGAGAGCAGGCTGGCAACGACAGCGGCGACTGGTGCCGCCATCAGGTAGCCACCCGTCGGGCCCAGCAGTTGGGCAACGCCGCCCGGTCCATGCGGACTGAAGACGGGCATACCGGCCGCGCCTTCCGCCAGGTAGAGCGATAGCGTCGCGAATGCTGTGACGGGGTCAAGCAGCAGGCCGAGCAAGAGGACTGCGAAAGGTTGCAGGGTGAGCGGCACGGGCGTGAATCCGAGTGGGATGGAAACATGTGCGCTGAGGGCGACCAGTGCGCTGCCGGCAATTGCATACATTGCCTTGCGTACCAGTGGATGAATCGCGGGACGCGCGGGTGTGTCCACAGCATTCGCAGATGCTAAATCGAGCCGTGGTTGAAGGTCTGGTCTAAGCGTAGTGTCCATCGTGCTGAGCTCCCGTTC
>CAXTNK010000013.1:39939-42542 GCA_964245665.1 uncultured Acidobacteriaceae bacterium
GCTACAAGTCGTCGCTGCGGGTATCACCCGCGCCAAAGGATTTTGCGCTTTCACTCGTCCTCGTCCGGCTTGCGACGACGCTGGCATCAGACTCATGTGGCGCAGTGGGATCGGCCGCTAACGCTGCTGTCTGCGCATCGTGCCGCCGAATGTGCCTGGCGATCGCCATGGCCGCCCAAAGCAGAGCACCAAGGCTGAAGACCAGAAGCACATAAAGGTAGCGCATGAATTCGTCAGCCAGCCCACGTCCAATTAAGAGAATACCAAAGAGATGATGCCGCGAAGGAGCGCGACACGGAAGAGTGTGTACTCGGCCAATACAGCCGGGGTATTCAGCCCGGCCCATCCAAAAATCGGCAGAATTTCTCCTCCTGGGTTGTTGAGCCGTGCAGCATGACGGGTCGATCGCGTTCAGCATCCTAACGCACAAGTCAGTCGCTGCGATTGAAGGCGCAAAGGAATCTCATCGCGCTACAATTCTGTGACTTTGCCCAAAAGGAAATGACAGAAAGAGGATTCAGCAATGCCCACTGAAATCAAGTTTGGAACGTCTGGCTGGCGCGCGATCGTGGCCGATGAATTTACGCTGGCCAATATACGCCGCGCCGTCACCGGCATAGCCAGCTACGTAGCGTCGCAGGGAAGCAATCAGAAGGTACTGGTTGGCCGCGATCCGCGCTTCCTCGGAGAATCCTTTGTTGCGGAGGCTGCGCGCATCCTGAAGCAGCATGGCGTGACACCGCTGGTAATTCCTGAGGCAGCACCGACGCCCGCGATCGCATATGCCGTGCGCGAACAGAAGGCGAATGGAGCTATCAACTTCACGGCTTCGCACAATCCGCCCGAATACAACGGCATCAAGTTTTCGACCCCCGACGGCGCGCCGGCCCTGCCTGAGACCACCGGGAAGATTGAGGCCGCGATCCGCGCCCTCGGTGATAAGGTCCTCGATCCGGCGCCCGATGGCGGCACGTTCACAGAGATCGACGTGAAGCCGACCTACATGAAGAGGCTGACAGAACTGGTCCAGCTGGACGTCATCAGGAAGGCGAAAGTCAAGGTGGTCTTCGATCCATTCTGGGGCGCGGCGCGTGGGTACACATCGGACATCCTGAAGACTGCCGGAATCGACGTGGCGACGGTGCACGATTACCGCGATGTGCTTTTCGGCGGACACGCGCCGGAACCCGATGACCACCTGCTTGGCGATTGCAAGGCGAAGATGAAGGAGACTGGCGCGCATATCGGCGTCGCGACCGACGGCGATGCGGACCGTTTCGGCATCATCGATCAGGACGGGACGTTTATCCAGCCGAACTACATCATCGCGCTGCTGTTCGAGTACCTGGTGGAGACGCGCGGGTGGAAGAATGGCGTGGCAAAATCAGTAGCGACCACCAACCTGATTAATGCACTGGCGGATTATCACAAGATTGAACTGCACGAGACGCCGGTCGGTTTCAAGTACATCGGCGAACTCATCCTGAAAGACGCGATTGCGATTGGCGGTGAAGAAAGCGCGGGCCTGACCATCCGCGGGCACGTACCGGAGAAGGACGGAGTAATTGCCGGGTTGCTTGTGGCGGAGATGGTCGCGCATCGAGGCAAGTCCCTGAGCGAGCAGTTGAAAGAGCTATTTGCCAAAGTAGGTTCCTTTTATCCGAATCGTGAGAACTTCCACTTGACGGCTGAGTCGAAAGCCAAATTCACTGAGAAGATAAAGGCAGATCCTGCAGAACTCGGCGGCTTGAAAGTTGCGTCGGTTGTCCGTACAGATGGACTCAAGCTGATTCTGGATGACGGATCGTGGGTGTGTTATCGCCTCTCCGGGACGGAACCGGTGGTGCGTGTGTATACCGAAGCTCGCAAGGAAAGCGAGACCGAGAAACTGAGCAAAGCAGCCAAGGAATGGGTGCTGCAGTAGGGTGGCAGGGTGAACGAGGCAGGACAGCACGAGTATCCGAAAACGTGGGCGGCGCGCGGTGTATCAGGTGCGCGCGCAGGTCTGTTGGCATCGCGTCGCCGCATCGGTACAGTGGCGGCGATTGCGATTGCCGTGCTGCTTGGATATCACGTGGTCGCCGGAAACAATGGGCTGACTGTCTACCAGCAGAAGATGGCGGAAGACAAGGCGCTTGCGGCAGACGTAAAAAAGCTTCAGCAGGAAAATGACCGGCTCAAGCGCCATGTCGATCATCTTGCTACGGATCCCGATGCGATCGAGTATGAGGCTCATCTGCGGCTGCGCTATATGCGGCCAGGCCAGGTGACAGTATTGAACGAGGCCACGCATACGCCGGCCGGTGACGCTGCTCCGTCGAAATAAAATTAGCCTTCTGAATTACGGTCGATGAGTTCCTGCGCGGCAGGTAATGTCTGCCCTTTTTCCACGCCAATCGGCAGGATGAATTTCAGCGGGGACTTCAGAAATGATTTCAGGATAAAAACCACTAGTTCCTTTTGCTCCTGGCGTGGTACATCGTAGGCGCGCAGCGCGACGAAGGCGGCGATCGAAAAGCTGACGCCCAGGTTGAGCACGAAGGTAATACCGATGCCGCCGACAGCCCAGTAGAACCAGTCCTTGCCAAAGGAGGCTGTTCCGA
>CAXTNK010000013.1:42624-59775 GCA_964245665.1 uncultured Acidobacteriaceae bacterium
CGCTGCTGCCTGTGCCAGGGTGCCGGTAGTCAGGGTGACATGGCGTACGTCCAGGTGCAATCCAAAAAAGGATGCGACGACGGGCGTAAAGCCAAGCAGGTAGCCGAGCGAAATACTAGTGGTCCATCCGGCCAGGTCGCGTTCAAGGATGTCAGCCCATTTTCGTAATCTGCGTCTGCCGAACCGCAGGCCAAAGGGATGCTCTGCGATCGCTTCCGTTACGCGATGGTAGACGGAAAAATTCTCGCACCAGCCGCCGATCATCGCAGCCATCCACAGGATGATGCCGGTCAGGATGGCGAAGAAAGCCGTGCCAGAAGTAAAAGGATGCAGTGTCTGATACACATGCTCGGCAGACTTGGCCGGCAGGTAGGGTTTAAGGAACATGCGCTGCCACAGCTTGTCAAAAGCTATTGCACCGATGACGACCGCGACGATATTACCGAGTGCTGCGGCCAGTTGCGAACGGGTAATATCGGCGACGAAGGACGAGACTTTGACCCAGCGTGCCGTTCCCCGGTTGCGCCGCACTATGCCGGCAAAGGTCGCGGCTGTCATGGAGGGCTGCTTGGTCGCGAGTACCAATCCGAAAACCTGTAGCAGCACGAAGCTGACGGCGTAATCCGACCCGACGAAGAAGCCTTCGACAAACAGCGGGAAATGTTTGCCGATGATGCTCATTTTGAGTGCGGCAGTGAAGACCGTGAGTAGTCCGCCGCCGAGAGCAGCCCGCCACATGAGCCAGTAATCGCTGCGTGAATGAGCGATGTAGTGCTCGCCGCCGACGCCAGTTCGTTCGACCATTTTTCGAGCCAGCAGGTTCAGGTTCTGGCTCAGCAGTGGCCGCAGGCGCAGATCGGCTAACTGGCCGGTCGCCAATTGATCGAAGAGCCTGCGTGCAGCCAGTACAGACGCCTCGCGCGACTCGGCCGCATAGACATCAGCGATAGCATTCATGCGATCGAGCGAACTTTCGATCGACTTCAGATCGAAGACCAGGTCAGCGCTGACGCCGGCCTTCTCCATGTGCAGATTGACCTGGTCGAGTTCTTCATGGCAGCGGCGCGCGACCGCTTTCCACATGACGTATGCCCGATGTGTTTCGCGCGCAGTGTCATTGGTTCGATTGGCTGGCGCGGCAGCATTGACGAAGCTTTCCGTCTCGAATACGAAGCGATAGAACGGCGAGTGATCCACCGGCATTCCGCTGCCGCGCTGACGCATGGCTGCCGTCAGGCCGCGACTGGCGATGCGTGTCGAGAGCAGGCACATGGCCTCTTTCATATCGCTCCGCGTATTTCCCTGGAGACCGTGAGCGGAGCTGGGCGAAGTGAGTTCGGCGATCTGGGAAAATGCTTCCGGTGTCAGGCTGAGCAGGCGGTCAACGTCGCGCGAAGAAGGGAAAAGTGTCGCGAATAAACCGGCGAGGTCGGCACGTGGATGGACCGATGGAAGCACGCGCTGCACGATGCGCTGCAGGCTCTCCGAGATGAGGCCATGGTGATGCGCTGGCACGCCTGCGGAGGCGAACAGCGTGACCGAATGCATCTCGCCGATCATGCCGTCGAAGGTCGCCTGGAAGCCATTGCGTAGAGCCGGGTCCTGTGACACCAGGCGTAGAAAGCGAGAAAGTTTCAGCCTGAACGCACGGTCAGTGCGTGCATTCCAGATGTAATGAACGAGCGCTTCGAGACGATACCGGCGCTCTTCGAAGGTAGTTGCTTCGGTGAACTGGGCCGTGCGCCGCTGCAACTCCTGCTGCAGGTTCGCGCCATGAGCTTCAGACACAATAACTGCTTTTTTCCGCGCCGTCTCGGCCTCGGTACCGGGCAGCTCGGATTTGTTTTGCAGCAAGGCCATCTGTTTTCCCGGTTCAACCCCATTGTGCATCCGAAAAGGCCCGGCGGCAAAGTCGACTGCGCGACTCAGGCAAGCGCGGGATGAGTCGGATCCAGGGCAGAATGAATCGTCTCCGCCACGCGCTTCTGGGTAACTTCGTCCAGTTTTCGGCTGTCATGGTCGAGGTAAAAAACGTCGACCGCTATCTCACCTTCGGTGTCGATCAGTGCGACTTTAATGTTGCAGCCGCTTTCCGCAAATGCCAGGGCCAGTCTCCTCAGAAGCCCGGGCGCGTCGGGCGCGACGATCTGCAGAAGGGTGCTGTGCGTGGAGGACTCATTATCAAAATCAAGCCGCGGATTCATCTTCACTTTGCTTGTCGGACCCGCGTCCTGGCGGCGCGCGCGGAGAAGAGGTTCGATCGAAGCGGAAAGCGAGGCGATGTCCGTGACGCTTTGCTGAAACCGGTCAAACTCGGATGGATTGAGTTCCAGGGTGCGATAAATATCTGCGAATAGAAACGTATCTACCACTGTTCCAGCATCATTCGAGAATGCATCAGCCTTGATAATGTTCATGCCCCAGGCGGAAAGTACTCCGGCTACATCCGCGAAAAGCTTCGGACGGTCGCGGCTGACGAGAGTCAATTCATAGAGCTGCCGCATGGGGCGCAAGGCGACGCGCGCGCCTTGTTTTGGCAGATCAAGCGACATCTCGAAGTGGTCGCGAACCATGTCAGGCCGGCGTGTCTGCAGGTAGCGTTGCGGCAGGCCGTCAAGGAAACCGATCAGTTCTTTCGAACGCTCCGGCACCAGCGCTGCGATGCTGCGATGGAGAGAAGCGTCCGACTCAACATGGAAGCGTTCTTCATCGACACTGCGGTCCATGAAGTTCGCGGTAGCAATGTAAAGCTGCCAGAGGTTCTCGGCTTTCCACGGCTTGAGCGCATCAGGATGGACGGCCTTGATATCGGCGTACGTCATTAGGGTCAACATGCGCAGATACATCTGCGAGCCGGTCTTTTCCGCGAAGCTGCGTATCGTTTCGGGGTCGAAAATATCGCGGCGCAGTGTCGCTGACATTTCCAGATGATTGCGGATGAGGCGTCGGACAGTCTGCCGTTCTTCGGGGTCGAAGTCAAGTCGCGCGAGCAGTCCCTCGGCCAGTTCGACACTCTGAACAGTGTGGTCCGCATTGCGTCGGGCCTTGCCGGTATCGTGCATCAGGATAGCGAGAAGAAACAGGTCGAGCCGGTCAACATCTTTGACCAGCGAGGCGAAACGATGCTCCCATTCGGACGCCGGCTGGCGTAATAAATGCACATTGTGGATGGCGACGAAGGTGTGCTCATCGACTGTATAGCGATGATAGGAATCGCGCACCACCAGTGAATCGATGCCATGAAATTCCGGGATCAGCATCTCAAGCACGCCGAGCGCGTGCATACTGCGCAGGGCGTGCGCGGCATGCGGTCCAAGCAGGATTTCGCGCAGCACGTTCCACATGAATGGGCCTTCCGGCAGGTGCAGGTCGAGCATCGGAAACACTTCCGCTATGCGGTCTTCCGCGCGCTGGCTCAGTGAGTGACCCTGCACGGCAATGATGCAGAAGAGTCGCAGGATCGCATCGGGATCTGTCAGCGGCGCGTTTTCATCGACATCGATGCGGCCGTCTTCGAGGAAGAACTCTGTACCGGCAATCGGCGTCCGGCGCCGGCGTATGGTTTTGTAAAACGAGAGTCGCGTTGCCGGCAGCGCGTCGAGCATCAGCGTCACGCGGCGATACACGGCGCGCGCGTGGCGGTAATAGGTCCGCATCCAGTAGGCAGGGTCGGCCGTTCCGGCTGTTTCAAGGCCGATACTAAGTGCCGCTGCCTCATCCTGCGCGCTCCAGCTGAGGGTATTGTCATCACGCTTGTTGCGCAGGTGCAGAAAGCATCGCGCCGCCGCCAGAAACTCGAAAGCAGCCTCCGCATCTTCGCGTGCCGGATAGACAGCAGGCGTACTGGCTGGAAGTCCGCCGTGCTCGCGAACGTAGAGAAATGTCTGCAGCCAGTGGGCAAGATTGTGATCGCGCAGGCCGCCCGGCGATTCCTTGATATTGGGCTCGAGCTGAAAGATCGTATCGCCGTATTTTGTATGGCGGCTGCGTGCGAGTTCGGCAACATCTTCTGTCAGGTGCGACCATTCGCGCGGAATCAGTGCCGGCAGAACACTCGCATGCAGTTGCTGTGCGAGTGCCTCAGAGCCTGCGACGAAGCGAGCATCCAGCAGCGAAAGCGTGAACTCGACGTTACCGGGATGGAAGCGCTCGCACTCTTTGAGGGCGCGCGCGATCGGGCTCGCGCGCAGGCCTATGTCCCACATTACCTGGTTGGCATTACGGACAAGCTCTTTGTTAGCTTCTTCTGCGCCCGCAGTTGTGAACAGGTAGAGAATATCGACGTCAGAGTAGGGGAACAGTTCTTTGCGGCCATAACCGCCAACAGCGATGGCTGCCATCGTTTCAGGCATAGCACCGCTGAGAGATGCGAGCCTGAGAGTCTGTTTGACGATGGTATCGACGAGATGCGAACGACGGCGAATACTGGCAATGCCGTCTCCTGTCCGCGCGAAAGATTGCTGCAGCAAAAGACTCTCGTCCGCGTAAAAGGACCGCAGTTCGTCAATGGACGTGAATGAGTCTTTTGTCTCGGCTGGCATCTCGTCTGGTCCTTCGCTTGCGCAGTAACGGCACGCCGGCGTCATCTCGAAAAGAGTTAGAGTGCTGTAGGTCCCCGCTCATCGTTGCGAATGCGGATGGCTTCGGTGATCGGCGAGATGAATATTTTTCCATCGCCGATTTTGCCAGTGCGCGCTGCCGCGACGATTGCCTGCACGACTTTGTCAACGATCTCGTCAGGCACAACGATTTCGAGCTTGATCTTGGGCAGCAGGTCGACCGTATATTCACGGCCGCGATAAACCTCGGTGTGACCCTTCTGCCGGCCATGGCCGCGGGCTTCGATGATGGTGATGCCGTCGACACCGGCTTCAAGCACGGCGTCTTTCACGGCGTCTAATTTCGAGGGCTGGATGATTGCTTCAATCTTTTGCATGTCACTTCTCTGAAGTAAATCTAGGATCAATCGTTGCAAGAGTGCTTCTTAAAAACTAGCGCGATGTATGTAAACAAAAGCGGAATTACGAAGCCCAGTCGTAGCCTTCTTCGCCATGCTGGGTAATGTCAAGTCCTTCGGCTTCCTGCTCTGCGGTGACACGCAGGCCGATAGTCATATCAATCAACTTCAGCAGGATGATCGTCCCGACGGCTGCCAGTATCCAGGCAATCGCAACGCCGACCAGCTGGTTCAAGACCTGGTGCCAGTTGCCTTCAAGTCCACCGGAAGCAAGTACATTTCCCTTTGCATCTTTGAAGATCGGGTTGACTGTGCTTGAAGCGAAGATGCCGGTAAGGATCGCGCCGAGTGTACCGCCGGCGCCGTGTACGCCGAAGGCATCGAGCGAGTCGTCGTAGCCGAACCAGTTCTTGACCTTCGTGACCATCAGGTAGCAGAAGAAGCCGGCGATCAGGCCTATCCACAGAGCTGACATGGGGGAGACGAAGCCGGCAGCTGGTGTGATGGCGACCAGTCCTGCCACCGCGCCGGAGATGCCGCCGAGTGCGCTGGGCTTGCCATTCTTGAACCATTCTGCCGCCATCCAGCCAAGCGCGGCAGCGGCAGCTCCGAAGTGGGTGGCGACGAAAGCACTGGTCGCAAGTGAGCCCGCTGAGAGAGCACTGCCGGCATTGAAGCCGAACCAGCCGACCCACAACAGGCATGCGCCGATGAAGCTGAGGACGACCGAGTGCGGCGCCATGTGCTCCTTGGGATATCCCAGGCGTTTGCCGAGATACAGTGCGCAGACGAGTGCGGAAACACCCGATGTCACGTGGACTACAGTCCCGCCGGCAAAGTCGAGTGTCGGGAAACGGCCGCCGAGCGAAGCGTTGAGCAGGCCGTTCTTGCCCCAAACCATGTGGGCCATCGGGTCATAGACGAGGAATGACCATAACAGCAGGAAGACAGCCATGGCACTGAACTTCATGCGCTCGGCAAAGGCGCCGGTGATGAGCGCGGGCGTGATGATGGCGAACATCAGCTGGTAGACCATGTAGGTCTGTAGAGGAATGGTGGCGGCGTAGTCGGGATCGGGCGCGGCGCCAACTCCCTTCAGGAAGATGTGGTGCAGTCCGCCAATGAAGGCGGTGCCTGAATCGAAGGCCAGGCTGTAGCTGAGGAATGCCCATGACACGGTGATGATGGCCATCATGGCGAAGCTCTGCATCATGGTGGCGAGCACGTTTTTCTTACGCACCAGGCCGCCGTAGAAGAGCGCGAGGCCGGGACCCGTCATCATTAACACCAGCGCTGAGCTGACGAGCATCCAGCCATTATCCGCAGAAGACTTCGCATCTGCGGCAGCTGCTTCAACCTTTGTAAGACGGTCGGCGATGCTGGCAGGCGTTGCAGGCGTCTGTGCAAAGGCGCCTGTCAGACAGCAGCCGGCAAGGGCGAGGAGTAGAAAAAGTCGAATCGAGAAACGAAGTGGAAAGCGGCGCATGCAGCTCCATCCATGAAAAATTGGACTGCGGAGTAATTCGCGAAAAGTTCGCGGGCCGGACGGAGGCCATGCAGTCCCGTTGCTCCACCTGAGTAAAAATGCGCAGAGGCTTTGCGTGGGGTTGGTGCGGCTCAGGCAGACAAGGGCTGAGATTGTTGAACAGACGCGCTACTACGTGTCTCGAATAATGTGACACAGAATCGCGTTCAAGGTGCTGAAGATTTCACGGGTGCAATCGTGGCGTTGTAGCCGGCGCATAGCGGTATACTTGTCCCATGGCAACGGAAGTTCACGATAAATATTTTTTCGGTGCGCTGGAGTCGAGCGCGAAAAATCAGCAGAAGGTCCAGGAAGTCAGCTTTGGCCAGGACCAGACGGACGGCATTATCATGACGTCGCTGGATTTTGCGGTGAACTGGGTGCGCAAGAACTCCGTGTGGCCGATGACTTTTGGCCTGGCATGTTGCGCCATCGAGATGATGTCGATGGGTGCTTCACGGTTTGATATTGCCCGGTTTGGCGCAGAGGTATTCCGCCCCTCCCCGCGCCAGTCAGATCTGATGGTGATTGCTGGCCGTGTTTCGCAGAAGATGGCGCCGGTGATCCGTCGGCTCTACGAGCAGATGCCAGAGCCCAAGTGGGTGATTTCCATGGGTGCCTGCGCAACATCGGGCGGTGTTTTCAATAATTACGCCTTGGTGCAGGGTGTGAATCAGATCATCCCTGTCGATATTTACGTGCCTGGTTGCCCGCCGCGGCCAGAGCAGTTGATGTATGCCATTACATTGCTGCAGGAAAAGATTCAGAACGAGCGCGGCAGTACCAAACGTGCACTAAATCTGCAGTAAGGCTTTCTTTTCTTTGGACTTAGGCGGATTTTATCGCTACTATTCTCAGGGATGTAAAAATTCCTCGAGTTGGTTGATGACCTGAGCTACCTTTTCTGGGTTACTGAGATGATTCTTGGCTTAAGCTGTTGAGATTCTTGGGCAACTCTCTATTAGCATTGTGCTCTAACGTAGGGGAACGCGTGGTGGCGCCCCAATACGCGAATTTCAGCCAGATAAGTTCGAGATGAAGCTGACTAGATTTGCGTGTTGTTTTTATTTGTATTGATTTTCAGTTTGGTTGCGGAGGATAGACGCATGCAATTTCGCTCTTTATCTTCTCTGAGCCGGATTCTGATCGTCACCTGTGCTGCCGGTCTCGGAACATCGAGCCTGTTGGCACAGGATGCGTCGAACACTTCTTCAAGTTCGGCTCAGAGTTCAACCCAGGGGACGCCTACATCAACGAAGCCTATGGCACCGACAGCGCCATATGCTTCACGCATTGACATATTTGCCGGATACTCGTACCTGGCCCCACATGGCAACATTACTGTTCCGGGCGGAAGTACGATCGGCGTAGACGGCCCGGTCAAGTATTCATCCGTTGACTATGGTGCACTCGGCAGCGTCAATTATTTCTTCAACCGCTATGTTGGCGGCCAGGTCGAAATCGGCGCGCATCCAGACGGGAACAACGATGGTGCCTATGAAGGCGCGCTTGGTATCGTCTTCCGCTACCCGACGGGTGACATCACCCCGTTCGTACACGCGAATGCTGGTGCGGTAAAGCTCGGCGGCGCTGTGAAGGAGCCCTACACCTGGGGTCCGACGCTGGCTGTGGGCGGTGGTCTTGACTACAACCTCGGCAAGCATTTCGGTATTCGTGTCTTTCAGGCTGATTACACCTACTACCACGCGGATTTCGGTCCTCAGAATCCGTACCCGACCGGTGGCCGCGCAAACCTGGACAACGCCCGTCTGAGCGCAGGTCTGCTCTACCATCTCGGCAGCATCGTTCCACCGCCGCCAGTCATGTATGCCTGCACGGCGAGTCCCGCTTCCGTATTTCCGGGTGATCCAATCACCATTACCGGCACGGCCACCAACCTGAACCCGAAGAAGACCGCCAGCTACACCTGGACCGGCACCAACGGCGTCAAGGTTACGGGCGACACATCTACCGGCAATGTGGATACCAATGGTTTGAACCCGGGCAGCTACACCGTGACTGGTCACGTTTCGGAAGGCACGAAGCCTGGCATGTTCGCGGATTGCACCTCGACATTCGAGGTCAAGCAGTTCGAGCCGCCAACCATCTCCTGCTCGGCTAACCCGACTACTGTGAACCCGGGTGACAGCTCGACAATCACGGCCCAGGGTGTCAGCCCGCAAAACCGTCCTTTGACCTATACCTACAGCGCGACCGCTGGCACAGTGAACGGTACCGGTAACACGGCTACCCTCGCGACCACCGGTGCACCGGCTGGTTCGATTACCGTGACCTGCAACGTTGCGGATGACAAGGGTCAGACTGCTACCTCCACCACGTCGGTAAGCGTCCAGGCGCCACCGCCGCCACCGGCACCCAAGACGTCCACGCTTTGCTCCATCACGTTCGGCCGCGATAAGAAGCGTCCGGCACGCGTCGACAACGAAGCGAAGGCCTGCCTTGATGATGTCGCACTGAACCTCCAGCGTCAGGCGGATGCCTCGGCTGTGCTGGTAGGCGAAGCCGATCCAAGTGAAAAGGGTGCAACGAAACTTGCTCCTCTGCGCGCAGTCAACACGAAGGAGTACCTGGTGAAGGAGAAGGGTATTGACGCCTCCCGCATCTCGGTACGCACCGGAACACAGGGTAACAAGGAAGTCGAAAACTACCTTGTACCTGCCGGCGCAACCTTCGACAACGACATCCAGGGCACCACTGCAGTGGATGAGTCGGCTGTAATGGCAACGTCAACCAAGAAGCCAATGCACCACCACAGAAAGAAAGCAGCCGCTCCCAAGCAGTAACGGGAGAAGCTGTGAAATGGAAGAAGGCTGGCCCTGATGGGTCAGCCTTCTTTTTTGCAAATTGCTGTGTCTTTGCTGTTCTTATCTGGGTACCTGCCCCGCTCGGTGTATTGAAGCCATTCGGGAAGCATTCTATCCTTGGGCTAATCTCTTGGGCTTGGCCCGTACCTGTAGTAAAGGATGTGTATTTTGAAGCTGAAATCCCTCACGTCTGGCCCTGTACTGGCCGGCACTCTTTGTCTTGGGTCTCTCTGTCTATCCCCTTTTGCCATTGCTGCTGCATCCACGAACAGTCCGAGCCCGTCTCCGAGCGCATGGGTTCCAGTTGGGCCGGATGGCGGCGATGCACGCGCATTTGCCGGTGATCCAACGAACAGCAGCCACATCTACCTGGGTACGACCAATAGCTGGATATACCAGAGCCAGGATAACGGCGCGACCTGGCAGCGTCTGGCCAAACTCTCAAAGAAGGACGACCTGATCATCGACAATATTGTTGTTGACCAGTCCGATCCAAAGACGCTCTATGTCGGCGCGTGGGTTGTCGATCATCCCGATGGTGGTATTTTCATCAGCCACGACTCGGGTGAAACGTGGACCAAGGCAGCGACCATGGAAGGGCAGTCTGTACGCGCCCTGGTGCAGGCGCCGTCTGACGCGAAGGAGCTGGTTGCGGGTGCTTTAAAAGGCGTCTTTCAAAGCGATGACTCCGGGGTGACGTGGAAGCAGATCAGCCCTCCGTCCTACAACGAATTGCACGAAGTAGAGTCGATCGCCATTGATCCGAAAGACCCGCATACCATCTATGCCGGCACCTGGCACCTGCCTTGGAAGACGACGGATGATGGCGCAAACTGGCACAACATCAAGAATGGCCTGATTGACGATTCGGATGTTTTCTCGATCATCATCGACCAGAAGGCGCCGCAGACGGTGTACACCAGCGCCTGTTCGGGCATTTACAAGAGTGAGAATGGCGGTGAAGAATACAAGAAGATCCAGGGCATTCCATCGACGGCGCGCCGTACCCGCGTACTGATGCAGGACCCGACCAACTCCAGCATCGTGTATGGCGGCACTACCGAAGGTCTGTATCGTACGACCTCTGCTGGTACCAACTGGTCGCGACTCACGGGACCGGATGTCATCATCAACGACATCTACATCGACCCGAAGAACAGTCAGCATGTATTGCTTGCAACCGACCGTAGCGGCGTGTTGATGAGCAATGACCAGGCGGTCAGCTTCAAGCCGGCAAATGATGGCTTCTCGCAGCGTCAGGTCTCGGCATTGCTTGTGGACGTGAAAAATCCGCAGACCGTCTATGTCGGTGTCGTGAATGACAAAGTGTATGGCGGCGTCTTTATCTCAAACGATAGCGGCAAGACGTGGGAACAGAAGAGCAGCGGGCTCGATGGGCGCGATGTCTTCAGCATGGCGCAGGCGCCGGACGGCACCCTGCTGGCGGGCACAGGACACGGGATTGTCCGCTGGAATAATTCCACCTGGCAGTCTGTCGGCAAGATCGTGCAAACTGAACAGAAGACTGTTACCGTCATCCGCAAAAAGAAAAGGGTGAAGGACACCAAGACTGTCACGAAAGACATGGGCATGATCGAAGGCCGCGTTTACAGCCTCGATCTTTCGCAGGGCAGCTGGTATGCGGCGACTTCGGCCGGTATCTATCAGAGCGATAACCAGGGTCAGACCTGGCAGGGCGGTCCGGTGCTGAGCAAGACGGACTTCCAGGCGATCCGTTCGGCAGGAGAGACTGTGCTTGCTTCACGCCGTGACAGCATGGCGGTGTCGCAGGATGGTGGACACGCCTGGCAGGCGCTGACCTTGCCGTCGCCACTGACCGCAGCAAGCTCGATTGCAGTCGCGCCGGGGGGAAGCCTGTGGATCGGTGGTCGTGAAGGTGTCTTCTACAGCGATGACAAGGGCGCGACCTGGACACAGGATAAGAACCTGCCCATCTCCAACATTAACAACCTTAGCTACGACAGCGACCTGCAGCGCATCATGGTGACTTCGTGGAACTCGACTTTTGTGTTCGCGGTCGACGAAAAGACCCACGACTTCAAATGGTGGGACGCGGGTTGGAACACACGGGCCGTGCGTTCACTGGGTGGCCGTTTGATGGGCGCTTCGCTGTATAACGGTGTTATCGTCCAGCCACAATTGCAGGGTGGTGCTGCCGGTTCCATGGGCGGCCGCTAGGTCAGTGGTTGTTCTACGAGCCTTTTCGCAGGCAGATCTGGTCGACGCATTAGCACTCGACCAGGTATGCTTTCCGCCAGGGATCGCGTATTCGAAAGCAGAATTGAGATACTTCGTCGCGAGGCCTTACGCCTTCGCGATCGTCGCAGAGAAAGCCGGCCACATGGCCGGCTTTCTTGTTGCAGAGTGGAATGCGCGTAGTAAGAAAAAACCGGCCCACGTGATCACGATCGATGTTGCGCCGGCAGAGCGTCGAAGCGGCATAGCGACTCGCCTGATGGATGCGGCTGAGGACCACTATCGCGCAGCGGGATGCGCCGTCCTTTCGCTTGAAGTAGCGGTCGATAACCTTGGAGCGCAGACGTTCTACTGCAGGCGCGGTTTTAGCATCACCGGCAGAAGGGCCGGATATTACAACGGCGTGCTCGACGCGTTTACGATGAGCAAGCTGCTGGTTGACGCTTAGTGCTCGAACGGCTTAGTGGCCAGGTCGGCGACTATCGGCAAAGGTGGCTTCCAGGCTCGGCAACCTGCTGCGGTCGTACTCGCCTTGTTGTTTCCACTGCACGTGGCCGGCTTTATCAGTCAACAGGACGACGGGCTGCATTTCATTTTCAATAGCCAGTGCGGCGAGGAAGTTTTTCTTATCGACAAACAGCGGGATGGTGAGGCGACGGTCCTGCGTCGCCGGGGCGTTGCTGCGGATAAAAGCGTCAATCCACCAGCGGGCGAGGAAGTTTTCGCGTCCATAGACAGGCAACAGGTAGATCGGGAAGTTGGCGTGCTGGGCACGGACGGATTCTATACCGTACTGCCACGCGAGCGCGGCACTGTTCTGGTCCGGTTCGAAGTAGAGGATCAGGACGTTCTCGGCGCCTGACAGATCGGCCGGCAGCGTCACCTTTGACTTGTCAATCGCGTAGGAGACGACGGTCGGCAGCTGGAGGTTCGGCTGCGCAGGCGCCTGGAAGATCGGATAGATCAGCAGCAATATGAACGGGAGGCAGGACTGCGTAAACCATAGCCGCGTTAACCGTAACGACAGGCGCATAAACCTTCCGGGTCGAGTAAAAGTGCAGATGCTGTTATCCAAGCCACTGCGCCAGACGGCCTCCTTTTTCAAGAAAAGGCGTTCGTCTCGCGTCTGACGGCACTGACTGTGCTTGTACTCTAAAATCGTGCCGGCAGAAGTGGAGAGCTTTCCCCGCATACTATCAGTCCTCCTTATGCGTGTTCTGCTCAGGCGGTGGCTGGATGCGGCAAAATCTTCACGTAACCAATACCAGTCATTTGATAGTGAAGCCTGCGCGGGGCAAGCGCTATCATATAACTGTGAATTCAGTACTGTTTCCGATTTCGACAACCTCTTCTGCTTCGACCAGCCGCTTTACTGCCGATGCGAACAATGGCTTCCGCACGTTTGACGCGCGTCTTGCCACGCTTGCGGACAAGGTGTTTGCGAAGGTCCGGATGTCGTTCGAAGATGGTGTTGCGCTTTACGAGTCAAAGGACATCCTCGCCGTCGGCTGGCTGGCTAACTGGGTCCGCGAGCAGATGCATGGCGACCGGACATATTTCAATGTCAACCGGCATATCAATCCGACCAACGTCTGTGTGGCGGCTTGCCGGCTGTGTGCTTTTGGGCGCAAAAAGGGGACTGAAGGCGCGTACACGATGGAGCTCGAAGAGGCGTGGGCGGCTGCGGCGCAGGGCTACAGTGAGGCGGTCACGGAGTTTCACCTGGTCGGCGGTCTTCATCCTGACCTGCCACTGGAATATTTCACGGCGCTGATGTCGGGCCTGAAGCAGCGGTTTCCCAAGGTGCATATCAAGGCCTTTACGATGGTCGAAATTTCATTCCTGGCGAAGCGGGCGAAGTTGTCCGTACCCGAAACGATCGAGCGGCTCAAGGCGTCGGGCGTGGATTCAATGCCAGGTGGCGGCGCGGAAATTTTCTCCGACCGTGTCCGGCATATCATCTGTGATCACAAGATTGATGGCGGGGACTGGCTCGAAACGGCCAAGCTGGTCCACCAGGCGGGGCTGCGATCAAACGCAACGATGCTTTACGGGCATGTCGAGAACAATGAAGACCGCGTCGACCACATGGTTCGCCTGCGCGAAGTGCAGGACGAGACCGGCGGCTTCCAGACGTTCATTCCGCTGGCGTTTCATCCCGACAATACGGCGCTCGATCACCTGCCGCGGACGACCGGGCTTGAAGACCTGCGGCAGATCGCTGTTGGCCGCCTGATGCTGGACAACTTCCCGCACGTGAAGAGCTACTGGCAGATGGTGAGCGCGCCGATGGCGCAGATTGCGCTGCGCTTTGGCGCGGATGATGTCGACGGGACAGTGGTCGAAGAAAAGATCTACCACGATGCCGGGGCGACGACGCCACAGGGTATGCGCCGGCAGGACCTGGAGCGGATGATCCGGGAAGCAGGACGTGTGCCGATCGAACGGGACACGCTTTATCGGCCCGTGACGCGCACAGAAGAGAGCTTTACTGTCGGAGTGTGACTCCTCCCCCCTCTGCGTGTCAGGTCGTCGCCTAAAGATTACATTGCATTAGGCTTACGTAGGGGCCTCCCTGTAAAGGTCCCATTCTAAATTGGTTAACGGTGGTAAAGCATAGATTGTATTGAACTTGGCGTGTCCTTGCAGGTTACAGGGCGATCGCTAGCTCAACGATCTGGCACGGGTTTGAGGGTGGCTTGATTCGCCTGGTCCCACCCGTTGCTCCGCAACGTCGGCACCCACAACCGCGGTCGCGCCGGAGAGGCTGATTGTGGGTTTCGAGCATTGATTCGTCTAACAGGATTCCGAAATCCCAGCTTCCTAACTCTAGGATACGCATTTCAGGGAATCAGCCGGCACAATGGCGGCGGTGCCGTCCGGAGCCGTTTTGACTTCGTCCGGAGATGGGTCGACGGAAGAGGCTGCTTCCATCTGGTGGGGTGCGCTTTGCGTCGTGGCCGGCTGGTTCGCAGCTGCGCGGTCACGATGAGCCTGCGCGGCTTCAGCAGCCTTCTTAGCGCGACGTTCCTCCTGCTTTTTGCGCACCTGCCGGGTAGCTACAAAGAGGAGGCCGGAAAACGTTGCCGTCAGCAGCAGCATGGCGTAGATGCCATGGAGTTGAGGCACCTCGTTGTAGAGCAGGGCCAGTCCTACGAAGACGAAGAGCAGGTGGGTGCAGAAGACTTCCATTGAAGCCGCGCCGAGGGTCAGAAAAGGCTCGTGGGATACGATTTTCTTCACGTATTTACGCAACCAGTAAATGACGCCTGCGCAGGCGACCAGGTTGACCAGGCGCAGGGGGCCGATACGCCACTTGTCGAGTGCATAGCCGAAGTGTTCGGGGGTAAGGGTTGGTCCGAACCAGACGTGCCGGACGCCGATGAAAAAGATGCAGAGCGCGCCGCAGAGTACCGTCCACTTGCCGGTGATGTAGCTGAGCGGGTTTTTGCCCTCGGCGGAGCGGGCGCCGATCCACATGCCGGAGATCCAGATCCACTGCCAGCTGAAGAGGTCGAAGGCACCGGTTTCCTGCAAAGGGATGGGCAGGTGCATTACCTTGACGACGATGTTGTGAGCGAAGACACGCAATCCGAATTGCGCAGCGAGCCAGACTAGCAGGCTGCCGCTCACGACGATGGTCCAGCCGCGCTTCATCGCCGCATAAAGGACAAACGGGGACATGAGGAGGAACAGGACGTACATCGGAAGAATGTCGAGCAGCGGCGGGCAATAGATCAGCAGCAGCGAGCCGATGATGGCGACGAATGGATGCGCAAGATAGAAATCGAGCAGATTGGTGAGCGCTACGCGGTGCTTGGTGACGGCGATGGTGGCGATGACGGTGAAGGCCACGGCCAGCAGTACGAGGTGATAGATGTAAACGCGCAGGGCGCGCTTCCAGAGCTTCTGGCGAAGGACGTCGTGGTCACCGTTGGCCTGGCGGAGATAGATGGTGCTGACCAGCATGGCGGAGAGGAAGACGAATCCGTCGGCTGAGGAGACGAAGCCGAAGGGGGTATTCACGACATCGCTCATGCGGGTGGGGAGGTGCGTAAGCGTCATCCAAACGAGAAAAAGTCCGCGCAGCGCGTCCAGTTCGGGACGGCGGGGCATGGCGATTTTATGCAGGATCGCTGCGGATGAGCTCTTGACTGTCATCAATAATGGGCTGCCTTGTTCGTGGGCTTACTCTATGAGACGCAATTCAGGGCTTGAGGTTGCGGTATTCCTTTTTGAGTCTTTGGTTCCAGGGTCGGGTATTTCTGAATGGCGGGGATGGTTGAACCCAGGGCTCAGAAGCGAGACCTGGGGCATCCGTTTTTGTGGCGGGGTGAGAACACGCAGGTCCTTCGGCTTCGCCCAGGATGACTCAGTTTAGATAAGGCGGAGTAGCACCGCGGATCTCTCCGCAGCGCTGCGCTTCGGGATGACCAAGGGGAAGGCTGCGCTTCGTTCGAGATGACAAATCTGAAGTTGATGGCGCTATCGAAATTGTTGGCACCAGCGACTTGAAGGCAAGTCTGAGTGCGACCAGCGGGAGCATGGACGCCGAAGGCGTGTCCTCCCGGATGGCAAATCCCCTGAACGGCCAGTTCAGAAAGCGGAGATGCCGGTCAGGCTTTGGCCGATGATCAGGGCGTGGATGTCGTGGGTGCCTTCGTAGGTTTTGACGGATTCTAGGTTCATCATGTGGCGCATGATGGGGAAGTCATCGGTGATACCGGCTCCGCCGAGGATGTCGCGGGCGAGGCGGGCGCATTCGCAGGCCATCCATACATTGTTACGTTTTGCCATGGAGATGTGTTCAAAGCGGATCGTTCCGGCGTCCTTTAATCGACCCAGGTGCAAAGACAGGAGCTGCGCCTTGCTGATCTCGGTGATCATCCAGGTCAGCTTTTCCTGGACGAGCTGGTGCGACGCGATTGGAGCATCGCGGAATTGTTTGCGCTGCATCGCGTATTGGAGTGCCGTGTCATAGCAGGACATGGCCGCGCCGATGACGCCCCAGCTGATGCCGAAGCGCGCCTGGTTGAGGCACATGAGCGGCGACTTGAGGCCACCGGAGCCGGGCAGGAGGTTCGCGGCGGGGATGCGGACATCCTGCATCGAAAGGCCCGAGGTGATCGATGCGCGAAGCGACCATTTGCCTTTGACATCGTGGGCTGAGAAGCCGGGCCGGTTGGTCTCGACCAGGAAGCCCCTGACCTTGTCGTGGTCCGCAGCACCCGGATCGTCGACCTTGGCCCAGACGACGGCGATGTCGGCGATTGAGCCGGAGGTGATCCACATTTTTTCGCCGTTGAGGATGTATGCGTCGCCATCTTTGCGGGCGCGTGTCCGCATTCCGCCTGGATTCGAGCCGAAGTCGGGCTCGGTGAGGCCGAAGCAGCCGAGCTTTTCGCCGGTCGCGAGTTTGGGGAGCCACTCCTGTTTCTGCTCTTCCGAACCAAACGTGTAGATGGGGTACATGACGAGGGCGGACTGCACGCTGACGAAGCTGCGGAAGCCGGAATCGCCGCGCTCGAACTCCTGCATGACGAGGCCGTACTGGACGTTCGACATACCGGCGCAGCCGTACCCGTGGAGGTTGGCGCCGAAGAAGCCCATCTCGCCCATCTGCGGGA
>CAXTNK010000013.1:59785-66142 GCA_964245665.1 uncultured Acidobacteriaceae bacterium
GCGCGGGAAGCGGCCGTCGCGGTTGCACTGCTCGATGATGGGGATGAGCTTGTCTTCGATGAAGTCGCGGGCAGTGTCGCGAACGAGGCGCTCGTCGTCGGAGAGGAGAGAGTCGAAGTTGAGGAAGTCGACGCCTTTGAAAGGGTAGGCCATGGGGTGTGTCCAGTGAAGCAGATTGGCAAACATCCGAGGGTAGCAGAGTGAGGGTCGGGTGGGCAAAAGTTCAGCACTGCCTTGGGGTCGGTGTGAGAACATGACGGGCATCCCGAGGTTGGTGGAAGCCGAGGTCTCGTAAGCGAGACGTGGGGCGCCCGGGTCTGGAGTTCGCGGTATATTCAATCGTTCGTTCACGGCATGGCATCTCTACCAAGCATGAGAGCGATTCAGATATCTGAAGTGGGTGGGCCTGAGGTGATGACGGTGTCGGAGGTGGCGAAGCCGTCTCCACAGGCTGGTGAAGTGCTGGTGAAGGTGCAGGCGGCTGGGGTGAACTTTATCGATGTCTACAACCGCGAAGGACGCTACAAGCGGCCGCTGCCTTTTGTGCTGGGGCAGGAGGGTGCCGGCGTTATCGCTGAGATAGGCGAGGGTGGCGATAGTTTTGGCTTGAAGGTTGGTGATCCGGTGGCCTGGGCGGGTGTGATGGGCAGCTATGCCGAGCATGCCGTCGTCCCGGCGGAGCGGCTGGTCAAGGTGCCGGACGGTGTCGATCTCGAGACAGCGGCGGCGGTAATGCTGCAGGGGATGACGGCGCATTATCTTTGTTACTCGACGTTTCACTTGAAGCGCGGCGCTACGGCGCTGGTCCATGCCGCGGCTGGTGGCGTGGGATTGCTGCTGACGCAGATGGCAGCGGGTATAGGGGCGCGAGTGATTGCGACTGTATCGACGGACGAGAAGGCGAAGCTGGCGCGGGAGGCTGGCGCAAGCGAGATCATTCTGTACAAAGAGCAGGATTTCGAAGCCGAGACGAAGCGGCTGACAGGCGGCAAGGGCGTGGACGTTGTGTATGACGGCGTGGGCAAGACGACGTTTGACGGGTCGCTGAACTGCCTGCGGCCACGCGGCATGATGGTGCTGTATGGAGCGTCGTCGGGTGCTGTTCCGCCGTTTGACCTGGCTCAGCTGTCGGCGAAAGGATCACTGTATGTGACGCGGCCTTCAATGGGGAACTACATCGCGACGCATGAAGAACTGCAGGAGCGCGCCGGTGCGGTGCTGGGCCGGGTAAAAGACGGTACGCTCAGGGTGCGCAAGGAGTATGTGTATCCGCTGGCGCAGGCGGCAGAGGCGCATCGTGACCTGGAAGGCCGGCAGACTACGGGGAAGTTGTTGCTGATGATGTAGGATGGCTGCGCGTCGGGTTTGCCCGGGCTGCCTTTGGCAGAAGCGGGATGGATCCTGCGCGTACGGCATCAGAGTGGTCAGGTATAAGAGCGGCGGTCCATCCAAGGAAGAGGTTTACGTGCTGACAAGTCTTCTGGTTCTTTGTTTTCTACTGGGCGTGGTCTGCGGCCTGCGTTCGATGATGGCGCCGGCGGCAGTGGCGTGGGGTGCTCACCTGGGATGGCTGCACTTTGCCGGCACCAGCCTGGCGTTCATTGGTTCGATCATTACGCTGATCGTGTTCACCCTGTTTGCGCTGGGTGAACTGGTGGCGGACAAGCTGCCGAAGACGCCGGCTCGGACGTCTCCTCCCGGCCTGGTGGTTCGCGTGTTTTTTGGCGCTGCGTGTGCGGCGGCCCTGGCTGTTGGGTCGGGTGTTCATGTGGGCCTCGCGTCGGTAGCCGGAGTGGTCGGCGCGCTGGCCGGTACGTACGGCGGGTACTCGGTTCGTCATGCGCTGACGGCGAATGGCAAGCTGAAAGACCTGCCGGTGGCGCTGATCGAAGATCTGATTGCCTTTGCCGGGGCTTTCCTGGTGGTGTCACACGTGACGCCGTTGGCTTAGCTTGATTCGGAGATCACCACGTCTGAGGTGCGAAACCCGGGGCACCCGGATTGGCGGCTGAGCAAAGAAAAATGCAGGTCCCTCAACTTCGCTTTGCTCCGTTCGGGCCGACGAGATATGAGCAGTGGCCCGGATGACGGTTCAGGGCGAACGAGCGATAACAGCCTTTCGTTAAGGATGATTCAAAGGAGAGACATGCCCGCAGCGGAACATTTTGATGTGATTATTCTTGGTTCGGGCCAGGCGGGGAATCCGCTGGCTTCGGCGTATTCGGCCAAAGGAAAGACGGTGGCGCTGATCGAGCGCGCGGCGGTTGGCGGGACGTGTGTCAACTACGGCTGCACACCCACGAAGACCATGGTTGCGAGCGCGGAAGTCGCCTACCTGGCGCGGCATGGCGCTGATTATGGTGTGTCAGTGGGTGACGTGACTGTCGATATGGAGAAGGTGCGCGAGCGCAAGCGTGGCATGGTCAAGAGCTGGCGCGAGGGTAGTGAGAAGCGTATCGCCACGGCTGAGCATGTGGAGTTGATGCGCGGGGAAGGATCGTTCACCGGGCCGAAAGAAATCAAAGTCAGGTTGAACGATGGTGGCGATCGGGCGTTGACGGCTGACGTGATCGTGATCGATACGGGACTGACGGCGGCAGTGCCAAAGGTGACGGGGATCGAGCAGATCAAGTACCTGGATAATGCGAGTGTGATGGAACTCGACGTTGTGCCGGAGCATTTGCTGGTACTGGGCGGCAGCTATGTCGGACTCGAGTTTGCGCAGATGTTTCATCGCTTCGGCAGCAAGGTGACGGTGGTCCAGAATGCGCAGCAGCTGCTGCCGCTGGAAGACGGGGATATAGCCGAAGAGGTCGCGAAGATCCTGCGTGAAGAAGGGCTTGAGATCCTGCTGGGAGCGAAGGCGGATGCTGTCCAGAAGACAACGAATGGTCTTAGCCTGACGGTGGCGATTGGAGGGAGTGCCCCACGGGTAGAAGGCACGCACCTGCTGATTGCCACCGGGCGCAAGCCGAATACCGAAGCTTTGAACCTGCAGGCTGCCGGGATCGCATCGGATGAGAAAGGCTTCATCCGCGTGAATGGAAAGCTCGAGACGAACGTCCCTGGCGTTTACGCAGTCGGCGATGTAAAGGGTGGTCCGGCGTTTACGCACGTGTCCTACGACGACTACCGCGTGTTGAAGACCAACCTGATCGATGGCGGGAGCCGAAGTATTGAGGGCAGGCCGCTGCCGTACTGCGTATTTATCGATCCGCAACTGGGTCGGATCGGGGCCAGCGAGCGCGAGTTGAAGCAGAAGGGTACGAAGTACCGGGTTGCGAAGATACAGATGTCGTCGGTGGCGCGTGCGATGGAGACGAGCCGGACGAGCGGGTTTATGAAGGCGCTGGTTGATCCGGAAACAGAGCAGATTCTCGGCGCCGCCGTGCTGGGAGAAGAAGGTGGCGAGATCATGTCCATGCTCGAAATTGCGATGATGGGCAAGCTGAAGTATTCCCAGCTGAGAGACGGAATTTTCGCTCATCCGCTCTATGCCGAGGCCCTGAACACTTTATTCAGCAGTTTCGCGGATGAGTCGTAGCGCGACGGGCTGCCAGTTAGAAAAGCTCTTCCAAAGTGTGTGCGGCGGGTTTTGACGGGATGCCGGCAGCTGCCCGCAGCATATTGATTTCGACGCGGTTCAAGGGCCATTCCAAATTGAAGATGGGCTGGACTTCATGCCAGCTGTCGTTGTAGCCGAAGTGCCAGGGCAGACGGTTCTTGTTGTCGGGATATACGCACTGCAAGGCGCTGAGAACCTGGCCATTCTGCATGGTATCGGCCATCGGCATGAGGATAGAGACCATGGCTGCGGGCACCTCGCGGAAGGCGCAGGTGAGCCGGTGAAGCAGATCACGGCCGGCCGTTGCTTCAGTGAAGACTTGGCCATCTGCTACCTGTGCGATGAGCGGGGCAAGGACGGACTCGGCGAGAAAGGTATCGAGCCCGGTAAGAAGGAATTCCGGGTGATTGTAAGCGTGGCGGAGACCGGCGGTGTAAGACCAGGTAAGGAGGCCATCTTCTGAGCGCGCATGCACAATTTGAGAGCCGGCATGCACGATGGGCGCGTCTTCGAGGCTGATCGTCCCCACTCGCTCAATTGGTTGGCGAGTGCTCGTAACAAGCTTGGGGGCCGGAGTTGCGAACTGTGTATCGATGACGGCCATAGTCCACCTTCCAGCCCGCGTCTTGAGAGGAAAGACCAGGCGGGACTGGCATACGATCCCACCACATCAAGATGCATTGCAAGGTTTTTTGTGAACCTTTGCCACGGAACAGGAACGCCGGAAATACCCGCTAGTAACCACAGCGATTGATGGAGAGTTACGATTCAAACATACTTCCCAGGCAGGTGCCGGGAAGATAAGCAGGATGATGTCGTATGGAGGGTGATCGTCGGCGAGGGATTTGGCATCTTCCAAAGTGGATTGTAGTGTGGATGTGATGGGCCTGCGCCCGTCACTAGATGAAGGCAGTGGACAGCTGAGGAGAAGCACAGCGAATGGCAAGTGGCACAAAACAGGCGTCTTCCCGCGGAGTGAGTACGAAGGGCGGGAATGTGGCAGTTACGACTGCATCCACCAACGGACGGGTGAAGAGCATCGCCAAGCCCTCCGAAGGCAGGGCGAGGGTAGTGATCGAAGGCGTGACCCCGCAGGTGGATGGCGGACGCTTTCCGGCGAAAAGCGTCGTTGGGCAGAAGGTGGTGGTCGAGGCTGACGTCTTTGGCGATGGACATGACCACGTCCGGGCGCGTGTGCACTATCGCCGTGCTGGTGACAGTGCATGGACGACTGTAGAGATGGAAGCGCTGGGTAACGATCGTTGGCAGGCATCCTTCCCGGTCGACCAGGTCGGCTATTACGAATTTACCGTGGTTGGCGAGGTCGATCATTTTGAAACCTGGCGCAGTGATCTGGAGAAGCGGATCACTGCCGGGCAGGATCTGGAATTGCCTCTCAAGACGGGCGCGTTGCTGATCGAGGCGACGGCGGCGAGGGTGAAAGGTAAGGACGCAAAGCAACTGACTGCGTGGGCCAAGCGGCTGCGGGAGGAGTTGTCAACGGAGCTGGCGTTGAATCTTTCGGTACTTGAGACGATCAGCCGCTATCCTGACAAGTCTCTGCAGACGACGTACGAAAGAGTGTTGAAGGTGTGGGTCGATCGCGAGCGGGCCGGCTACTCCAGCTGGTATGAACTGTTTCCGCGATCGTGGTCTCTCGAGCAAGGCCGGCATGGAAATTTCCGTGATGTGGCGGCGCAGCTTTCGTATGTGTCGGAGATGGGGTTTGATGTGTTGTACCTGCCGCCGGTGCATCCGATTGGCGTGGCGTACCGCAAGGGTAAGAACAATACGACCGAGGCGGCTGATGGAGATTTCGGTAGCCCATGGGCGATTGGCGCGGTTGAGGGTGGACATACAGAGTTGCATCCTGATCTCGGGACGCTCGCGGATTTCGAATATCTGCTGGGGCAGGTAAAGGGTGCGGGCATGGAACTGGCGATGGATATCGCATTCCAATGCGCGCCGGATCATCCGTGGGTAAATGAGCATCCTGAGTGGTTCAAGAAGCGCGCGGATGGCTCGATCCAGTATGCGGAGAATCCTCCGAAGAAGTACCAGGACATTTATCCGATCGACTTCGAATCGGGCGACTGGCAGGCATTGTGGGATGCGCTGAAAAATGTCTTTACATTCTGGGCAGCGAAAGGCGTCCGCATCTTCCGTGTAGATAATCCGCACACCAAGGCGTTTCCGTTCTGGGAGTGGTGCGTGGCCGAAGTAAAGGCGGAGTACCCGGATGCGTTGTTCCTGGCGGAAGCTTTTACGCGGCCGCGGGTGATGCAGCGGCTGGCCAAGCTGGGGTACTCGCAGAGCTATACGTACTTTACCTGGCGCGAAACGAAGGCCGAACTGACGGTATATCTTACCGAGCTGACGGCTACTTCGGTGAAGGATTATCTGCGGCCGAACTTCTGGCCGAATACGCCGGACATTCTGCCCGGGATCCTGCAGACGGGCGGCCTGCCTGCGTTCAAATCGCGGCTGATCCTGGCGGGTACTCTGTCTTCGAACTACGGCATTTACGGGCCGGCCTATGAACTGGGTGACAATACGCCGTTTCGCCGGGAGAAGAGCGAAGAGTATCTCAACTCCGAGAAGTATGAGATCAAGCAGTGGAACCGCGACGATCCGAATAGTTTGAAGCCGCTGATCACGCTGCTCAACCAGGCGCGGGCCGCCAACAAGGCACTGCAGACTACGAATAACCTGACATTTCAGCGTGTGGATAATCCGCAGTTGATCGCTTACAGCAAGGCGACGGAAGATGGGACAAACGTCGTGCTTACGAT
>CAXTNK010000013.1:66152-79241 GCA_964245665.1 uncultured Acidobacteriaceae bacterium
AATCTTGATCCGTACAACGTGCAGTCGGGATTTGTCGATCTGGATCTTGATGCGCTCGGGGTCGAGCTCGACGAGAGTTTCAGGGTGAATGATGCGCTGACAGGGAACAGCTACGACTGGCGGGGCAGCAGAAATTATGTCGAATTGCGTCCGGCTGATATACCTGCTCATGTGTTTGTCATTCAACGCGTGTGATTAAGAACTTAAACTTATGGCCGAGCCACTCGAGGCAGTTTCGACAGACATAGCTGCAGAACAAGCAATCCAGGAAGCGAACGACTTGGCACAGATGACACCGACCGCACAGCAGGGCCGTCCCAAACAACAAGGGAGCATGGCCGATCCACTCTGGTTTAAAGACGCAGTCATCTACGAACTGCATGTCCGCGCATTCATGGACGGCAACAATGACGGCATAGGGGATTTTCGCGGGTTGATCCAGAAACTGGATTACCTGCAGGACCTTGGGGTCACGTGCCTCTGGTTGTTACCATTCTTTCCGTCGCCGCTGCGGGATGACGGTTACGACATCTCGGACTATCTTGACGTGAATCCGAGCTATGGCACGCTGGCGGATTTCAAGGAATTCCTTGCCGCTGCGCATGAGCGTGGCATGCAGGTGATGGTCGAGCTGGTGATCAACCACACGTCTGACCAGCACCCGTGGTTCCAGAAAGCGCGACGTGCGCCGAAGGGTTCGCCTGAGCGGGATTACTACGTGTGGAGCGATACGGACGCGAAGTACCAGGGCGCGCGCATCATCTTCACCGACACAGAAAAATCCAACTGGACATGGGACGCTGAGGCGCAGCAGTACTACTGGCACCGCTTCTTCTCGCACCAGCCCGATCTGAACTTCGATAACCCGGTGGTGGTGGAGGCTGTCATCGACATCATGCGCCACTGGCTGGACATGGGCGTCGATGGGCTGCGTATGGATGCGATCCCGTATCTGGTCGAACGCGATGGCACCAACTGCGAGAACCTGCCGGAGACGCATGTGGCGATCAAGCAGATTCGTGCGGCGATCGATGAAGGCTATGAAGGACGCGTGATTCTGGCAGAGGCGAACCAATGGCCGGCAGATGTGCGGCCGTATTTCGGCGATGGCGATGAGTGCCACATGGCTTTTCATTTCCCGCTGATGCCGCGCATGTACATGGCGCTGCGGCAGGAAGACCGGCTGCCGATTACCGACATCATGGCCCAGACGCCGGACATTCCGGAGAACTGCCAGTGGGGAATCTTTCTCCGCAACCATGATGAGCTGACGCTGGAGATGGTGTCGGATGACGAGCGCGATTACATGTATCTCGCTTACAGTGCCGACCCGCGCATGCGGATCAACATCGGTATCCGGCGCCGCCTCGCGCCGCTGGTCGACAACAATCGCCGGCGTATTGAACTGCTGAACAGTCTGCTCTTCTCGTTCCCTGGTACGCCGATTCTGTATTACGGCGATGAACTGGGTATGGGCGACAACATCTATCTTGGCGACCGCAATGGCGTGCGAACGCCGATGCAGTGGACAGGCGATCGCAACGCCGGCTTCTCGCGCGCAGTACCTGCAAAGCTGTACAGCCCGGTCATCATGGACCCGGTGTGGGGTTATGAAGCGATCAATGTGGAGGCACAGCAGAGTGATCCTTCATCGCTGCTGAGCTGGATGCGCAACATGATTGCGCTGCGCAAACTGTTCCAGGTATTCGGTCGCGGCACGCTGCGTTTCCTTAATTCAGAGAATCGTAAGATCCTGGCGTACGTGCGTGAACTGGGCGATGAAAAGGTATTGTGCGTCGCGAATCTTTCGCGCTTTGCGCAGCCGGTGCAGCTGGACCTTGAAGGGCTGGAAGGATTGCAGCCGATCGAGATGCTGGGGTACGTGGAGTTTCCGAAGATCACGAAAGATTTGTACCCGCTGACACTCGCGCCCTACGGATTCTACTGGCTCGAACTGCAGTCCGTGCAGCAGGTGGATGAACCAGTGGATCTGCCGGGCGAACGCGCGTTGCGTGTGTCGAGCGCCATGGATTGGAAGGCAGTGTTTCTGGGCGAAGGGCGCCAGGATCTCGAGAGCAGGTTGCTGCCGGATTTCCTGGTGAAGCAGAGATGGTTTGGTGGAAAGTCGCGTGGCATCCGCAAGGCAACGCTGCTCGACTGGGCTCCGTTTGCCGATGGAACAGTAGCGCTTGCTATGGTCGCCGTCGAGTATGCGATCGGTGATCCGGACCAGTACCTGGTGCCGCTCGGCATGACACTGGGCGCTGCGTCCGACGCAATCTGCGAAACGTATCCGCAGGCGGTTCTGTCGAACCTGGTGACGCCGAATGACAAGGGTCTGCTGCACGATGGCATGTACAACGATCAGACGAGCCCGTCGCTGCTGGCGATGATTGAGGATGGCTCCGAGATCAAGACAGCGAATGGCGTGATCCGGGGCAGTGCGAGTTCGCGGCTGAGGGAACTGGAAGGTGATCTGAAGGGATCGCTGCAGCCCAAACGGAGTTCGGCAGAGCAGAGCAATACCAACGTGATCTTCGGCAGCAAGCTGATCATGAAGCTGTTCCGCAGGCAGCAGGCCGGGCCGAACCCTGATACGGAGATCGGCAACTATCTCACAGAGTTTTCACACTTCGAGCATATTGCGCCCTTCGGCGGGTCGATCCAATACACGCCGGTGAGTGCGGGTGCAGGAGAGGGTGCGGCTGAAAACCAGGAGTCGTCCACACTTGCCATGCTGCAGGGGCTTGTGCCGAATGAAGGCGATGGCTGGGAGTGGTCGCTGGAAGAAATCGACCGCTATCTCGAGGAGAACGGTGGGCGTGTCCTACCACCGGAACAGATGCCTCCGCACACGGCAGATTTTGTCGCGATGAGCGAACATCCTGCATCCAATTTTGCGCGCGAGAATGTCGGCGGTTACCTCGAGGCCGCAGCCTTGCTAGGCAAGCGTACCGGTGAATTGCATCTTGCGCTGGCGCGGCCGACGGCTGATCCTGCATTCGCGCCGGAGCCGCTGCGACAGCATGACCTGTCGGAACTGCGGGCTGATCTGTTACAGCATGCGACGGCTGCATTCGATGCATTGAAGAACAACCTGGTGAACCTGCCGGACAATGTCGTCGAGCTGGCAAGCCTGGTGTTGAGCCGGCGAAGAGTAGCGCTGGAACGTTTTTCGCAGATGGAAGCGACCGAGATCCACGCACTGCGGACGCGTATCCACGGGGACTATCACCTGGGGCAGGTGCTGCGCTCGAAGAATGATTTTGTGCTGCTGGACTTCGAAGGCGAGCCGGCTCGGAAACTGGCGGAACGACGCACCAAGCAGTCGCCGTTGAAAGATGTGGCGGGGATGTTGCGGTCTTTCAGCTACTGCGCATTTTCGGGACTGATGAAATATACGACGCGCCGTCCCAATGACTTCGATCGCCTGGAGCCATGGGCGAGGCTTTGGGAACAGTCGGTGTCGGCGGAATTTTTGCGCGCGTATCGCCACACAGTTGCGGGTGTGGCAGTGGTGCCGCCTGAAGCAGGACCATTCCAGCAATTGCTGGAAGCATATGTTCTGGACAAGGCGTTGTATGAACTGGTGTATGAATTGAACAATCGGCCGGCGTGGGTACGGATTCCGCTTACGGGTATTCTTGCACTGCCGATGTAATGTTCTCATCACAGGCATGACCGCTGTGTGATCAGTGATTAGGTCTTACGAAGAGTGGTCCAGGACAAATAATGGCCAAGGCAGAAGTGATGGAAGATGTAGTGCAAAATGCGGCAGTGGCTGGCCCGGTTGACGTTCTGGTCGGCATTACAGGTGTAGTCGACATGCAGTTGCTGCGCGATGCGGCAGCGCATGTGACGAACAGCTTGTTGCAGAGCGGGAGTGGACTACATGCGGTCATCGCCTACCCCGGTATAGAAGAGCCGATCGGTGACGGCGAAAGCAGTGCGGGCCTGATGTCCTACAAGGTAGCGGCGGCTTCTGGCAGCGGCGCGTACTGGCTGACATCCGGCGCAACCTATAACAGTCTGTTTGCATTGGCGAAGACGACGGGAGCGAAAGCGTGTGTCGTCGTTAACTCCGACCTTGAAGCACTGCAAAAGAATGCAGTCGAAATCCTGGCGGCCCCGGTGCTGGCAGCGAATGCCGACCTGGTGATGCCGATCTACGCGCAGAGCCGCTTCGAAGGACTGTTGAATTCGGGTATTCTGGCGCCGCTGACACGCGCGCTTTATGGCAAGCGGGTGCGGTATCCGTTAGCGCAGGATTTCGCTGTAGCGGCTGGCATTCTGCCGACCTTTGAACAGCCGAGCAAACGCGTGCAGGCGGCAGGCGAGAGCCTGTTCTGGCCAGCAACCGAAGCAGCGATCCGCGAGAAACGCGTGAGCCAGGTGCATGTGAATGTGCGACACGAAGGCATTGCTGCCGGCGTGGACCTGACGGCTGTGTTGACCCAGGTCCTCGGTCCGCTCTTCAGCGACGTTGAAGCGAATGCATCGGTGTGGCAGAGGACGCGCGGTTCGCACGCCATCCCGACACTGGGTGAGCCGTTTGCCGCGCACAATGCGAACGGCCAGGCATCGACTCCGATCGATACGAAGCCGATGGTCGATAGTTTTCTGCTGGCATCGAACAATCTGCAGGACCTGTGGTCACTGGTACTGCCGCCAGTCACGCAGCTTGAGTTGAAACGGATGACGCGCGCTACGCCGGATCAGTTCAAGATGCCGGACGAGCTCTGGGTGCGCATCATTTACGACTTTGCCCTCGCGCACCGGTTGAAGACACTGGGCCGGAGCCACCTGATGGGTGCATTCGCGCCGATTTATCTGGCGTGGGTCGCATCCTATGCCAAAGAGGTGGCCACCATTTCAGACGCGGCTGCAGAGCTGCGTGTCGAGAAACTTGCGCAGGCTTTTGAAGCAGGCAAAACGTACCTGCTGTCGCGCTGGCGGTGGCCGGACCGCTTCAATCCGTAGACACGCTTCCATCTGTGAAGACAATGGCGCGAGATATTCATTCATTTTTATCAGCAGTTGCGGAGCTTGTGGAGGACAGGATATGGGCAATCAGATTGTTATATCGCTTCAGTCATCGATGGAGCGCGTCCTTGAACGTATAGCGACGATTCTCCCGGGACTGGTAGCGCTGCTTGTCGCCGTGCTGCTATTTGCGTTGATCGGCTGGGGTCTTTCCTGGGGGTTGCGGAAGATGTTGAACTCGCTGCACTTCGACGAGCGTTTCGGGCGTGGATCGAGTCAGCTTGCGGAGTGGTCGCCAACGCAAACACCGACGTCACTGATCGGTCGCATTGTATTTTGGTCACTGGTCGTGCTGGGCTTTGCGGTCGGCTTCGAGGCGTTCAGTGCTTCGTCCAACTCCATGATCGCGGCAGGATTACTCGCATATCTGCCGAGGATTGTGGGAGCGGTCGTCATCCTGTTTATCGGCTCGATCATTGCAAGGTTTCTATCGCGTAGTGTCTTGATTGGCGCGGTGAATATGAATCTGCAGTATGCACGGTTGCTGAGCCTTGGCGTGAAGTGGCTGGTGCTGGTGCTTTCGGCGGCGATGGTGCTGGATCATCTGCATATCGGAGAAGAGATTGTGGACCTGGCATTCGGTATCCTGTTCGGCGGGATCGTGCTCGCGCTGGCTTTGTCGATTGGACTGGGATCGCGTGACCTGGTGAGTCGCTCGCTTGAGAAAGAATCTGTTCGGCCGGGCCCGGTGAATGTGGAAACGATCCCGGAGGAACGTCTGCGGCATTTCTAAGGCTGAACTTGCGTACACGGGTCGGCTTGATCGCTAATTCAATCGTCGTACACTTGGCAGACATAAACGGCTGAGGACCTTCGAAGTTGCTGTGGGAGATGAACTGTTTTGGGCGATGCTGTTGCACGGAAGATGAAAGTAGCGCTGTTAGGTTTCGGAACGGTCGGTAGTTCGGTTGCTAAAATCCTTGGCGACTTGCACTGCGAAAACCTGGAACTGACGCACGTCTACAACCGCAATGTGGTTCGTAAAAAAGCCGACTGGATTCGGGACACCGTGCAGTGGACCGAAGACCTGGCTGATGTGATGGGGTCTTCGGCTGATGTTGTCGTGGAACTGGCTGGTGGTCTTGACCCTGCTGGCGAGTGGGTGCGGCAGGCGCTGCTCGCGGGCAAGAGCGTCGTGACAGCGAACAAAAAGCTGATTGCGTACCGCGGGATTGAATTACAAAAAATTGCGCAACAGCATGGATGCAGCCTGCTTTACGGCGCAGCAGTCGCTGGAGGCGTGCCGGTGATCCCCGCGTTGCAGCAGGGACTTTCTGGCGACAGGATGTTGAAGCTGGAAGGTATTCTGAATGGCACATGTAACTTCATTCTGAGCAAGATGGAACAGGGCGCAGAATTTCAGACAGTGCTCGAAGAAGCGCAGGGCCTGGGCTATGCTGAGCGCGATCCTACGGAAGATGTCGATGGCTTCGATGCGCGGGCGAAGCTGGTGATCCTGGCGCGGATCGGTTTGCGCGCTGACATTGCACCGAACGAAATTGGTTGCCGGACCATCCGCAGCGTGGCGGCTGCAGATTTTGTCTATGCGCAGGAATTGCATTGCACTATCCGGCAGATTGCGCGTGCAGAGATTCGCGACGGAGCATTGCTGGCATCAGTCGGGCCGATGCTCGTGAAAAATTCGTCACCGCTCGCGTGGTCAAAGGGAACCGAGAACATGGTGATCTCGGGCGGAGCCTTTGGCGGCCAGACAATCTTTTCCGGACATGGTGCAGGCGGACATCCAACAGCAGTCGCTGTTGTTTCGGACATCATGTCGATTGCTCAGGGTGGGTGTTCCGTGTCACTCGGCGCGAAGCCGGTATTGGGAGGCGGCGAATTCCGGCTGCCCCACTACATCCGATTTGTGGTGCGCGATCGGCCTGGCATCGTGGCTGAAATCGCCGGCGACCTGGCCGCTGAAGATATTAATATTCGCGCAATTCTGCAGAAGCCCGATTATCCGTCTGAACACACGGTTTTTGTCGTCACTGTGGAACCTTGTTACAACTCGCAGTTAACGCGGGCGCTGGAAAAGATCGGCAGACTCGACTGCCTGCTGTCCCCGCCGTTTGAGATGGGTATTCTGACGGACTGATTTTTTTGCCGGAGTGACACGCGCAGGTTAAGCGCTTGACGGCATCTCGGGAATTGGCATCGTATGGACATAAGCCTATGGATCCGCAAACGGAATTTGGTACTGTCTCTGCTGCCCGCCACGCCGGCAAGCCTGCTGTTGAAATTGCTATCGATGGAAGACCGGTAGTTGGGACTGCCGGCGAGCCGCT
Organism: uncultured Acidobacteriaceae bacterium; assembly: GCA_964245665.1. Taxonomy (GTDB): domain Bacteria; phylum Acidobacteriota; class Terriglobia; order Terriglobales; family Acidobacteriaceae. Next base: position 73,484 of record CAXTNK010000013.1, read on the forward strand.
GGTCGATGCGATCCTGCGCGAGAATGAAAAGTTTCCGCATGTCTGCTATCTGAAACCGCTCGGCCCTATCCAGACCTGTGATACGTGCATGGTCGAGATCGATGGAAAGCTGGTTCGCGCCTGTGGGACCCAGGTTACAGCTGGTCTCAGGGTCGAGACCGAATCTGTGCGCGCGAAGGCTGCGCAGTCAGAAGCGTTCGATGTGATTCTCGGCAACCATATGTTGTATTGCACGGTTTGCGATAACAGCAATGGCAACTGCACAGTGCATAATACGGCCGGCAATCTGCATGTGGAGCACCAGAAGCATCCGTTCAAACAGAAGCCTTACGAGCAGGACCATACCAATCCCTTCTATCGCTACGATCCAGACCAGTGCATTCTGTGTGGCCGCTGCGTGGAGGCATGCCAGAACTACCAGGTGAATGAGACGCTGACGATCAACTGGGAGTCGGAGCATCCGCGTGTACTGTGGGATGGCGGCCACGAGATTGGTGGCTCGAGTTGTGTCTCCTGCGGACACTGCATCACGGTGTGCCCGTGCAATGCGCTGATGGAAAAATCGATGCTTGGCCACGCCGGCTACCTGACGCATCTGCCGGCTGAAGCCTTGAGCAAGATGATCGACGTGGTAAAAGGTGTCGAGCCGGAAATTGGGTACGGGCCGATCATGGCGGTGTCTGAAACCGAAGCAGCGATGCGCGAAGTGATGAACAAGAAGACCAAGACGGTCTGCACCTACTGCGGCGTGGGCTGCAGTTTTGATATGTGGACGAAGGACCGGCATATCCTGAAGGTCGAGCCGTCGGAAGGTGCGGCGAACAATATTTCGACGTGCGTGAAGGGCAAATTCGGCTGGGATTATGTGAACAGCGAAGACCGTCTGCGGACGCCGCTGATCCGTGAAGGCAACGACTTCCGCGAGGCGACCTGGAATGAAGCACTGGCCTATGTAGCAAACAGGCTCGGAGCGATCAAGGCCGAGCATGGGCCGGATTCGATCGGTGTGATTGCGTCTTCAAAGTGTACGAATGAAGAAGCGTACCTGATGCAGAAATTCGCGCGACAGGTGATCGGTACAAACAATATCGATAACTGCTCGCGGTATTGCCAGTCGCCAGCGACACAAGGATTGTTCCGCACAGTGGGGCATGGCGGCGACTCGGGGTCGATTTCTGACATAGCGCAGAGTTCGCTGGTGCTGATTATCGGCAGCAATACGGCAGAGAGTCATCCGGTACTCGCGACACGCGTGAAGCAGGCCCATAAACTGCGCGGCCAGAAACTGATTGTCGCTGACCTGCGCAAGCATGAGATGGCGGAACGGGCGGACATTTTCTTTCAACCGAAGCCAAGTTCGGACCTGATCTGGCTGTCTGCAATGAGCCGCTACATGCTGGATCATCGACACGCCGACCAGGCATTTCTGGACCAGTGGGTGAATGGTCTGGACGAATATCGAAAGAGTCTTGAGCCCTTCACGATGGAATACGCCGCGAAGATGTGCGAGGTGCCGATCGAGACGCTGGAACTGGTAGCGCGCGAGATTGCTACTGCGCCGAGTATGTGCATCCTCTGGGCGATGGGTATCACGCAACACTGCGGTGGTAGCGATTCTTCGACGGCTATCTCGAACCTGCTGTTGATAACCGGCAACTATATGCGGCCGGGAACGGGTGCATATCCATTGCGCGGCCACAATAACGTGCAGGGCGCGAGTGATTTCGGCGCGATGCCGAATATGTTTCCCGGCTACGAGAAGGTTGCCGAGGAAGCGCCGCGCACCAAGTATGAACAGGCGTGGGGCGTGAAGATCAAGGCCGAAAAGGGTCTCGATAATCACCAGATGATTGACGCTATTTATGACGGCCGACTCAAGGCCATGTACCTGGCTGGCGAGGATATGATTTCGTCGGACGCGGATGCGCATCATGTCGCCGGTGGGTTCGAACGGCTCGATCTCTTCGTCGTGCAGGACATCTTCTTTACTGAGACGTGCCGCTACGCGGATGTGGTGTTTCCTGCTGTGCCGAGTCTCGAGCGCGAAGGTACGTTTACCAATACCGAGCGGCGCATCCAGAGGCTCTACCAGGTGCTGCCGACCTATGCCGATGCAAAGCCTGACTGGGAGATTACTCAGTTGCTCGCGAACCGACTGGGAGCAGAATGGGATTACAAACATCCAGCGGACATCATGCATGAGGCCGCATCTCTGGCTCCGATTTTCGCGGGCGTAACTTACGACCGGCTCGCCGGTTACAGTACGCTGCAGTGGCCGGTGAACGTCGATGGTACAGATACAAAAACGCTTTACATGGACGAAGGCGGCTTCAATTTTCCTGATAAGAAGGCGAAGCTTTATCCACTGGAATGGATTCCCGGCAGCGAAGTGATCGATGCTGAATATGACATTCATCTCAACAACGGTCGCGTGCTCGAGCATTTCCAGACGGGCAACCAGACGATGCGGGTGCCTGGCATCCATGAGATTAATCCGGAGCGGTATCTCGAAATGTCTCCCGAACTCGCGGAAGAGCGGAAGATTACATCGGGGCAATGGGTTGAAGTAAACAGCCGTGTTGGATCCATTAAGGTAAAGGTGCTGGTGACATCGCGGGTGACGGGCAAGGAAGTCTACCTGCCGTTGACGTCGCAGTCCGGCCCGGTGAATGTACTGGTGGGGAATGCGGTTGACCGCGCGACGAACACGCCGGCTTACAAAGAAACGTCAGTCAATATTCGTGTGCTGCCTGAGAAGGGGCCGAACCCATTGAGGCCGACGAACTTCCGCTACAGTGGCAAGCGCACGCCGCAGAATGGTGTTGAGGTTGAACGCAAGTGGAAGCGTTCTGACTATCGTTTACCAGGTACAAGTGAGCTGGTACAGATCGAGACGGGAAAATAATCATGGCACAGCCGGTTCCATTCCGAAGATTTATTCCAACTGACACCAAGGACAACGTCGCACAGCAGGTCGAGAATGCCCCGCGTGATCATGGCGACGCGTTGCTGGCAAGCCTGAAGCTTTTGCAGGAACTGCATGATACCGGCACTATCGATCTACTGCGCGGCCTGGTAGGTCGCGGCGATGCGGTCGTCAATCATGTCGTCGATATCATCAGCACGCCGGAGATGATCGACGCACTGCGAAACCTGCTGTCTCTCGGTACGCTGCTGACGGCGATCCATCCGGATGCTCTGCACCAAGCGATTCAGGGCAGGCCGGAAGACAGGAATAAGAAGCCGCCTTCGCTCTTTGCGATTACGAAGCAGATGAATACAGAAGAGGCGCGCGTAGGCTTGGCAGCGGCGGTCGGATTGCTGACTGCATTTGGCGGAGCGATCAAGAAAGAGCGCTCGAAAGCCGGCGAGTAGTTATTTTCTGCCGGCTTCCCACGCCTTTGCGTACTTCCAGCTCACGTAGGCGGAGTGGTAAAGATGCTGCAGCAGGCCCTCGCGACCGTCAAGCATGCCTAACCGGACAATGTAGTTATAGACAAAAGTCGCTACCGGATTAAGTACGACTCCGTTCAGGAATTCCAAAGAAGATAGTTGCGGAGCGGTTCCGGCGTATTGCGCGGCGGCGAGAGAACTGTAACGGTTCATGTGTTCGATGTAGAGTTGCAGCGTAGGATAGGCGTAATGAAGCAGGTCGCCTGCGAGGGTGCCGGTGCTGCCGGTGAACTGCAGTGTTTCATGGACCGCCCGTCCTTCGAAGCGGGCAGATCCATTTCGTAACAGCCTCAATTTCCGATCGGGATAGTAGCCGCCATACTTCAGCCATCTGCCAAGAAAGAGGTTGCGGCGGCCGACAAAATAGGCTGCGTGTGCCGGCGTTCCCTGCAACAGTTTTCTGATGGACTGAGCCAGTTCGGGGGTGACGACTTCGTCTGCATCGAGCGACAGGATCCAATCTCCCGTACATTTATCGAGTGCCGCGTTTTTCTGGCCGGCAAAGCCTTTCCATGGCTGGATAAACATGCGTGCATTGTATTCGGCAGCGATGGCGGTGGTGCGGTCCGTCGAGCCTGCATCGAGGATGACGACTTCATCCGCGAACGTCAGCGACTGCAGTGTGCGGCCGAGGTTTGCTTCTTCATTCAGCGTGATGATGGCGACTGAGAGGCGCGGCTGGTTGCTTCCGCTTGCTCCATCCATGGGTCGCTAGCTTAGTGTAACTGTGTTTGTGCCGAGATGCGTATTGATGACACGTGCGACGACGGTGGAGAGATCTTCGCCCGTCTTGGGCAGGATGAATTTGCCCGTGGCATCAGACCATTCCAGTTTGAAGCTGGTCGAGAGCGCGGAGATCCATATCTGGCGGACCGGCGTGTTGGGGGTCAGGACAAATTTCGCAACGGGTTGCTCGAAGACAATGTTCAGGACGCCATTCTGTTCTTCAACCTCGAACTCGCCATCTTCTTCTGCGCGGATGAGGGACTGCTTCAACGACTCGAGCGCAGACTCGGAGTGCTGGCGGAACTGGGATTCATCAAGCATGTCAACAGTGTAATGTACTGCGCGTACGGCGACACCAGGTACCGCGCGATGACGACACGCGCGTCAATCCAGGAAAGACCGGTCACGGTTTGTGCCCAGGCGGGCAGGATGCAGATCCCTCCGCTACGGTCGGGATGACAAAGTGCGAGGGTGAAGGCCAGGCTGTCAAGACTCAAGTCCTTCGACTTCGCTCAGGATGACACATCTTCGGGAAAGCGAAGAATAGAGGGCCCAGCCTCAGCCTTTGACGGCTACGCGGATCAGCGGGAAACCGGTGATGGATCCCTTCAATTCTTCAGAGGTGTTGAGCATACTGACGATCTTCTGCGTGATCTCGTCATCTGCCTTCGCGACGTTGCCGAGCGCGACAGGGTAGCGGACAACAAGTTCGAGACCGGCGGCGACAAACTGCAGGTGGCTCGTGGGTTTCGGCGTTTCGATGCGAATGTCAAGAAAGCGGGAGGAGGCTTCATGCTGGCGTTCGAAGTCTGCCTGGTAGCTTTCGTGAACAGTATTGACGGCATCGAGAATCTTCTGTTGCACCAGCTTTGCGTCCGCCGCGGCATTGATCGTCGTCGCAACTTCGTGCCATGCGTACTCGGTGCCGGGGATCTGTTTGAAGAGCGGAACGGTCGCCTGGAAGAGCACCGAGTTGGGAAAAACCACGATGCGGCCGGTGGGGAAGATGTCGTTGCCGGTGCCGGCCAGTTCCATCAGGTACAGGCGGATCAGGCCAACGTCGATCACATCACCGGTAATGCCGGAGACGCTGATGCGGTCGCCAACACGGATGCCGTAGCGGCCGATGAGAAAGAAGTACGCAGCGACTGATAACAGGATCGTCTGCAGCCCGACAGCGAGGCCGGCAGTGATGAAGCCGGCGAAGGTGGCAAGCGAGCTGAATTCGCTGACAAAGCCGAGGATGATGACAATCCCCATCATGAAATAAATGACGAAGCGGCGAAGAATGAGGATCTGGCGGCGGCGGCGGATGTCCTGCACATACCGGAAGATGAAGCGACGCCAGAGCTCGGAGAAGAGGGCGAGAATGCCGAGCGAAATCGTGATGAAGAAGACTTTCGTCAACACCTTCATCAATAGTTCGTGATTCTCCTGGTGGAGGGACTGGCGCCATTGCGTGAGCGTGCTCTGCGCCTGGTCGAGGTCGATGATCTCCTGGCTGAGCGGGACCGAGGCGGCTGCCAGGCGTTTGAACTGGGCAGTCAGCTGATCGAACTGCTGCTTGGTAGGCGCGGGG